>CAZOHT010000040.1:0-4557 GCA_964579825.1 uncultured Anaerolineaceae bacterium
GTGTCGCCGGCCGGCGAGGCGTTCGCGATGTTGCCGCCCAGCGTCCCGCGGTTCTGGATCTGGGCCGCGCCGATCGTGGCGGCCGCCTCGACCAGCCCGGGGAGATGCTCGCGACAGAGTGGCGAGGTCCGGATCGTGGTGTAGGTGGTGAGGGCGCCGATCGTCAGCTCGTCCCCGTCCGACGTGATCCCGCGCAGCTCGTCGAGGCGCCACAGGTCCACGGTCCGGGCCGGCGGTTCAGCCAGCTCCCCGGTCAGGGCCACCATCAGGTCCGTGCCGCCCGCGATCGGTCGTGCCGGCGGCGAGTCGGCCATGACCCGGTACGCCTCGCGCAGGGTGGCGGGGCTGACGACGGGCGGCTCGATGGGCATCGGCGGATCGGTCCCGGGTCCGTCCGGGCCGCTACTTGCCGCCGCGTCGACGGCGCGCGCCGACGAGGAGCAGCAGCAGGCCGGCCACGATCCCGAATCCGGCGGCCAGCTGGTTCGGCGTGAATCCCACGGTCTGGTCGCGGGGCACGACCGTCGCGGTCGCGCCTCGGCGGTCCGTGGCCGGCACCGTCGGTGCGATGGGCGGCGTCGGTCCGGTGCCGTTCGACGGGATCGGGATGCGCTCGGTGTCCTGGCTCATGCCATGCCTCCTGTTCGGTCGCGGGCAGCCAGCGCGATGGCATCGATGATCTTCGTGTAGCCGGTGCAGCGGCACAGGTTCCCGGCGATCGCGGCGCGGATCGCGTCCTCGTCCGGCCCACCGCCGGCGTCGAGGTAGGCGCGGGCCGACATCAGCATCCCCGGCGTGCAGATCCCGCACTGGGCGCCGCCCGTCTCGAGGAACGCGGCCTGCAGGGCATCGAGTCCGGCCGCACCGTCCGTCCTGACGCCAGGCGCGGCGTCGGGCCCGGCGCCGAGTCCTTCGACCGTTCGGACCGTCGACCCGTCGACCTGGCAGATCGGCACGAGGCAGGCGTCCACCGGCGCGCCGTCGAGCAGGACCGTGCAGGCGCCACACTCGCCCTCGCCGCAGCCCTCCTTGGTGCCGGTCAGGTCGAGCTCCTCGCGAAGGACGTCGAGCAGCCGGCGCATCCCGGGAACGTCCACCTCGGTGGCGGCCTCGTTGAGGGTGAACCGGTAGACGCTCATGCGTCGCCGCCGGCCGATCGTCGGGCGGCTGGCTCCGAGGCGCCGGGTCGCAGCCCGGCCACGTCCGGCAGTCCGGCCATCGCGGCGAGGATCCGTTCCGGGCTGGCGGGCAGGTCGTGGATCCACACCCCGGTCGCATCCGCGATCGCCGCGACCACGGCGGGCGCCCCGACGTCCATCGGCAGTTCGCCGACCCCCTTGGCGCCATGCGGCACGGCCCCGAACGGCGCCTCGACCAGGATCGTCGAGATCCGTGGGGCGTCCAGCGCGGTCGGGATGATGTACGTGGCAAGTCGGTCGTTCAGGTAGCGGCCGTCGCGCAGCTTGATCTCCTCGATCGTCGCGTAGCCGACCGCCTGCAGCGTCCCGCCCTCGACCTGGCCTTCGGCGAGGACCGGGTGCACGACCCGCCCGATGTCATCGGCGGCGACCACGTCCCGCACGTGGACCTCGCCCGTGTCCAGGTCCACGTCCACCCGGGCGACGCAGGCCGCCCAGCCGAACGCCGGATAGGCGTCGCCGGTATAGGTCGCGTCGTCGAACGGCACGCCCGGGTAGGGCTCGAAGCGCTGGTCGATCCGGATGGGACCGTGGGTCGCGGCGTGCGCCCGATACGTATCGGTGAAGCGTCCGCCAGTCGCGGCCTCCACCTCGGCCCGGAGCCGGCCCGCGGCCTGGACCAGCAACCCGCCGACGACCATCGTCGTGCGGCTCGCGACGGTCGGTCCGCTGTCGGGCACGATGGCCGTGTCCTGGGGCGCGATCTCGACCTCGTCGTACGTGACCCCAAGGGCCTCCGCGACGAGCTGCGGGAAGATCGTCTTGGTCCCCTGCCCCATCTCGGTCGAGGCGGTCAGGATGCGGATCACCCCGGCCGATGTGAGCTCGACGGATGCCACGGACGCCAGGTGGACCTCGCCCGACCCCGTGAACCCGGCCCCATGCCAGGCGAGTGCCAGGCCGATCCCGCTGGCAACGCGGTCCACGCCGGTCCGCAGGGCCGAGCCCGGGATGCTGCCGGACCCGACACGGCCGGATCGCGCGGTGCCCATCCGCGAGCGCAGGCGCTCGAACTCGGAGGCTTCGGCGGCCCGCTCGAGGACCTCCTCGCCCGCCACGCTGTCGCGCAGGACCTGGCCGGTCGGCGTCACATCGCCCGGGACGTACACGTTCCGGCGACGGATCTCGAGCGGCGAGATCCCGAGCGCCTCGGCGATCCGGTTCAGGTGGGTCTCGGCCGCGAACTCGGTCTGCGGCGCCCCGAATCCGCGGAACGCGCCGTTCGGGGGCGTATTCGTGCGGGTCGCCCGGGCGCGGATCCGGACGTTCGGACACCGGTAGGGACCGCCGGCATGCAGCGCGCCCCGAGACAGGACGACGGGCGTGAGCGTGCAGTACGCCCCGCCGTCCATCACGACCTCGATGTCCTGGGCGACGAGCCGCCCATCGCGGGTCACGCCCGTCCGGTGGCGGACGATCGCCGGGTGGCGCTTCGTCGTGGCGGCGATGTCCTCGTGCCGGTCGTAGATCATCCGGACCGGGCGCCCGGCCTTCCCCGCCAGCAGCGACGCATGGAGCGCGATGACCGACGGGAACTCCTCCTTGCCGCCGAACCCGCCGCCCGTCTCGGCCTGGACGACCTGGGCCTGCTCGTCGGTCAGGGCCAGGCCACGCTTGAGCGCCGAGTGCACGTAGTACGGGCACTGGAGCGAGCCGTGGACCGCGACGCCGCCGTCCTCGCGGGGCACGGCGATCATCGCGTTGTTCTCGATGTAGAGCTGCTCCTGGTGGCCGACCCGGTACTCACCCTCGAGGACGAGGTCGGCGGCCGCGAACGCGGCGTCCACGTCGGCCGCCCCGATGCTGTACGTGGCGAACACGTGGTCCGACTCGAGCGCGTCGAACACGGCTGGGAGCGGTTCGGTCCGGACGTGCAGGTGCCGGCGGGCGGCCCGCAACGTGCCGCGATCCGCGGCCGCGATGAGGGCGAGTGCCTCGGCGTGATGCTGGATCTCGCCGCCGACAGGCACCAGGATCGGCTGGTCCGACTTGATCGAACTCACGATGTTGTCGCCCGGGATGTCGGCGGCGGTCGCGACGACGACGGACGACCAGTCGAACGCCGGGTCGAGGTCGATGGCGATCAGGCGGGCGTGCGCGTCCGTGCTGCGGATGGTCGCGCCGTACCAGGCGCCCGGGAAGACGAGGTCGTCGGCGTACTTGGCGGCCCCGGTCAGCTTCGACGGTCCCTCCCGACGGAGCGGGGCGACACCCCGGGCGCGGCCGGGTACGATCGTGCCAGGCTGGATGACGATGGCGCCGGGCGACTCGGTCCGGGTCGTCATTCGGGGGCGATCCTCCTCTGGCCGCCGAGGATACATCCCCGAACCGGCCGTCGACCGGCTTGGACCGATCCGGGCGGCGCGCACACCAGTCCGGACCGGACCCCACCGGACGGTCCTCCGCGTTGCGGAGGGGCACCGGGAAGTCGTCCTACGGGGTACTGGTTTGCCCGTTTTGCCGCACTAGTACCCCTATCATCGAGCGTCCTTGGCCCAGCAATCATTTGGAGTCATCCGGACCATGGATCCGCAGCAAGTCCTCTCCGCGCTCCTCGTCATCGTCGTCATCGCCAACGTCGTCCTGATCCTGGTCGCCCTTGTCCTGGCCGCGCGTCGTCGGCGCCAGGACGCCGCAGCGCCCGTCGCGGCGGCTGGGGCGGGCACCGGGACGTCGACGCGGACGGCCGGCTTCGGAGCGCCCGGCGCGGCACGGACCATCGAGCCGGCACCGGGTGCGGGGATGTACACCGATGCCCTGACCGGGTTGCTGCTCCCGGTCCCCTTCGCGCGGCTCGTGGCCGACGAAGACCAGCGCATCCAGCGCTACCGTCGGCCTGCGACGATCGTCATGGTCGAGGTCGAGGGGCTGGATCGCCTGGTCGACCGACTCGGCGAGACGGCGATCGACCGGCTGGTGCCCGCGGTGGCCGACTCCCTGCGTCGGAACGCGCGAACCGCCGACCACGTCGCTCGCCTGGGCACGGGCCGGTTCGCCGTGCTGCTGCCCGAGACGGACGAGGTCCAGGCCATCAACTACGTCGAGCGGGTCCGCACGGCCTGCGACCTCTGGCTCGCCTCGGGCGCGGTGTCGCTGCGCCTCGCCATCGGCTGGGCCTCGGCCACGGAGTCGTCGCTCGCCGAAGCGCAGGTCGTGGCCGCGTCGCGGATGTTCGCCGAGATGCATCGCGCGGCCAACCAGCAGGACCTCCCGGGCGGCCCGGCCAGCGGCGCGGCGAGCGGGCCCGCGAGTGGCACGGCCAGTGGGCCGACCACCGGCATGGAGCCCGCGTTCGGGAGCTAGTCCCGCCCGAGCCGGATCCCGCGACCCGGCCCGAAGTCACACCGGGCTCCGACCC
>CAZOHT010000040.1:4657-8355 GCA_964579825.1 uncultured Anaerolineaceae bacterium
GCCGTGGAGCGGATCGTCGCCGGGTCGAACACGACGATGTCGGCGAACGCCCCGTCCCGGAGCGTCCCGCGCTGCGTCAACCCAAGTCGCGCGGCCGGCGCCGAGGTCATCTTGCGGATCGCCTCCTCGAGGCTCATGAGCGCCTCGTCCCGCACGAACTGGCCCAGGATCCGCGGGAAGCTGCCGTAGGTCCGCGGTGACGGCTTGGCACCGATGAACGTCGAATCGGTGCCGACCATCCCGTGCGGATGCACGACGAACGGCCGCAGGGTCTCGGACCATGGCCCGCTCGTGACCTGGTTCACGCCGAGGCGCTCACTGAGCAAGAGGTCGCAGATGACATCGACGGCGTCGTGGCCCGTCTCGGCCATCACGTCGGCGAGCGTCCGGGCCTCCCAGCGCAGGTTCTCCGGGTGGGTGAAGGCGCCGAGCCGAAGGTCGGACCAGCCGCCGGGCCCGGTGTAGGAGGCGCCACGCGTCTTGAACTCGGCACGCAGTCGGTCACGCGCGGCGGCGTCAGCGAGGCGCGCCTTGAGCGGTTCCGGTCCGCCGGACTGGATCCAGCCCGGGAGCTGGATCAGCAAGCGCGTGCTCGCCCACTCGGACGGGTAGGCGTCGAAGGTGACGTCGAGGCCCTCCGCTCGCGCGTCGTCGACCAGCGCCAGCATCGCCTCGGGCCCGCCTGGATGCGTCTCACGATGGTAGAAGTGGGTGATGTGGGCGGGCGCGCCGGCGCGCCGTCCGATCTCGATCGCCTCGCGGAACGGGTCCAGGTAGCGGTCGCCCAGCGGGTAGCGCACATGCGTGTGGTAGAACCCGCCGGCGCGACCGGCCGCCTCGGTGAGCGCGGCGAGTTCCTCGGTCGTGGCGTAGCTGCCGGGCGGGTAGTCGAGGCCCGAGGACAGGCCCACGGCTCCCTCGGCCATCGCGTCGCGCAGCAGTCCGCGCATCCGGTCCAGGGTGGCGGGCGTCGTGGGTTGGTCGTCCCAGCCGACCGCCCCGATCCGGAGCGCGGAGTTGCCGACCAGCGTCGCGACGTTGAGGCTGACCGTGCCGTCATACCGGGCGAGGTAGCTCTGGACGGTGCTCCACGCGTAGTCGATGTCGGGGCGGCCATCGAGGCCGGAGTCCAGTTCCACGAAGGCTTCGAGGTCGGCCTTGTGCTCGAACGGCGCGAACCCGTTGCCATCGACGCCGACGACCTCGGTGGTCACTCCCTGGCGGACCTTGGGCTCATGCTGCGGCTCCGCGAGGATCGTGAGCCCGCCGTGACTGTGCAGGTCGATGAACCCGGGCGCCACGATCGACCCGGTGGCATCGATGGTTCGGAGCGCGGCCAAGGCCGGTGCGTCCGGCCCCGCGGGCGGCAGGAGCTCCAGTCGCTCACCGCGGACGCCGACACTCCCCGGTCGCCCGGGTGCGCCGGTCCCGTCGACGATCGTGCCGCCCGTGATCAGGAGGTCGAACGGCTCGGTCACGCCAACGCCATGTGCATATGGTGACCATATCGGACGGTCGGACCTGACGTCGGTCGACACCTGCCTGCGCCATCATTCAGCGAATGCACGACCAGCCGCCCGCCGAGTCCCTGCTCGACGCGTTCCCGCCGGCGATCCGTGAGACGGGCCGCACGCTGCGGGCGCTCGTCCTCGCGACCGTACCGGGCAGCGTCGAGACCGTCCGCACCGGGTGGCGCTGGATCGCCTACTCCCTGCCCGATGGGAAGCGCGTTCGGAACTTCGCGTGGATCGGCCCGGAACGCCACCACATCCACCTCGGCTTCGAGCACGGCACGCTGCTGGCCGACCCGGACCACCTCCTCCAGGGCGCCCAGGAGCGGCTCAAGAAGTTCCGCTACGTCACCTTCGAGCCCGAGATCGACATCGACGAAGCCATCCTCGTCGACTACCTGCTGCGCGCCGCCGAGCTCGCGATCCTGCCGTCGGGTGCGCGGCGCACCCTCTTCGAGTCCAGAGCCGAGCCGATCCCCAGCGACGACTAGCGAAGCTCGAGGCGGCGTCCGCGGACCCAGGCGCCACGGACCATGTCCGGATGGGCGCGGAAGATGAGTCGTGATGCGAGGTCCTCGGGATCGTCGTCGAACTCGCCGGGCACGGCCGCGACGTACGACGGATCGACCACGATGACGTCGGCCTCCTTGCCGGCCTCGAGTGACCCGACGACCTCGCCGAGCCCGAGCGCCCGGGCGCCATCGAGCGACCCCATCCGGAGCCAGTCGAGCGGGGTGGGAGCCGGCGTGTCGGCCAACCCGCCGACGCGCAGCGCGTTCTGGGCATAGAAGCTCACCCGCATCGCGGTGAAGATCGACAGATCCGGGCCGCCCGCCACGTCGGACCCCAGACCCATCGAGAGCCCGGCCGCCTGGTACCGCGCCAGCGGCATGACGCCCGAGGCGAGGAACAGGTTCGAGGCCGGGCAGTGGGCCACGTGCGTGCCGGTCTCCACGAGCCGTGCCAGCTCACGATCGGACAGGTGCACCGCGTGCGCCAGCACGGTCCGCTCCCCCAGCCCGCCGGCTCGGTCGTAGACGTCGACGTAATCCTGGGCCTCGGGGAAGAGCCGGGCGGTCTCGGCGATCTCGCCGCGGTCCTCCGAGACGTGGGTCTGCCAGTACGCGCCGGTCGACGCGGCCAGGGCCGCGGACTCGCGCAACAGCTCCGCGGAGCACGAGATGGCGAAGCGCGGCGTCACCGCGTAGCGCAACCGCCCGTCGTCGCGCCCATGCCATCGGGCGATGAGATCCGCCGATTCGCGAAGCGACTGCTCCAGGATCGCCGAGGGCTTGATGACCGGGTCGTACGTGCCGCGATCCATCATCACCTTGCCGACGATCGCCCGGATCCCGTGCGCTTCGGCCGCCCGGAACGACGCGTCCAGGCTGGCCTCGTAGACCGCGCCGTACACGAGAGCCGTCGTCGTGCCCGCAGCCGCGAACGCCCGCCACGCGACCGGTGCCAGGCGCTCCGCGGCGGCCTCGTCGAAGTCGCGCTCGAGCGGGAAGACGTAGCGATCGAGCCAGGTCAGCAGGTCCAGCCCCGCCCCAAGACCCGCGTTCGGCAGCTGGGGCAGGTGCGCGTGGAGATCGACCATCCCGGGCATCAGGACCCACGGACGCAGGTCCAGGGCCGTGGCCGCGTCGTCGGGCCGCTCGCCGGCGGCGCCCGCGAAGTCGATCCGCCCGGCGCCATCCACGATCAGCAGACCGTCAGCCTCATGACGGGAACCGCCACTCCCGACGGGTGTCAACAAGCGGGCGCGCAGGCCGAACGGCCCGTGGGTGGGCAGCGTTGGGGCGGGTCCGGGATCCGATCCGTCGAGGGGGACGCTCACGACGGGGGCGATGCTAGCACGGGCCGCGCGGCCCGCCCGGCATCAGCGCTTCTTGCCGCGAACCTCGATCAGGTGGGCGGTCCACTCGGAGCCGGTCCGATCGATCGTCGCCGAACTCCCGTGCCATCCGCAGGTGCAGGTGATCGTCTGGGCCTGGTGCTTGTACTCGTCGATGACGTGCTTGAACGGCTCGACGGCGCCATTGGCGGGCTTGACAGGCGGACGACTGTTCACAGGGACTCCTGCACGGGGGTCGGAATCGCCGATGCACAGGAGTGACCGGCGGGGTTTCGAATCCTACACCAAACGGCCCATTCCCGCTCAGCCTCCGAGCGTGGACGGCCCCT
>CAZOHT010000040.1:8455-23056 GCA_964579825.1 uncultured Anaerolineaceae bacterium
TAGCCCATCCGCTTCGGGAGACGCGTGGCCTCGCGCAGGACCGGGTTGACCGGGCGCTCCTGCTCCTCGAGCTGCTCGCGGCGAACGATCGCCTCGCGGACGACCCGGGCGCCGATGTACCGGAACGGCTCCGGTGGGAACGCCCGCGGCCGCACGCCCACGAGCGGCAGCGCGAGGGCCGGGTCCGCGACCGCCTCCACGGCGAGCGCCGCCAGGATCCGTCCGCCCACGACGGACGGCGCGACGCCGTTCCCCGAGTAGCCGTGCCCATAGTGGATCGGCCGGCCCGGGACTGACGCGAAGGTCGGCAGGTGGTCCGCCGTGATGTCGATCGGGCCGCCCCAGGCGTCCTCGATCCGGACGTCGCGCAAGGACGGGAAGAGGCGCCGCAGCCCGGCCGCGGCGCGGGCCGTGGACTGGGCATCGTCCGTGAACGCGGGCCCGATCCGACCGCCGAACCCGGCGCGGCCCCCGCCCCCACCGATGGCGATGCGCCCGTCGGGCGTCGTCCGCAGGTAGTGGAGCGTGAACCGGGCGTCGGCCAGCCCCTCCCCGCCGGTCCAGCCGAGGTCCGCGAGGCGATCCGGGATGGGCTCGGTCAGGACGATGTAGCTGGACCAGGTCACGAGCCGCCGCCCGAATGACGGCCACGCCGCCGCCCACGCGTTGAGGGCCACGACCGCTGCCCTCGCGGTGACCTGCCCGTCCCCGGCGACCGAGGTCGTCCGGACCCGGACCGGGCCAGCGCCACCGCCCGCCCGCCCCGCGCGACCGGCCGGCGCCCGACGCGGACCGGCGCCGACGCCGCCGAGCCAGCCGGGCCGCTCCCCGTCGAGTTCCGTGACGGTCGTCCCTTCGTGGATCTGGACACCGCGCTCCAGCACGACTCGCCGCAGGGCCCTGGCCAGGACCGCGGGCTGGACCGTGGCCGCGCCCGGCATGAGTGCACCGGCGCGCAACACCGGCGACGCCACCCGCGCGGACAGCTCGCCGGCCGACAGGGCCACGTATCGCCCCGGCTCCCCGACCGCCCGGCACGCCTCGACCGCCTCCACCCAGCCGTCGTCCTGGGCCGGCGCGGCGCTCGCCGAGATCGAACCCGCCTTCCGGTACCAGGCGTCCACGCCGTGGTCGGCGGACCACGTCCCCAGCGAGTCCACCGCGTCGTCCATCGCTCGACACAGCGCCACGGCCCCGGCCTCGCCGTGCCGCTCGATCAGGGTCGGCAATTCATCCCACCAGCCCGTGGCGAATCCACCGTTCCGCCCGGACGGCCCGCCACCGCAGATGTCCGACTCCAGCAGGACGATCCGGGCACTCGGGGCGATCTCCGTCAGGCGATACGCGGTCCACAGGCCGGTGTAGCCGCCACCGAGGATCACGACGTCGGCCGTGATCGAGCCGCGCAACGGCGGGGCGGCACCGGCCAGATGCGGGGTGACAGCCGCCTCGGCCGAGAGCGCCTCGCGCAGCCACCAGGACCGCCGCCGGCCGCTCGGACGGACGCCAGCCAGCACGACGGTCAGTCGCCTCCCGGGAGCAGGTCCGTCCGGACGACATCCTCGACCACGACCGGGTTCGGGACGAGCCCAAGGGTCGTCAGGTAGTCGATCGAGGCGATCCAGCCGTCGGTGTCGATGGCGCCCAGCCCGAACTCGGCCTGGACCGGGCCTTTCCAGGAGTCGATCGTGGCTTCGAGGACGGCGAGCTGGCCGGCGCGGTCCGCCGCCAGCTCGGGGACGGCCGTGATCGCGGCCTCCAGGCCCGCTTCGGGGTTCGCCTTGATCTCCTCCATCGCCTGGAGGGTAGCGGCGACGAACGCCGAGATGGCGTCGTGTTTCGTCTCGAGCGTCGCGGTCCCGGCGATCAGGCCAGGACCGGGAAGCGGCGTGATGTCGTCGATGCGCAGGATGGTCGCGGGGCTGCCGCCCAGCTCCAGCTGGACCGGTTCGTTGTTCGAGAACCCCGTCGCGGCGTCCACCGCTCCCTGCTCGACGGCGATCCGCTGGGTGAAGTCCGGGTATTCGACGATCTCGACGTCGTCGGTCGTCAGGTCCGCGGACGCCAGCAGCGCCTGGAGCATGATCCAGCCCGAGCCGTAGCGACCCGGGGTGCCGATCTTGCGGCCCTCGAGGTCGGCCGCGCTCGTGATCCCGGTCGAGGCCTTGGCGAACACCACGTTCGGGAACTTGCCGTAGATGGTCGCGATGTACTGGATCGGGATCGCCTGGCTGACCGCCGGGATGACGCTCGTGCCGTCGGAGATGCCCACGTCGATGCTGCCGGCGCCGACCAGCGCGACGAGGTCCGGGTCGATCTTGTTCTGGAACGTGACGGTCAGGCCGGCGGCCTCGTACAGGCCGGTCTGCTCGGCGAGGTAGAACGGTGCGAACTGGACGCTCGGGATGTAGCCGAGGCCGACGGTCAGCGCGGTCGGCTCCAGGCTCGGCTCGTTGCTGACGTCGTCGGACGGTGACGTCGCGATCGAGGCGGACGGCAGTTGCGACGCGCCGCCGCCACCGCACGCGGCGACGAGGACGGCGAGCAGGATCCCGAGGACGACGGTTCGGGAGCGAAGTGACGACACGAAGACCTCCAACGATCGATGGCGTACGCGAGGATGGATGACGAGTTCAGCGAGCACCGACGAGCTGGCGCTCGACGAAGACGACGGCGAGGTACAGGACGATGCCCATCAGGGCGAGCGTGAGCAGCGCGGCGAACATGAGTGGGATATCGAACAGCGAGCCGCGCGCCAGGTTGATGAGGACGCCGAGCCCGCGCTCGGCGCCGGCCCACTCCCCGACGACGGCTCCGACGACGGCCAGGGTCACGCCGACGCGCATCCCGCCGAGGATGTTCGGGAGCGCGGCCGGGATCTCGAGGGTCGTGAGCACCTGGCGCTGGGTCGCGCGCAGGCTGCGACCGAGCTCGAGGAGTCGCGGGTCGACCGACCGGATCCCGACCATCGTGGAGATGGCGACCGGGAAGAACACGATCAGCGAGCAGATGACGACCTTGCTGAGCAGGCCCGGCCCGAACCACAGGGCGAGCAACGGCGCGATGGCCAGGATCGGGACCGCCTGGGCGGCGACCAGATACGGCGACGCGAGCCGCTCGACGACGGCGCTACGGGCCAACACATAGCCGATGACGACACCGGCCGTGGCCCCGACGGAGAACCCGAGGGCGACCTCGACGAGGGTCGTCACGAAGTGCGGCCAGAGGATGCCGTCGCCGATCGCCCCGATGAACCGCCCGAGGACGGCTTCTGGCGTCGGGAGGATGAACGGCGGATAGCCGCCGATGAACACGATCGCCCGCCAGACGAGCAGGAAGACGACGAGCGCCCCGAGGACGGTGATGACGCTCGATCGCGTCACGAGGCGGTCCTGGGTCATGCCGCGATCTCCAGGTGCTCGCGGACGCGGGCCATCGTCGCGGTGGCGGCCGGCGTGTCCATCTGGGCCAGGGTCCGCGGCCGAGGCAGGTCGACCACGACCTCCGCGGCGATCCGACCCGGACGTGGCGACATGACGACGACGCGGTCCGCGACGAGCACGGCCTCGGGGATGCTGTGGGTGACCATGACGATCGTCGTCTCGGCGTTGTCCCAGAGCCGCAGGAGTTCGAGGTCGAACCGCTCGCGGGTCATCGCATCGAGCGCACTGAACGGCTCGTCGAGCAGCAGGACCTCGGGCGAGAGCGCCAGGGCCCGGGCGAGCGCGACGCGCTGGCGGGTGCCACCGGACAGCTCGGACGGTCGCGAGGTGACCGCGGAGGCATCGAGTTCGACGAGCTCCGTCAGCTCGGACAGGCGGGCCGCGCGCCGATCGGCCGACCAGCCATCGAGCTCCAGCGGGTACGTGATGTTGTCCGCGCTCGTCCGCCACGGCAGCAGGCGCGGCTCCTGGAAGACGAGGCCGATGCGCGGGTCCGGGCCCGTGATCGGGGTCCCGTCGAGGGCGGCGACGCCCGTCGCCGGCGCCAGCAGCCCCGCGATGACCCGCAGGAGCGTGGACTTCCCGCAGCCGTTGGGTCCGATGAGGGCGATGACCTCACCGCCCTCGATGGCCAGGTCCACACCATCCAGGGCGACGAGTGGCTCCCCGTCGCGGGTCGGGAACGTGACGCCCGCGCCGGTCAGCGCGATGGCTCCGCGTGTGGTCGCGGTCATGCGGACGGCCCTGACAGTGACCGCAGGATCGGCGCCGTCGCCGGATACAGCGCCACGTAGGCCTCGAACAGGCGGGCATAGGTCGGGGCGAGCTCAGCGTTCGGTTCGAGTCGGTGGTCGATGCGGGTCATCGCACCGATGGCGGCCGGCAGGTCCGGGTAGACCTCGATGGCGCAGGCGCCCAGGATCGCGCTGCCGACGACGGCGGTCTCCAGGACCGCCGGGACGGCGACCGAGAAGCCGGTCACATCGGCCTTGATCTGGTTCCACACGGCGCTCCGGGCCGGGCCGCCGCACACGCGCATGTCGCGGACCTGCACGCCCGCGGCGAGCATCGGCGCGGCCACGTGCCGGATGGCCAGGGCGGAGGCCTCGAGGATGGCCCGCGCCAGGTGGCCGCGTCCGTGCGCGAGGGTCAGGCCGGCGAAGACGCCGCGGGCGTCGGGGTCCCAGATCGGCGACCGCTCACCCGCGAGGTACGGCAGGAAGACGAGGCCATCGGCGCCGGGCGGGGTGGCAGCCGCCTCGGCGAGGAGGGCATCGGTGGAGATCGTGTCGGCGAGGATCGCGTCTCGGTACCAATCGAGCGCCCGTCCCGTGGCGGCCATCGCGGCCCCCACGCTGAAGTGGCCGGCGAGCGGCGCGGGCGTCACGAACCCGCCCGGGACCTCGACCGGGCGATCCCAGTAGACGCCGAACCCGCCCGCCGACCCGCCGGGGTCGTAGGCGTCGCCGGCCCGCAGGAGCCCAGCGCCGTGGTAGCTCGCGAACGCATCGACCGTGCCACCGGCGACCGGGATGCCGGCCTGCAGGCCGAGGGCGTCGGCCGCCGCGCCGGTCAGGCGGCCAACGAGCGAGCCGGTCTCGCCGGTCGCGGGCAGTCGTGCAGCCGGGATGCCGGCGGCGCCCACCTGGGCCGGGTCAGGGACGAGTTGGCTCGGGGTGAGCGGCGCGACGGCCTCCCCGGTCAGGCGGAACGCGAGCCACTCCCAGGTCGCGAGGTACCAGCGCGTCGCGTCGGCGGCCGTCGGATCGTGGCGTTCCACCCACAGCGCGGCCGGCAGTCCGGCGAGCGCCCAGCCGCGGACGCCCGTTGCGTCGGCCAGCTCGTCCGCCTCGGCGATCGAACGGGTATCCATCCAGGTGATGGCGGGTCGGGTCGCCTCACCCCGGCCGTCCACGGCGACGAGGGTGGGTCCGTGACCATCCACGCCGATGGCGACGATGTCCGCGACCTCCGACACGCGCAGGGCGCGGACCGCCGATACGACTGCCGACCACCAGGCGCCTGGATCCTGCTCGGCCCAGCCCGGCTGCCGACCCACGTCGAGCTCGTAGCCGGATCGGGCGAGCGCCAAGAGCTCGCCGTCGAGCGTGACGAGGCCGGCCTTGACCTCGTTCGTCCCGAGGTCGATGCCGAGGATCGCGGCGGGTCGAGTGGCGCGAACGGTCCGGCTCATGGAGCGAGGGTCTCCGCGTCGAGCGCCACGACGGCCTCCGCGGTCGCGACGTCCGTGACGAGCGTCCGGACGACGCCGGCGCGCAGGGCGCCGAGGATCGCCTTGACCTTGGTCTCGCCCGACGCCACGCCGATGGCGACCGGCACGCGACCGAGCGCGCGTGCATCGAACGCGATCACGCGCTCACGCATGGCCGGACAGACGAAGCGACCATCCAGATCGAACGGGGCGATGAGCACCTCGCCGACCGCGTCGGCGGCCTCGAGCTGGCGTTCCGTCTCCGCACCGACCGCCGAGACGCTCCACGATGGGCCACCGATCCCGAACAGGACGACGTCGAGCCGGTCCCACAGATCCACGACCGCGCGCACGCCGGCGTGGGCAACGAGCGCTCGCTTCGTGGCGGCGTCATCGACCAGGCCCGGGGCCATCAGGCCGTGCGGCTGAGCGCCGAGGGCCTCCGCGATGCGCCGGTACGGCTCACGTTCCGGGCCGGTCGACCAGTGACCGCCGCACAGCGGCAGGACCGTGGCCGCGATCGGGCTGGCGGTCTCCTCGAGGGCATCCGCAGCGGCCGAGACGGAGGCGCCGTCCCCCACCCCGATGATCGCGCCGTCGCGGACGGTCGGGCGAAGGACCTGGGCCGCGAGCCGCCCGACCATGCGTCGCGTGAGGTCCTCGGGCCCGACGATCGTCGGCGCGAGGTGGACGGCGTCCAGGCCGTAGGTGCGTCGGAGCGCCTCCCCCGCCGGACTCGTGGCCGTCGTCGAATCGACGATCCGGATCTCCACGATGCCCTCGGCCCGGGCGCGCTTGAGGAGCCGCGACACCTGCGGGCGGGTGACGCCCATCAGCTCGGCGATGGCGTTCTGGGTCTCACCCAGCTCGTAGTACAGCCGACTCACCCGGACGAGCTGCTCGAAGTCGCTCACGCGGGCCCGTCGGTGGTCGGTACGTTTGTACGATACAGATGTGCATGCACGGCCACGGCATCATCCGGCCGAGGTCAGGCTCCTGTCAAGGTGCCCCCTTCCGGTTCGGGCCTCGCGTGCAGGGTCGCGTGTCGAGCCGTCACTCGTCCGGGAGCACGCGCCCCGGGTTGAGGATGCCCAGCGGATCCAGCGCGGCCTTGATCGAGCGCATCACGCGGACCGCGTCGTCGCCGCGCTGGCGGACCAGCCAGTCGCGGCGGGCCGTGCCGATGCCGTGTTCGCCGGTCACGCTGCCGCCGAGGTCGATGGCGGTCTGGTAGAGGTCGACGCGGACGCGCTCGGTCAGTTCGTGCGCCATCGGATCGCCGCGTTCGAAGACGAGATCCGGGTGCAGGTTGCCGTCGCCGGCGTGGCCGAAGGCACCCATGCGGACGCCGTGCTTGACCCCGATCGCCTCGATCGCCCGAAGCATGTCCGGGACCCGCGCTCGCGGCACCACGATGTCCTCCATGTGGACGTCGCCGATGCGCTCGAACGCCCAGTGGGCCGCTCGTCGCGCTTGTCGGAGGAGATCCGCCTCCTGTTCCGTCTCCGAGCGGATCGTGGACGTGGCGCCGGCCGCCGTGCAGACCGCGTCGGCGCGTTCCAGTTCCGCGGCCGCCGCGGCGCCCGGCATGTCCGACTCGATCATCAACATCGCGGCTGCCTCGCGGTCCAGGCCGAGATGGTTCATGTCGTCCACGGCCCCGATCGTGTTCCTGTCGAGGAGCTCGAGCGTCACCGGCGTGAGCCCGGCCGCCGCGATGCCGGCCACCGCGTCTCCCGCCGCCTCGAGCGACGGGAAGAACGCCAGCAGGGTGGAGCGTGGCGGCGGTGCCGGTCGCAGCCGGAGCGTCGCCTCCGTGATCACCGCCAGCGTCCCCTGGCTCCCGACGATGAGATGCGTCAGCGAATACCCCGCCACGTCCTTGATGTTCCTGCCGCCCGTCCGGATGACGGTCCCGTCGGCCATGACGACCTCGAGGGACAGGACGGATTCGCGCGTCTGGCCGTACTTCACGCAGCACAGGCCGCCGGCGTTGGTACCCAGGTTGCCGCCGATCGAGCACATCTCGTAGCTCGCCGGATCGGGCGGGTAGAACAGGCCGACCTCCGCCACCGCGGCCTTCAGCGTCGCGTTGATGACGCCCGGCTGGACGACGGCGACGAGGTTCGCCGTGTCGATCTCGAGGATCCTGTCCATCGCCGTGAAGGCGATCGTCAGTCCGCCTTCGATGCCGGTGGCGCCCCCGGACAGCCCGGAACCAGCGCCGCGCGGGACGACGGGCACGCGGAATTCCGTCGCGAGACGCAGCAGTTCGGACACCTGGGCCGTCTCCGTCGGGAGCGCGACGGCGCCCGGCAGTCCGGGCGTCAGGTACGCCGTCTCATCGAAGCGGTAGGACTCGCGATCGCCCGGATCGGTCAGCAGCCGCATCCCCGGGAGGCGCGACGAGATGGCCTGGAGGAACGGCGTGTCGATGGCGACGGTATCGGTCACGGCCGAAGTGTACGGGCCGGTCATCCGGCGACGCTGGGGTAGCATGGCCGCCATGGCCCGCCCGTCGATCGTCGCGGCCGCCCTGACCCTGGCCGTCGTGGCGCTGCTCCTCCCCGCCGCCACCCCCGCGGCGAGGGCCGCCTCCACGCTCCGGGTGGACGCGACGTACGTCAGCGTCCTCAAGCTCGGTTGGGCGAGCCGGGCCGTCTATGTCGATTCGAAGGCGACCGTCCGGAATCGGTCCGGCGCGGCGATCGACCGGCTCGAGTTCAACACGATCGCCGCCCGTCTGGGCGGGATCTCGCTTCGACCGGTCCTGGTCGACGGCTCGACCGTGGCCGCCACGATCAGCGACCAGACGATCAGCGTCCCACTCGGCAAGTCCCTCGCCGATGGCGCGACGACGCTCGTCCACATCCGCTACGGCGCGACCCTTCGAGGCACGCTGACCGGTTCGAACTGGCTGTTCGCGAAGGCCAACGGCGTGATGAACCTGTATCGCTGGCTGCCGTGGGTCAGCAAGCGCATCGCGTTCGATCGGCCGAATCACGGCGACCCGTTCGTCACCGGCAACAGCACGTCCGTGCGGGTGACGGTGGTCGCGGATCGCAAGCTGGTAGTGGCCACGACCGGGGATCGCGTGGCGTACACGCCGGACGGCCTCTCCCAGACGTTCCAGGCGATGAACGTCCGCGACTTCACCGTGACCGCCGCCGAGGACTACCGCACGGGCTCGCGGGTCGTGGACGGGACGACGGTCCGTGTCTGGTATCGGCCGGGCTCTCCCGGCGGCGCGATCCTGGATGCCGCCGCAGACGCGTTCCATCTGCTCCGGTCGCGACTCGGGACCTATCCGTACCCGGTCTTCAAGGTCGTGGAATCGGCGGGCGGCTACGGGATGGAGTCGCCGGCGCTCATCTGGATCCCGCACGGCGTGGGCACGGCCAACCTGCGCTACCTGGTCGCCCACGAGACAGCCCACCAGTGGTTCTACGGGCTGGTCGGCAACGACCAGTCGACCCAGCCATTCGCCGACGAGGCGGCCGCGGACTTCGCCGCCCGGTCCGTGCTCGGCCTGCGCCGCTCGAGCCGCTGCGCCACGTCGACCCTGGACCGCACGATCTACGAGTACTCGTCCGCCTGCTACTACGAGACCGTCTATATCCAGGGCGGCAACCTGCTCGACGATGCCCGCAAGCGGATGGGCTCATCCGCGTTCTGGACGGCCCTCCGAGGCTACATCGCGACGAACCGCTACGGGTTCGCCGGGACCGTGTCCTTGCTGGATGCCCTGGACGCCGCGACGCCGATCGACCTGCGGGCGACGATGTTCGGGCCGAGGTTCCCCCGGCTGCTCTTGTAGGGCGGGCCTGTTCGCCGTAGGGAGGGCCGGTTCGCCGTACGCCCCGAAGACCGGCAACCGATCTCCAGGCGGGCCTTGGTCAGCGGATCACCGGCGATCGGGCCGCCACGAGCGCATCCGACGGTTCTGGTGGGTCGACCCGGCTCGCGCCACGCTCAAGGTCGCCGGATCCTGATGGGACTGGCTGCCGAACGACCATCTCAGGAGCGATCGCCGGAAGTCGGGCGAGACCCTGGGGGTCGGTGACGGCCTCCGCCGCTTGACGAGTCGCGGCGACCCGGGCATCGGCGGCCAGCGCCTTCGGCATCTGGCGCCAGGTCCGCGGGATGAGCGGTCGCCAGGCGCGCCAGCCCGCCACGAGCCACGCCGAGACCAGGCGCTCACGCCGGCCCCACGCGAAGCCGTACGCGTCGCGGACCGGTGGCGGGAGCAGACCCAACGAGGGCCAGAGCGTCCAGCTGTACGTGACCGGCGGGATCCGCGACAGGAGCGGCGCCGCGGCCGGGATGAGCGGAGCGAGGGGCGGGTGGAGGATGACGGCGGCCAGGTCGCGGGCGAGCGGTCCGGGCCGGACGGGTCCGTCGGGGCCCAGCATCCGGGCCATGTAGGCCTCGAAGGCGGGTAGATCCTCCGGCAGCAGCGCCTCCGGCACGCCGAACGCGCGACCGATCGGCCGCGTCTCCTGGTACGCGCGTTCGCGTCGCTCGGGGGTGAGCGGACCGATCCAGCGCTCGTTGGCGACGAGCGTCGAGTCGACGAGCGTGGCGTGGACCCACAGCGAGAGCTCGGGATCGCGGGCGCGGTAGCCGGCACCTTCGATGGCCGCGTGCAGCCGGTCCAGGCGGCGGATCTCGGCGCGAGCCGCCGGTCCGGACCCGTACACGATGGTCAGGTAGCTCTTGAGCGTGGCCGCGAGACGACGCCAGGGATCGGCGCGGAAGTCGGAATGCTCATCCACACCGGCCGCGACCGCGGGATGGGCGATCTGGAGCAACAGCGCGCGCGGGCCGGCGCCCAACAGCAGCATCGCCTCGCGGGCGAGGGCCCATTGTTCCGACGCGGGCCCGTACATCCCGTCGATGGCGCGGTACGTATCCACCGATGCACGATAGCCGCGACACGAAAGGGGCGCAGATGGGCGACGGCTCCGCGTGGGGCGCGGACTTCGATCCGGACGAACTGGCGCGGCTGGAGACGCGGATGTGGAAGGCGTACTACCGACGCCAGCCCGTGCGGCTATTCGCCGGGCTGATCGAGGCACTCCATGCCCAGGCACGCGTGTCCTGGCCGCGAACGATCGGCGCGAGCCTGCTCCTGACCCGCGCCGCGGCCGGATTCGCCCGTTCGACCGGCGACTACGAGCGGTTCGCGCCGGACATCGGGCGGGCATACCGGATGCTCGGCCTTCCGGACCACGTCGACGCCGAGGCCGTCGCCCGGCACGAGCTGCGCTGGTGGGTCGTCCGCCGCGAGCTCGGCCTGGACTCCGGTGCTGCCGCTGGCGACACGATCACGGACCTGTACGTGGCGATCTACGACGTGCCCCGCGAGCGGGTCGCGGAAGCAGGTCGCCTGCGTGGTCTCGCCGCGGAAGTCCGCGACCGCGGCGCGAGTGCTGATCCTGACGGCCTACGTGGCTCGGGCCGGGCGTATTGGCCGGAGGTGGCGAGCCTGCTTCGAGACTCGTATCGAAGCCTCCATGCGGGACTGCAAGGGGGCGACGACTAGCTCCCCGACTTCTCCCAGACGGAGACATGCTTGCGGCTGGCGCTTGTGAACGGCTCGCGGCGCCAGTCACTCCAGCGGTCGCGCAGACGCATCCCAGCCAGCTCGGCCATCAGGTCGAACTCGGCCGGCCAGGCGTAGCGGAACGGGATGGACAGCCGCTCCACGACACCGTCGGTCGTCGACAGGTGGTGTGAGATCAGGCCCTGGTTCGCGATGTCGTACTCGTCGATGGACCAGGTCGTGTCCGTGACGTCGTAGGCACGGAGGGTCTCGCCCGGCGGTAGGCGCTGGAGGTCCGGCAGCATGGTCTCGATGACGAAGCAGCCGCCCGGCTCGAGATGCGCCGCCGCGTTCCGGAAGGACGCCACCTGGGCCGCCTGCGTCGTCAGGTTCATGATCGTGTTGAAGACGAGGTAGACCAGGGAGAAGGACCCATCGACACGGGTCGTCGCGATGTCGCCGATCGCGACCGGGATGTCCGAGCCGCCCGGCTTGGCGCGCAGCCGCTCGACCATCGCCGCCGAGAGGTCGATCCCGACGACCGGCACACCGCGCGCCGCCAGCGGCAGGGCGATCCGGCCGGTGCCGATCGCGAATTCGAGCGCACGCCCATCGCCAGCCAGCCCGGCCAGCGCGTCGACCGCTGGCTCGATCACCGACGGGGCGAACATCTCGCCCTCGTCGTCGTCGTAGGTCGCCGCGACGTCCTCGTCGAAGTACCCGTCGTCCGTCACGCGGGCGCCGGCTCCTCCCAGATCCGCCGGTCCTTCCAGGCGAAGTCCCACACGTCGATCTCCGGCGGCGTGATCCCGAGGACCGTCAGGGCCGTGCAGATCTGGCTGCGGTGGTCCGTGCCGTGATGGAGGGCCTGGGCATATCGGATCCCCGCCGGCGCGTGGGAGTCCGTGCCATCGTCGCGATGACGGACGACATCCGTGTCGGGATCCGGGTTCGCCGCCAGGAGGGCGGCCCACTCGGGTCCGTTGGCCTCCATCGATGCGCGAAGCTCAGCGAGCGACATCGAGTCCTCGTCGATCTCGGCGTGCGCGCCGCCCGTCAGGGCGTACAGATACCCGTGGTCCGCTCCGACCGTGTGGCGGGCGATGGCCAGGATCGAGCCGTACGTTCCCGGGACGTCCGTCGCGAGCTGCGTGTCATCGAGGGTCAGGCAGGCGTCGAGCAAGGTCGTCGTCGCCCAGACGTGGTGCCCGAAGGCGTCGGCCATCAGCGAGGTGGTCATCCGCGGTCCCTCCTTGGGCGGGGTCGATCTCCCGCTCAGCGAGGGTAACAGCCGATCGGTCCTGCCTGGAGGTCTGGCGCCCGACTGCACCGGTACTCCTTGGGGGCGCAGCCCCGCACCGTTGACCCCATTCGACCCATCGACCGCGCTCGGCAGGACGCCGACGATCGATCGGACCACCACCATCGGCACGACACCCGAGGTCCGACGATGCACCGAGGCGCGATCCGGCGAGCGGCGGCAGCCGCCGTGATGCTGTCCGTCCTGGCGACCACGACCACGTTCGCCGAGTCGGTCACGGCCGATGCCGATGGCATCTCGACGGGCGATCAGGGCACCATCGACCTTGGCCGCGTGGCACCGGGTGCCGACGCCGCGGTCGATGTCGCCTTCCGCCTCGACTGCTCGGGCACCAGCCATCTCGATGCCGGACAGAGCGTCCGCCTCTCACCTGGCAGCCGGACCATCCCGCCGGGAGGCTCCTTCAGCGTTGGGAGCGTGACCCTGACACCCGGCGCCGGGTGGCCGGCCGACGGCGAGGCCTGCCCCACCGGGCTGGCCGGCGTGGTCCGCAGCCTGCGCCTGTTCGTGACGGCCCCACTCGCCCTCGGTACCGACCTGCGCTACGTCTTCGCGTGGAATCGAACGCTCGTGCCAACCAACGTCGGCGATGCGGGCGTCCTCGAAGGCGCCAACCCGACCGTCACGATCGTCCTCGACGTGGCCGAGAACACGCCCCCGTCCCTGACGCTGCCGGGCGACTCGACCATCGAAGGCGACACGACCGGCGGCGCGATCGCCGCGTATGTCGTGTCGGCCTCGGATGCCGAGGACGCGACCGCCCCGATGCCGGCCTGCAGCCCGGCGAACGGCACCCTCCTCCCGCTCGGGACGACACACTTCTCCTGCTCGGCCACCGACACTGGCGGCCTCACGACGAATGGCGCGTTCGACATCACGGTCGTCGATACCACGGCCCCGACGCTGATCGGGATGCCGGCCGACCGATCGCTCACGACGACCGATCCGAGCGGCACGATCGCGACCTGGGCGCTGCCGACGGCCACCGACATCGTCGATCCGGCCCCGACGGTCGCCTGCACGCCGGCAAGCGGAAGCCAGTTCGCGCTGGGCACCACGACGGTGACCTGTACGGCCACGGACGGGACCGGCAACCACTCGAGCGGGTCCTTCTCCGTGGATGTGACACTCATGGAGCCCGAGCCGGAGCCGGACGACTGGTCGGCGGTCTGGGCTCGGCCGGTCGCCACCGACGGCGCGACGCTCGTCGCCCATCGGGGCCGGACCATCCCGGTCAAGGTCGAACTCTTCGCCGATGGCATCGAGCAGACGAGCGGCCGTGCCTGGCTGAGGGTTACCTCGTGCGACGGGACGACCGTGTCCGGGACGCCGCTGACCTGGCGCCTCGGCCGCTGGACGGCGCATCTCCACACCGCCTGGCTTCGCCCGGGTTGCTACGTGGTCACCGCCAGCCTCGACGGCCACGCTGCCGGCTCGTTCCGGCTCGACATCCGCGGACACGCCTGCGCGGCCCGGCGCCGTTGAGGTCGGTCCTCGGCGAACGTCGCTAGCCGGTCGTCCGGATCTTCCAGTACGAGTCCTTCAGCACGACCTTCCCGTCTCGGAAGGTCCACAGGTCGCAACCCCGGACCTCGATCCGCTGCCCGTCGGACGATGTGCCTGACAGGGTCCACTCGGAGGCCCCGCGGTCACCGTCGACGAAGTGCCGGTCCTGCTGGTACCTGACGTCCGGGATCCCGGCGAATCGGCCGGCGAACGCCTCGCGGACGGCGTCCCGGCCGACGACCCGCGTACCCCAAGGGTCCTTGCCTCGAGGTCCTTCGAACACGGCGTCGTCGGCGAAGTGGGCCATGATCCCCTCGAGATCGTGCGCATCGAAGGCGGTCGCGATCGCCTTGAGCATTTGCATCGCGTCGTCGTGGTCCATGGCATGCACCTCCTCGACCAGGGCTCGCCGCTCTAGCGCACGGCCCGCTTCACGAGCGCGACGATCTTCGCTTCGTTCGCGTCGGTCAGCTCGGTCAGGCCGTAGGCGGTCGGCCACATGGTGCCGTCATCGATCATCGCATCGTCGCTGAAGCCGAAGGTCGCGTAGCGCGTCTTGAACTTGCCCGCGGCC
>CAZOHT010000041.1:0-12125 GCA_964579825.1 uncultured Anaerolineaceae bacterium
GGCTCGGCCTTGGCTCTGAGCCAGCATTCCGGCCGCGCTCCCAGCATCGTCCTGCCTGGCGCTGGCTCTGAGCCAGCATTCCGGCCGCGCTCCCAGCATCGTCCTGCCTGGCGCTGGCTCTGAGCCAGCGATCTCGGCGAGGCATCACCGCGAATGATCGCAACGCGGGCTCTGAGCCAGCACCTGGACCGTGGTCGAGCCCGGATCGTCAGAACCGCGGGCTCTGAGCCAGCACCTGGACCGTGGTCGAGCCCGGATCGTCAGAAACGCGGGCTCTGAGCCAGCACCTGGACCGTGGTCGAGCCCGGATCGTCAGAAACGCGGGCTCTGAGCCAGCACCTGGACCGTGGTCGAGCCCGGATCGTCAGAAACGCGGGCTCTGAGCCAGCACCTGGACCGTGGTCGAGCCCGGATCGTCAGAAACGCGGGCTCTGAGCCAGCACCTGGACCGTGGTCGAGCCCGGATCGTCAGAACCGCGGGCTCTGAGCCAGCACCTGGTCGGTCGGTCGGTCGGTCGGCTAGTCTGCCCCAGCTTCCGCGGCGGCGATCTCGCCCAGCCAGCGGCGGTAGTCGATCGACACGCGGTCCACTCCCTTGATGTGGAGCTCCTCGGACAGGTCGATCGGCAGTTCCTCCGGCCGCTGCGACTCCACGACGACCCGATCCTGTTCGAGGATCACCTGCTGGAAGTCCACGAATCCCTGGTCGCGCGCCGGGTCGAGATCGTAGTTGCGCGCGTTCCAGGTGAAGTTGCGGGTCTCCTTGGCCGAGAGGGGACACGACGCGACGAACAGGACGAAGTGGCGGCCGTCCTCGAGGGGCTGGTCCAGGCGGACGGTGAATGGCATCGAGACCGTGTAGTGCGACGGCTCACGCTGGATCCGGGCGGCGGTGTCGTCGGGATCGAAGGTGGCGTCGCCCTTCAGGTCATTGGCGGGCTCCTCGATACCAAGGCGGAACCAAAGGGTCGTGTCGGTCCGGATGACGTCGTGGTCGGGGATCTCGGGCTTCGACCGGTCGCCCAGGATGCCCTCGTGGACCCACGCGAAGTGGCTGAAGTCGACGAAGTTCTCCACCCGCCGGGCGGCGCTGCAGTGCCAGTCGTACTGCGGGATCTTGATCGTGCGATACGTCGCGTCGCCCCACTCGGGGAAGTCCGGGAGTGGCATCGCCGGTTCGTCCGCCAGGCAGACCCAGATGAGCCCGGCGTGCTCGCGGGCGAGGAATGGCGTGATGCGGGCCTTGGTCGGGATGTTCGTCCCGTGACTGGACGGGATGCGGGTGCAGACGCCATCGGGGCCGTACGTCCAGCCGTGATAGGCGCACACGAGGTGGTCGTCGTCCACCCAGCCGAGCGACAGCGCGGTCCCGCGGTGGACGCACAGGTCCTTGAACGCCCGAACCTCACCGTCCAGTCTCACCAGGACGATGGGCTCGTCGAGCAGGCGGGCGGCGATCGGCGCCACGCCGAGTTCGTCGGCCCAGAGGACCGGGTGCCAGTAGCGCCGCAGCGCCCGATAGAGCGCCGCCTCGCCGGCCCGGTCGAGCCGGTTGTCGGTCATGCGGTCATGCCCTCACGCGCCCACCGCCGCGTCGGCAAAGCTCGCCATGTCCGGGAAGGTGGCGTCGGGCGTGGCGTTCGCCGGGGGCGTGGCGCCGGAGCCCGGACGGTCGTGCCGCCGGTCGATCCAGACCGTGGTCATGCCGAGGGCCTTGGCCGGCACGTGGTCGTGGAACAGGCTCTGGGCGACGTGCAGGATCCGATCGCGCGGGAGGTCGATCCGCTCGAACGCGAGTTCGAAGTTGGCGATCCGGGGCTTGTAGCCGCGGGCCTGCTGGGCGGTCACGATCGGGTCGAACGTCACGCCCAGACGACGGTTCGAGGCCGCGAACAGGTCGTCGTCGCAGTTGGTGATGACGCCCAGGCGGTAGCGGGTCGCGAGCCGGGCGAGTGCGGCGGCGCTGTCGGGGAAGGCCGGCCAGTCGACGACGGAGCCCCCGAACGCGGCCACCTCGACATCGGTCGGCTCGAAGCCCAGCGAGGCGCCGACGCCGCGCAGGCCGACGCCGAGGACGTCGCGGTAGGCGAGGTACGGGCCGGCTTCGGCATCGGCCTCGTAGCCGGCGTAGATCTGGAGGAGCCTCTCGTCGTCCGCGGCCACGCCGTGCGCGGCGAGCACGGGACGAAGACCCGCCAGCAGTCCGGCTTCCCAGTCGATGAGCGTGCCGTAGCAGTCGAAGGTGAGGGCATCGAAGGCCCCGTAGTCGATGGTCGAGTCGGTCATGGAGGGAGCGTAGCGGACGTGGGAACGCTGGGCGTGGCGGCGGGCTGTGCGCGATGGCGGCGCCCGCGACGCATCTGGCCGGGCTTGCGCCAGGCGCAAGCAACGTCGCCGTGGACGGGCGACGGGCGACGATCGGGCTCGATCCGTGCGACTGCTGCAACCTCGGAGCCCATACGAGGCCGATGGCGCTCGATCCTTGCGTGAGACGCACGGTTCGAGCCTCGCCGGTCGGTCCTGGCGTCAGTGCTTGCACGTCGTGCAACGCGGAGATCGATACGTGCGCCAGACGCACGAACGCCGGGCGCCACCGTGACGGGGCGCCCGGCGTGCCGGGAGGAGTGGGGAGTCGTGATCAGCCCTCGGCGAGCAGCGCCTCGAGCCGATCCCAGGTCTCGATGGCGCCTTCGGCCATGCCGGTGGAGAGGGCGCCCTCGATGGCCTCCCGCGAGCCCATGTGGCCGACCGAGGTCAGTCGCGTGCGGCCGTCCCCGAGGTCCTCCAGGGTGTGGGTCTCGGGTCCACCCATCGGGCCGAAGCCCTCGACGTCGAACATGAACGTCCAGCGATAACCGTTGGGCGGGTCAACCTCCAGGTACTCGCCGTAGAACGCCACGTCCTCACGCCCGGGGGCGCTGCTGAGGTAGCGCCAGCGGCCGCCGACCCGGACGTCCATCTCCACGACCGTCGTCGTCGAGTCGCGCTTGCCCCACCACTTGGGGACGCGATCCGGGTCGGTCAGGGCCAGCCACACGAGCTCACGCGGGGCGTCGAAGGTGCGCTCGAAGACGAGATCGCCGCCTTCGGAGTAGATGGTCGTGGTCGAGGTGCTACCCCGGTCGATGCGTGTCGCGGTCATCGTCGTCTCCATGGTCGGGCTCCTGCGTCTCCTGTAGGTCGTGGAGGTACTCGTCCAGCCGCTCGAAGCTCACTTCCCAGTGGCTGCGGTACTGATCCAGCCAGTCGGCGATGTCCCGCAGCGGACCGGCGCGCAGCCTCCGCGGTCGCCACTGGGCCTGGCGCCCCTGCTCGATGAGTCCGGCCCGCTCCAGCACCCGCAGGTGCTTCGAGATCGCGGGCTGGCTCATGTCGAACGGGGCAGACAGGTCCTTCACCGAGGCGTCCCCTTGGGCGAGTCGGGCGAGGATCGCCCGTCGGGTCGGGTCGGCCAGGGCGGCGAACGTGGTGCTGAGCTGGTCGGTCACTGCTATCCATCACTACGTAGTTATATAACCTAGTGGAACTATACGCACCGCGGGGACGGTGTCAAGCCCCACGCGTGCTGGACACACTCACTACCATGGCGGATAGCGGTTCGCGGGGGCCTGTGCCCGGGCCCACGACCACTGATCCTGTCGTTCGGCGCCGGCCATCGGCGTCGATGAAAGAGAGAGGGAGTTACGAATGAAGAACCCACCCATCCTCATCTCGGTGCTCGGCTTCTTTGCCGCGCTCGCGGGATTCGCGTTCCTGTTCTTCGGCCTGCGGGTCCTGGGCTTCGACTGGTTCGGAGCCCTGGGCGACCTGCCGCAGTACGAGAGCGTCGGGCTGTGGGGCTGGCTCGCGATCGGCACCGGCATCGTCTGGATCCTGGCCGCCGGTGGCCTGTGGGCGCTCCAGCCGTGGGCGCGCCTGTTCACGATGATCATCGCCGGCTTCGCCCTGTTCGAGGCGGTGCTGGCCTTCTTCCAGTTCCCAGGACAGGGTGTCGCCTTCGGCATGGCGCTCATGCCGGGCCTGATCCTCTGGTACCTGAGCACGGCCGAGGTCAAGGCTGCGTTCGGGGTGGCGGATCCCGCCTAGGCGGCGGACCGAGGGCCAGGCCCTCGGATCGGGCGGGTCAGGGCGACTGGATCACCTGACCCGCCGACCAGCCGGTCAGCGCCGCCAGACGGCAGGCGCGGCTGCTATCGTCGGCCCATGGCACTCGGCTTCGGTCTGCTCAGCGCGCAACTCCGTCCCGGCGAGACCGACTGGACTCGCACGTACGACGAGACGATCCGCCTGACGGTCGAGGCCGAACGGCTCGGTTTCACGTCCGTCTGGACCACCGAGCATCACTTCGTCGACGACGGGTACATGCCGTCCCTGCTCGTCGTCGCCGCGGCGATGGCGCAGGCGACGACGACGATCGAACTCGGGACCGGCGTCGTCCTGGCGCCGATGCACCACCCGCTCCGTCTGGCCGAAGACGCCGCCACGGTCCAGCTGCTCAGCCACGGCCGGCTGCTGCTGGGCCTTGGACTCGGCTGGTCGGAGGTCGAATACCAGGGCCTCGGTGCGGACGCCAGGCGGCGGGGGGCCGCGATGGAGGAGATCCTGCAGATCCTCCCGCAGGCCTGGAGCGGTCAGCCGTTCACACACGATGGGGCCGTGTACACCTTGCCGACGCTCGGCGTCCGGCCGACGCCACCGACGCGGATCCCGGTCCTCATCGGCGGGGGAGCCGAGCCCGCGATCCGCCGCGCCGCCCGTCTAGCGGACGGGATCTTCGCCAACGCCAACGCCGCGCAGTTCACGGAACAGGTTCGCTGGGTCCTGGACGAGTGCGAGCGCATCGGTCGCGATCCGTCCTCGTTCCGGTTCATCCACTACTCCGTCCTGCTGCCAGGACCGTCGCGAGAGGCGGCCCTCGCCCGCTACCGCGACCCCCTGTGGGCGATGCAATGGAAGTACTCCGACATGGAGGCCTCGGCGGCACGTCCGCTACCGGCCGTCACACCACCGCCGTTCGAGGGTCCGGATGCCGCCCTGGTCCGCGGCCGGGCCACGTACATCGGGCCGGCAGACGAGATCGTCGAGGCGCTGCTCGAGATCCGGGCGCAGGCCGGCGTACCGGTCGAGTTCGTCGCGCGCAGCCACTTCCCGCTGTTGGGCTACGACGAGCAGGTCGAGCTCATGGTCCAGCTCGCCGAGGGCGTCGCGCCGCACGTCTGAGGCCGATCCCGCGAGGGTGCCTCCCGCTTCAGCCGGCCTTGCCGGTCCCGAACTGGCGGTCGCCGGCATCGCCCAGGCCCGGCACGATGTAGCCCCGCTCGTTGAGCGCCCGGTCAAGGGCCGCACAGTGGATGTCGACATCCGGGTGGGCCGCCGCGACCGCCGCCACGCCTTCGGGGGCCGCGATCAGGTTCACGAGCTTGATGCGCGGCGCGCCCCAGTGCTTGAGGACTTCGATGGCGGCGGTCGCCGAGCCGCCCGTCGCCAGCATCGGATCCAGGATCAGGCACAGGTCGACTGATGCGGAGTCGGGCAGCTTGTTGTAGTACTCGACCGGCGTGAGCGTCCGCTCGTCGCGGAACAGGCCGAGATGCCAGACCTCCGCGGTCGGCATCAACTCCAGCATCGCGTCGACCATGCCCAGCCCGGCCCGGAGGATCGGCACGAACCCGATCCGCTCGTCCAGTTCCGCCGCGGTCATCGGTTCATTCGGGGTTCGGATCTCCCTCGGGCGCACGCGCACATCCGCCAGGGCCTCGTAGCCCACCAGCCACGACAGCTCGCGGACGATCTCGCGGAACTTCTTCGGCTCCGTGTCCAGGTCGCGCAGGATCGCGAGCTTGTGGAGGACGGCCGGGTGGCTGGACACGTGGAGCGTCGGCGTGGGCACGGTTGGACCTCCGGGCGGGATCGGAGCGGCGGCGACCCCTGCATCGTAGCAACGCCCGGACGGGTCCGCGGTATCCTCGGGGTCGGAGCGGTGATCGGCCCATCCCACGCCCCACCGCCCGGTCCATCCGAGGCGACTTCGACCCGTGTCAGCGACCGCCACACCACGCACCCGCCGGGCCCCGGCGGCCACACGCGAGCGCAAGGCACCACCCATCCTCGTGCGCCAGATGCGCGACGGGATCGAGGAGAGCGTGCATCGCGGCGACATCGTCGAGGCCGATGCGACGGGCCGCCTCATCCGCGTCCTGGGCGACCCCGAGCGAGTCGTCACGCTCCGCTCCACCGTCAAGCCGTTCGGCGCGGTGGCCCTGCTCGAGGCCGGTGGCGTCGAAGCCTTCGACCTCGCGCCCGAAGAGATCGCCATCCTCGCGAGCTCCCACTCGGGGGAGGACATCCATGTCCGGACGTTGCAGGCCATCTACCGTCGGTCCGGCGTGAGCCAGGCGGTCCTCGCCTGCGGGTCGGACGGGGCGCCGCTGGACGAGCTCACGGCCGCCCGTCTTGCTCGCGACGGCGAGAAGGCGGGGCCGGTCCGCCACATGTGCTCCGGTCAGCACACCGTGTCGTTGCTCCTCTCGAGGCTCAACGGCTGGAGCCAGGAGGACTACTGGCACACCGACCACCCGTCGCAGGTGGCCTACCGGTGGGCCGTCGCGCGGGCGTTCGGGACCACCCCGGAGCGACTTCGGACGGCCACGGACGGCTGTGGCATCGAGACGTTCGCGTTCCCGCTCCGCGAGGTCGCTCGCGCCTGGGCGTTCCTGGCGGACCCGGCGTCGGTCCCGGCCAAGGATCCGCGCAGCGCGATCGCCGGACCGTTGGCGACCATCCGGGACGCGATGCTGGCCAACCCGGAGATGATCGCCGGACGCCACGATCGACTCGATACGTCGGTCATGAAGGCCGCACCCGGCCGGTTGGTCAGCAAGTCCGGCATGGAGGCCCTGCGCGGCGTCGCGATCCTGGCCGGTCCGCGGGTCGGCACCCATGTCGCCGGGCCGACCGGCCTGGCCATCAAGATCGAGGACGGCGATGGCTTCGATCGCGGGACGTGGGCCGCGTCCGTCGAGGCGCTGCGCCAGGCGGGCGCCCTCGATGCGCAGGCCCTGCGCGTCCTCGCCCGCTACCATCGGCCGGCGCTGCTCGACCCGCACGGTCGCATCGGTGCGGAGGCGATCGCCGAGTTCGAACTCGCACCGGTGGGCGAACTGATCGGCTGAGCCGGTCAGTCCAGATCGAGCGCGACGAGGAAGTAGGACCGATGGCGACCGAACCCGACCCCTACCGGATGCTGGGCCTGCCCCCGACGGCAACGGTCGCCGAGGTCAAGGCCGCCTATCGACGCCTGGCCAAGGCGAACCACCCGGATGCGGCCGGAGAGGCGGCGCTCCCCAGGTTCCTCGCGATCCAGGCGGCGTACGAACGACTGGTCGGGCCGACACCGGGTCGGGTCAGGGGGCCCGGCGCGCCGGCCGCGCCGAGGCAGCCGTGGCAGGCCGATCCCGACCGGAGCAACGCCACCCATCGGGCGTATGGCGGGCGAGCCAGGCGTCCGGCGGCATCGGGCCGGAGCGGGACGGCGTCCGGGACCGGTGCGGGCGCCAAGGCCGGGCCACCGCCCGGAGCGTCACGCCCACCTCGTGAGGGAGCGTCCGGGGCAGCGGGCACCTCGAGTGCCGCGGGGGCCACGGGCGCCGCGGGTACGGGACGGACCAGCCGGCCGAAGAAGGCGACGCTCGGGTCAACCTCGTACGACGGCGTCGAGCGCGAGACCTTCGAGCCGGACTGGGGTGGGGCGAACTGGTACGGGACGACCAGCGGCACGTACTGGACGATCAATCCCAAGGAATACGCCGACCCACGCAAGCACGGACCGGAGTACCAGGCACGAGCCAGGCGAGCGACACGAGCCGGCGCGAACGGCTCGGAGGACACACAGGCGGGTCCGGACTCGCCCGCCGAAGGCGGTCCGGGTGTGGCCGCCGACCCGGTCACGACCGCCGGGACAGCCGCCTCCGACATCCCGCGCCACACCACGTCGTCCTGGTGGGACTCCACGTCCGGTCCCGGCGGCACGCCGCGGGACGAGGTCCCGGACCCGCCGCGGACCGCCCCGCGTCCACGACCGGCCGCGCCGCCTTCCCGGATGTCCGCGTCGACCCCGATCGAGCCGTCACCCTCGCTCGGTCGCATCGGGCGCGCGCTGACGGTCGGCGCTTCGCCGTCGATGACCTGGCGGATCGCAAGAGCGGTCATCGGCTGGCTGCCGATCGGGCTGGCCATCGGCTGGCTATCCGGCGAGTTGACCGGCTGCGGCCGGTTCGCCGCGACGTGCGATCCGGGTACCGCGCCGATCGCCTGGGCGGCCCAGGCCGCCGTCCTGCTCGTCCTCTTCGCCCTTCCGGGGATGGCCGGCTGGGCGGTCGTGGCCGCCGCCGTCTCGCTGGTCGTCGCCGTGCCGGCGACACTGTTCGTCACCGCGTCCGCCGGTGGTGACGCGGCCCAGGCGGGACCGTCGTTCCTGGGTGTCGTTCTCGGGCTCGCCTGGCTCGGCGGCGCGGTCGCCGCCGCGATCTTCCTGCGGCGGACCGCGGCCGGTCCGGCCGGTCCCGTATCCTGACCGCATGCCACGACACCACGACCCGCGCGATCTCTCCAGCGCCGCGCAGCAGTACCTGCTGACGCTGCGGGTCATGACAGGCGGCACGGAGCCGCACAAGGTCACGGCCGCCCAGGTCGCCCGCAACGTCGGCGTCTCCACCCAGGCCGCCAGCGAGATGTTCCGCCGCCTCGTCGCCGACGGTCTCGTCTCCGTCTCGGACGGACGCGAGCTGCACCTCACGCCGGCCGGCCGGGCCGCTGCGGACGGCATCTTCCGCCGCCACGCGCTGCTCGAGTGGCTCCTGACCACGGTCATCGGCCTCGGCTGGGCCGAATCGGACGACGAGGCGATGCGCCTGCAGGGCGCCATCTCCCCGCGCGTCGAAGCCCGGCTCGATGAGATGCTCGGGCACCCCGTGACGTGCCCGCACGGCAATCCGATCGATGCCGAGACCGCACGCAAGCGTCCCGCCGGCGTCCGCCTGAGCGAGATCGAAGCCGGGACGGACGCGACGATCTACCGCATCACCGAGGAGGCCGAAGAGGACGCCGGACTCCTGTCGTACCTGGAGGCCCGCGCCTTGACGCCGGGAGCCCACGTGCGGATCCTGTCCAACTCCGGTTCGCTCGACTCGCTGACGCTCGAAGGCCCGCGTGGCCGGGCGACCCTGGGCCTGCGCCCGGCATCGCTCGTCCGGGTGTTGCCGGGCGTCGCGGATCCCGCCCTCTTCCACGTCGTCCCGGCGCGCTGACCGACTTGACCGCCTCGACCGACGTCACGTCCCGACCCGTCCCTCGCGCCCGGATCGCCCCCAGTCCCACGGGTCCCCTCCACATCGGGACCGCCCGGACCGCGCTCTTCAACTACCTCCATGCTCGGCACACCGGCGGCACGTTCATCCTTCGCCTGGAGGACACGGACGTCGCGCGCAGCACGGTCGAGTTCGAGAAGGACATCCTCGACGGGCTCCACTGGCTGGGCCTGACCTGGGACGAAGGCCCCGAGGTCGCCGGCCAGGCCGCCCGCGGGCCGTACGCGCCGTACCGCCAGATGGAGCGGTTGCCGTCGTACGCGGCCGCCGCGGAGCGCCTGCTCGCGACCGATCAGGCCTATCCCTGCTACTGCACGCCCGAGGAGCTGGCCGCCGATCGGGCCGCCCAGGAGGCCGCCAAGCTGCCGCCGAAGTACGTCGGGCGGTGCGCCACGCTCACCGTCGAGGAGCGCGCGGCCCGGATCGCCGAGGGCCGACCCGGTGCGCTGCGGTTCCGCGTGGGCACGGGGGTCGTCGCGTTCGACGACATCGTCCGCGGTGCGGTCGAGTTCGACGTGTCGAACCTCGGCGGCGACTTCGTCATCGTCCGCGGCGACGGGACGCCGCTGTACCACTTCTGCGTGGTCGTGGACGACGCGGCGATGGCGATCACGGACGTCATCCGCGGTGAGGACCACCTGTCGAACACGCCCAAGCACATCCTCCTGTTCCGGGCGCTCGGCTATCCCGTGCCACGGTTCGCCCATCTGCCCCTGATCCTCAACCCGGATCGTTCGAAGATGAGCAAGCGCAAGAGCCAGACCGCCGTCTCGGACTACATCGCGCAGGGGTTCATCCGCGAGGCGCTCGTCAACTACCTGGCCCTCCTGGGCTGGGCGACCGGCACGGAAGAAGAGGTCCTGTCGATCGACGAGATCGCCGAACGGTTCGACATCGCCGCGGTCCACAAGGGCGGCGCCGTGTTCGATCGCGAGCGGCTCGAGTGGCTCAACGGCCAGTGGATCCGACGCCTGGCGCCGGACGACCTGGTGGACCGCCTGCGGCCGTTCCTCGAGGCGGATCTCGGCGCTGGGCGGATCGACCGGATGCCATCCGACGACGAGCTACACAGCCTCCTGCCGATCATCAGCGAGCGCCTGCCGACGCTCGGGGCGGTCAGCGACCTCGTGGGGTTCCTGTGGGTCGACGAGGTCCAGCTGGACGCGGCGTCCCTCGTCCCGAAGCGTTGGGACGTGCCGACCACGGTGGCCGGACTCGCCGCTGCGCGCGACGTCATCGCCGGGGTGGGGGAGGTCTCCTTCGAGGCCGAGGAGCTCGAACCACCCCTCCGCGCGCTCGCCGAGGCCAGCGGCTGGAAGGCGGGCGACCTATTCATGGCGATCCGGGTCGCGGTCACCGGTCGGACGGCCACGCCGCCGCTGTTCGAGACGCTCGTCGCGCTCGGACGCGAGCGGACGCTGGCGAGGCTCGATCGGGCCCTGGGGGTCCTCGCGCCCCAGTAGCGAGCCAGCGGCCACGTGCGATGACGGCGGATCACCCGAGATCCAGCAGCTGACCGGCGAGCGCCAGGGCCGCGACCACCGCGATCGGTGGTACCCGCCCGGTGAGCAGCGCCGCCAGGCCGGCACCCGCCAGGACGACCTCCAGCGGTCCGTGCAGGGCGCTCGTGGCGACCGGCGTGATGAGCGCTGCCAGGAGAAGTCCGACCACGACCGCGTTCGTCCCGCGCAGGGCGGATGCGAACCCGGTGGATGCTCGCAGGCGATCCCAGAACGGGAGCGTGCCCCAGACCAGCAGGAACGACGGCAGGAAGATCGCGACCAGCGCGAGGACGGCGCCAGGCACGCCGTTCGGGGCCGGTGACGATGACGCTCCCAGGAATCCGGCGAACGTGAACAACGGACCTGGGGCCGCCTGGGTCGCCGCGTATCCGGCCAGGAAGCGGTCCTCGCCGACCCAGCCCGGCGTGACGACGGCCTCGTTCAGGAGCGGCAGGACGACGTGACCGCCACCGAACACGAGGGCGCCGGCCCGGTAGTAGGCGTCGGTCATGGCGACGACCTGGCTCTCGACCAGGCGTCGGGCGAGCGGCAACAGGATGACGAGCGTCGCGAAGACGCCCAGCAGGACCGTGCCGGTCCGACGCCCGATCGAGGTCGTGATCGGGGTCAGGCCGGACGCGACCGCTCCCGACAGGAACCGCCAGCCGATGAGGCCGCCGGCCACGATCACGACGACCTGGACGGCGGCGATCGGGAGCGCCAGCACGGCCGCCGCGGCGACCCCCGCCATCGCGAGGCGCGGCAGGTCCGGCGTGAGGGTCCGGGCCATCACCCACACGGCCTGGGCGACGACCGCGACCGCGGCCAGCTTGAGACCCTCGACCCATCCTGCCGAGGCGACGTCGAGGCTGGTGGTGAGCATGGCCAGCGCGATGAGCGCGATCGCGGAGGGCCCTGTGAAGCCGATCCAGGCCGCGAGTCCACCCAGGTAGCCGGCACGCAGGGTCCCGATCGCGATCCCGAGTTGGCTGCTGGCCGGGCCCGGGAGGAGCTGCGAGAGCGCGACGAGGTCACCGAACGTCGCGTCGTCCACCCAGCGACGTCGATCGACGTACTCTCGTCGGAAGTACCCGAGGTGCGCGACCGGTCCCCCGAACGACGTCAGACCGAGCCGGGTCGCGACGACGAGCACGCTCCAGGCCGACCCGTGCGGCTCCGGGCGTGCGGCGGTCGACGCATCGGTTCCCATCGGATGACCGTACAGGGCGGCACGACCATCCGCCAGCAACGAGGCGTT
>CAZOHT010000041.1:12225-22461 GCA_964579825.1 uncultured Anaerolineaceae bacterium
TTCCCATCGGATGACCGTACAGGGCGGCACGACCATCCGCCAGCAACGAGGCGTTAACACGCACCGCTATCCTGAGCCTGGATGGCACGCACGATCCTCGTCGTCGATGACGAGCCCACCCTCCGCGAGACGCTCGTCGATGCGCTCGAAGCCGATGGGTTCCGGGTCGTTGCCGCCGCCGATGGACGTGAGGCGCTCCTCCGGTTCCGGGCCGACAAGCCGGACCTCGTCCTCCTGGACCTGATGCTCCCCGAGCTGTCGGGCGTGGAGGTCTGCCGGATCATCCGAGCCGAGTCGGGTGTGCCCATCGTCATGCTGACCGCCAAGGATTCGGAGCTGGACAAGGTCGTGGGGCTGGAGCTCGGGGCGGACGACTACGTCACGAAACCGTTCAGCCTGCGCGAACTGTCCGCCCGCGTGCGCGCGCAATTCCGCCGCCTGGACCAGGCCGTCGCCGTCGAGCCCGCGCCGGCCGTCGTGGATCTCGGCGATGTCCAGGTGGACCTGGCCGGCCATCGGCTGCTACGAGACGGTCAGGTCCTGCCGGTCAAGCCGAAGGCGTTCGAGTTGCTCGCCTTCCTGCTGCGGCATCCTGGGCAGGCGTTCACCCGAGACCAGCTCCTCGAGAGGGTCTGGGGCTACGACTACGCAGGCGAGACCCGGACGGTGGACGTCCATGTCCACTGGCTGCGCGGCCAGATCGAGCGCGACCCAGGTCATCCGGCGTACATCCATACCGTCCGCGGCGTCGGCTACCTGTTCCGCCGACCAGCCTGACGGAGGGCTCGGGCGAGCCCTTCAGGCATCCCGCAGGGCATAGACCCACGACCGCTTGTGGTCCAGGTCCTCGAGTTCGGTCGTCGTCCGGACGTCGTATGACGCGAGCTCGGTCAGGCCGTCCGTCGTGAGATAGCGCCGGCGAGGGTCGCCGAGCAGGACGTCGACCCCCGCATCGCGAGCGGCGCGCAGCCACGGCATGACCCGGTCGGCCAGGCCGCCCTCGTACCAGCAGTCGCCGGCCAGGATGACGTCGACGTCCGGGACCGGATCGTCCAGGATGTCGCGACCGACCGCCGTGACCCGCACCCCGTTGGCGCGGGCGTTGAGCGCCACGGCCGCCACAGCGTACGGGTCGATGTCCACTGCCGTCACCGTGGTCGCGCCGGCCGATGCTGCGGCGATGGCGCACAGCCCGGATCCGCAGCCCAGGTCCAGGACGCGCCGGCCGGTCACCGTCTCCGGCCGCTCCGCCAGGAAGTGGGCGATGGCGAGCCCGCCGGACCAGGCGAACGCCCAGTAGGGGAGGGCGGCATCCGGATCCCCGGTCTCGACCTGGAGGGCGTGCCACAGGGGCAGGACTTCGTCGGCGAGCTGGAGCCTGAGGGACTCGAGTCCGGGCACCGGCCGCAGGCGGGTGCGGTGCAGGACGAACCCACGCGGGGACGTCATGGACGGGCCGCTCGCTGCGGCCGCCGCGGAGCGCGCGGTGGGGTCAGTTGGCCTTGTGGTACATGCGCTCCATGGCCTCGGCGGCGTCCTCCGCCGCGTCGATGGAGTTCTCGAGCGCGTTGTACAGGTCGCGCCACTTGACGACTTCGATCGGATCCGTCGTCTCGCGGAACAGCCGCGCCATCGCGGCTCGCGAGAGACCGTCCCCTTCCTTCTCCAGCTGGTGGATGGCGGCGAAGTGGGCGTCGAGGCCCTTCAGCCCGTCCAACTTGCCGAGCGCCGCAGACAGTTCGCCGGCCTGCCCGTCGAGGATGGCGGCCAGTCGGCGGGCCTCCTGGGTCGGCTGCTCGACGCCGTAGATCACGAAGGTCTCGGCGATCGACTGGATGCCGTCGACGACATCGTCGAGGCGAGACACGAGCTCGTGGATGTCCTCCCGGTCGAACGGCGTGACGAATGCGTCCTCGAGCCGCTGCGTGACCTCCTGGTCGATCTCGTCACCGCGCTTCTCGAGCGCCTGGATCTGGGCGACGCGGACCTCGAGGTTGTCGTAGTGATCGACCATCTCGTGGAGGGCCGAGGCCGTTGCCGCGAGGTTCTCCCCGTCGGCGATGAACAGGTCGAAGAACTTGGGGTCCTTCGGGAGCAGGCGAAAGCTCATCGTGAGGCCTCCAGGGGGTGTGTGCTGGGGATGGAGCGTGGGGAGATGGTCGTGGTCATGAGGCACCGAGCGCGTGGAGGATGGCCCACGATGCGGCGCCGATCAGGCCCGCCGCGGGGATGGTCAGGACCCACGCGATGAGGATCCGCCGGGCGACGCCCCACCGGACGTGGCGGACGCCCTGGCTGGAACCGACGCCCATGATCGCGCTCGAGATGACCTGGGTCGTCGACACCGGCATGCCGAAGTGGGCGGTCGCGAACAGGATGCTCGCGGCGGTCGTCTCGGCCGCGAACCCGTGGACCGGTTCGAGCTTCGCCACGCGCTGCCCCATCGTGTGCATGATCCGCCAGCCGCCGACGGCCGTCCCGAGCGAGAGCGCCGTGGCCGACACGACGATCACCCAGGTCGGGACCGTGAAGTCGCTGATGAGGCCGGCCGAGAACAGGGCCAGGGTGATGATGCCCATCGTCTTCTGGGCGTCGTTCGAGCCGTGGGCGAAGGCCATGAAGGCCGCCGAGAAGACCTGCAGCTTGCGGAACCGGACGGCCATCGGCTTGCGCTGGGAGCGTCGGAAGAGCCAGTACAGCGCGATCATGAACGTGAAGGCGATGACGAAGCCGAGCAGCGGCGAGGTGAACATCGGGATGATGACCTTGTTCCAGATGCCGTTGAGGTTGAGGGCCCCGGTCCCGGCCGCGATGATCGTCGCCCCGAGGAGACCGCCGATCAGGGCGTGGCTGCTCGAGCTTGGCAGGCCCAGCCACCACGTGATGAGGTTCCAGGTGATCGCGCCGATCAGGGCGGCCGCCACGACGGCGAGGGTCGTCGTGTCCTCGTCCACGAGGCCGCTGCCGATCGTCTTGGCCACGGCCGTGCCCGCGAACGCGCCGATGAAGTTGAACGCCGCTGCCATGAGGATCGCGTTGCGCGGGCTCAGGGCACGGGTCGCGACCGACGTCGCGATGGCGTTGGCCGTGTCGTGGAAGCCGTTGACGTAGTCGAACGCGATGGCGAGCAGGATGACGATGACGAGCATCAAGGTGATGCCTTCCACGCGGGGGCGACCTCTCGGAACGGTGGCGGATGACGAGGCCTCGCTCCGACGGAGCCCGGCCGCCCACGGATGGTACAGAGAAGCGAGGTCGGCCGCGAAGGCCGTTCGACGGGCGGAGGCGGGCCATTCGGCCCTCGTGTCCGAGCCCTCATGCGCGGCCGCCCGAGGTCGCGCCCGCTATCCTTGCGCGCATGCGACTCTCCCAGCTCTTCTTCACCTCCCTGCGCGACGACCCGGCCGACGCCGAGATGCCGTCCCACCGGCTGCTCCAGCGCGCCGGCTACGTGCGCCAGCTGGGGTCGGGCATCTACTCGCTGCTGCCGCTCGGGTTCCGGGTCAACAAGCGGGTCGAGCAGATCATCCGCGAGGAGATGGATCGGATCGGCTCCCAGGAGATGGAGATGCCCGTCGTCCACCCCGCGGACGTGTGGCGGATGAGCGGCCGGTACGACGCGATCGGGCCGGAGATGGCCCGGTTCAAGGACCGCAACGGCCGGGACATGGTCCTCGCGATGACCCACGAGGAAGTCGTCGCGCTGCTGCTCGCCGACATCGTCAAGTCGTACCGCGAGCTGCCGATGATGGTCTACCACTTCCAGACCAAGTGGCGCGACGAGCCCCGCGCCCGCGGCGGACTCATCCGGGTGCGCGAGTTCGTCATGAAGGACGCCTACAGCTGCGATCGCGACGAGGCGGGCCTGGACGCGAGCTACTGGGCCCAGCACGGTGCCTACGTGCGGATCTTCGAGCGGCTGGGCCTCAAGACCATCGCCGTCTCGTCCGATGTCGGCATGATGGGGGGCAGCCTGGCCCACGAATTCATGGTCCTGAACCCGGCCGGCGAGGACGTCCTGGTGCTGTGCGAGTCGTGCGACTACGCCGCGAATCGCCAGGTGGCGGTCATCCCGCGCGCCGCCGGCCCTGCGGAGGCGCCCCTCCCCCTCGAACTGGTCGAGACGCCCGGGACGACCACCATCGCCTCACTCGCCGCGTTCCTGGGAGTCGGGGCCGACCGGACGGCCAAGGCCGCGTTCTTCACCACCGGAGACGGCCGACTCATCACGGCCATCGTCCGCGGCGACCACGAGGTCAATGAGACGAAGCTCGTCAACGCGGTCGCGGCGGTCGGTGGCTTGCGCCCAGCGACGGTCGACGAGATCAAGGCCGCGGGGATGGAGCCCGGCTACGGTTCGCCGATCGGGGCGCATGACACGACGGTCGTCATCGACGATGTGGTGGCCGCGTCGGCCAACCTGGTCGCCGGTGCGAACAGGGAAGGGTTCCACTACCGAAACGTGAACGCCGGACGAGACTTCACCGCCGATGTCGTGGCGGACCTGACCAACGCCCAGGAAGGCGATCCGTGTCCCACCTGCGGGAAGCCCGTGATCCTGCGCAACGGCATCGAGGTCGGGAACATCTTCAAGCTCGGGACCAAGTACACCGTCGCTGCGGGCGCGACCTATCTCGGCGAGGACGGCGTGGCCCGGCCCATCGTCATGGGCTCGTACGGCATCGGGGTCGGGCGGAATGTGGCGTGCATCGTCGAAGAGCACCACGACGAGAAGGGCATCGTGTGGCCGGCCGAGGTCGCGCCCTATGCGGCCCATCTGGTGACGATCGGTGCGGCCAAGGACCCGCAGGTGACCGAGATCGCGGAGCGGCTCCACGACGACGCGGCGGCCGCCGGCCACGAGATCCTGTGGGACGACCGCGATGAGTCGCCCGGCGTCAAGTTCACCGATGCCGAACTCCTCGGCATGCCCTGGATCCTGACGATCAGTCCGCGCTCGCTCGCAGCGGGCGGCATCGAGGTCACCGAGCGCGCCACCGGCGAGCGCTCCACCCGTTCCGTCGACGAGGTCCGCGCGCTCTTCGCCTAGGCCGCAGCGGATGGGCGCGCGCGATCAGGGTCCGCGGCTGGCCGAGGACCGATCCACGGGTTCCTGCCAAACGACCACCACGTGGTCGTTCGGCGGCGCAAGACGGTTTCCGCGGGCCGACCCGATGCATGACCGATCAGGACCCATGCTGGACCGTGCATGACGATCCGCCCACCATGCATCTCGATGCACGGGCGCTCGGTCGATCCGGTCGTCGGTCTGCCTAACGACCGCCTGGTGAGCATCTGGCAGGAAGGTGGCCCAGGGCTGGGCCGCAGGCAGGCGGTCTGGGTCCAGGGGTTGGGCCGCCGGGCCCGCCGCCTCGCTCGCCGTCGCCGCGGGCGATCCGAGCCTAGGTGTCGGCGCCAGGCACCGCCTCGCCCGCGAGTTCCTGGCGCGCGGCCTCGAGCTCGGCGTCGTCGAACTTGAGTCCGGCCAGGGTCACGACCGACTCGCCCGGGTCCTCGAGCTGCTCGACGAGCTGCGCGGACGCGACGTCGCCGGTCGGGATCTCATCGTCGATGTCCTCGCCGCGCCCGATGGAGAACGACACGCCCGGCGGGATCGACGCCGAGATGACGACCTCGGAGATCCGGTAGGGCGAGCGCTTCTTGCGAAGCGCGGCGTTGGTCATCTCCTGGAGGGCGGTCGCCTTGATGATGACCTCGGCGAGGGTGCCCGGATCGATGCGCTCGACGACCGTGGTGACGCCCCGTCTGGCCAGGCCGACGGCCTCGCGGCCGCGCTTGTTCAACCTCGCCTGGGTCTCGGGATCCTGGGCGGTCTTCGTCGCCTGTGACGCCACCTGCCCGGCCGCCCCCGCCGCTTCGCCGGCGACCTTCTTGGCGCCCTCGGCGGCGGTCTCGGCGGCCTCCTTGGCCCGTTGCAGGAAGCTCATGGTCGGGATCCTCCGAGCGTGCCCGCGCCGGTCCGCGGCGCGACCCACGCAGCGTAGCGACCGCTACGACGTGGCGCCACTACGATGTGCCGCGTGCCGCCACGCCCTGCGCTCCCCGCCGACGACCTGTACGCCCGCCTCGAGGTCCCGAGTACCGCCAGCCCGGAGGCGATCGAACTGGCCTGGCGCGCCCTCCTGCGTCGACACCACCCGGACGTCGCGGGTCCGGCCGGCCTCGATGCGGCCAAGCGGATCAATGTCGCCCACGACTGGCTGAGCGACCCACAGCTTCGCGCCCGGTATGACCGGGAGCGTGGGCTGGCCGGATCGGCACGCGTCGGGGGTGGCGTCCGCGATGGGGCGTACCAGCCGCGCGGCGCCGCTCGCACCGCACGACCGGTCCGTGAGATCGATGCCGTCGCGCAGTTCCTGGACCGGATCGTCGTCCTGACCGTCGACGAACTCGATCGGTTGGCCCTGGCCGACCCGACGCCGATCGCATTCGTCGCGACCATCCGGCGGTTCATCCCGCCGGAGCGCCTCGCGGTCCTGGATTCCACCGGCCGGGAGGCCGTGCGCCGACTGGGTCGCGCGGCGGAACGCACCGGGATCCGCGATGCCGTCCTGGCGTATGCGGGTGAGCTGATCCTCGCGCCGGAGCTGGACGAGCTCCTGTCCGAACCGTTTCGGTCCCGAACGCGCGAGCGCCTGACCCGCGGGTGGGAGGCTGCCGTCGGCCAGCCGCGCTACGGCCCCAATGGCATCGACGTCGTGAATCTGATCGCCCGGCTGGACACGCTGTCGGAGGTCGAGGCGCGCGCGCTCGCCGCGAGCGGGTCGCTCGATCGGCTCGGGGATCCGCCGTGGCCCGAGGACGTCTCGCTCGATGACGAGGACGGGCTGCGCGTCTCCTCCGAGCTGGCTGCGCTGGACGCGGCTCGCGCGGTCCCGACCACGCATCTGCACGGGGCCGCGCTCGAGCGAGCCCGGCGTGCCGCCGCCCGGTGCGCCCACCTCCTCGTCCTGCGACACCTGTTCCCCGATCGCGAGTGGGATCGGAGCGTCGCCCCGTGGCGACCCTGGCTCGTCCCGCCACGGGCCCGACCGGCCGCGAAGGTGCGCCACCGGTCGTAGCGGTGTGCGATGCTCGGACGGATGGAACCGTGGGCGATCGCACTGGTCGTGGCCGTCGTCGTGGCGGCCGTCGCGCTGTGGACGGTCCGGCGCCTGCGCGCCGACCTGGCCGACGCGAAGGCCACGTCCGCCGAGCGCCAGGCCGGACTGGATGCCGCTCGCGCGGAGCGCCGCCAGTCACGCGACGCGCTGGCCGATACGCTCGAGGTCGGCATCCTCGACGTGGATGAGACGCTTCACGTCCGACGCGCCAACCCGGCGGCGATCGCGATGCTCCCTCGACCATCGGGCGGCCTCGTCGGGATGAGCCTCATCCAGGTCTTCCTGGACCCGGCGGCCGAAGCCGTCGCGCAGTCCGCCATCGCCAACGGCACCGCGGTCGGCGAGATGAGGATGGCCGATGCGGACGGGCCGGCCATGGTCATCCGCGGTACCCGCACGACCGCCGGCGGCGTCACCCTGACCCTGACGGACGTGTCCGAACTTCGTCGGCTGCAGCGGATCCGGACCGAGTTCGTCGACAACCTCTCGCACGAACTGCGGACGCCGCTAACGACGGTCAGCCTGCTGGCCGAGACGCTGACGCGGGAGGCGGACGCCGTCGGCGACCGATTGCCGGCCAAGATGCGCGATCGGATCGGCAAGATCGAGGTGGAGACGGGCCACCTCGTCCAGATGGTCTCCGAGCTGCTGGACCTATCCCGCATCGAGAGCGGCAGCAGCCTCGGACCACTCGAGGACGTGGACCTGGGGTCGCTCGCCGCGGATGCCACCGAACGACTCCGCCTGTTCGCCGAGCGTCAGGACGTCAGCCTCCGAGTCGAGGTGCCGACGCCCGTCCCGCCGGTCCGAGGCGACCCCGCCCGACTCGAACAGGTCCTCATCAACCTCGTCCACAACGCGGTCAAGTTCAGTCCGGACGGAGGTGACGTGACCGTGCTGGTGCGCTCGGACGCCGAGACGGTCGTGGTCTCCGTGACGGACCATGGGGTCGGCATCCCGCGGGCCGCCCAGGACCGGATCTTCGAGCGCTTCTACAAGGTGGACCGGGCCCGGGTCCGCGGGGAGTCGGGTGGGACGGGGCTTGGCCTCGCCATCGCGCGCCACGTCATCGAACAGCACCATGGCCGGATCTGGATGGAATCGACCGAGGGCAAGGGTTCGACCTTCTCGTTCGCCCTCCCGACCTGACCGACGAACGCATCGAAGGAGCCGGATGGACCGCCTGCACGTCGCGACATTGAACATCCTCAATCTGGCCGACCGCTGGCACGAGCGCCTGCCGTTGATCCTGGCCGACATGGCCGCGCTGCAGCCGGACCTGCTCGGACTCCAAGAGGTGGTCTATGTCATGCAGCAGGACCGGTTGATCGGGGCGGCCGGCGAGGGCCGTTACGGCGCGGTCCGCGGCTGGGCCGGCCGGCCCGAGTACGGCAACAGCCTGCTCGTCCGCGAGCCGCTGGTCGCCACGGGCGTGGAGCGCCTGGAGCTGGGGCTGAACCGGTCCGCGCACCGGGCCGTCGTGGCGTTGCCGGGCGGCGCGACCGTCCTGGTCGTCGTCACCCACTTGCATCACGTCGTCGACGGTGCGGCCCAGCGCGACGAGCAGGCCGCGGCGATCCTCGCGTGGCTGGAGGACGCGCCCGCGACGACCGCACGGGTCATGGTCGGCGACTTCAACGCGAATCCGCAGGAGCCGGCCCCGATCCGGATCCGGGCGGCCGGCTATCGGTCCGCGTACGCCGACGCCAACGGCACCGACCCAGCCGTCACCTGGCCGTCCGGCCTGCAGGCGCCGGCCATGGACACCGATGGCAGCCCCGAATGCCTCGACTACATCTGGGTCTCGGGGACCGTCCGGGTGACTGCCAGCCGGCTCGTGTTCGACCGACCGGACCCGGAGGACCCGACGCTCTACCCGAGCGATCACCTGGGCATCGACGCCCACCTCGAGATCGGGTAGGGAGCCCCGTGGCCGGTCGGACCCTTCGCCTGGCGCACCGCGGCGACTGGCGGCTCGCGCCCGAGAACAGCCTCGACGCCATGCGGGCGGCGATGGCCATCGCGGCCTGCGACGGTCTCGAATTCGATGTTCGAAGCTCCTCCGACGGCGTGCCGGTCGTCATCCATGACGCCACCCTCGAGCGGGTCCAGGGCCGACCCGATGCCGTAGTCGACCTGACGGCGGCCGCCCTCGGCGCGCTGGGGGTCCCGACACTCGCCGCCGTGCTGGAAGCCGCGGATCGTCGGGCGTTCCTCGACGTCGAGCTCAAGACGGTGCCGGGGCCGGGCATCATCGAGATCCTGGCGGCCGGTCGCGGGCCGCAGCTGACCGGGGCGGTCATCAGTTCGTTCGATGAGGCGGCCCTCGTGAAGATCGGTCGACTCGCCCCGAGCTGGCCGCGCTGGCTGAACAGCGAACCGCTGGACGCATCCGTCGTCGAGCGCGCGACGGCGCTCGGCTGTGTCGGGATCGCGACGTGGTGGGAGTCGATCGACGCGGTGAGCCTGGAGCTGGCCCGCGCCGCAAGCTTGGAGATCGCCGCGTACACGGTCCGTGACCGCGTGACGTTCGACCGGCTCGCCAACCTCGGCGTGAGCGCCGTCTGCGTCGAGGACGAGGCGCTCGATGGCTAGGCGGTGCGACGCCTCCGGGTCCGGCCGGCGCGACGGCGGGCGAGGGGTCGGGCGGTCGCGCCTATCCTGCGATGCAGCACCCACATCCATCGACGTGCCAGGCAGGAGGCGTTCCCGTGGCTGATCAGGCGGATCTCGTCGTCGTCGGTGCTGGTACGGTCGGTGGCTGGGCGTCGGTCTTCGCGGCCGCGGACGGCGTCGGGCGGACGGTCGTGCTCGAGCGTGGCATGGCCGGCATGGGGGCGTCGTCCCGCGCCGCCGGCATCGTTCGTGCCCAGGGCGGGACGCCCGCAACGGTCGCGCTGGGTCGCTGGACCATCGACTTCTACAACGGACAATCGGCCGCGTACGGGACGGACTCGGGTTTCCGCGAACTGGGCTACCTCATCCTCGCCGTCACGGAGGACGATGAGCGGGCCGGGCGCGAGCGGCTGACGATGCAGCAGGCGAGCGGGCTCGATGCGGTCTGGCTGGACGCGGCCCAGGCGGCCGAGACGGCCGTCACCCTGTCGCCACA
>CAZOHT010000042.1:0-21252 GCA_964579825.1 uncultured Anaerolineaceae bacterium
CCGGCTCAGAGCCAGCATCGGGCTCGCTCCAGGAACGACGCAACCGAGATCGCCGGCTCAGAGCCAGCATCGGGCTCGCTCCAGGAGCGACGCGACCGAGATCGCCGGCTCAGAGCCAGCACGAGCGCCCGCCACGCGTCCCCGCCACGCGTCCCCGCCACGCGCCCGCCACGCGCCCGGCCCGCGCCCCCGGCCGGAGCGAGGATCGTCAGTTGCCGCCGGCGAGCTTCCACTGGAGCGTGCCCGTGCGGCAGGCGCCCAGCTTGACGCACGCCCCACCGGTCAGGTCCCAGGAGCGACCCGACACGAATGGGCCGCGATCCACGACCGGCACGGTCACGATCCGACCGTTGGCCGGGTTCCGGAACGTGACCTTCGTCCCGCACGCGAGCGTCCGGTGGGCGACCCCGACGAGCGTCGTCGTCAGCGCCTGACCGCATGCCGTGCGCTTGCCGTAGAAGCCGGGTCCATACCAGGAGATGTTCCGGTCCGTGTGCCAGACCTTCTTGGCGATCGACTCGACCGCCGGCTGAGGCTGGGCGACCGGAACACGAGCCTGGGGTGGCTCGGTTCGCGTCGTCGGCTCGAACAGGGTCGAGTGTTGATCCAGGGTCCCGTCTGAACCGGCCCCTGGATCGAGGGGCAGCGTCGTCATCTCCGGCCCGCGGACAGGCGTGGCCACCTCCACGCGTTGGAAGCGTTCCGGGGCCACCTGGTCGGTGGGGCTGGGGGCCCTCGATCCGACCGGTCCGGGGACGGCGACCGCGGCGAACAGGGCGATGAGCGCCATGCCCGCGACGACTCTTGTGCGTCGCACGTCAGGGGTACCTTAGCACTATCTGGTCCTGTCCGGGGATTTCGGCGCGACCTGTGACCAAATCGAGACCAGGGGGATCCCGACCCGATGCCCACGCGCACGGTCGCGCTGGCCGCGCCACTCGACCTCGTTCGCACGCTCGCTCCTCTCTCGCGCGGGCCGGGCGATCGGACCGCCCGGACGGCGCCCGGACGGGCCTGGCTGGCCCTGCGGACCGCCGACGGCGACGCCACGCTCGCCCTCTCCCAGGACGGCGCCAGCCTCCACGCCGAGGCGTGGGGCGCGACCGCGGACGCCGTCCTGGACCGGCTCGACGACCTCATCGGCGTTCCGCCGGAACCGGGATCGCTGGATGGCCCCTATCCCCTCGTGCGGGACCTCGCGCGGCGACACCCGGGGATCCGCATCCCCAACACGCGGGCGGTCATGGCGTCACTCGTGCCCGCCATCCTCGAGCAGAAGGTCACCGGCACGGAGGCGCGGCGTGCCTGGTTCGGCCTCGTCCGCGACCACGGGACCGTGGCCCCCGGTCCCGCCGACCTGCGCCTCCGCCTGCCGCCGCCCGACGCCGCGCTGGCCGCCCTTCCCTACTACGCCTACCACCCGTATGGGGTCGAACGGCGTCGTGCCGACCTCATCCGTCGCGTCGCCGCCCGCGGCGCCTGGTTCGAGGCGACCTCCGACCTGCCGCCCGACGAGGCCCGCGTGCGACTCACGGCACTCCCCGGTCTCGGGCCGTGGACCGCCGCCGAGGTCGCCGTCCGGGCGTTGGGCGATCCGGACGCCGTGAGCGTCGGCGACTTCCACCTCAAGAACCTCGTGTCGTTCGCGCTTGCCGGCGAGCCACGCGGGACGGACGACCGGATGCTCGAGCTGCTGGCGCCGTACGCCGGTCGACGCGCGTACGTCGTCCGCCTGCTGGAGCTCAGCGGGCTGCGTCCTCCGATGTACGGACCGCGCCTGGCGCCCCGTCGGATCGAGACCGACTGAGCCGCGTCAGGCCCGCCAGGTGGCGACGGCCGAGGTGAACCGAGCCACCGTCTCGGGCGTGCACGGGTCCAGCCCGACGATCAGATGGTCGGCCCCGATCGCGCGCCAGGCCTCGAAGCCCGCGAGGACGGCGGCCTCGTCGTCGCCGTCGAGGGCGGGCGATGTGTCCGGCACCTTCCCCGTCGGCAGCGCCGACACGTACCGGATCGTGAGGCCGGCCGTGACGTCGAGGGTCGCCGGATCGCGCTCGACGGTCGCGCACGCCGCCGCGAGGTCCGCGCGAACCGACTCGAAGCGCTCGCTCGGCAGCCCGAACCAGGCCAGGTTCCAGGCGTCCGCGTGGCGCGCGGTCAGCTCCAGCATCCTGGGCCGCTTGGCCGCGATGAGGATGGGCAGGTCCGGGCGCGCCGGCGGGAGGAGGACCGCGTCGCGCGCCTGCACCCAGCGTCCGTCGAGGTCCGCTCGACCATCGCGGATGAGCCCACGGATGACCGTCAGGGCCTCCTCGAAGCGGCCCACCTTGTGGTCGGTCGGGTAGCCGAACGCCTCGTACTCGGGGTCATGCCAGCCACAGCCGATGCCGAGGATGAGACGGCCGTCACTCACGTGATCGAGGGTCGCGGCCATCTTGGCCAGCAGGGCCGGGTTCCGGAAGCTGGTGCACATGACGATGGACCCGAGTTGGACCCGCGTCGTGGCCTCGGCGAGGGCCGCCATGATCGTCCAGCACTCGTGGATCCCCGTCGTCTCGCCATCGGACCGGAACAGGAGATGGTCGAACACCCAGACCGAGTCCAGGCCGCCCGCCTCCGCTGCCAGCGCCATCGACCTTATGGCCCGATACGACGGGATCCGACCGTCGAGGCCATCGTCCTCGGCGATCGGCATCACCAGCCCGATGCGCATGGTCATGGACGGTCCTTTCCTAGGGTGGGACAGCGTATCTGACAGCGCGACTCGTGGCGTACGATGACTCGACCCACCCACGAAGGAGTGTGCATTGACCGCGCCCGCGGCCCCGGCCAAGCCAAAGCGATACGACCCCGCAGCCAACCGCACGGAACTCCCGATCGGCTGGGAGATGTTCGTCTTCGGCCTGGCGATCCTGTCGATCACGAACATGCTGCTCGTGTTCCTGGCCAGGGTGAGCGAGATCGGCACGGTCGTCGCGGTCGTCGACGTGTCGATCAGCATCATCTTCCTGGCCGACTTCTTCGCCCGACTCCGGAAGGCGAAGGATCGCCGCCTGTATTTCGTGCAAGGGCTGGGCTGGCTGGACCTCATCAGCTGCGTGCCGTTCCTGCGGTTCGCACGGATCGTGCGGATCATCCGCGTCGTCCGGAAGCTTGGAGCCGAGGGCGGAACGGCCAAGGCACTCCACGACCTGGGCGAGGCGCGCGCGTCCAGTTCGCTCCTGCTCGTGGTCTTCATCGCCATCCTGATGTGGGAATTCGGCAGCGTCGCGATCCTCGCCGTGGAGATCCGCGATCCGAACGGGAACATCAAGACCGGCTCCGACGCCCTGTGGTACTCCCTCGTCACGATGTCGACCGTCGGCTACGGAGACCGCTACCCGGTGACCAACCTGGGCCGCCTCATCGGGTCCGTCATCATCATCGTGGGCGTCGGCCTGTTCGGGACGCTCACGGGCTTCCTCGCGAACTCGTTCCTGGCGCCGCGCGTCACCAAGCCGGCCGAGGAGCCGGCCGATGACGCGGCGCAGGCCGTGGCGGCCGCCACGGACGATCCGGCAGACGCCTCGACACCCTGACGGGTCGGTCGGGATCCGTCGCGGATGGCGCCATCGCATCCCCTATGATGCGCCGATGCAGTCTGGCCCCCTGAGCGAGTCCCAGCCTCATCGACCGCTGACGCCCGAGTGGCTGTCGTGGCTCGGCGCCGTCGGTTGGCGTCTCCTGGCCACGATCGGCCTGGTCCTCGTGGCGATCTGGCTCAGCGTGCAACTCTCCACGACGACCGCCTCCGTCCTGGTCGCCGGTATCGTCGCGGCCACGTTCGCCCCCTACGTGATGGCGCTGCGGGCTCGTGGCTGGGGACGGGCCAAGGCCGCCGGGGTCGTCACGCTCGGGGCCATCCTGACGATCACGGCGATCGTCGTCGTCATCACCATCGCGTTCGTGCCGCAGATCGTCGCCGTGATCGACGGGCTCCAGGCGGGCGTGGAGCGGCTCCAGACCATCGCCGCGGACGTCACGCTCCCGCCAGAATACGCCGCGATCGCCGGCAAGCTCGTGGACGACATCCGGAACTGGTTGACCATCCAGGTCTCCGACATCGCCAGCATCGGAGCGATCGTCGTCACCGTGGCGATCCTGGCCGGCCTCCTGACGTTCTACCTCCTCCAGGACGGCGACAAGGCGTTCGCGTGGGCGGTCCCGCTGTCGTTGGGCTGGCGCCGCCAGCCCATCCGGGCGGCCGGGGTCGATGCCATGCAGCGCGTGGGTGGGTACCTCCGCGGCTCGGCCATCCTGGGCGCGGTCTATGGCGTCACGGACTTCGTCTTCCTCGTCCTGATCGGCCTCGGCGTCCCGCTGGCGGCCCCGTTGTCCGTCCTGGTGTTCATGGGAAACTTCATCCCGTACATCGGTGGAGCCGTCACGACCGTGATCCTCCTGCTGATCACGTTCGGGACGCTCGGAAGCACGGCGACGATCATCCTGTTCGCGCTGATGGTCGTCCGGAACGTCATCGTGAGCAACGTGCTGCGACCGGTCGTGTACGGCAAGACCGTGGACCTGCATCCGGCCGTGATCCTCATGGTCCTGCCGGCCGGTGCCGCGATCGCGGGCATCTTCGGCCTGTTCGTCGCCATCCCGGTCGCCGCCTGCTTCGTCTCGATCTCGGGCGCGATCGTGTCCGTCCTGCAGGAGGAGGAGCCGTCCCGCCGAACGCAAGGGAACGTCGAAGACGACCCGGAGATCCCGGTCTGGCTGGATCGGCTGGGGCAGTGGAGCATCCGGCTGCTGATCGTCGCGGCCCTGGGCGGGGTCACCCTCTTCATCATCGGCCAGGTACCCCTCGTCCTGGCGACCGCCACGATCGGGATCATCCTCGCCGCGACGTTCCGGCCCGCGGTCCTCGCCCTCATGAAGCGAGGCTGGCATCCCGGTCGGGCGGCCCTGGCCGTGACCGCCGGTGGCTGGGGGATCGCCGTCTTCCTCGTGGTCGTCTCCATCGCCAGCCTCGCAGAGAATGCCTCGTCACTCGTCGACACGACGACCGGCGGAGCGTCGAACATCAGCGACTCCGACCTCATGAAGACGATCGCCGGCCAGGTCGGTTCCGGCTTCATCAGCGCGCTCACGTCGGCGATCCAGGCGCTCGCCGGCCTGGCCGTGACGTTGCTGCTCGGGGCGATCCTGACCTTCTACCTGTTGCGTGACGGGAGTGCGGGCTGGGCCTCGGTGACGCGGCGCTTCCATGGATGGCGTGGCGAGACGATCGACCTGGCCGGGCAGAAGGCGATCTCCGTCCTCAGCGGCTACATGATCAGTACCGGCGTCCTCGCGGCGTTCGGGGCCGGGACGACGGCGATCATCATGTTCATCCTGGGCCTGCCGCTGATCCTGCCGATCATGCTCCTGTCGTTCATCCTCGGCTTCATCCCGTACATCGGCGGGGCGATCGGGACCCTCCTGGCCTTCCTGGTCGCGGTCAAGGTGGGCACCACCCAGGACATCATCATCATGGGGATCTGGACGGTCGTGTTCAACATCGTCCAGGGCAGCTTCCTGGCGCCGATCGTGTACGGCAAGGCGGTCAGCCTGCACCCGGCCATCGTCCTCATCGCGATCCCAGCCGGCGGCCAACTGGCGGGGATCATGGGCATGTTCCTCGGTGTGCCGATCCTCGGGATCGTCGCCGCCGTGTGGCGCAGCGTCATCGCGGTGATGAGCGACCGGAGCACCGCGGAAGCGATCCAGGGCAGCCCGGGCGCCGGCGACGGCGTCGTCCCGATGGATGTCCTGGCGGGCGACACGGCTCTGCCGGAGCCGCCGGGACCGGCCTAGGTTCTCGGGCCGCCAGGACCGGCCTAGGTCTCGGGCTCCCCGGCCGCGACCTGCGTCTCGGCGCTCCGGGCGGTGCCGGCCGCGAGCGGGTGCCGGTAGAACGGGATCGGCTCCGGTGGGAGCGGCGTCTCGCCCAGGATGAGGTCCGCCGCCTTCTCGGCGAGCATCATCACCGGCGCATAGATGTTGCCGTTGGTCACGTACGGCATCGCCGACGCATCCACCACCCGCAGGCCGTCCAGCCCGTGGACGCGCATCGTGAGCGGGTCCACCACGGACGCGTCATCGACGCCCATGCGGGCGGTGCACGACGGGTGAAGCGCGGTCTCGGCATCGCGACGGACCCAGGCCAGGATCTCCTCGTCGGTCGACACGGATGGACCGGGTGAGGTCTCGCCGCCGTTGTAGGCGTCCATCGCCGGCTGGGTCAGGATCGATCGGGCGACGCGGACGGCTTCGACCCATTCGCGCCTGTCCTGGTCGGTCGAGAGGTAGTTGAAGCGGAGGGCCGGGTGGACCCGCGGGTCCGTGCTCGTCAGCTTCACCGACCCGCGCGCGTCCGAGTACATGGGACCGACATGGACCTGGTAGCCGTGTCCGGCCGCGCCGGCGCTGCCGTCGTAGCGGATGGCCAGCGGCAGGAAGTGGAACATCAGGTTCGGATAGGCCACCTCCTCGTTGCTGCGCACGAACCCACCGCCTTCGAAGTGGTTGCTCGCGCCCGGTCCGCTGCGCAGGAACAGCCACTGCGCCCCGATGAACGGTCGCCGCCACTTCTGGGTCGCGGCCGGCTGCATGGAGACCGGCTGGGTGCAGGCGTACTGGATGTACACCTCCAGGTGATCCTGCAGGTGGTCGCCCACCCCGGGCAGATCCCGGACCACGGGGATCCCGAGCGCCGCGAGGTCCGCCGCCCGACCGACGCCCGACAACTGGAGGAGCTGGGGCGTATTGATCGCCCCGCCCGCCAGGATCACCTCCCCGGCCAGCGCCCGATGGACCGCCGAACCACCGCTCGTGTACTCCACGCCGACGGCCCGGCTGCCCTCGAACAGGATCCGCGTCACGAAGGCACGCGTCTTGACGGTCAGGTTGCGCCGCTTGCCCATGATCGGGTGGAGGTACGCGCGGGCCGCGCTCAGCCGCCGGCCACGATGGATGTTGCGGTCGAAGGCCGCGAAGCCCTCCTGCCGATAGCCGTTCACGTCGTCCGTGGGCGGGTATCCGGCCTGCTGGGTCGCCGCGAAGAACGCGGCGAACAGCGGGTTCGTGGCCGGGCCGCGCTCGAGGACCAGGGGGCCGTCGTGGCCACGCCACGGGTCGTCGGCCGCTGCGGCGAGGCACGTCTCCATCCGCTTGAAGTACGGCAGGCAATGGGCGTAGTCCCACGTCTCCATGCCGGGATCCGAGGCCCAGCGCTCGTAGTCGAGCGGATTGCCCCGTTGGAAGATCTGGCCGTTGATGCTCGATGAGCCGCCCAGGACCTTGCCTCGGGCGTGATAGATCCGCCGACCGTTCATGAACGGCTCCGGCTCGGATTCGTACTTCCAGTCGTAGTACCGGCTGCCGATCGGGAACGTGAGCGCGGACGGCATGTGGATGAACACGTCGAACCGGTAGTCCGGTCGGCCGGCCTCGAGCACCAGCACACGGGTCGAGGGGTCCGCGGACAACCGGTTGCCGAGGGCACTCCCGGCGGATCCGCCACCGACGATGACGAAGTCATAGCGGGTCTCGGTCATGGGGGCGATGCTACCAGCGCCGCCTCGCACCAACGCGCTGGACGCGCCCGATGCGCCATGGCCGGCCAGTACCACCGGGCCATACCTATCTCCACCCTACGTCCCTACGGTGATGGTCCGTTCGAACCTGTCGAACGCGTACCGAGGCACCCACCCCATGCTCGTCCGACGATCCATCGCCGCGCTGCTCGCGACCGGCACCCTGCTGCTCACCGCCCTCGCCCCGACGGCTGCCCTGGCGGCCACGACCGGCGCCGAGTGTGGCGTCATCAACGCCTACACGGCTCCCGACCCGCTCGGCCCGACGGATGGCAGCATCCAGTTCGGTTTCAGCGGGCCCGTGGAGGTCATCGCGGCGGCCGCGACGCTCGATCCGGTGGTGGCTTCGGACCTGACCAACTTCGTCGGCAACGGCGCGATCACGTGCGTGGACATCACCGCCGACAGCGGCGGGGTCATCACCGCGATGGCCTTCGCGTCCGGCGGCGTGATCTCCGGCCCCGTCACGTACGACGTGGGCAACGACGCCTACATCGTGGCCGATCGGATCTTCGCGCCCGCCTCGCAGCTGGTCACCCAGCCCGAGCTGGTCCCGGTCATCCTCGTCCCCTACGAGGCCGGCGAGCCACTGACCGTCACGCTGACGGTCGACCCGGCGAGCGGCAACCTGACCGGCGTCTCGACGTCGTCGCAGGTCAGCGGGCCGGTCGGGTTCTCGGGTGGCGGCGACCTCCTCATCGACGGCGCCACCTTCCCGGCTGCCTACCTGTCCGGGAACGCGCTCCTCGCGCTGCAGGTCGCGGACGGGACCGGGTCCGACGCGGACCTCTCGATCGTCGGTGGCCTGGACACGGACACCGGGAACTTCCTGCTCTCGCTCGGGGTCGACACGATCGGTTGTTCGACCGTCGATGCGCGGAGCGGATCGTCCATCACCATCGACGGCGTCACGTTCGGGCTCGGCTCGGGCTCGACGGCCGCCGCCAGCCTCACGACCGGCGTCGAAGCGGGCGTCCGCCTGGAGGTCGCGCTGGACGACTCGATCACCGTCACCGAAGTCACCGTCCCGGGTTGCGGCAGTGTCGCCCCGGTCGCGCCGCCGGAGACCGACACGGACACGTCGGAGCCGATGGCCGCCCTGGCCGACTTCTCCAGCATCCTCCTGCTGGTCGCCGTGCTGGCTTGCTGGTACGGCGCGGCCGTCGCCATCCGGCGTCGAACGACCCGACCGACCCAGGACGACTGACCCGGGCGGGATGCCCGGCTACGGCGCGGCCCGGGCGTCGGCCACCGCTTGCACGACCAGGCGGGCGCGATCCTCGATCGCGTCCGCCGCTCCATCCCCGATGAGCCAGCTGCCGAGCCCGACGGCGACCGCCCCGGCCCGGATGTAGTCGCCGGCGGTCTCGGCGGTCACACCGCCGGTCGGAACGATCGGGACGTCCGGGAATGGGCCTCGGATCTCGCGCAGGAACCCGGGCCCGACCACGGACGCGGGGAACAGCTTCACGGCAGCCGCTCCGGCTCGCCAGCCCGCCAGGACCTCGGTCGGCGTGGCCGCCCCCGGAAGCGCCGGGATGCCACGCGCCGCGGCCCAGGCGACGAGGGCCGGGTCCGTGTGGGGCGTCACCAGGAACGTCGCGCCCGCATCCACAGCACGACCGGCCGCCTCGATCGACAGGACCGTGCCGGCGCCGATGGCCATCCCCGCGGGAGCGACGGTCGCGGCGGCTTCGATGGAGCGCAGGGCCACGTCCTCCGGCTCGTTGAGGGTGAGCTCGAACGCCCCCACTCCACCCGCCATCAACCCATCCACGATCGCCCCGACCCGTGCGGCGGCGATCCTCCGGCCGATCGCGACCACGCCCCCGGCGAGGAGACCGTCCGGGATCGCGGGACGAAGCGGGCGGTCGTCCCGGCCCACGGGCAGATCCGCGGTCGTCACGCGCCACTCCCGTCGCGCTCGCCCAGCGTCGCGTGCAGTACGCGCAGGAACGCCGCCCGCGAGGCCTCGATGACGACATCGACGTTGGGTGGTCGAGCGGTGATCCCCAGGTGGTCCACGACCGTCTGTCCGGCGGTGTACGACCCACCGGTCTCGACGACGACGTTGAGCCGTCGCGTGTCCGTCGCGACACCGGCATCGAGGGCGACCGCCATCGCGATCGGATCCGGCAGGTCGAACCCGTCCAGATGGGTCTTCTCGGTCGCGAAGGTGTCGACGACGCCGTTGATGTCGATGACGAACGACCCGAGCGGCCCGATGGCGCGCAGGTCGGCCGCATCGGCCTTGGTGATGGTCGCGTACTTGCGCGAGATGTCCCAGCCGACCTGGGTGACCCGGGCGCCCGAGCCGTACACGATCGCGGCGGCCTCGGGGTCCACCCAGATGTTGAACTCGGCGACGGCCGACACGTTGCCGACCGCGTCCGACGTGCCGCCCATGATGACGACTTCCCGGAGGCGACCCGCCAGCGACGGATCCCGCGTGAACGCGACCGCGACATTCGTGAGTGGGCCGAGGGTGACCAGGGTCAACGTGCCCGCCTCGTGCGCACGGATGGTGTCCACGAGGACATCGACGGCGTCGCCCGGTGCCGGATCGCGACCCGACAATGGCAAGCCGATGTCGCCCATCCCGTCCTGGCCGTGCACGAACTGGGCGGTCCGCAACGGGATCGCGAGCGGCGCCGCTCGGCCGGCATGGACCGGGACATCGGCCCCTGCGAGCTCGACGGTGTACAGGGCGTTCTGGACGGCCTGATCGAGCGGCACGTTGCCGGCCACCACGGTGATCGCGACCACCTCCACACCCGGGTGACGGAGGGCCATCAGGAGCGCGACGGCATCGTCGGACGCCGTGTCCGTGTCGATGAGGATCGGGCGTCTGGCGTGCTGCATCGCAGCAACCTACCAGCTATCCTCCGGCCCATGGCGGACGTCCTGCTCCTGCTCTTCATCGGGGGCTACGTCAAGGGCGGATGGGGCACCGGGCTCGTCCGTCGGCTGGCCGGTCTCGGCTTCATGGTCCTGGCGTTCGTCCTCGGCGCCTACCTTCGCCAGCCGGTCGGCACGCTGGTCGCGGGCATCTTCCCGCAGATCCCGCCGGAGTACGCCGAGATGGTCGGCTATTCGATCGCCTTCACGGTCATCGTCGTCGGCGGGAACATCGTGACCGGGCCCGTCCTGTCGAAGGTCGCGGTGCATGGCGTGTCGCGCAAGCTGGACCAGTCGCTCGGAGCCGTCTTCGGCGGCATGGAGGCGGTCCTCATCATCTCCGCGGTGATCGTCATCCTGGACACGTACTTCGGGACGGCCGGCGCACTCGGCGAGCAAGCCGGCCTGGGCTTCCTCAAGGAGATCAGCCAGGCGCTCGACAGCTCCACGATCGGCCAGTTCCTCATCCACACGACCGTCCCGTTCGTGCTCGCGGTCCTCGGCCCGCTCCTGCCCGAGGACATCAGCACGCTCGTCCCGACGACCGGCCCGCCGAGCAGCGGGATCCCGGGCCTCGGCATCCCCGGCCTGCCGGTCCCGACGCCGTAGCCGGTCCGGCGCGAGATGGCCCAGCCCGTGACGGCGGTCCCGGGCGGAAGGTGACCCTCGGACCTATCGCCCGCCCGCGGCCGCGCCGATGCTTGGGTCCTTGGGTGCGCATGAACGCGCCCCGTCGAGGTGAATCATGACCCAGCTGACCGCCTACTCGTTCGGCACTCGCGTGCCGGGCACCGTCGCCGCCGTCCGACCCCGGGTCGAGGCCGCCCTCAAGCTCGAAGGGTTCGGCGTGCTCACCGAGATCGACGTCCAGGCGACGCTCAAGCGCCGACTCGACGTGGACGGCGCGCCGTTCCTCATCCTTGGCGCCTGCAACCCGACCCTGGCCCACCGGGCGCTCTCGGTCGACGCATCCGTCGGGACCCTGCTGCCATGCAACGTCGTGATCCGCCAGGACGGCTCGGAGGCCATCGTCGAAGCGATGGATCCGATGGCCGCCCTCGGGTTGATCGACGATCCGGCCATCCGACCCATCGCCCAGGACGCGCGAGAGCGCCTGGCCCGGGTGATCGACGGCCTGGCGGTGGGGTCATGAGCGTGAAGACCGCGTCCGTGGCACTCGCCGGCTTGGGCCTTGGGCTGGTCGGCCGGACCGGCAGCGGCCACCGCATCCTGCTCGATGACACCGCGGGCGACACGGGGGCTCGGCCATCGGAGCTCGTCCCGCTCGCGTTGGCCGGCTGCACGGCCCTGGATGTCATCTCCATCCTGCGCAAGAAGCGCCAGGAGGTCACGCGCTACGAGGTCCACGCCAGCGGGATCCAGCGCGACGACCCACCCGCCGCCTTCACGCGGATCGACGTCGTGCACGAGGTCGACGGCCCGTCGATCGACGTCGAGGCCGTCCGGCGCTCGATCGAGCTTTCGGCGACCCGCCACTGCTCGGTGGGTGCCACGCTCTCGGCGGGCGAGGTGGAGATCCGCCATGCCTTCATCGTCCGCTCGGGTGGGGCCGCGCCGGTCGCCGCCGACGTGGTCGTCCTCGGTCCAGCGGGGCGGGTGGAGGTCCTGGCCCCGGCCGTGGCGATCTGACCCTGTCACGATGACGCTCTGATGCGACTGATCGCGGCGGTTCGTCCATTCGCCCTGCTCGTCGTGACGGTCACCGGTCTAGTGGGCGGCCTGCTCCTCGCGTGGGCCGGCCAGCCGGCGGCCGCGGCATGGTGCTGGGCGGTCCCATCGGTCATCGTCGGCGTCCGGCTGGCCTGGTCCATCGTTCGCGACCTGCTGGCCGGCAAGGCCGGTGTGGACGTCATCGCCGTGCTCGCGATCTCCGGGGCCGTGGCGCTCGGCGAACTGTTCGCGGCGTCCGTCATCGCGGTCATGCTCGCGACCGGCGAGGCGCTGGAGGCCTACGCCGAGGGACGTGCGCACCGGGAGCTCACCGCCCTCCTCGGACGCGCGCCGCAGGACGTATCCCGCTATCGGGACGACGAGCTGGAGATCGTCCCGATCGGCGCGGTGCAGGTCGGCGACCGTCTCCTGGTCAGACCCGGCGAGGTGGTGCCGGTGGATGGCGTCATCCGCAGCGACGGAGCGACCCTCGACGAGTCCGCCCTCACCGGCGAGAGCCGCCAGGTGGATCGCGAGCTGGGCGATCCGGTCTCCTCCGGCGTGGTCAATGCCGGTGCCCCGTTCGACCTCCAGGCGATCGCCACGGCCGATGCGAGCACCTATGCCGGGATCGTCCGGCTCGTGGAGGAGGCGGGCCGAGCGAAGGCGCCGTTCGTCCGCCTCGCGGACCGCTACGCGCTGTACTTCGTCCCGCTGACCCTCGGACTGGCCGGGTTCGCGTGGCTCATCTCCGGCGACGCGACCCGGGCGCTGGCGGTGCTGGTCGTGGCCACCCCGTGTCCCCTGCTCCTGGCCGCCCCCATCGCCATCGTGGCCGGCATCTCACGGTCAGCCCGGCGCGGCATCATCGTCAAGGGGGGCGGACCCCTCGAGTCGCTCGCCCGCGCCCGGGTCCTCCTGTTCGACAAGACCGGGACCCTGACCGCCGGGCGGCCCCACCTGGCGACGGTGGAGGCCGTCGCCGGCGACGCCGATGCCGTCCTCCGCCTCGCGGCGGCCCTGGAGCAGGCGTCGCCGCACGTGCTCGCCTCGGCGATCGTGCAGGCGGCTCGCAGGCGCGACCTCGACCTGCCGCTGCCGACCGACGTCGTCGAGACGCACGGTGGCGGCGTGGCCGGCACCGTGGACGGGCGGGCCGTGGCGGTCGGCTCGGCCACCTACGTCGCTGGGGACGATGGCCTGCCGGGCTGGGTCCGCGAGCTGCGCCGTCGATCCGTGCTGGAGGGCTCCACGAACGTGTTCGTGCGGATCGACGGGCGGATCGCGGGCGCGCTCATCCTCGAGGACCCCATCCGGCCGGACACGCCGCGCGCGATCCGCGGCCTTCGCCGGGCCGGGTTCACCCGGATCGTGATGGTCACCGGTGACCATCACGCGGTGGCCGAGCTGGTCGGGTCGGCCATCGGCCTCGACGGCGTCCTGGCCGACCGCGCTCCGGCCGACAAGGTGGAGGCGGTGCGGACGGAGCGCGACATCGCCCGAGGACCGGTCGTGATGGTCGGCGATGGCATCAACGACGCCCCCGCGCTCGCGGTGGCCGACGTCGGCGTGGCCATGGGCGCCCGCGGCGCCACGGCGTCGTCCGAGGCCGCCGACGTCGTCATCACCGTGGACCGGCTGGACCGCCTCGCCGAAGCCGTCCTCATCGCTCGCCACTCGCGGTCCATCGCCATGCAGAGCGTCGTGGCCGGGATGGGGATGTCGCTGGTGGCGATGGGCTTCGCGGCCGTGGGTCTCCTGCCGGTCGTCGCCGGCGCCATCCTGCAGGAAGCGATCGACGTCGCGGTCATCCTGAATGCCCTGCGCGCGCTTCGAGGCGGGCTGGAGCGACCGATCGTCGTGCCCGGCTGGACGGACACCGGGGCGCGCTTGCTCGCCGAGCATCGAGCGCTGGCGCCGGGGATCGCCCGCCTGCGCCTGGTGGCCGATCGCCTCGACACGATGGACCCGCTCGAGGCGAGATCGGCGCTGTCCGAGCTGCGGTCCTTCCTGGAGGACACCCTGGTCCCGCACGAGGAAGAGGAGGACCGCGAGGTCTATCCGCTCCTATCGGCGGCGCTGGGGACCGACGACGCGATCTCGGCGCTCCATCGGACCCACACGGAGATCTTCCACCTCGTGCGACTGCTCGGACGCATCGTGGACGAACTGGGTTCGGAGGGGCCGACCGCAGACGACCGGACGGACCTCCAGCGGGCCTTGTACGGCCTCGACGCCATCGTGCGCCTGCACCAGGCGCAGGAAGAGGAGCTCTACGCGTCGATCGACGCGGAGGCGTCGGCGGGCCTGACCGTCCAGCCCGCCTGACCGAGCGGGGCGCGGCCGGCGTCGCACACGCCGCTCGGCCGTGGGCCGGACATGGAAGGACCCGGGCCCAACAGCGTGGGCCCGGGTCCTCGATCCGACGGTGGGTCGGTGCGGGTCGCCTAGCTTGCGGCAGGCGGAGCCGGTGGCGCCGGTGGGGCGGCCGGCGGCGGGGTCGGCGTGGCCATCGCCTGCGCAGCGGCCGCGTTGGCCGCCTGCGCCTTCTCGACGGCAGCGCGCTGCTCCGGGGTGAGGAGGTCCATCTCATGCTTCATGAACTGGTCCCGGACACCCGGGTAGTTCAGGTACATGAAGATGATGATCGAGATGAACATCGCCACGAACTCGGACTCGGCCGTGCCGTTCGATCCGAGGATCGCGAAGAAGCTGAAGATCATCGTGAACAGCGAGATGTAGATGCCGAAGCTCCACGCATAGGCGCGCATGTTCCAGAGGCCCATGGCCACCCAGAACCAGATCGCCGCGAGAAGCAAGGCCCAGAGGGCCTGGCCCCACTGTGCGCTCGGGAACGAGACTTCCGTCCCGACGAACGTGAACTTGGCGATGCCCAGGAACACCAGGGTGCGCCAGATCTCGAAGAGTCCGGCGATGCCTGACAACAGGGCCAGGATCGTGACTCCGATGGGTCGATGCATGTAGTGCGTGCCTCCCTCTGAAGATCTCCCTCGTGATCGAGGGCCATCGACACAAGAGCATAGCGAACGGGCGCGCTCGCACAAGGGCCGACCGGCCCGATCGGTGCGCGACGTGGAAACCGGGCGCCCGGAGCCAGCGTATCGAGGGACAGGAGGAACCTGCGATGCCCACCCTGCCTGCCCGGCACTCCCGAAGGACGTTCGTGTTCGTCCTGCTGACCCTGCTCGTCGCGGCCTGCTCGAGCGACGGTGGGGGCGCAGCCGCCTCCGCCGGTCCTCCGACGGTCGCGCCGTCGGCGGCGGCGTCGAGCGGCGGGCGAGGCGGCGACTACGACTACGGTGGCGGGGCCTCGAGCCCGTCGGCCGTGGCGACGATCGAGCCGTCGGCCGGCGCCACCGTGGAGCTGGGGACCGGCACGGGTGCCGCCGGTACCTACCTGACCCGCCCGGACGGGATGACCCTGTACGTCTTCACGAAGGACACCGACGGCGCGAGTGCCTGCACGGACACGTGTGCCGAGAACTGGCCGCCACTGACCGTCCCCGCGGGTACGACCCCGACCGCGGTCGCGGGTGTGACCGGCGCCCTCAGCACGTTCGCCCGGGCGGATGGCTCGCTCCAGGTGGCCTACGACGGGAAGCCGCTCTACGCGTTCATCGGCGACACGTCGCCGGGCGACACCCGTGGACAGGGCGTCAACGAGGTCTGGTTCATCGCGGAGCCGTGAGCCGCTCACCGGCGCGGATCGGCACGTCCAGCCGGTTGGCCGGCGGCGCGAGTGGGCAGCTCCACTTCGGGTCGTAGGCGCACGACGGGTGGTAGGCGTAGTTGAAGTCGACGATGAGCCGCCCGTCGGAGCCGCCCAGGTCCGCTCCCTTGACCGTGTCCAGCAGGTAGCGGCCCGCGCCGTACGTGTCGGTGCCGTTCGTCAGGTCGCGGAAGGGCACGAAGACGCCGCCGCCATACACGGCGATCCAGAACACGTCCAGTGACCCGACCGGGAGCGCGATGCGCCCGATCCGCTCGAGCGCGAAGGCATCGCCGGTCAGGCTGATGGCCTGCACGGGATGCGCCCCCGTCGGTGGGGCGGGCTCCACGGCCACGTCGAACCGAAGGGCAGCGTCATACGGCCAGTAGTGCAGCCCCTCGAAGCCCGCCCCGTCCTCGGGCCGGATAGGCGTGTCGGGATGCTCCGCGAACAGGTCGTCCTTGGCCGCGCGAAACCGATCCAGCGTGCCGCGCGGGTCGGCGTCCGCCGTCGCCCGCACGTCCCGATAGAGCGCGGCGACCGTTCGTCGCCAGTCCAGCAGGGTCAGCGACACGGGATCACTCCGGACGATCCGACGGAGGCGTCACCGGCTCCGGTTCGCGGGCCCGCGTCACCAGTCGCAGGCCGGCGACCGCCACGAGATAGGTCGGCACGCCGGCAGCGCCCATCGGCAGGGCCACGATCAGCCCGGACCGGATCGCGTCCGTCACGACATCGCCAGTCGACGAGACGCCTTCGAAGACGCCGGCGACCGCCCCGGCGACGCCGAATCCGAGCGTCATGGTGATCGCCCCCACCCACGATCGGGCGACGACCGCCGCGACGAGCGCGATCGGGATCGCCGCATAGACGACCAGGGCGAAGTAGCCGGTGCCGTCGTCGGGGAGGCCCAGCGCCCGTCCGACCGAGCCGGCCAGCAGCAGCGCCGCGGTGGCGCCGACCAGGCTGATCAGGAAGGGCGGCCAGGTGCGACGACGACCTGGGTCACCCACCGACTCGCCGCGTCAGTCGTTCAGGCCGAAGGCCGACTTCACCTTCTCCGAGTTCAGGTAGAACAGGATCACGAGCGGGACGATCATCGCGACGAACAGGTCGCCGAACTGCCAGCCGTTGATGTTGCCCCAGAACGCCGCGATGAGCGACAGGCCCACGACGATGACGCCGAACACCCAGGCCCACGGCCGGAGTGACATGAACGCGCCACCCACGGCGAGCCACACGATGCCCAGGATCAACGTGCCCCAGCCCGTGGCGGAGACGTTGCTCCAGGCCTGGCCTGGGCCGAATACCACGAAGCCGAGGATCCGGATGCCCTGGAGGATGTAGATGATCCCGGCCACCGAGGCCAGGACGCCGATGATCGTGATGCCGGCGGGGCGACGCATGTCGGGGCTGTCCATCGTTCGTCAGACTCCTGCCACGCCTCGTCGGGACCACCGATCACCGCCGGTCATGACCGCGCGACGTGTCGTGCCGAGTATGGGCCGCCGGCCGCCGCTCGAAGCGGCTCGGACGCGAGCACCATGCGACCGGCCGACGAGGCGGATATGCTCGTGGGCCCCTCAGCGGACGATGCACAAGCAGGAGACCACCGTGGCCCACGAGACGACCGACGTCCTTGTCGCTGCCTATCGAGACGTCGACACCGCCTCGAGCGACTTCGATGGCCTCGTGGCCCAGGTGAAGGCGAAGGCTATCCGGCTCGACGCCGTCATCCTCGTGACGCACGGCGAGGATGGCGAGGTATCCGTCCAGCAGACCGGCGACCACCTCGGGCGCAAGGGCGCCGGCTGGGGTGGCTCCGTCGGGTTCCTCGTCGGGCTCGCGGCTCCGCCGCTGCTCGCGTCGGTCGTGGTGGGGGCGGCCGCCGGTGCGGTCGTCGGCCGGTTCGCGGACCACAAGATCGAGTCCGGCCTGCACGACAAGCTCGGCGAGGCGATGCAGCCCGGCACGGCCGTGGTCATCGCCACGTTCGAGGCGGACCAGCGCCTGGCCGTGGAACGAGCCTTGCCCGGCGCCCTGGTCAGCTCCGTGGTCGAGACGGACAAGAAGGGCGCCGCGGCCCTCAAGGACTCGCTCGCGGAGGCCATGGGCAAGTTCAGCCCGGATCGGACCGTCCTGCCGATCCCGGACCGCGCCTTCGGTGGCGTCGCCGGGCGAACCCTGGCTGACTCGGTGGCCGACTGGTCCATCGTCGCCGGGCCCAAGGCTCCCGAAGGCGCCCCGAACGTCCTCATCGTCCTGATCGACGACGCCGGGTTCGGGCAGCCTTCCACGTTCGGCGGTCCGATCGCGACCCCCAACATGACCCGCGTCCAGGAGCAGGGCCTCACGTACAACGGGTTCCACGTCGTCGCCCTGTGCTCGCCCACCCGCGCCGCGCTCCTGACCGGGCGCAACCAGCACCGGGTCGGGTTCGGGTCCATCGCGGAGTACCCGGGTCCGTTCCCCGGCTACACCGGGGCCAAGCCGAAGTCGTGCGCCGGCCTGCCGCGGATCCTCAAGGAGAACGGCTACGTCACCGGCGGCTTCGGCAAGTGGCACCTGACGCCGGACAACGTCCAGGGCGCCGCCGGACCGTTCGACCACTGGCCGATGTCGTGGGGCTTCGATCACTGGTGGGGCTTCCTGTCCGGGGCGGCCGGCCAGTACGACCCGATCATCACCCAGGACAACACGATCGTCGGCATTCCCGAGGGCCAGCACGGGGAGCAGTACTACTTCCCGGACGACATCACCGACAAGGCCGTCGAGTGGCTCCACGACGTGCGCGCACAGGACGCCACCAAGCCCTGGATGATGTACTACTCGACCGGTTGCGCCCATGCGCCGCATCACGTGGCCAAGGCCTGGGCGGACAAGTACAAGGGCACCTTCGACGCCGGGTGGGACGCCCTCCGCCAGGAGGTCTTCGAGCGCCAGAAGCGCCTCGGCGTGATCCCGCAGGACACCGTCCTGACCGAGCGGCCGGACCTGTTCCCGGCCTGGGACTCGCTGTCAGAGGCGGAAAAGAAGCTGTATGTCCGGCAGATGGAGGTCTACGCCGGGTTCCAGGAGAACGCCGACTGGAACGTCGGTCGCCTCCTGGACGCCATCGACGGCATGGGCGACCTCGAGAACACCCTGATCTTCTACATCTGGGGCGACAACGGGGCGAGCATGGAGGGCACCGTCACCGGGTCCTTCAACGAGATGACCTTCCTCAACGGGGTCGTGCTCGATGCGGACCAGCAGCTGGCCCTGATCGAGCAGTACGGCGGGATCGACGGGCTCGGCGGCACGCACACCGCACCGCATGTCGCAGCCGCCTGGGCCCATGCCGGCAACACGCCCTTCCAGTGGGGCAAGCAGATGGCCAGCCACCTCGGCGGGACGCGCAACGGGATGGTCGTGTCATGGCCGCGCGGCATCAAGCCGGACGCGGCCATCCGTTCCCAGTTCACGCACGTGATCGACGTCGGACCGACCGTCCTGGAGGTCATCGGGATCCCCGAGCCGACGTCGGTGGATGGGATCGCCCAGGAGCCGATGGACGGCACGAGCTTCGCCTACACCTTCGACGATGCGACGGCGCCGGCGCGGCACACCGTCCAGTACTTCGAGGTGCTCGGCGCGCGGGCGATGTACAAGGACGGCTGGTGGGCCTGCACGCGCCTCGACAAGGCGCCGTGGGACATGAGCCCCGAGACGATGAAGCGGTTCGCGCCGGGCGTCTTCGACCCGGACGCGGACGTCTGGGAGCTGTACGACCTCGGCACGGACTTCTCGCAGGCCAGGAACGTGGCTGCCGAGCATCCGGAGCGGCTGAAGGAACTCCAGGACCTGTTCTGGGAGGAGGCAGAGCGCAACCGCGCCCTGCCGCTCCTCGCCGGGTTCTCGATCTTCTTCGGGATGCTCCCGCCGCTGCCCACGATCACGCGGTTCTCCTTCGCGGGCGATGTCCAGAACGTCCAGCGCGGCATGGTGCCTCGCATCCAGGGCCGCTCGTACTCGATCGAGGCGGACCTGACCGTGCCGGAAGGCGGTGCCGAAGGCGTGATCGTCGCCAACGCCGACTTCATCGGTGGGTTCGGGCTGTGGGTGGACGGCTCGGGCGCGCTCTGCCACACGTACTCGTTCCTTGGGGTCGAGACGTACAAGCAGGTCTCGTCGGAGCCACTGCCGACCGGCGATGTCACGGTCAAGATGCTGTTCGAGGCGGATGCGCCCAAGCCGGGCGCCGGCGGACGGGTCACCCTCTGGGCGAACGACCGCCAGATCGGCGAAGGCCGCCTGGACCACACCGTGCCGGTGGCGTTCTCGAGCTACTCCGGGATGGACATCGGGCGCGACAACGGGCTGGTGGTGGACCTGGCGTACGAGGACAAGGCCCCGTATCCGTTCACGGGCACGGTCAAGCAGGTCGTCTTCGATCTCCACCCGGGTCGCCACGAGGACCTTCGTGCGCTGCACGAACACGCCGCGATCCAGGCCGTGGGGGCCGGCGCGGCCGGCTGAACCGGGGTTCGGCGGCGATCAGATGACCCGGGGGTTCGGCGGCGATCAGATGACCCCGAACCCCCGCAGCGCCTTGACGAAGGACCACACACCGAACGCGAGGCCGAGCACGATCTTGATCGCTCGGCCATTGCGAGCCAGCGCCCCGGACACGCGGGGTAGCACGGCGGCGGCGCGGTCGGGCGCGAGATAGGCCAGGCCCACCAGGCCGAGGTGGACGCTCTCGGCCGCGACGACGAAGAGCAGGAACCAACCGGCCGAGGCCGTCACGGTCGCACCCGATTCGGCGATGGCGGTGATCGCCGCCATCGTGAAGACCCACAGCTTCGGGCTCAACGCGACGACGCCGACACCACCAAGGAGCGCCTGCCCGGGACTGAGGGAGTCGATCCTGGCCATCCAGTCCGGTGGCGGGGCATCGTGGTCCGGCTCCTTGCGCCAGGCCTTGACGGCACTGATCACGAAGACGACGGAGGCCACGAGCAGCAGGGCCGAGGCGATCGGGCCCGGCCGCTGGGGTCCCTCGTTCGCGACGCCGGTCTCCAGGATCAGGCCGAAGACCAGGCCCTGGGCGAGCCGGACCAGGGTCATGCCGCCGACCCAGGCCGCTCCGGCGATCCGGCCGGCTCTCGACTGCAGCAGCAGGACGGTGACGGCGATCTGGATCGGCAGGATGGCGCTGCCGATCATCAGCGGCAGCAGGGAGGTCCACAGCTCGCTCATCCGATGAGCGTACCCGCCACGGGCGTCCTCGAGAGGGGGCGGCTACACTTCCGCCGATGAACAGTCGGGCGGTCACGTTCGGTGCCACCAGCT
>CAZOHT010000043.1:0-14482 GCA_964579825.1 uncultured Anaerolineaceae bacterium
GTAGTCGGTCGAACGCGGGCCATAGACGAGGAGCATGAGCGCCACGATAGGCGCTGGACGCCCCGGGCGCGCGAAGTCCTGGCCGTGAGTTGCCGGCTGGGCGGCGTGAACAAGGTCCTTGCCGTCCTGTTGCTCGCGGCGAAGTTCGGTGTGCCAGTCTGTCCGCATGCGGGGGGCGTCGGGCTGTGCGAGTACGTCCAGCACCTGGCGATCTTCGACTACATCGCCGTGAGCGGCTCACTGGAGGACCGGGTCGTCGAGTACGTGGACCACCTGCACGAGCACTTCATCTCGCCGGCGCTGATCCGCGACGGTCGATATGTCGTGCCGAGCGCACCCGGGTACAGCATCACGATGCGACCCGAGTCGCTCGAGCGCTACGCCTTCCCTGACGGCGAGGCGTGGGCCGCCCCCACCCTGACCGGCCGGACCTCGTGAGCGGGCGACTCGGGGACAAGGTCTGCCTCATCACCGGGGCCGGCTCCGGGATCGGGCGGGCGTCGGCCATCCGCTTCGCTGCGGAGGGCGCATCCGTCGCGGTCGCCGACGTCGACGCGGCGGGCGCCGCCGAGACCGTCCGGCTGGTCGAGGAAGCCGGCGGGACGGCCGCGGCCTTCACCGTCAACGTCACGGATCCCGCGGACTGCGAGGCCCTGGCCGCGGCTGTCCTCGGGCGGTTCGGGCGGATCGATGTCCTGTTCAACAACGCCGGGATCGCCGGCGTCGGCGTCCTCCACGAGACATCCGTGGAGCTCTGGGACCGGGTCATGGCCGTGAACGTCCGGGGCGTGTTCCTCGTCGCCCGGGCCGTCCTGCCGACGATGATCGCGGCCGGTCGCGGCTCGATCATCAACATGTCCTCGACCATCGCCGAGATCGGCCTGGCGAATCGGGCGTCGTATGCCGCGTCCAAGGGGGCGGTCCTGTCGCTCACCCGCCAGATGCAGGCCGACTACGCGCCGCACGGGATCCGGGTCAATGCGCTCCTCCCCGGCACGATCCACACGCCATTCGTCGATCGCTACCTCGCGGAGAGCTATGACGATCCGGTCGCCGGCCTCGAGACCCTCAAGAAGCGCCAGTTGACCGGCGATCTCGGTCGCCCCGAGGATGTCGCATCGGCGGCCCTGTTCCTCGCGTCCGACGAGTCGTCGTTCGTCCTCGGCTCGGGGCTGTTCGTGGACGGCGGCGTCCGCGGATCCAAGTGAGGGACCCATGCGACTCCTGAGCCACCGAGCCGACGACGGCGAACGCCTGGCCGTCGTCACCGCGGCCGATGACATCGTCGACGTCGCGGACCTTCTGGGCGAGCCTGGCTGGACGATGGGGCGTCTGCTCGGCGAGGGTCCGGCTGCGGTCGAACGCATCCGGGCGGCTCTGACCGCCGGGGGCACGTGGCCGGCCCGGCCACTCCCCGGGATCGTGCCGCTCCCCCCGGTCGTTCGACCGGGCAAGATCGTGGCCGTCGGGCGGAACTACGCCGACCATGCCGCCGAGCAGGGTGTCGCCACCGCCGACGACCCGATCCTGTTCACGAAGTACGGCTCGTCCGTCGTCCCCGATGGTGCCGACATCGCCTGGCGGGCCGTCGATACGCAGCAGGTGGACTACGAGGCCGAGCTCGCGGTCATCATCGGGACGGCCGCGCGCGACGTCCCGCAGGATCGCGCCCTGGACCACGTCCTGGGCTATGCGTGCCTGAACGACGTCTCCGCGCGGGACCTCCAGTTCGGCGACGGCCAGTGGGTGCGCGGCAAGAGCCTCGATACGTTCTGCCCGTTCGGGCCGTGGATCGTCACCGCCGACGAGATCCCGGACCCGCAGGCGTTGCGCATCCGCTGTCTCGTCAACGGCGAGGTCCTGCAGGACGCGAATACCTCGCAGATGCTGCATGGCGTCGCGGCCCTGATCGCGTTCTGCTCGCGCTTCTTCACCCTCGAACCCGGTGACGTCATCGCGACCGGCACCCCGGCCGGTGTCGGGGTGTTCCGCAAGCCGCCGCGCTTCCTCGGCGACGGCGACGAGGTGATCATCGACATCGAAGGCGTGGGCCGGCTGCGCAACCGCTGCGTCGTGGCGCCCGATCGAGCGTCCTGACCGATGACTGGTGGGTCGCGCCAGGTCCGACTCGCCTACGGATCGCACGGCCTGCTCGTCGACCTGCCGTCGTCCGTCACGGTCATCGCGCCTCGTCCACGCGCGGCCGCGTCCGATCCAGCGGCGACCCTGCGGCAGGCCCTCGCCCAGCCGGTCGCCGGGCCGCCGCTGCATGACCTCGTCCGACCCGGTCAACGCGTCGCGATCTCGGTCTGCGACGTGACCCGGCCGCAGCCGCGGGCCCTGATGCTCGGCGCGCTCATGGACGTCCTCGACGGCATCGTTCGTCCCGCGGATGTCGTCGTCCTGATCGCCTCCGGGACGCATCGAGCCAGTTCCGCCGACGAGCGGCTGGCGATGCTTGGGCCCGACGTCCTGGCCACGTGGCGCGTCGAGGATCATGACGCGCGGGACCCGGGTCACCTGGTGGACCTCGGCATGGTCGGCGACGTGCCGGTCCGCCTCGCCCGGGAGTGGGTCGAAGCGGACGTCCGCATCACGACCGGGTTCGTCGAGCCGCACTTCTTCGCCGGGTTCAGCGGCGGCCCCAAGATGGTCGCGCCCGGCCTGGCCGGGCTCGAGACGACACTCGAGTTGCACAACGCCCGGCGGATCGGCGACGCGCGGGCGACGTGGGGCGTCATCGAGGGCAACCCCGTCCACGATGCGGTCCGAGCGATCGCCGCGGCGACCGGCGTCGACGTCGCCCTCGACGTCCTCCTCGATGACGAGCAGCGCATCACACGGGCGTTCGCCGGGCCGGTCCTTCCGATGCATGCCGCCGCGTGCGCCGCCGCCCGCACCGAGGCGATGCAACCGGTCGACGAGCCATTCGACCTCGTGATCACCACCAACAGCGGCTACCCGCTCGACCAGAACCTGTATCAGGCCGTCAAGGGGATGTCCGCCGCGGCCGAGATCGTGCGTCCCGGCGGCACGATCATCTGCGCCGCCGAGTGCCGCGACGGCCTGCCGGACCATGGTGAGTACGGTCGACTCCTGCGCGAGGGCACCTCGCCGGCCGACCTGCTGGCTCGCATCGCGGCTTCGCCCACGACCGTCCCCGACCAGTGGCAGGTCCAGATCCAGGCGCGGGTCCAGGCCAAGGCTCGCGTCCTGCTGCGGACCGACGGCCTGACGGACGAGGCGGTCCGCGCGGCCCATCTCGAACCCATCGCGGATGTCGGCGAGACGGTCGCGGAGATCGTCAGGGCAGACCCGTCCACCCGGATCTGTGTGCTCCCGCAGGGCCCGCAGACCATCGCCTACATCGCCTGACGGTCATGCCCAGGCGGCGGCCTCGTCCAGCCGCTGCGCCCAGGCCTGTCTCCGGTCGACGTCGGCGGCATCGGCCGCGGCGACCGACTCCAGCAGTCGCACGAGCATCACCGCACGGATCTCCTCGTCGGCCAGATCCCCGGATGGCCCGCCGGCGGCGGCGCGGAACGTCGGCCACGCCACCCGCCAGGCGTCCGGGTGGTGGTGTCGGACGACCCAGCCCCACCAGGCGACGTCCGCCATCGGCGACCCGAGGCGAGCATGTTCGAGGTCCACCAGGGCGAGGATCTCGCCGCCCGCTCCGACGATGACGTTGACGGGCGCGAAGTCGCCGTGGACGACGACCGGCCGCCATCGATCCGCGGCGGACAGCCAGTCGATCGCTGCCTCGATGGCCACGACGGTCTCGGGCTGCAGGGCCGCACCGACTCGTCGGAGTCGCGCGCTCGCCGTGCGCGCCAGGGCTCGGCTTCCGGCGGCCTCGGCGTCCAGGGTGACGGCCATCGGCGCCACGCCTCGCAGCCGGCGCACCAGCTCGCCCATCGCTTCCGCCAGACGGATCGATCGATCCGGGTCGGCGAGCCAGGCCGCGCCCGTCACGCCCTCGATCCATGGCGTGACGAGGTAGTCGGCGTCAGGGGTGTGGACCGTGTCGGCGACCGGGACCGGCAGCCCCGCCGCCGCGAGCCCGCGCATGACGCGCGCCGCCCGTTCGATGACCGCACGGGAGCCTGCACCCGACGCGCGCCGGACGGCGACCGAGCGTCCATCCGCAAGGTCGAGTCGGTGGGTCGCCGCGGCATCGCCCCATCCCACCGCACGGCTCGCGACCGGCCGCGACCCGAGGGCCGCGGCGACGGCAGCCAGCCCCGCGTCGTCGGTCGGCGTGTCCTCCATCGGGTCACCATAGCCGACGCTTGGGCTACCATCCGCGTATGCCCGACCTCATCATCATCCTGGTTGTCATCCTCATCGCCGCCATCGTCTGGCGCGGACCGAAGACGCTGCCCAAGCTGGGCGAGGCGCTCGGACGCGGCGTGAAGGAAGCCAAGGCCGGTGCCGCGGCGACCCAGGAGGAGATCCAGGCCCGAACGACCAGCTCGACCGACGAGACGGACCCGCCGGCCTGAACGCGCCATGAGTGGACGGTTCGACGGCGCGATCACGACCCCGGACGAGGACGAGCCGCCACTCGATTCGTCGATCCCGCCCACGCCCGAGCGCCCGCCGCGACCGGTGCTCGTCGAGCTCGCCTCGGCCATCCTCATCGTCGGCAGCATCACGGCCCTGATGGGCCTCGGCATCCAGCAACTCGTGGCGCCGAACCTGCCGGCCGACGCCGGTCTCGGGGTGCTGCTGATCGCCGCGGTCGATCTCGCGACGTTCGCGATCGGCCTCCTGATCCGGGCCGGCCGCTGGTGGCGGCTGTGCATCAACGTGGTCGCCATCGCCATGTTCCTGTATCTGACCCGCTTCCCGAACCCGATCGCGGTCTTGTACCTGTTCCTCGACACGATCGTCTTCTTCGCGCTGATGCGGCACCGCGCCTGGTTCGACTGGGATCCATCGCGGCCCACTGGGCCGGCGCCGGCATCCGACCCCACGTGATCGACGTGACCGGCATGACCGAATCGTCGTGACCCAGGACGAGCTGGACGCGCTGACCTTCCGCCCAGGACCGGGCTCGCACACCGTGACCGTCTCGATCGACGGCGTGCCGACCGAGACGCTGGCCGACCTGCCGCCACTCCGCGATCGCCTGTTGTTCGTCGGGCTGAACCCATCGCCGGTCAGCGTGGCGGCCGGCCACTACCACCAGGGCCGCCTCGGCCGCACGTTCTGGCGCCGGCTGATGCTGGCCGGGATCCTGCCGCCGGGCACGCCGGTCGAGTCCGCCGACGACTCGCTCGTCGCCGAAGGGCACGGCATCACCGACCTCAGCAAGGCCGTGTCCGCGCGCGACGAGGCCACGGACCGTGAACTCACCGCGGGCGTGGGGCCGCTGTGGCAGAAGATCGCGCTCTGGCGACCGGCGGCCATCGTCTTCATCTACAAGCGCGGCGCGTCCATCGCCGCCGGCCGCGATCTCGCCGAACCGTGGGGTCAGCTGGCCGGCGTCGCCCTGGCCGGCCGGCCGTGCGTCCTGATGCCCGGGCCGTACGCCCCCACCGAACAGGTGGACGAGGGCATCAACTTCCTGCGCAACCTGGGGTCGTCCCTGCCGGTCGACCGGGCCTAGGCGGCCGCCGCCGGGTGCGCCACCCAGGCGTCCGTCGCTGCCGGTCGATCGAGCCTCGGCTCCGGTCGACCGCGCGGAGGCCGAACCGGTCGACCGCGCCCGGGCCGAGCCCGACCTCCTACGCGGCGGCCTCGGCGTCGTCGTGCCGCGAGCCACGGTCCTCGTCCGCCCAGACGACCCGCTCCAGCGACGGCAGGCCCAGGACGAACCCGGCGAGCAGCGCCAGGTGCCCGATCGCGTACATCGTCTGGCGGATGTAGACGAGGACGTCGTTGAGGGTCTGGTTCGAGACGGCCACGAACGTGCTCCACGCGACGATCGCGAACGTCGCGACGATCAGGCAGGTCCCGGCCGCCCCGAGATACCAGCCGAGTTCCGGCTCCTCCCCGGACAGCGCGCAGCGGGTCAGCACCCGCGCGACATACGACCAGGCGAGGATCGTCAGGATCCCGATGACGATGATCGAACCGATGTAGATCCAGACCTCGGGGGTCAGCGTCGGGTCCGCCACATCCACGCCGGTGAGCGTCCAGACCCGGCCGGCGATCGCCACGACGGCGGTCACGACGATGACCCAGCCCGCGATGATCGCGTTCCGGGTGAACGCATAGTTCCGGGCCTTGCTGAGCCCCAGCCCGATGTACAGCAACCCGAACAGCCCGATGAGCGAGACGAACGACGTGTACACGAGCGCCGACGACACGAACCATTCGAGCGCCTCGGGGGCCGGCGTGAGCTGCTTGAACGTCGCCTGGAGCGAGCCTTCGATGGCCCGGAAGAACGTCACCGATGCGAAGACCAGCGTCCCGAACAGGAGCGTCCGCGCCCGACTGCCCGCGTCGGGGTGGCGGAGCAGCAGGGCGCCCGGGATGAGGACGGCGCAGACCGGTGGGATGACCGCGAGGATGAACGAGAAGATCGCCTGCCCGTCCCAGGCGGTCGTCGCGACCGCTTCGAGGAACGACGCCCAGAAGGCGACGACACCCAGCACGACGAAGAGCCAACCGAAGGCCTTGGCCGGGACGCGGAGACGTCGCGACCGTGCGTGACTGGGCGGTTCGTCCACGTGCGGACTGTCGGGCGTGGCGGGCGTCACGTCAAGAGAGCTCGTCCGGCGGGTGGGCCGGGAGCCACCGCTCGGCGGGGATGAGCGCCGCCACGCGCTCGCGTGAGGTCGCCAAGGCGACGGCGTCGATCGGGCCGGGGATGGAGCGAGCGCCCGTCGAACCGTCGAGATCGCCGGCGATCAGGTGGCTCTCCCCGACCGCGAACGCCACGTGCTCCGGCGCGGGTCCGGGAGCGTGGATCGCCCGCACGGCAATGTCGCCATACGGCAGGTCCTCCCGGTCGCCGAGCTCCTGGACCTCGAATGGCAGCGGTCGCCCGGCGCCGGGCCCGCCGAGGATCGGGATCGCGAGCATCTCCGCGAGGCCCTCGGCGCCGGCCGCGTGATCCGGGGCCACCTGGGTCAGGGCGATGGCTTCGATGGTGCCGCCGCGTTCGGCGGCGACCGCCATCGCGAGCTCCAGGCCTGGACCGGTCGGGTCGCCCGGGTCCACGAGCACGAACCGGCGGCGCCCGACGAGATAGGCCGCGATGGGCTGGCCCGCGACCCCACCCCCGGCCGGCATGAGGATGCGCGTGACCTCCGGCGAGGACACGGTCGCGACGGGCTCGCCGAGCCACCCGGGCGCCATCCGTCCGCGGATCTCGGCCATGGAGCCCGCGTACCGGAGCTGCTGGAGCGTGCCACTCGTCGGGATCCACATCGCCAGGGCGTCATCGGCCATGGCGTCGAGCGCGGCCGCCGGCGTCATCCAGGCGTGGCCGGCGACCTCGTCGCCCTCGAAGCTGACGCGCGCGCCGGCCGGCAGCTCCGCCGCGAAGAAGCGCGCATCGAACCGGCGCGGCAGGATCGGCGGCGTGACCCACCGGGACAACGGCACCAGGCGGTCCGTCCGGAGCGTCAGATCCAGGTCGGACACGATCGAGGCGAACGTGGCCTCACCGCCCACGAGCGCGGATCGAGCCTGGGACACGGTTCGGGCGACACCCCCGTCGGCGAGCAGGATCCCGCACTCCTCGAATACCTCCCGGATCGCGGCGATGTAGGCGGCGATCGCGAGATCCGGCGGCAGATCACCGCCCAGGCCGGCGGCCGCCTCGGCCGGCGTCACCCGGGATCGGGCGACCAGGGCAGGATCGGCGTCGCCGGCATCCACGCGGCCGCCCGGGAAGACGTGCATGTCGGGCGCGAAGGCCATCGACGATGGACGTCGCGTCAGCAGCACCTCGAGCCCGCCACGACCGGCGCGGATCAGCACGACCGTCGCGGCCAGCCGTGGCTCCACCCCCGCGTGGATCATGTCCGTGCCAGCTCCGCCCGGAGCGCGTCGGGGTCGGTGACGGGCAGCCGGCAGACGAAGCCCCGACAGACATACGCGGTCGGCGCGCCGCCGACGGCGACGCGGTCGGCCAGGAGCGGGATGGCGGACACGGTCGGGTCCGGCGACACGGCGAGCACCTGGTTCGGCCGAAAGCCATGCGTGACGACGTCGAGGAGCGCGCGCGTCCCGTCGGCCCCCGGCGCCCCGACGATGGCCACCTCCGCGACAGGTGCCAGCGCGAAGTCCATGGCCGAGAGCCACTGGGCGAAGCCGGTCGGATAGCGCGCAACGAACGACGTCACCGTCCGCATCGCGCGGTCGGCAGCGTCCTGGTATCGCCCGTCGCCCGTCAGGGCCGCCAGTCGCAGGAGGACCGAGGTCGCCATCGCGTTCCCGGATGGGACGGCGTTGTCCTGCACGTCCTTGGGCCGGGTGACCAGGCGCTCATGGTCGTCCGCCGTATCGAAGAAGCCGCCGGCGTGATCCGTGAACCGCGCCAGGATCCGCTCGGCAAGGGCCACGGCGGTCGTGAACCAGCGCTCGTCGAACGTGGCTTCGTACAACGCGAGCAGACCATCGGCCAGGTCCGCGTAGTCCTCGAGGACGCCCGAACCAGTGGATCGGCCATCCTTCCACGACCGGCCGAGGACCCCGTCGGCTCGCAGCAGGCCCCCGACGATCGTCTCGGCCGCCTGGACCGCCGCGGCCACGTAGCGCGGCTCCCCGAAGGCCCGCCCCGCGTCGGCGAGCGCCGCGATGGCCAGCCCGTTCCAGGCCGCGAGGGCCTTGTCGTCGCGCGCCGGCTGGGCCCGCTCGGTCCGTCGGGCGAGCAGTCGGGCGCGTGCGTCGGCGAGGCGCTCGGCGACTTCGGTCGTCGTCAGTCCGTACGTGTCGGCCAGCGCCAGGTCGCCGCGGACTCTGGACAGGATCGTGACGCCCTCCCAGTTGCCGTCGTCGGTCACGCCGTACGCCGTGGTGAAGAGCGACGCCTCCTCGCCCAGCACCTCGCGGATCTCGGTCGAACGCCACGTGAACGTCAGGCCCTCGACGTGCTCGGTGTCGGCATCCTGGCTCGCGGCGAACGCGCCGTCCGCCGTGGTCAGTTCACGGATGACGTAGTCGAGCGTGCCTTCCGCCACGGCTCGCCAGCGCGCGTCGCCGGTCAGCGACCAGGCGTGCGTATACACCCGCGCGAGTTGCGCGTTGTCGTACAGCATCTGCTCGAAGTGCGGCACCAGCCAGCGCGCGTCCGTCGAGTAGCGATGGAACCCACCACCGAGCTGGTCGCGGACCCCGCCGTCCGCCATCGCCTCCAGGGACCGCAACGCGATCGCGAGGGCGCGCGGATCTCCTGTCGCGACGTGGCGCCGCAGCAGGTACTCGATCGTCATCGGCTGCGGGAACTTCGGCGCGCCACCCCAGCCACCGTTCGCGGCATCGAACGAGGCCTCGATCCCGGCCGTGGCCGCGTCCAGCAGGTCGGACGTCGGTCCCGCATCGCTCGGGGCCGCCTCGAGCTGCTGCTGCTTGACGAGCCCGGCGATCAACCGGGAGCCGGCCTCCTCGACTTGGTCCCGCTGCTCCCGCCAGGCCCGGTCCACGCCGTCGAGGACCTGGCGGAACGACGGCATCCCGTGGCGCGGCTCGTCGGGGAAGTACGTGCCGCCGTAGAACGGGCGACCGTCCGGGGTGAGGAACACGCTCATCGGCCAGCCGCCGCTGCCGGTCATCGCCTGGACCGCCGCCATGTAGACCTGGTCCAGGTCCGGCCGCTCCTCGCGGTCCACCTTGATCGCCACGAACCGCGCGTTGAGTGACTCCGCCGTCCGAGCATCCTCGAACGACTCGCGCTCCATCACGTGGCACCAGTGGCACGCGGCGTACCCGATCGACAGGAAGATCGGCCGATCCAGCAGCTTGGCCCGCGCCAGCGCGTCGGGGCCCCACGGGAACCAGTCGACCGGGTTGTTCGCGTGCTGGAGCAGATACGGGCTCGTCTCGTTGGCGAGGCGGTTGGGCATCGTCCGATGGTACGCGGCGACGCTCACCCCGGCTGCGGACGCCGGGCGACGGCGACCGTCCTAGGCGGTCAGGCCAAGGATCCCGGCGAACTTTCGGCGATAGGCGGCCGGTGTCAGGCCCGTCTTGCGCTTGAACAGGCGCCGGAAGAACGTCGGATCCACGTACCCCACCTCGAAGCCGACGCCATCGAGATCGGTCGATCCGGTTTCGATGAGCTCCTTCGCCCGTTCGATCCGAAGGCCGTGCACGTAGTCCATCGGGAGGTACCCGGTCGCTGCCCGAAACCGTCGAGCGAAGGTGCGCGACGTCAGGCCCGACTGCTCGGACATCGCCGCGACCGGATTGGCGACGCTGAGATGGGTCGCGATCCAGGCCTGGGACCGAGCCACCACGGCGTCTCGCGCCTGGATCCGGCGGCCCATGGCCGCAAAGGGCAGCTGGCCGTCCTCGTGACCGGCCAGCAGGTAGACCTTGGACGTCCGCAGCGCGTGCTCGGGTCCGCACAACCGGGCGATCAGGTGGAGCGCGAGATCCTGCCACGCGGTGACGCCACCCGCCGTGATGACGCCGTCGTCCTCGCTCGAGAGGTCCAGGATCGACGCGTCATCGAACTCGATGCTCGGGTAGTGGTCGCGGAACAGGTCGGTGTACGCCCAGTGGCCGGCGCATCTCCGACCGTTGAGCAGCCCGGCTTCAGCCAGCAACACGCTGCCGGTGCACACCGAGGCGACGAGCGTGCCGTTCGCCCGCATCCGCCGGAGCCAGTCGATCTCGCGCGGATAGCGCCCGTGTGGGGCTGTGTCGATCGGCGTGTACATGTCACACACGATCACCGCGTCGAGCCGGTCGATGTCGGTGATGGCGGCGTGCGGCTCGACAAGCACGTTGCCGAAGCAGCGGAACGGGGCCGCCTCCGCCGCCACGATCTCGACTTCGAGCAGGGCATCGCCGGGCTCGCCCGCGGTCATGTCCGGGTAGACCGCCCCGACCGACAGGAGGATGTCGTACAGCCCGTACAGGATGGACGGCGACGTCTCCGCCGCCGCCAGCAACGCGATCCGTGGTCTCGTCATGTCACATTCGCCCCGTTTTGCGCCAGTCCGACTCTGGCGACAGGGTACGCCGTCGCCGACACTCCCCGTGAACCCGACACGGACAGGAGACGCGAGATGACCATCGAGACGGCCGAGCGCCGCCTGCGCGAGACGATCGAGGGCGACGTGTTCGTTGCCGGCGACCCCGGATACGACGCGGCGCGGGCCGTCTGGAACGCCATGATCGACCGGCACCCGGCGGTCATCGTTCGGCCGGCGCGGGTGGACGATGTCGTCGCGGCCGTGGCCCTGGCGCGCGAACTCGGCATCCCGATCTCGGTCCGAGGCGGCGGCCACAACGTCGCCGGCCATGCCGTCGGCGACGGGAGCGTGATGATCGACCTGTCGGGGATGCGAGGGGTCGACGTGGATCCGGAACGACGGAGGGCGCTCGTGGATGGCGGCGCGACGTGGGGCGACGTCGATCGGGCCACCCAGGCGCACGGGCTCGCGACCCCGGGCGGTCTCATCTCGGACACGGGCGTCGGCGGGCTCACGTTGAGTGGCGGCATCGGCTGGCTGCGCAGCCGGTATGGGCTGGCCATCGACAACCTCGTCTCGGCGGACGTCGTCACGGCGGACGGGCGCGTCGTCCACGCCAGCGCCGACGAGCACACGGATCTGCTCTGGGCTCTGAAAGGCGGCGGCGGCAACTTCGGCGTCGTGACCCGGTTCGAGTTCGCGCTCCATCCGGTCGGGCCCAAGGTCATGTTCTGCGCCCCGCTCTACGACCTCGACGCCGGTAGCGGCCCCATCCGCTTCTGGCGCGACTTCCTGGCGGACAAGAACGACGACATCGGCTCGATCGTCGAGTTCTCGACCATCCCGGCCGATCCCTCGTACCCGGAGGCCGCCTGGGGCCGGCGGATCTACACGATCGGGGCGGTGTATGCCGGGGATGCGGACGAGGGCGAGGCCCGCCTGCAGCCGCTGCGCGAGCTCGCCGAGCCCGTCATCGACTTCTCGGGGCAGATGGACTATGCCGACGTCCAGCAACTCTTCGACACGCTGATGCCGGCCGGACGGTTCCGCGCGTACTGGAAGAGCCGCTACCTGCGTGGCCTGAGCGATGCCGCCATCGACCTGATGCTCGAAGGGAACGCGTGCCCGCCGTCGCCCAACACACTCTCGTCGATCTGGAACTTCGGGGGCGCCACGGCACGGGTGGGCGCGGCGGACACGGCCTTCGGCGATCGATCGATGCCGTACATGGTGTCGTTCGACTCGGTCTGGACCGACGCGGCCGATGACGCCGCGAACATCGCCTGGACGCGAGACCTCTGGGAGCGCTCCGGTGCCTATGGCGACCGAGACCGGATCTACCTGAACTTCGCCGGTCACGGCGAGGACAGCGATGCGCTGGTGCGTCGAACGTTCGGCGACAACTTCGCACGCCTGGCGGCGGTCAAGGCCACGTATGACCTGGACAATGTCTTCCGGTTCAACCAGAACGTCTCGCCGGAGGCCTGAGGGGCCACGGCGACGCGCCATCCGGCGCCCGGGCGCACCGGAATCGGCCGGATAAGCGCCAGATACGCGACCGTCGCTATGGTCCCGGTCCACCCCGCCGCGTACCCTCGATGGGTCCACGAAGGGGAGTGCCAGTGGTCGTGGGACACGCCGCATTACGGAGAACACGTGTCGCGCTGATCGCCGGGGTCCTGGCGATCGGGTGGAGCGCCGGGGCCGGCCCATACGGGGCGCGCGCGGTGGTGGCCAGTCCGGCGCCCCGCGTCGTCATCGTGGTCGGCCCGTCCGGCGCGGCCACGGACCGGTATCGCGCGCAGGGTCGGGAGGCGGCCGCCGTCGCCCGACGGTTCACCAGCGACGTGACCGAGCTGTACTCCCCCGACGCCACGTGGCCCGCCGTCCGCGCCGCGCTCCAGGGCGCCAGCGTCGTCATCTACATGGGCCACGGCAACGGCTGGCCGAGCCCGCATCGCGACGCGCTCTACCCCGCGAGCCAGAACGGGTTCGGTCTCAATCCCCGAGCCGGCGGCGATGACTCGGACCACCAGTACTTCGGCGAGTCGACCGTCGGGTCGCAGGTCCGACTGGCCCAGGACGCCATCGTGCTGCTCCACCACCTGTGCTATGCCAGCGGCCTGGCGGAGCCCGGCGTCCCGGAAGGTTCGCTGGACGTCGGCCGACAGCGCGTGGACAACTTCGCCGCAGGCTTCATCCGGGCGGGTGCGGCGGCTGTCATCGCGGATGCCTACGCCAGCCCGACCGCCTACCTCGCCTCGGTCCTCGGCGGCCGGTGGTCCATCGACTCGACCTGGCGCACCGCCGCGAACGCCAACGGCCATGCGTTCGCCTTCGACAGTGTCCGCAGCCCGGGCTTCATCGCCCAGATGGATCCCGAGACCGAGACGTCCGGGTTCACGCGCTCGATCGTGCTGCGGGCCGGCCTGACGCCGGCCGACGTGCGAGCGGGTGCCCGAGGCACGAGTGGGCCCGGCGAGCCTGTCGGTCCCGTCGAACCGAGCCTCGTGGCCACCGGCGTCCGATTCGGCTCGCCGACCTTCGCTGCCCGACCCAGCGCGGGCGCCACGGGGCGACTCACGCTGCCGCTCAGCCGCGGCGACGCGGACGCCCTGCCGGAAGGGATCGAGGCCAGCCTCCGCTGGGAGGCACTCGAGCTCGTGACGCCGCCCGCGAGCCCGCCGACGCCCGGGTCCAGCCCGGTCCCGGACGAGCCCGTCCCGGGCTTCCCCGGTGAACAGGCACCGCCACCCATCGAGCCGCTGCCGCCACCGGATGGCCCCGACCTGGTCATCGCCGAGCAGCCCGGTGACGTCGTGGCACCCGCTGCGACGACCCGTCGGAACAACGCGCTATCGGTCCCGGTCCGGGCCCCCGTCGTTCCGGGTCGCTACCGGCTCACGGTCACGTTGCACGACGCGGATGGGGTGGCCTTCGATGCCGCGACGCAGGCCATGCTCCCGACCCTGCTCGTCCGCGTCACGGCCGACGTCGACGGCGCGATCCTGGTCGCCCCGGCCATGACCCTGACCGCCGGCCGAGCGGTGGACCTTCCGATCCGGGTGACCAACCTGGGTGCCGAGACCTGGGGCACCGAGGCCGTGTTCGACGTGACCGGCGGGACGGCCGGGCGCCCGGCCACGATGGCCCGGATCGTCGGCTGGTGGCTCCCGTCCGGGGAGGCGCTCGCTGCGACCGACCTGCCACCGGCGCTGGCCCCCGGCACGACCGCGGACCTGTCCGTCCCCCTGCTCGTGCCGCGCACGCCGGGCGTCCACACGCTGGTGCTGGATCTGGTGACACCCGAGGGTGTCTCACTGATGGCCGCCGGGATCGGCCCGACGCTCGTGCGGATCACGGTGGTCGCCCCGCGATAGATC
>CAZOHT010000043.1:14582-21228 GCA_964579825.1 uncultured Anaerolineaceae bacterium
CGCCGGGATCGGCCCGACGCTCGTGCGGATCACGGTGGTCGCCCCGCGATAGATCGGCTACGAGGCGGCGGCCTCGCGTGCCTCGACACGCAGCCTGGCCAGGTAGGCGGAGGCACCCTTGTAGTTGGGCCACGACACGTCGCGCTCGTACGGAGCGGGCGCCTCGGACAGGCGATGTCCGCCATCGGTCGAGACGGCCCGGGGCCCGGCCGCGACCCGCAGCGCTCGATCGAACGTCAGGAGGGACCCGTCGATCGCGCTCGCAAGCGCGAGGTACGTCGCGTCGTACGACGTCAGCCCGAGACGCTCACCAAAGTCGATCGCCGAGAGCAACGTCGGCCGATCCAGATCGACCGTTTCGAGCTCGAGTCGATCCAACCCATGAAGGGCCTCGAACGCGGCTGCCGTCCCTCGACGAGGCCCTCGGATGAGCACGTTCGCCACTTCGAGCCAGAAGTGCGATGGGACCACATTCCGTCCCCCTGCGCGGACTTGGTCCCGCAACAGACCCGCCGCGACGGGGCCATTCGGTTCGCCAAGCGCGATCGCGATCGCGACCGACGCATCGATGATCATGGGCTTTCGCGCCATCAGTCGTCGCTTAGGCCGGTCCGGGCGGCTCGCGAGATCCGCTCGTCCCGCTCTTCGTGATCACGACGGATCCACTCAGCCGTCGTCAAACCGTCGTCCGGTTCCGGGTACTTCTCCCGCATCTCCTTGCCGAACTCGACGAGTCGATCCAGCGCCGCGAGCCGCCTGGCGATGACCGCCTCACGGTCGGGCTCCAGCCGCTCGCCCTCCTCCACGGAGACCAGGTAGGCGAGGGGCCGATGGTCGCGTTCGATGAGGATCCGTTCGCCGGCCGACGCCGCATCCAGGATCTCGCCGAGTCGCTTGCGCATGTCCATCGCCGTCACGGTTCGCATAGTCGGTCATGATACTTGTCTATCACGACCGGTCAAGGGGTACGCTAGCCCGGATGGTCGAGTCCAACGCGGTCCCCGGGTTCCTGCCGAGCACGCACGGGCTGCACTTCGCGAACCGGTTCACACCCGGGCCGACGCTGAGGTTCGGGCCGATCGATCCGCGCTGGGTCGGGATCGGCGATGCATCGGCCGGGCTGTGCGGCGGGATGAGCTTGCTGGTCCGCGAGCGGTTCGAGGCCGGCCTCCCCGTCCCGGCCGACACGCTCCCGCCGGCCAACGGCACGCCCTTGTTCCGCGGCCTCGTCCGCCGCCAGGTCCTGTCGCTCGACTGGCTCCGGACGCCGATCCGGTTCTGGTGGATGGGCGCCATCGGCGACGCCAATGCCGCGGAACGGGTCCACGCCGTCGAGTGGCCGCGGATCCGTGCCGACATCGATGCCGGCCGGCTCGCGATGGTGGGCCTGGTCCGGCACGACGGTGCCAGCCCGTGGCGGCTCACCCAGAGCCACCAGGTCCTCGCCTATGCCTACGAGGTGGGCGGCGACGGGATCACGATCCGGATCTACGACCCGAACCTGCCCGACCGCGATGATGTGGTCGTCACCGAGTCGCGCTACCTCCGCCTGCCGTAGGGTCCGGCCACGCCAGGTCCTCCGCCCGCAGCCGCGAGAGGTACGCGGATGCGCCCTTGTAGTTGGGCCACGTCACCTCGTGTTCGTAGACAGCCGGCGGCTCGTTCAGCCGACGCCCAGATCCGAACATGATGGCTCGCGAGCCCGCGGCGGTCGCCAGAGCCTGATCCATCGTGGCGACCTGCCCATCCACGGTCTCAGCCAGGGCCAGATACAAGGCGTCGTACGGCGTCAGGCGATGACGCTCGACGCGATCGATGACCTGGATGAGCATCGGGCGGGACGAGTCCACGGTCTGGAGACCGAAGGTATCGAGCCGATGCACCGTGGCCAGCATCCGCTCGCCGTTGGTCCCGGGCACTCGCCGGACCCGGTTGATGACCTCCAACCAGAAGTGAGCCGGGACCAGAAGTGGGCGATCCTCGTCGATCCAGCCAGCCAGCATGGTCTGTCAACACTTGAAGGTCAACGAAGCATATCTAGACATCGCGCACTGGTGAGGCGATACTTCCTCCCTATGAGGAACGCTGCCGACGAACGACCCACCCGTCTTCGAGTCGGCCAGGCCGCCGAGATGCTCGGCGTCACCGTCGAGACCCTGCGTCGTTGGGAATCCGCCGGGATCCTGCACATGGAGCGTTCGGACGGTGGTCAGCGACTCGTCTCGATGGCCGAGGTCTCGCGACTCCTCGATGAGCGCCGGCGCGCCACCACGGACCGGCCGATCGTGGCTTCCTCCGCCCGCAACCGGTTCGTCGGGATCGTGACCCGCGTGGAGCGGGACGGGGTCGCGGCCGTCGTCGAGGTCATCGCGGGGCCACATCGCCTCGTCAGCCTGATGACCGCCGAAGCCGTGCTGGACCTGGACCTCAAGGTCGGCGACGAGGCCGTCTGCGTCATCAAGGCGACCAACGTCATGGTCGAGATCCCATCCGGCAAGGAGTCGCGCGGGTGAGCCGACGCACCGTGGCACTGTCGATGGCCGGAGCCATCCTGGTCGTCGCCTGTACGAGTCCTGGCGGCGCGCCGGCCACCACGCCAACGCCCGAGCCGACCGCCTCCCCCACCCCCGTCGAACTCACGGTCTACGCCGCGGCCTCGCTCAAGGGCGCCCTCGAGGCCGTCAAGTCGGCCTACGAGACGGCCGACCCCGGCACGACCCTGACGATCTCCACGGACTCGTCGGCCGCACTCACGACCCAGATCGAGCAGGGCGCGCCAGCCGACGTGTTCCTGTCCGCCGACACGAAGAACCCCCACGCCCTCGTCGACGCCGGACTCACCGACGGGGCCGCCGTGGACTTCGCCGGCAACAAGCTCGTCGTCATCGTCCCGACCGGCGACCCGGCCGGGATCGAGACGCCGGCCGACCTGGCGACCCCGGGCGTGGCGATCATCGCGGCGGGCGATGCGGTCCCGATCACGACGTACGCGAACCAGCTCGTCGAGAACCTCGCCAAGGAGCCCGGCTACCCAGCCGACTTCGCGGCCGCCTACCAGGCCAACATCGTGTCCAGGGAAGACAACGTGAAGGCCGTCGTCGCCAAGCTGGAGCTGGGCGAGGGCGACGCCGCGATCGTCTATGTCACCGACGCCAAGATCTCGACCAAGGTCGCGTCCGTCGAGGTCCCCGACTCGGCGAACGTCGTCGCGACGTACGCCGGCGTCGTCGTCAAGGCCACCCGGAACCCCGAAGCCGCCGCGGCATTCCTGACCTGGCTGGCCGGTCCCGAGGGACAGGCGATCCTGAGCGGGTTCGGGTTCCTGCCGCCGTCGTGACCGCCGCCATCGTCCCCGCCCGGAGTCGACGAGGCTCCAGCTGGGGCGACCGTTCGCTCACGACCGTCGCGATCCTGTTCGCGCTGTTCCTCGGGCTGCCGGTCCTCACGCTGGTGGGACGGGCGGTCCTCGATGGCTCGCTCGCGATCGCGGCCGGGTCGCCCGAGGTCCTCGACGCGCTGTGGCTGAGCCTCGTCACGACGTCGATCAGCCTCGTCATCACCGTGGTCCTGGGGCTGCCGCTCGCGATCGTCCTGGCCCGGCGCGAGTTCCGCGGGAAGGGCTGGCTGGAGACGGTCGTGGACCTGCCGATCGTGTTGCCACCGTCGGTGGCCGGACTTGCGCTGTTGCTCGTCTTCGGGCGTCGCGGGCTGCTCAACGCACCGTTCGAGTTCATGGGCATCTCGGTCGCGTTCACGACGATCGCCGTCATCCTCGCCCAGACCTTCGTGTCGGCGCCGTTCTTCATCCGCTCCGCCCGGACCGGGATCGCCGGCGTGGACCGTGACATCGAGGACGCGGCACGGGTGGATGGGGCGTCCGAGCGGACGCTCTTTCGGATGGTCACGGTCCCGCTCGCCGGCGCTGCGTTGGCGGCCGGCCTGGTCATGACCTGGGCGCGGTCGCTCGGCGAATTCGGAGCGACGATCATGTTCGCGGGCAATGTCGAGGGCAGGACGCAGACCCTGCCACTCGTCGTCTACGGCGAGTTCCAGGGCGGCGATCTCGACGCGTCCGTGGCCGCAGCCGCGATCCTTGTCCTCGCCGCGTTCGGCGTGCTCATCGCCGTCCGGGTGTTCCGCTGGGGCCGCGTGCTCGACGTCAGGGCAGCCTCCACCGGCGACTGACCGACGGGTTGCGCACGGGTCGTATGGTGGGCTCGACATGGACGGTCGGCAGCGCCTCGGCGCGATCCTCCTGGTCGCCGGTCTCGGGCTGATCGGGGTGGGCGCGTATGGGCTGACGACGGCCGACTCGACGACGCCGACCGCGGACGCCGGGACGCCGTCCCTGCCACCGCCGACCCAGGTCACCGAACCGAGCGGGACGCCCACCCCGGCCCCGCCGACCGAGACACCGACGGCGACGCCGTCGCCCACGCCGACACCGACCCCGTCGCCCGATGCGGTCGCCGTCGCCCGAGCCTTCTACGCGACGCTCGTGGCCGGCATCCGAGCCGCCGATGCCGATCGCCTCATCGCGCTCCTGCACCCGGCCACGCTGGAGCGATATGGACAGGCGGCCTGCGAGGCCAACCTGGGGTCACTCGAGGACCCGGCCTTCGACATCGTCGTCAGCTCGGTGGACGCCCCGGCCGACTGGGCGTACGTGACCGACGAGCGCACGACGACGATCCCGTCCGCGTGGACCGTCCACGCCACGTTCACGAGCCAGGGCGAGACGTCCGAGCGCGAACTCCACGTGGCCATGGTCGACGGGGAGCTGCGCTGGTTCACCGACTGCGGAACGCCGCTGTCCTGACCCGGCGAGCTACCCGCAAGCCCGCCGGTAGGCGTCCATCGCCTCGACCGCGCTCTCGGCGGCGACCAGGGCCGCCTGGGCCTCCATCCAGCGCGCCCGGACGTCGTCGACGGTGGAGGCAGGTCCATCCACCGCGTACCGACCCAGGTACGGGTTCGGGCCGGATTCCACGATCCGCCGATCATCGGTCGGGACGTAGACGTCGTCCTCGCAGACCCACTTGCGCTCGCAGGCCAGGCGCCACTCGATCAGCTCGAACTGGATCACCCAGTGGAAGGCGGACGGCTCGGTCGGCAGGCCGTCCAGCAGCGCGTCGAGCGCCCGCTCGTCGAGCGCGATGAACCGGTCGAATGGCGCGCCGCGCGGGAATCCGAACTCGGCCAGCCACGCGTCCAGGGCCGGGGTCGTCGGGTCGGACTCGATGGTCACCTTGCCGTCGGCCGGTGGGATCAGGAAGTAGCCCGGCGCCTTGTCCTCGCGCCACTCCTCGTCGCCGTCCTCGCAGGCCTTGGGTGGAGGCGGCGGGACCGGTCCGGGCGGGATGGGTCCGGCCCCGGGCGGCGGGATCGGTCCAGGATCCTGCGGCGTTCCCGGTGAGACCGGGCCGCCCGGGCCGGCCGGGACCGGGGCGGGCGCGTCGGGTGGTGTGGGGGTCGGGTCTGGCGTCGGCCCGCCGGGTGGCGTCGGGTCCGGGTCCGGGGTGGGCGCACCGGGCGCCGGGGCCGGAGGTGGTGGCGTGTCGGGCGGCTTCGGCGCGCCCTTGCCTCGACCGCGCAGCAGGAGCCACAGGCCGATCACGAGCAGGAGACCGCCCAGCCCCAACGCGGCCAGCGGCAGGCCGAGGATGCTGCCACCACCACTCGCAGCGCCGGGATCCGGCGTGGCCGTCGGGGCGGCGGACGCGGGCGGGTTCGATGCCGCGGCGCTCTGGCTCGGCGATGGTGGTGACGAGGCGGTCGGCGAGGGCGTCGGCGGCGGAGATGCCGATGGCGTGGCCACGGCGACCGGGAACTCGAGCGTGGGGCCCGGCTCGTAGGTCAGCAGCGGGTCGGCGAACGTCCCGCGGGAGACGTCGCGGCTGACGCTCTCGACGGTGCCGGCGCTCTCGTACGCGTAGGTGTCCCAGCCCAGGACGGTCAGCCACTCCTTGAGGATGGGGATGAGGATGAACACGTCCTGGCCATCGATCACCGCGCGAGCGTGCGTCCGGTAGGTGCTCACCTGGCCGTTGATCTGGATGTACAGGAGGACGTCGCCGGCGCCACCCGGATCCCAGCGGGCGATCCAGAAGTGCGAGCCACCCGTGAACGCCGTCGCGGCGCCGTCCTCCCCCACCGGGACCGGCGGGAACTTGTCGATGAGGGCCGTGACGCCGTACTCGATGCGCTTCGACGGATCGGGCACGACGGGCACGGCCAGGCGTTGGTGGAAGAGCACGGCGCCATCGTCGAACGCGGCGTCGTCGCTGCCGAAGCTGCTGCAGGCAGCCGGGCCGCACATGAACGGCCCGTCCAGCATCCACGACGGCACCATGTCCATCCGGGCGTGGCTGGCCATGGTCGTATCGCTGAGCGTGCCCGGGATCGGGAACCCGTCCGCAAACGGATCCTCGAACGTGACCGTCTCGCCGTTCACCACGACGTCGAAGCCGAGCTCGTTCGCGATGGGCGTCAGGTAGTCCTTGATCGGGTCGGGGTCGGCCGCTCGGGCGATGGGCGCGTGGACCGGTCCGGCCAGGGGCCCGAGGAACAGGATCGTGGCCGCGAGGGCAGCGGCAACGAGCGCAACGACGACCATCATCGGTCGCGAGCGGCGGGACGCGAACCC
>CAZOHT010000044.1:0-4888 GCA_964579825.1 uncultured Anaerolineaceae bacterium
GGCCGGACCGGCGTCCGGGCGGTCTTCGATGTTCGGGTCGGTCACGGCCTGTTCCCGCCGGCGCGACAGGGATCCGCTCGACGCGGTCATCTACGTAAGATCTCCGGCATCTCGAGCGCGTCGCTCATGACATCGCCGAGCGGCCGGAGCGGCGTCGGGTCTGGCGTCTCTTGCTCGTGCTGCCAGTCCAGGTACGCCTTCACGAACCCGGCCGCTCCTGGCTTCACCGGGCCATAACGGCGCATGGTCTGCCAGAAGTCCTCGACGTCGTGGTCGCGCAGGCTGACCTTGATCCGGCCTTGTTCGTCGGGCTCGAAGACCTCGACGTGGGTCAGCTCGTGGTGGATGACGGCTCGCCTCTGGGCGTCATCGAACTTGTCCCAGAACCACTGCCGGAACTGGATCACCAGCTCGGTCTCGGCGACGTGGCGCCACATCGGGCTGGCCTTCGTGACCTTGGCCACGATGTGGACCTTGTACTCGTCCTTGCCCGGGTCGAACGGCTTGGTCTCCCAGACGTACGCGATCCGCAGGCCCTCGTCGACGGCGTCGGCGATCGAGCGGAACTCGTCGAACTGGCGCATCACCATGTCGGCCAGATCGGCCAGCGGCGGCGCATCGGTGAACGGCTCGACCAGGGTGGCTGGGAACATCCCGCTCTCAGGCTCCAGGGGTAGTGCCATGTCGTCCTCCTCGCTTGATTGCCGCCAGGCAGGGCCCGCAGGTCCGCACGTCGGACCGGATCTGGTTGTCGTTGGCCGGGACCAGGCGGTTCGCAGCCTTCGCCGGCGTCGCGGCCAGCAGGTAGCGACCGCAGCGGGTCGTGACCGCACCCGTCGCGATGCTCTGCATCAGGACGGCGTGACGAGCGCCGTTGAGATACCGGCGGTCGTCATAGGTGCGGCGAACCCACTCCATCGTTAGAGCCCGACGACGGCTGGGGTCTCTGCCCGCAGCGCCTCGAGCAGCTCCACTCGCCTGGCGCCGGTCAGCTGCCCGCCTCGGGTCAGCTCCGGCCACAGCCTCTTGGCCGTCTCGGCCGCGTGGTCGATCGACACCGGGATCTCGGCGAGCGCCGCGATCAGCTCGGCCTGGGTCAGCTCCGTGACCACCGGCGTCGCCTCGCCCTCGACGACCACGGCCGGGGCAGCTGGCGCGTTCTCGGTCGGAGCGGACGGAGACACCGGGTCGGGGGTTTCGGCGGCTCCTGGGGCATCTGGGGCGGCCATCGCCGCCTGCTGCGCCTTGACCGACTCGAGCAGGCTCACCGGCTTCGCCGGCGCCGAGATCTCGCCGGTGGTGGGATCCACCGTGGTGCCGTCGCCCGCGCCGTCGATCTCGGACTCGTCGAGGAACCCGAGCCCGACCAGGGACAGGGTCAGCCGGCGCTTCGCCTTGGTCTCGGCCTTCATCACCGCGTTGGCCATCGCCTCGCCGGACAGGCCCTTGACGGACACCACGCCGCTGGCCTCGTCCTGGCGTCCGGACCGATCGCGGCCGCGGGCGTAGACGGTGATCAGGCCGAGCTCGTCGTCCTTCTCCCGCCGGACGTCCGTAACGCTGACCCCGTTCAGCTGGCGGAGCTGGTCGGTCGCGTCTTTCCGGGCGTACAGGGTCAGCTTGCCGTTGAGGGCGATGTACTCGAACGGTCGCGTCAGCGGGTTGAGGCCGAGCGACTCGCAGGTCCGCCAGTAGAAGGCGACCCGGTCGGGGGCCGACATCTTCGACAGGTCGCCCGAGGTGATGACCTTCTCGATCACCTCGAACGGGGTCAGGCTCGGCTGCTCCTGGCGAACAGCGACGGCGGTCTCGGCGGTCATGCGGCTGACTCCTCCTCGGGGGCTGGCTTGGCCGGGGTCACGCGGAACGTGCGGAGCCCTTCGGCGACGGTGGTGTGGGTGCGCTCGCACTCGTCGAGCACCTCGATCGCCTCGGTGAACCCATCGGCGAGGAGCTGCGCCCGGAACTCAGCGACCACGTCCTTCCAGGCGGTGGTCCGGCGCTCGCTCGGCGCGGTCCATGTGATCCGGCCGACCCGCGGGGCGTACAGGCGAGCGCCGCCGGCCATCGAGAACTTGAGCGCGTTGACGAGCTCGCCGTCCTCGACCTCGAGGGCCTTCATCTGAGAGCGGATCGCGAGCAGCCGGGCGATCGCGTCCGCCTGGCTGGCGTCGGCGACCTCCTCGGGGCCCTCACGGAAGAGGCGATCGAGCCAGCGGGACGTCGCGCGGCTCCCATCCATGGGCGGCGGGTCGCGGCGCTGGACTCGATCCCAGAACGACGACGCGAGGTCCTCGAGCGCGGCGATCAACTCGTCGTTCCGCGGGATCTCGTGGACCGTCGGCGGCCCGTCGAAGCCGAGGACCACGACGTCGGCGACGTCGCCGCCCGTGGCCGCCAGCTGCGCCTGGACCTGCGCCTCGATGTGCTGGGGGACCACGTCCCACTTGCGGGCCGAGGTCTTCGCCTCGAGCAGCCGGCGCGTCTGACGCCACGGCTTCACCCGGGCGTCGGGGTGGACCACGATGAAGGGCAGGCGAGGATGGACGATGTCGCGCCGGATCCGCTCGATCGACAGGCCGCGCAGGTCCGCGTCCCAGTCCAGGGCGACGTCCTCGAGGCGGTGGCCGCGCTCCATCCGCTCCCGGTCGGCGTCGGTCCGCTTGGCGTCGGGGTCGAGCTCGCCGATCTTCTCGAGGTACAGCTCGAACGGGGTGGCGTACGGGCTGACGCCGGCGAGGACCGCGATGTCGGACGCGCCCAGGTGGTTGCGGCGGTCGGCCAGCTGCTGGTCGGTGAGACGGGCCATCAGAGCGCGACCTCGGCGACGCCCTCGACGTCGACGGCCGCGTACAGCTCGATGGTCCACTTCACCAGGCCGTTGTCGTCGACGTCGCCCGAGTCGAACCGGATCCGCGTGACCCCGAGCAGGGGCTCGCCGTCCAGGGCGACCTTCGTGAAGATCGTCCGGGCCTCGGGTACCTCGAGGCGGATCGTGTGCAGGCCGGCCGCGATGGTGGCGGTCATCAGCCGGCCATCCGAAGCTGCTCGTGCGCTTCCTGGTGGTGGGGCCGACAGAGCCACACCACGTCGAGGCGATGCTCGCGGTCATACCCGTTCGCGTGGTGGCCGTCCGTTGGGGTATCGCCGCAGACGACGCACGGCCCCTTGACGAGCTGGCCGCGCAGCACCGCCTTCGTCACTGCAGCATGGGCAGCGGCTTCAACTGGATGACGCTGGCGCCACTCGTCGCGGGCCCGCCCGCGCGCTGCTCGCCCCTCAGGCGTGGCCACGTAGCGGCGTTCGAGCTCGGCTACGCGACCAGGGTGCCGCAGCCGGTACGCCCGCTGGTTTGCGGCATGCTTGGCAAGCTGCTCGGGTGTCGCCATCTACCTGTTCCCGTCCGCGACCCGGTGCTCGGCCTCGGTCCCATTGACGATCAGGTCGCAGTCACCGCAGGCGTTCGACGGGCCGAACAGGGCGGGGGTCAGGGCGGCCGTCCAGCGGACGCGGTTCGTGCAGACCGAGTGCATCCACGCCCCGATGATCCGGAACGCATGGTCCTGACCATCGGACCCGCGCCACCACTTGACCGCGTCCGGATCGCTCGTCTGGATCTTCGTCGATGTGTTCAGCACGTCGGGCCTCCTCGCCGTCGGTGGTGGGTGCTCCCGGAGCCAGGTACCGGCTGTCTCCGGGAGCGGGTTATCGGGTGGACCGCGGTGAGTCGGACACCCGGGTCCTCGGCTCGGTCCCGCCTCCTCGCGCGCCGGCAGCCCCCATGACCGCGGCGGTGGAGTTAGAACCGAGCCGGGGCCCGGAGGTCCGAACGGTGTTCATCGAGCCGGGCTCAGGCCGACCAGCAGGACGCAGAACGCGACCAGGCCGATCAGCACGAACGGGGCGGCGATCAACCCCTGGGCGGTAGCGATCGCGAGCTCGCGCGGATCCACGTCGAGGTCGTCCGCGAAGGCGGCCAGCAGGCGGGTCACGGTCAGCGGCCCCGGAGGACCGGCAGGAGCCGGGTGATGGCCGCGCACCGGGCCGCGGTGTCGGGCAGTCGGCTCGCGGGGATCCGGAGCGCCGCGGCCTTGTCGAGGACGACGCAGGCTTCGAGGCCGACGACGATCGCCGGTTCGGATGGAGCACCGACGCCCGCCACCGTGCCACCCAGGGCGAACGAGGCGGCCATGGCGCCGGTGAGGGCGATCACACGCAGGCGGGTCATCGGGAGCCTCCTCGCGGTCACAGCGCGACCGCTGGGCGGTCGTCGCGGGTGATGCCGTATTCCGCGAGCCAGGCGGCGATCGTCATCCGGTGAACACCGAGTGCCTCGGCGATCTCGGACTGGGAGTGGCGCCGCTCGACGTACAGGTCTCGAAGCACGTCAGGGACCTCTCGGCCGGTGGCACGACGCACCAGTTCCTTCGCGTGGCTCTTGCGGTCCTCGGTCATGGCGCTATCTTGCACATCTGCTATGGGACTGTCAACACAGCAAAATGCACAGCACATCGCGCCTTGTACCAGCAGACATGCGGCGGGACTCGTGGGTCCGCCGTTCTACGGTCTCGCCCATGACGGAGGACGAGACCGAGGAGAGCTACGGCAAACGGCTGGGCGCCGTCATCACCGAGCTCCGCCTGGCACGGGACATGGACACCCAGCAGAAGCTTGCCGACCGGGTCGGGCGCCACGTCTCGACGATCCAGCGATGGGAGACCAACGCGACCATGCCGAACGCCTGGAACATCCGCGAGCTAGCGCAGGCACTCCAGGTCGACGTCGCGACGCTGCTCTACCCGCCGGATCAGCTGACGCCCGAGATCCTCGATGTCGCGGGTCGCGGGGATGGGAGCGGCGGCGTGCTCGGGCACGGGTTCCCCTCAGA
>CAZOHT010000044.1:4988-19198 GCA_964579825.1 uncultured Anaerolineaceae bacterium
TCGCGGGTCGCGGGGATGGGAGCGGCGGCGTGCTCGGGCACGGGTTCCCCTCAGAGCGTGCGTCCGTCGATACGCTCCCGGACGCCTGGAGCGGCGCTGGAGGGGGACCCCGGACCGCCCCAGCGACCGACATTGCCAGCTGGTCGTGACACCAGCCTGTCAAACTGCACTTATCTGCCGCTCACCTGAGCGGACCGAACAGGGGAGGGGACCATGACCGAGCAACCACCGCGTCCGGGCATCTGGGCTCGACTGCCCTTGATCGGCAAGTTCGCCGTCGGGGCAGTCCTCGGCCTGGTCGTGGTCTCGATCGCGGTCGGGCTCGGCGGCGGAGGAGCGGCGGCCACTCCTGGGCCTACGTCAGCCGCCGTGGCCACACCAACGACGGCTCCACCCGTAGCCACTGCAACGCCTCCGGCGACACCCGTTCCGACCGCCATCCCGACCCCAGCGCCCGTGGACCCAGCGACCGCCCTGACGGCCTGGAAGGCGGCGTTCTGGGAGGGCTACGGCGACCTCTACAAGAACGACATGGCCGACGTCCTGCAGTCGAGCTACGTGATCTTCTCGAGCATTGACAAGGTCACGTACGACGAGGCGAAGAACGTCATCCGGTTCGACGTCACGAGCGACTACGAGGATCTCTACAACCGGCGCCCCGACGAGCTGCAGGACGACGCCTGGGAGATCTATCGCGACTACGGGCGCGAGATCTGGCTGACCATCATGGACGGCATCGGCTCGGAGCCCGCCGCGGGGGTCACGCCGGACTGGGCCACCTGGTCACCGGCCCTGATCTTCGTCGGCGACAGGATGCGGCTGTCGTGCCCCGGCCGGTTCATCGTCTCGATCGCGAACCGGGACGCCACCCAGGCCGACTTCGTGAAGAACTGCAAGATCTCCAGCTAGCGCCGGACACAGCGAAAGACCCCCGGCCTGCCAGGCGGGTGGCAAGCCGGGGGTCGTGACCTGAGCGTTCCGGTGGGAGGAGCCCCGGAACGGCGGCGCTGAGTCAGACGCGGGTCGTGTAGTTGCTCTCGCCCTCCGGCGTCACGACGTTGACCTCGCTGCCGACCTTGACGGTCGGGGTCGCGTTCGCGATCAGGCCGATGACGGCCGCCGCCGCGATGTTGATGCCCGCGAGCTGGAGTGCGTCGAGCGTGACGATGCTCAGGAGCACGAGCACGTTGAGGACGGCCGTGATGGCCGCCAGCCAGAGATTGATCGGCCTGCCGAGTAGCATGGGCTATGCCTCCTTGGGCTCGACGACTTCGTCGTCTGCGGGCTCGGCCGGATCGTCCGGCTCGAGGACCTCGATCGTGTCTTCGTCCTGTTCGGTCATGGGATCTCCTCCGCGAAGGTGCTCTGGATCCAGCGCCCGGCGCCGGCACCCGAGGTCTGCTGGACCAGGCTCTTGGCCGGGATGGCGACGCCTGGCGCGGGGCGGTACAGCCGCGGTGGCGTGCAGGGGTGTGAGAAGCCCTTGGTCCGGACGACCCGACGGCCCGTGATGAGACCTCCGGCAACGTCGTACACGTAGAACGGGTAGGTGCCACCGGGGACCGACGGCATGACCGTGACCTGCCAGGTCGTCGTGTTGTCGCGCGAGAGCGAGCACCAGACCTGTGAGGCGGCCTTGCGTCCCGTCTCCGGGTCGAGCACCAGCTGGCTGGCGGCCAGGCGCAGGAGCGACTCCGGATATGCCTCGCCGTGGTACCGGTAGATCCCCGGGCGTCGACCATCGGCGAGTGGATCCATGCCGACCCAACCGGGTAGGACCGCCACCGCATGGTTGCCACGGAAGGTCTCGGACCCCTGGAACCGGCTGTCGTTGATCGGGCCGTAGCCCAGCTGCAGGATGGCCGCCTTGCCTCGGTTGATCTGGGCCGCGAACTGGGGCCAGGTCAGCGCCTCGGTGCCGACGCGGGTGTCGAGGTCGATGCCGTAGCCCTTGCGCAGGGCGGCGTCCACCTGGTTGAGCGTGGTCCCGCCGGACGTGTCTCCGGTCAGGACCCGGACGTACCGCCCGGTCGGCGTCTGCTTGCCGCAGGTGTCGTACTCACCGACCATGGCGCCGGCGTACGCGGTGCAGCTGACCGACCCGAGCGGCGACCCGTCGAGCTGCTCCTGGAAGACGGGCCGGTAGCCGTTGCAGCTCACGCGGACACCCAGGCGCCGTCACGGACGAACCCGTGGAAGTCCGGGCCGTGCCCGGGCGTCCCGCCGCCGCGACACAGGATGCTCGGGTTGAGGGTGAGGTCGCCACCGGCCAGCGTTCCGGTCATCGTCCAGAAGGCCGTTCGCTCGGGGATGTCTCGGTCCACGTTCACGCCGCCGACGCACCGCGGCCCACCCTGTGGAACCTCGTGCATGAAGTGGAACCCGGCCAGATGGTTGTCATCGCCGTGGACCGTCTCGGCCATGCAGGTTGTCGGGCCGACCGGCGTGCAGCGCATGTCCCAGTTGTGCTGGTGGCCATCGGCCGCCGTGAAGACGTCGTCGTAGCTCACCGGTGGGCCAGCCAGTCGCCGACCAGGGCGATCGCGAACAGGGCGACGACGACGATGACCACGAGCTCGATCACGGGACCTGCGACCGCGTGATGGCGTCGACGATGGCCGGGCCGACGATGTTCGCGATGACCGACAGGACGGCCAGGCCGCCGGCGATGAGGTTGAGGCGGGTCGTGAGGCCGTCCACCTTGGCATCGAGGCCCTCGAGCTTGCGATTGGTGTCGCGCTGCTCGACCTCGATGTTGTCGAGGCGCTTGTCGGTCAGGGCGTCGATGCGCCGGCGGGCGTAGATCGGATCGTCAGCAGCCACGGGGCCTCCCATCAGATGCCGCTGTTGCCGCCACCGTCGGTGAACGTGCCCGTGCCGTCATCGCGCAGCGGCTCGGAGAGCGTCGCGTCGATGTTCGTGTACGAGCCGTTGACGGTGACCGGGAAGATCCGGATCGAGCTCGCCGAGGCGGTCCGTCCCGTGTCGGTCATCACCCAGTTCTCCAGCACGAGGTTCGAGACGGGCACATCGACCGACAGGCCGTAGTGGTAGTTGGTCATCTCCTGGACGTTGCTCATCGTCACGTTGCCGTGCGAGCCGGACGACGCGATCTGCAGGCACGACACGTCGCGATAGACCGACGGCGCCTTGAACCAGCAGTAGTCGAGCACGAGGTTGTCGTTGTTGCCCGCGCCCGCGCCCGAGATGTAGAAGCAGTAGCTCTTGTATTCGGCCGTGCCCGGTACGGCGAGGTCGCGCGTCAGGTTCTGGAAGGTCAGGTTCCGGAACGTCAGGTAGTCCGACCCGCGGACCTCGATGACGCCTGACTGCGCCAGCGCGATGTCGCGGAAGATGAGGCCGGACCCTGTGCCCGTCCCGCCAGGTCGGCCGTCGAGCGTGATGTGCTTGGCCATCGAGACGTGGCCGAACGACAGGATGATGCCGGTCGTCGTGGCCGGCCCTACGAAGTTGACGGTCGCGCCCAGGGCGGGCCGGATCGTCAGCGGGTTGGCCGTCCGGTCGACGTCGATGTGAACGTCCTGCCAGGTCGTCGTGCCGGACGTGATCTCGATGACGTCGTAGGACAGGTTGGCGATCGCCGTGAGCAGCTGGGTCTTCGTGGCGGTCGGGCTGATCGTGGCGATCGTCGAGGCCGAGAAGGTGATCGTGCCGGTGCCTGGTGTGGCCGCATTGCCGGCCGCGTCGCTCGAGCGGGCCCGGTAGCTGTACGTCTGGCCCTCGACGCCCGCGAACGAGTGGCTGTGGCTCGTCTTGGTGAACGAGTTGTCGGGCGTGGTGGACTGGCCATAGGCGGTCGTGAGGCCGTAGTCGACGACACCGGATGCGAGCTCCGACGTCTGCCAGGTGACGTTGACCTGGCTGCCCACCACGGCGGCGGCGAGCGAGGAGATCACCGGGGCCGTGGTGTCGGCCGCCGCAGCCGACGTGAACGTGTAGTCCGACGATGTCAGGGTGCCGTTCGGGCCGACGGAGATGACCCGGTAGTGGTACAGCGTGGACGGCGTCAGGCCGGTCAGGATCAGGCTGTGGGTCGTGACCAGCGCGCCGTTGTAGGCGTACAGCCGGGCCGCCTGCTGCTCGGCGACCTGGGCGTCCGAGAGGTAGGTCGCGTTCCAGATCGCGACCTCGTCGATCGAGCCCATGAAGTAGTCGGTGCCGCGGTCGTCGCGCCCGATCGACAGGTCCGTCGCGGTCGTCGTGGTCGTGGCGTTCGTGCCGAGCACGTTGTTGCTGACGCCGTCGATGCCCAAGTCGACGAGCGCGCCGTCCTTCCGGGCGAGCAGGTGGTACCAGAGGCTCGTGCTGTTCAGGCTGGCGACGCTGGTCAGGAGCGTGCCGCCGTTGGCCTTGCCGACGATCACCTTGTTCGCCGCGGTGATGTAGAGCATCGGGCCGTTGTTGCCCTTGCGGTAGAGCACCTCGGCGATTCCGGTCCGGCCGCGCTTGATCAGCATGGAGATCGACCAGGTGTCGCCCGGGTTGATCGCCGCGCCGGTCGGCACCGACAGCCACTGGTTCACGCCGTTGAAGGCGACCGCGGTGTTCGTGTCGCCGCCGAAGGCGCCGGGTGAGCCGAGGGTCGGGCCGCCGTTGAACGTTCCATCGAGCGACCCGATCTCGTCGTTGGCGTTCGTGCCCGAGGGCTCGCCCATCCGGGTGTACCAGGACGGCGACTGGCTCAGGATGACGTCGCTGTATTTGCTGATGCCATACGAGCCGGTCAGGCCGTACTGGACCAGGCTGTCCGACGGGTAGCCGAGCGTCGTCCAGCTGATGATCGCGGACGTGCTGGTGATGTTCGATGCGCCGATGCCGGTCAGGACCGGGGCCTGGGTGGGCGGTACGCTTGAGCCAGAGAACGTCAGCAACGGCGTCAGGCGAGCAACCATGGACCACTTGCCTCCTGGGGCCTGCTGCTCCGCCGTGAGCGCCTGGGACTTCGCGACCTTGGCCACCGGGAGGCCGACCGTGAACGAGCCGGCCGCGGTCGCCCGGAACGTGTCGCCGGTCTGCACGCCATCGAGCAGCAGGCGGATCCGGCGGTTGTTGAACCCGACCCCCGAGACCGCGACGACGCTGCCGGCCAGGGCGGGAACCGGCGTGACCGACAGCGTCGCCACCATCAGCGGATCCCGCAGGCGACCAGGCAGCCCGTGTGGCAGGGATCGCAGTAGTTCTCGGCGTCGACCTGGACGCAGTGCAGGAACGGGCCGAAATCGCCGAGGTCGTCCTTCGCCGACAGGCCGCGGGTGCAGTCCGGGCAGTCGGTCGGCTGGTTGATCTGGACGGTGTCGTCGAACTCCCAGAACGGGATCCGGATCTCCGGGTGTTCGACGATGTCGATGAGGCCAGTCTCGGGATCCAGGAGCCTCTGGGTCCACGCCTCGACCACGTCCTCGCCGATGGGGGCCTTCGTGTCACCACGGTCCGGGTCGAAGGTCTTGAGCCGGTCGACTCGGTACTGCGGGACCAGGTGGACCGCGCGGGCGGTCATGGCCACGCTCACAGGTAGCTCGTCTCGGTGAACTTGACGTACATGATCACGGTGCCGGCGGCGATCGCCGTCCCGTTCTTGATCGCGATCCCGTTGCTCGTACCGGCCTGGATGATCAGCGGCTTGGTGCCGTTCTCACCAAACGTCCACTCGAGGTTCTCCTCGGGCTGGGTCGCCGTAGCCGCGATCGCCTGGCGCATGATCAGGTCCTTGCGCCCGATGAACGTCGACTCGGTGCCCTTCGACGAAGGCAGCGTCATGGCCGTCGCACCCGACGCGGAGTCCGCGGTGTCGAGCTTCGAGGGCGTGATCGCGGTCCCGCCCGTTCCGGCCGTGGTCAGGCGGACCAGCTGGAACGCACCGATCGAGACGGTGGTCGCGTTTGCGGCCTGCTCGAGCCAGATGCTCTTGATCCGGACGTACAGCGACGATCCCGCCATGATCTGCAGCAGATGGTCGTTGACCGTGGCCGTGCTGATGCTGAAGGCGTCGATCGTGTAGGTCGGGGTCGGAACGTCGTCGGGCAGCGCCCAGCCGCTGTGGACGGTCGAGCCCGCGATCGAACGGGTGTTGCTCCGCCACTTGAGGCCGCTGCCGGCCGTGGCTTCTCCGTATGCTTCGGCCACTCGGGCAACCTCCGGGCATGACGACGAACCCGCCGAGGCGGGCCGTGAGGACGGGCTGAGCTACGACCGCTGGTCGCGGGTGAGGCGGCGGTTGGCGGCGACGGCGTCCGGGGCCAGGCCGCCGAAGTCCACGCGCCAGTTCTCGAGGCCGTTGGGCCCGAATGTCTTGTGGATGGCGAAGACGCTGAAGAGGGTCTGGGCGCCGATGACCTGGGTGTCAGCGCCGAACCACAGGTAGGAGCCTGGCCGGTAGTTGTAGGCGTCGAGCGCGGCGGGCAGCATCGGCGTGAACGTGACCGATGCGCGAACGCTCTGGCTGAACCCGCCCAGGTAGGCGCGACCGATGGCGTCGCGGATCTCGTTCGTGACCGACGTCTCGTCACTGATGTAGGCGACGGGGCCGGGGATGCCCGAGCCGTCCGAGACGAGGCCGGATCCGATCGGGTCGTAGCCGGTCGTCCGGGGGATGCCGCCCTTGATGTACACGGCCCGCGTAACGCCCGCGCTGTCGAGCCGGAAGTCGGTCGCGTCGGCGGCCAGGAGCGGGAACGCGGCCGCCATGGTGTTCTGGACGTACATGTAGTCGTAGTCGGACGGCATCGACATCGTCAGGATCCCGGTCGAACCCCCGCCGTTGCCGTTGAAGAACCGAAGCTGGCCGTAGTGGTCGATCGTGACGTAGCCGCCGGCGCCGCCGCCCGCCCAGGTGTCGCACGCGGCGATGACCTGCTGCATGGCCTCGCGGAGCGACTGGCCCTCGAAGACGAGGTCGAAGCTCGTCGACGGGAACCCGGCGAAGATTCCGGCGATCGGGTACTCCTGGCTCCCGTAGTCCTCGAGGCCGGCGGGCTGGGTGACCGCCCGGATGGGCCAGCCGATGCCGGCCATGTTGCCGATCAACGCCTGCAGCGCCGTCGGCAGCCAGGTGCCGACCGGGATCGCACAGTAGGGGACCAGGATCCAATCGAGCAGGCACTCGATGCCGATGCAGGTGACCGCGAGCTCGCGGCCCACGGCTGTCGGGATGATGCTGAAGCCCTGGATGAAGCCACGGAACAGGGGCCGGTCGCGGGCGATGTCCCAGAACTCGACGTCCTGCCCGTCCTGAAGGGTGACCTGGACGAGCGGGTCGCTGATCGTGAACCGGAGCGACGAGACGCTGCCCGGGCCCTCCTCGTCGAGCCCGATGCTGGGCCGACTGATGGAGTAGCCAGTCACGCTGCCCGGGTACTTGTTCAGGAAGTCGCCCCCGCCGATGTTGAGGCGGTAGTACCGGGTGGCGCTGTTCGGCCAGACCGTCGTCGCGATGCCGGCGTGCACGGCTAGACCCGCTGGGCGGTCGGCGCCGCTCGCTGCTGGATCGAGTAGTTCTGCTCGTTGATGAGCCGGGTCAGTTCGTAGATCTGCTCGCGTGTCGGCGGCAGGACGCTGTGGAAGTTGACCACCACGGTCGTACCCCCTCCGCCCGGAGCAGACGATCGCGCCGCACTCGAGCCGCCGCCCGACGATCCGCTCCCCGAGTGCGGCGTCACGTACGCGCCACCACCCGGGAACATCGTGATCTTCTCGCGGCCGACTTCGCCGACGTCGTACGTGCCGAACGGGGGGACATAGCCGCCGCTCGCGTACCCGGTCTTCTCGCTGTTGTAGTACCCGGGGGCCGAGGTTCGAAGGTTGATCAGCGCCGCCTGGGCCTGGTAGACCTTGCCGATCAGCAGGTCGAGCTCGCGCTTGAGGGCCTTGAGCATCGCCAGCTCAGATCCCTGCGCGGTCTTCATCCGCGTGACGATGTCGTTGTACCCGGCCTGGAAGGTCGCCGAGCCGCTCTTGCCCGCGGCCGCGAGCTCGAGCAGGTAGCCGCCCTGGTCGCGTTCGAGGTCGGTGAGCGCCCGTTGGGCGTCGGCGATCTGGGCGTCCGTCGCAGTGCTCGAGGCGATGATCATCCGCTGCGCGTTGATCTCGGCGTTCGTGGCAGCGAGGTCCGAGCGGGTCTGGATCGGGTCGTAGTAGTCGTCGATGACGTCCTTGCCGTCGGCGACGACGCTGTCCTTCCAGTCGTCGATGTGGTCGGCCATCGCCTTGGCGTCGCGGCGGACGTCGCGCTCGGTCTGGAGCGACTCGTACGCGACGTCGCGATAGGCCTCCTCGATGCCCGACAGGCGGCCCTGGATGTTACCGCCGTTCCGGTTGATCGCCTCGGCATGCTCGGCGATCGCGTCGGCAGCCTCCTGGTTGGCTCGCCGAGTCGTATTGGCGAACTCGAGCGTCTTCGAGTTGCCCAACGAGAGAATCTGGAGTGTCGTGTCCCAGACGGCCCCAAGGCCGCCGACCGGCTTGGCGACGTCATCGAGGACACGGCCGGTCTCTCGGATGCCCGGGATGACGTCGTCGCGCAGGGTGACCGCGAAGTCCTTGATGACCGGCAGCAGCTCGGCGCCGATGTCCTCCGCAACGTCCTCGATTGCGATCCCGGCCGACTCCATCGACCCCGCGGTCGTGTCGCCGTACTTCTTCGCGGCGCCGGCGGCGACCTTCTGGACCGCGGCCAGGGCCTGCTGCTCGGTCTTGATGTCCTTCGTGCTGCCGATGAGGGCCTTGAGGGCGCGGAACTGCCCGCCCTCGATCTTGATCAGCGCCTCGCTGGCCTCGGCCAGGCTGATGCCCTTGAACCGGGCGAGGTCCATGGCCGTGGACTGGAGGGCGAGCGCCTTGTCGACGTCCTTCGTCGCGCCGACCAGGAGCTTGAGGGATCCGCGGAGCTCGTCATCGCTGAACGCCAGCAACTCCCGCTTCGCGATCGACCGTTCGATCGCCGCAGTGTTGCCGTCCCAGCCCGCCACGTTCGCATCGAGCGCCGCGTTGAGGCCGGCGATGTTCTTCTCTTCCTGGATCGCCTTCTGGGCCACGTCCGCGAGGCCGCCCACGAGGACCGTCGCGCCGGCGGCGGCTCCGAACAGGGCGACCTTGGTCGGGTTCACGGTGCTCAGCAGCCCGCCAAGGCCGGTCTTGGCGCCCTTGGTCGTCTTCTCCATCCGGGCGATCTCGCCGTTGATGGACTTGAACTCCTTGGTCGCCAGGTCCTTGGCCGTGACGATGAACCCGAGCTTCTTCTCGTCGGGCACGGGTCACCTCTTCTTCGGCCTCGCCTCGTCTTCGAAGCGGCTGAACAGGAGCCCGCGCAGGATCCAGCGCGAGATCTCGGGATCGTCTGTCCGTAGTTCCCAGGGGGGGACGCCCCACCGCCTGGCGAGCTTCTCGAGCACGTAGATGAGCGGGACCGACGTCAGCTCGTCGGGCTTCGTCGAGCCCTTGGCGAGCGAGAGGGCGAGGTCCCGCCTCAGGCTTGGGGGAGGGCGTCCTCTTCGGAGCCGATCCGCCACGGGGCGAGCAGCTGACGGAGCGTCTCGAACGGCTGGTCGAGGATCTCGGCCGGCTGGCCGTCGGCATCGGTGAAGTCGTGGTGGATCGTGGCAGCCCCGAGCCGCACGAGGACCTCAGCCATCGTGCCGTCGTCCGAGGACAGCGCGATGAGGTCGTTGCCCGTCATCGGGCGCAGGACCACCACGTGATCGCCTCGACGGTCCGCCCCGTCGAGCACGTCCTTGAGCACCGCCTTGTTCACTTGAAGACCTCCCGCTTGACGATGGGCTCGGTCACGCCCCACGCGGCGTCCTCCGACCGAGCGATGAATGGGTTGGGCCGCGACATCGCGCCGCTGTCCACCCCGGCATGGCTGACGATCCGGTGTCCCCGGATGACCAGGTGGTTGTGTTGGGCGATCGACTTCACGACCGACCCGACGTCGCCACCGATGCGCGACTGGAAGGTCTTGCGGACCGTGACGCGCTGCGCCAGGTAGCCCGGCCGGCGACCATGGCCCCTGACGCTGCGCTTGATCTCGCGGCGGATGATCGGGACGAGCACCTTCGCGGCGCGGTTGGTGCCCGTCTGGATCCGGTCGTCCATGGCCTTGCCGCTGTAGCTGTCGAGCAGCTTGCGGGCGGCGTCGCCACCGACCATCTGCACGTCGAGGCCCATGGCCTACGTGATCGACGCGCTGGCGTTGACGACGTTGAAGTTGAAGTCGGCGGTCGCCGTGGTGTCGTAGATCGGGATGAGCTTGTACTTCTCGACACCCAGGCCATCGACGACCGTCTTGTCATAGCTGTCGCCGTCGTAGACGCCATAGCACTCGAGGTCGATCCGATAGTTCGAGCCGCCCAGGGTGGGGCCGGTCGTCCGGACGCGGATCTTGCGCGGCGTCTTGAGCAGGTTCAGGTCGAGCTCGGTGTCGTTCCGGTAGTACCGGGTGAACTCGAGCGACCAGGTGACCGGGTTCGGCCGCAGGATCTCGGACGCGACGGCCGTGCCGTTGAGCGTGTCGAGGTAGGTGAACCCGTTGTTGAGCGTGAAGTCGACGTCCATCACGTCGCTGTCGGCGGTGGAGCCGAGGGTCGTCGTGTCGATGTAGACCTGCGTGGCCGTGCCCAGGGCGGACACCGTGGACACGTCGGACAGGGCGCCCGTGAAGGCGGACAGCTGGGTCGCCGCCTCGGCCGACATGACCTTCGCCGCGAACTGGACGGTCTGGTCCTTCCGCCAGCTGAGCTTGAGCTCGTCGACCATGCAGCCCTCGAGCTGCCAGGCCGGCCGGGTCGCGCCGATGCTGTCGGTGTAGCCGAACTGGAAGACCGCCGACTTGAGGTCGTCGGAGGTGGTCGTCGGCAGGAACGCCCAGGTCTTGTCGGCGCCGCCGCCGGTGCCGGACGCGACCGCCTTGACGCCCAGGTTGAGCCAGAAGATCGACTGGTCGAACGTCCAGTCGCCACCGAAGTTGAGCGTGTTGCGCTCGATGCCCGGGTAGGCCCGGTACGTCGGCCGATACGACGCCCGCTTCTCGGTCGGGGTGATCGTCTGGACCTTCTGCTCGTGCGTGCCCTGGTCGAAGTAGATGAGCCGGGTCGGCGTGACGCCGGTGCCGCGCGTGGACTCCAGCCCTGCGCGGGCGGACAGCAGGGTCTCGAGGGCCACGGTCAGTTCTCCTCAGGCTCGGCCGGGGTTTCCGGCTGGGGATCCGCTTCGGGGGCAGGCTCGGCCTCGGCCGGCTCGATGGGGTCGTAGTGGTCCAGGGCGGCCAGCGCCCCGTCGGGGAGCTCGGAGACCGAGATCTCGTGGGTCTCGCCGTCGGCGATCTCGGGGGCGTCGTACGTGAAGGCGCCGGTCCGGACCAGGCGCTCGGCGATGTCGGGCGACGTGGTCGTGGGGACGGCCGGGACGCCGTTCAGGAACGCGCCGGCGACCGGGAAGACGATCGCGACGTCGATGTCGATCGACTTGCTGCGGGCCATGTGCTCTACCTCAGGCTGCGCCCGCGACGACTTCGCGGATGTTGACTTCGATGACGAGCTCGACGACGTCGTGGGTGGTCTCGGCGTACGTCCACTCGCCGATGCGCGAGCTCCGGAGGTACGCGCCGCCGTCCACGTAGGCGAGACCCAGCTGGATCTGGCCCTGGATCCGGGTGATGAGGACCGGGCGCCACGCCTGCAGCGCGGCCATCCGGCGAGCCATGTCCTGGGTCTGGTCCCGGGCCAGGCGGACCATGTACAACTGCTGGATCCGCATCACGGACCCGACGCCCCAGCTGTACTCGCGGTCCTCGGGCGGCAGGACGTACAGCGCCGGCGAGACGCTCAACTGGTTCGGCATCGTGGCCGTGACCAGGCGGAGGGCGTCGTCGGTGTCCGACCGGGTGTTGCCGTCGTCGTCGGCCCAGGTGTAGGTCGGCGGGGTGAGGGAGTCGAAGCGGGCCGCGATCGCGTTGCTGACGGCCTGGTAGTCCATCAGCCGAAGCTCACGACGCCGTACCAGGTGAGCTTCTTGACGTCGTCGGCGGGCATCCCCGGCAGCAGGCGGCCCGCGAAGTCATCGGAGCCCAGGGCTTGGATGATCCCGGAGCCGCGGCTCTGCCAGTACCGGACGGCCGCCCGGGTCGCGATCCCCCGGATGTCGGGGCGGACGGTTGCCCAGCCCTCGGCACCGGTCCAGCGGACGGTGTTGATCCCGGCCGTGAAGTAGTAGCCGGAGGTGTCGAGGATCACGAACCGAGTCGCGGTCCCGATGTCGGACCGATCGGCTGGATCCCGGATCACCCACTCGGTCGTCGGGACGGTCGTGTAGGTGCCACCGCTGGACGGCTGGCTCGACGTGGCCACGGCCAGGGCCGTCGCTGAGGCGATCCCGCGAGGAACCCACAGCGTCCGGCCGCTGACCAGGACGTCCTCGTAGAACGTGGTCGTGCCGCTCGAGGGGTTCCGTGCGAAACATCGCCCGGTCATGCCGACGATGTCGGTGCTGACCTGGCCGATGATCTCGAGGAGCAGCTCGTCGCTGGCGGTGTCCGCCGCCTTGAGGCCGACGCGCTGCTTGACGTCGCCCAGGCTGCACAGCAGGCCGGCGCCGGGGTCGCTCGGCTGGATCTCGGTCGAGTACTCGCGGTTGCCCGACGTCGGGAACGTGTTGCCGGCGTTGGAGGGATACCAGCGGTACCAGTCCGAGCTCGCGCCATTGACGTCGTAGAACGTGTACTCGAGGGTGCCGCTGGCCAGGGTGACCGAGCCGATATTGCTGTAGCCGGCGCCACCGCCCGTCGAGCTCCGCTCGATCTGGATCCGGTTGATCGGGCCCTCGGTGGCCGGCCAGGCGAGGAGCACCGCGAGCGTGTCCAGGTCAGGGACCGACGGGTGGACGATCGGCATGTCAGTCCTCCTCGACGGTCCCGCCGAGGCGGGGGTTCGTGGCGTCGCCGCCGAGCTGCGTGATGTCGACCTGGCCGCCGGGGGCGAACCCCGCGACGCGGCCCGCGGACCGGACGGCGCGCACGAGCCCACCGAGCACGACCCCGACCGCGCCGGCGGCCGCGCCGACGACCCCGGTGACGAGCGCGCCCGTGAAGCTGACCGCGGCATCGATCGACCGCGACGTGGTCTTGGCCATCGCTCCCGCGAACGAGATGTCCGCGGCCAGGCGCTTGCCCGTCGAGCGGACGACCGTTGCGGCGAAGCCGACCGCGCCGGTCAGGGAACGGACGGTCCGCTTTGCGAGGCTCGCGCCGAAGCTGACGGAGCCGGCGACGGCGCGGTTGGTTCGCTTCGTGATCGTGCCCGTGAAGCTCACGGCGGCCGAGAGCGGGCGGCTGGTCCGCTTGGCAATGGCCCCGGCGAAGGAGACGGCTGCCGTCTGGGTCCGGCTGGTCGTCTTCGTGATGGTCCCGGCGAACGACAGCGCAGCCGTGAGGCTCTGCTGGTAGGCCGTCCCGCCGCCGTTCAGGATCGCGCCGAGCGCGCCGGTGAACGACACGTGTCCCGTGAGGAGGCGAGCGGTCCGCTTCGTGATCGAACCAGCGAAGCTGACTGCGGCCGTGAGGCTTCGCGTCGCGCTCTTCGTCAGCGATCCGGCGAACGAGACCCCGGCCGTGAGCGACCTCGCGGTCCGCCTGGTCATGGCCCCCGAGAACGAGAGCGAGGCGGTCAGCGCCTTCCCGGCCGCCCGGGTGACCGAGCCGGCGAACGACACCTCGCTGGCGAGGCTGCGGTTCGTCCGCTTGGCGATGGCCCCCGTGAACCCGAGCGACGCCGTCAGGCCGCGGGTGATGGCGCGGGTGGTGGATCCGACGAAGCTCAGGCCGCCCGTGAGGGCCTTGCCGACGCGGCGGCTGATGGCGCCGACGAAGCTCACGGATCCGGCCAGCGCCTTGCCGGCCCGCTTCGTGAACGTGCCACCGAACGACAGGGCGGCCGTGAGCGACCGCGACGTCCGCTTGGCCAGGGCCCCACTGAACGAGACGCCAGCGGTCAGGCCGCGGGCTATCGCCCGCTGGAGCGATCCGGCGAACGACAGGGCTCCGGTCAGGTTCTTGCCGGTCCGGAGCGGCAGGGCGCCGGTGAAGCTGAGAGCGGCCGTCAGGAGCTGGTCGTAGTTGATGGGGGCCGCCGCACACGAGACGAGCCGTGCCGCGTAGTGCGCCTGGACCTGGTTGGCGGTCAGGTCGTAGTTGTAGATCGCCA
>CAZOHT010000045.1:0-17699 GCA_964579825.1 uncultured Anaerolineaceae bacterium
GACGCTGACCCTGGGCCGCCCGACGGTCAGTTCGGTCGCCCCGGCCGATGGCTACAGCGTGGCGAGCGTGCTCGACCTCGCGGGTGCGCTCGAGAAAGGCAGCGAGCATCCGCTCGGGGCCGCCATCCGGGCGCGGGCGCTGCGCGACGAGCTCGGGTTCGGGCGGGTCGACGGGTTCGCGGCGATCGCGGGCGGCGGCGTCGAGGGTCGGGTCGAGACGCCGATGGGGCCGCGCACCGTCCTCGTCGGGAGCGCCCGCCTCGTGCGCGACCGTGGCGTGGACATCGAGCCGTTCCGGGACGGGGCGGACCAGGCCGCCGCCGAGGGTCGCACGACCGCCTACGTGGCGGTCGATGGCCGGCCGGCCGGGCTCATCGTCATCAGCGATCCGGTCAAGGCGGAGAGCGCCGAGGCGGTCCACCGGCTGGACGCCGCGGGCATCGAAGCCTGGCTCGTGACCGGCGACGGCAAGGCCACCGCGCAGGCGGTCGCCCAGCAGGTTGGGATCCCGTTGCACCGGGTCCTGGCCGACGTTCGCCCGGCCGAGAAGGCCGCCATCGTGTCCCGGCTGCAGGGTCGAGGCCATGTGGTCGCCATGGTCGGCGACGGCATCAACGATGCGCCGGCGCTCGCCCAGGCCGATGTCGGGATCGCCATCGGGACCGGGGCGGACGTCGCCATCGAGGCCGCCGACATCACGCTCATCGGCGGCGACCCGCGTGGGGTGGCGGCCGCGATGGACCTGTCCCGGGCGACGATGCGGATCGTCCGCCAGAACCTGGGCTGGGCGTTCGGCTACAACATCCTGCTCATCCCGGTCGCGATGGGTGTCCTGTACCCGTTCTTCGGGATCACGCTGGATCCCGCCCTGGCCGCCGGGGCCATGACGCTTTCGAGCGTCTCGGTCGTGACCAACTCCCTGCGCCTGCGCTCGTTCGACGCACGACCCGCAGGCTGACCTGGGTCAGGCGTCGGTGACCTTCCGGAAGATGGCGACCGCGTTCTGCCCACCGAACCCGAACCCGTCGACCGCCACCGTCTCGACCTTGGCCGGGCGGGCGACCAACGGGACGTAGTCGAGGTCGCACTCGGGATCGGGCGTGTGCAGGTTGGCGGTCGGCGGGATGACGCCGTCCCGGATCGAGCCGATGGCGGCCAGTGCGCTGGCGATCCCGGCCGCACCGACGAGATGCCCGATCATCGACTTGGGCGAGCTGATCGCGACCTTGTAGGCGTGGGCCCCGTAGGCCGCCTTGATCGCCCGCGTCTCGGTCACGTCGTTGAGGGCCGTCGCCGTCCCGTGGGCGACGATGTAGTCCACTTCGTCCGGGGCGATCTCGGAGTTCCGCAAGGCCGAGGTCATGGCCCGCGTCTGGCCCCGCCCGGTCGGTTCCGGGGCGCTGATGTGGAACGCGTCGGCCGTCAGCGCGCCGCCCAGGATCTCGGCCAGCGGTGTGGCCCCGCGGGCGAGGGCGTGTTGCAGCGATTCCACGACGACCACGCCCGCGCCCTCGCCCAGGACGAAGCCGTCGCGGCTGACGTCGAACGGACGCGACGCGGTCTCGGGCGAGTCGTTGCGCTTCGAGAGCGCGCCCATGTTCGAGAGCGCCGCGACGCCCATCGGGACGACCGGCGCCTCGGAACCGCCGGCCAGCACGACATCGCACTCCCCGGTCCGGATGAGGCGGAGGGCGTCGTGGAAGGCGATGACGGACGTGGCGCACGCCGCGACCTGGGTCATGACCGGGCCGGTCAGGCCGTATTCCATCGAGAGCATGCAGGCGCCCATCGACCCGGACAGGGCCGGGACCGCGAACGGCGAGACGAAGCGCGGTCCCTTGCCGTCGTGGATGTGGGTGCCGTCGATGATCTCCTCGATCCCGCCGCCGCCGGTGTTCATCACGACCCCGACCCGGTCGAGCTGTTCGGGTGACATCGCGGCGAAGTCGATGCCGGAGTCCCGGACGGCCTCCTGGCCGGCCCCGATCGCGAGGTGCACGAAGCGGCTCATCCGGCGAGCCATCTTGGGATCCATCACGGAGCTCGGTTCGAATCCGATGACCTCGGCGGCGATGTGGACCTCCTGGTCCGAGCTGTCGAAGCTCGTGATCGTCCGCGTGCCGGTCACGCCGGCCTGCAGGTTCGCCCAGTAGGTCGGGAAGTCGTTGCCGTTGGGCATGAGCGCACCGAGGCCGGTGATGACGGCGCGACGCGATGGATCGAGGCTGGGCACGTGCTCCTCCAGTCGGTGACTGGTCGCTATCGTAGACGGACGGACGGGTGGGGACGGCCGCTCAGTCGCCGTCGTAGCGCTTGAAGATGATCGCGCCGTTGTGGCCGCCCAGGCCGATGTTGTTCGACAGGGCGTAGCGGATCGGCATCTCCACGGTCTCGGGCGTGACCCACAGGTCGCATTCCGGATCCGCGTCGCGATAGTTGATCGTGCCCGGCGCGGTCTGCTCGGCGACCGCCATGACCGTCGCGAAGGCCTCGAACGCGCCGGCGGCGCCCATCATGTGCCCGGTCATGGACTTGGTCGCGCTGATGTAGACCTCGCGCGCGCCGCCCGTCGCCCGCGACCCGAAGACGGTATGGATGGCCTCGGTCTCGCGCAGATCGCCCAAGGGTGTCGACGTCCCGTGCGGGTTGATCAGGTCCACCTCGTCGGCCGGCACGCCGCGACGGTCCAGGGCCATCTGCATCGCCCGGGCCGAACCGGCCCCCGCCGCGATCGGCTGGACCATGTCCCAGCCGTCGGCCGCGGAGCCGTAGCCGACGACCTCACCATAGATCCGCGCACCACGGGCCTTGGCGAACTCGAGGTCCTCCAGGAACAGCGAGGCGGCACCTTCGCCCAGGACGAACCCGTTGCGGGTCAGGTCGAACGGTCGTGACACCGTCTCGAACGACTCTCCCGGTCGAGGGAGGCCCATCCCGCGCATGTTCGAGAATCCGGCATGGCCGACCTCGAGGAGCGGCGACTCCGCGGAGCCGCTGATGACCGCGACGCAATCACCCCGGCGGATCGCCTCGGCCCCTTCGCCGACGCTGTGGGTGCCGGTGGCGCACGCGGTCACGATGCAGATGTTGTGCCCGATGGCGCCGGTCTCGATGGCGATCATCCCGGACGTGCTGTCGGTCAGCGCGTTGGCGATGAACGTCGGTGCGACGCTGCGCGGGCCCCGGTCGCGCAGGTTGTTGACGTTCTCGATCATGAGCGCCTGGCCGCCGGCGCCGGAGCCGTACACGACCCCGACGTCGGTCCGGTTCTCGTCGGTGATCTCGAACCCGGAGTCCGCGAGGGCCTGCTTGGCCGACGCGACCCCGAACGCCATCGTCGTCTCGCCCCGGCGGGCCGCCTTGGCGTCCATCCAGTCGGCGGCCACGAAGTCATGGACCTCGCCACCCCACTTCGCGTCGTACGGCGTGGTATCGAACCGGGTCAGCGGGACGAGCCCGCTCACGCCGTTGACCAGGTTGGACCAGGCCGTCCTGGGGTCGTTGCCGACCGAGCTGATGACACCGAGTCCGGTGACGACGACGCGACGGTCGTAGTCGGGCTTCCTCACGAGCTGGTGACCTCCGATCCGATGGTCTGGAGCCGATCGACGATCGCCGGATCGTCGGCCGGGATGAGCGATGCATCCGGGGCGATGCGCTTGATCAGGCCGGTCAGGACCTTGCCCGGCCCGAACTCGACGAACGTCGTCACGCCGGCTGCCGTCATGGTCTCGACCGCGCGGACCCAATCGACACCGGCCGTCAGGTGTTCGACGAGCTCCGTGCGACAGCCGTCGGCCGTGCTGATCGGTCGACTGTCGGCGTTGGCCAGGAGGGGCACGATCGGGTCGCGGAACTCGACCGACGCGAGGACCTCGCGCAGGCCGTCAGCCGCCTCGGCCATGAGCGGGGAGTGGGCCGCGACCGAGACGGGCAGGATGATCGCCCGTTTCGCGCCGAGGGTGCGGGCCAGTTCGGCGCCCGCCTCGATGGCCGGGCGCTCGCCCGAGACGACGACCTGGCCCGGTGCGTTGCGGTTGGCCACGACGAAGACGCCATGGGCAGCGGCACCGGCGACGAGCTCCGGAAGGTTCGCGTCGTCGAGCCCGATGATGGCCGCCATGGCTCCATCCCGACCCGCGCCAGATGACTGCATGAGTCGGCCGCGGACGCGGACCAGGCGCACGGCATCGGCCAGGTCCAGGGCGCCGGCCGCGACCATGGCCGTGTACTGGCCCATCGAGTGACCGGCCGCGAAGGCCGGCGTGGGGAACGCGCCACCGGAGGCGACGACGCCTTCACGGGCGGCCTCGAGGATCGCGATCGATGTCGCGACGAGCGCCGGCTGGGCGTTCTCGGTCAGGTCGAGCCGGTCGGCCGGACCGGACCAGGCGATGGCGCTGATCGATTCGCCGAGTGCGGCATCGGCTGCCGCGAAGACGGCCGCAGCCGCCGGGGAGGATCCGGCCAGGGTCTCGCCCATCCCGACCGTCTGGGATCCCTGGCCGGGAAAGGCGAAGGCGATGTGGGACACGTGCGCAGGGTACGCCGCACGAGCGCGGAACCGCGCGATTCCCGTGCACGGTTGCACGCGTCTGGTCCTGGCGATACGCTTGCGCCGTGTCCGAGCAGCGCCCTGTCAGCCGCGTCCCGCGCCGGCCCGCGCCGGCCCGTGCGCTGGCTCGCCGGTTCGAGGCGGACCTGTCCGCGCCGGTCCTGGCGGCGGGTAGCCGGATCCAGAACGTGCGCCAGCTCAGCGAGCGGGTGGCGATGGGCCGGGCGCTCTGGCGCGAACTGGTCATCGGCTTCGCCGGCCAGCTCGGGGAGCTCCGACTGGGGTTCACCCAGCTGGCCGCCCTGTACGTCCTGGCCGATGGCAGCACGATGACGGTCGGGGAGCTCGCCGAGGAGATCGGACGGTCGCCGTCGGCCACGAGCCGACTCATCGACGGCCTGGTCCGACGACGGCTCGTGGAGCGCCAGCAGGAACCCGAGGACCGGCGCCAGCGGACCCTTCGCCTGACCCAGCGCGGGCGAGCCATCCTGCGCGTCGTCGACCGGGGACGCGCCGATCAGTTCCTCGGGGCGGTCCGGCCGCTGCCGGCGGGCGAACGCGCCATCGTCGCGATGGGCGTGGCCGCGTTGGCGACCCATGCGATCTCCCGCCGCGGACGGCTGATCAAGGCGCCGGGGGAGTGACGCCCGGCGGTCCGGTGACCGCCTCTCAGGCGCAGAAGCGGCGGACCACGTCGTACAGGACCGGCAGGCCCCAGCGCAGGGCCGCGACGCTGACCCGTTCGTCAACGCCGTGGAACCGATCGAGCAGTCGCTCGTCCGCCTCGAATCGCAGCGGCGAGAAGCCGTACGTCGGGATCCCCAGCTCGGCGGTGTGCTTCGCATCGGTCGCGAACGGGACCATCACGGGCAGCGGGACGCCGTCCGGGTCGTGCGCGCGGATGGTCTCGTCCATGATCCGGAACAGCGCGCTGTCCGCCGGAGCCTCGACCGGCTCGCCCCACACCAGCAGCTCGATCGTGCACGCCGCGGCCAGCTCCGGTCCCAGGCGCTCGACGAGGCGCGCCCGGATCGCCGGCTCGGTCGTGCCCGGCAGGACGCGGCAATCCACCTCGATCTCGGCATCGCCCGGGATGACGTTGTACTTGACCCCGGCGTGGACGACGTCCGGACTGATCGTGTCTCGGAGGAGCGCCCGCAAAGCGATCGAGTCGCGTGGGTCGCACAGGCCGTCGAGCGTGGCCTGGCCGAGGGCATCGTCGCCGGCCGCCAGCGCCCGCGCGACCCGGGCGGGCCCGGACGGCAGGGCGGCTTCGGCCGAGGCGAGGAAGCGAGCCATCACCGGCGTGAGCCTGGTCGGCTCCGGGCCGGCCAGTCGGCCGATCACCTCGGCCGCCAGCACGGCGGCATTGTCCTCGCGCGGCATGGAGCCGTGCCCCCAGGTGCCGCGGACCCGGATCCGGTAGGCGGCGTAGCCCTTCTCGGACACGCCGATGGGGTAGAACCGGACCCCCGCCACGGTCGTCGAAACGGCGCCGCTCTCGTTGATCGCGCCGGCGGCGGACAGCCAGTCCGGCCGGTGGTCCACGATCCACTTGGCGCCCGCCAGTCCGCCCGCCTCCTCGTCCGCGGTGCAGGTGAAGAGCACGTCCCGGCGCAGGCCGGGGATGGGGTCGTGGGCCGGGTCGAGGCCCTCCGCCCTGGCGTCCGCGGCCAGGCGCAGGACGACCGCCAGCTCCATGGCGACCATGCCCTTCATGTCGACCGCACCGCGGCCGTAGACGTAGCCATCGGCGAGATCGGCCCCGAACGGGGCGTGGGTCCAGCGCTCCGGCGGCGCCGGCACGACGTCGAGGTGCGACAGCAGGAGCAGCGGGTCGCCGCCGGTCCCATCGCCGCGCAGACGGACGTGGACGGACCCCCGGCCCGGGACGGGCTCGATCACCTCGGGCTCCAGGCCGGCCGCCTCGAGCACACCGGCCAGGTACCGGGCCGCCAGCAGTTCGCCATCGGGAGCGTGCGGTGGGGGCGGGTTGATCGAGGGGATCCGGATGAGCTCGCGCATCATCAGGACCAGTCCGTCGGTCGCGGCGTCCCAGTCGATGGCTGGCGCGGCGGCTTCCGTCGGGGCGGAGCTCCGGGCGTCCGCCCGGGCGTTCGGCGCGGCGTCGGTCATGCTCGCAGGGCCTGCTCGGCGAGCGCGATGACGATGCCGATCACGAACCCGGCGAGCACGATCGTGACGACCATGAACACGAGCAGGCGTCCGTACTTGCGGTCCACCTCGAGTGCGGCCGCCGGTTCGGGATCCTCGCCGCCCGGGATGTATGGCGCGTTCAGCCCCCGGGCACGGGCCAGCTCGGCGCGCGGCGAGTCGTACAGGTCCGGGTCCGGTGGGAGCGGCGTGACCTGGGTCGGCTGGATGGGCGTCTCGGTCATGGCGCAATGATGCCGCCGACGGCCGGACCACGCATCGTGACGTCGTCCGGCAGGGGCGCATAGCCGAGGGCCGCATTCAGGCCGCGCATCGGCGCGTTGTCCACGTCGTTGCCGGCCGCGAGTGTCTCGAGGCCATGCTCGATGGCCCACCGGATCGTGGCCAGCTTCATCGCGCGGGCGATCCCCCGCCCTCGGAAGGCGCGGCGCACCGCGGTCATGTCGTGCCACGCGGCCGTCGAGGAGCCCGGGAGCATGGACAGGGCCGCGTAGCCGATCACGGCGCCATCGGTCGTGTCGAGGGCGACGATGAACGCGCCGGGCGGGATGTCCGACCGGTCGACATCGCGGGCCCGGAACTCGGCGAGGTCGCCGACGTCCATGGGCCGGTCGCCGCTCGGCTCGTCGAGGAAGGCCTCCTGCGCGACGGCATGGACCCCGCCGACGAGATCGGGGCGCGCCTCGAGTGTCGTCAGCTCGATCCCATCGGGCGGGACGACGGCCGGCGGGACCATCCCACCGAGCGGCAGGCGGGTGGACTTCGAGCGGTCGTACTCGGTGAACCCGCGATGCGCCAGGAACACCTGGCCCTCCGGCCGGGCGTCATTCGTCGGGATGTGGAGGTACGTCTTGCCGGCGGCGCGCGCGTACCCTCGGGCGCGGTCCAGCAGCGCGCTCCCGACCCCGACCCGACGGGCGTCGGGATGCACGTGGATCGTGGCCCAGAACGCGTCGAAGTCCGGGGCGTACATGTAGATCCGCCCGGCGGTCCCCACGCCGACGGGTCGCCCGTCGATGTCGGCGATCCAGCGTGCACCGCCCGGGTAGGTCCGGTCGGACCAGCGGATCGAATCGATCGAGGTCGGATCCTCCGGCGACAGGGCGTTGGTCATGGCGACGATGATCGCGAGGTCCTCGTCCGTGGCCCGGGCGAGGCGGACCGCCAGGGTCATGCGGCGACCGGGCGCGCGGTCGAGCGACGCGGCACGGCGCCTAGCCCGCGTCCCGCAACGGGATCGCGATGTCGCGGACGGCGTCGTCCACGGCCGTCGGCCCCAGGGCCGGCGGGATGCCGACGATCACGTGCGTCGCGCCCGATCGTCGGGCGCGGATGGCGCCCGCGAGGGCGGCCCGGCGCGTCTCCGGCGTCGCGCCCGCCGGGACCTGGGCGACGAGCGCGAAACCGGCCCGGTCCCGCCCCGCCGCATCGAGTGCGGCCAGCAGCGCGTCGCGTCGATCCTCGAAGTAGGTCATGTCGGTCTCGGACTTGTCGGGCAGGACGGCCGGCAGGATCCAGCCGTCCGCCAGCTCGGCGGCGAGGGCGATGCCGCGGCGCTTCTGGCCGCCGAGCCAGACCGGCGGCCCTCCCGGGCGGACCGGCGGGGGATCGTTGGTCGCCCCGACCAGTGGGACGAACGGATCGGCGCGCGTGACGCCGGCGTCGGTCGCGGCGTCCGTCGACAGGAGCGCCTTGATCGTGCGCACTGCGGACTCGAAGCGGTCGAACCGCTCCGGCATGGGCGGGAACGGGATCCCGAACGGCGTGTGCTCGGGTTCGAACCACCCGGCGCCCAGCCCCAGGATGAACCGCCCACCGGTGACGTGATCGAGGACTGTCGCGGCCTTGGCGGTCAGCGCCGGGCTCCGGAAGGTCGCCGACAGGACGGCGTGGCCCAGCTGGCGCCCCGGGACGTGGTGGGCGAGGGCCGCCATCGCCGTCATCGCCTCCCAGCTCGCGCCGGCCCGATCCCGCCCGATGTCGGTGAGGTGGTCGTTCATCCAGACCGATCCGAAGATCGGCTGCTCGCCGATCCGGGTCCAGACCGCGTCCAGCGTGACCCAGTCGACGGCCTGCGGCGACGTCTTGATCCCGATATGGAGATCGCTCACCGCTGGCGCAGGTTGGCCGCCATGCGCTGGCCGGTCGTGACGGCGCCGCCGGACGCGGACCCGACCAGGGCCGCGTACTTGGCCAGCACGCCGACCGTGTAGTGCGGCTCGGGTGGGGTCCAGCCGCGCAGCCGACGCTCGATCTCCCCGGCGGAGACGTCCAGGTCCAGCGCCTTGCGGTCGACGTCGATGACGATCGTGTCGCCTTCGCGGACCGCGGCGATCGGGCCGCCCAGGGCGGCCTCCGGCGCGACGTGGCCGATCATCAGGCCATGGGTCCCGCCGGAGAACCGGCCATCGGTGATGAGCGCCACCGAGTCGCCGAGACCCTCGCCGACGAGGGCGCCGGTCACGCTCAGCATCTCCTGCATCCCGGGCCCGCCGACCGGTCCCTCGTAGCGGATGACGACGACGTCGCCCGGCTTGATCCTGCGGTCGCGGACCGCGGCGAAACACGCGGTCTCCGAGTCGAACACGCGGGCCGGACCGCGATGCTGGCGCCGTTCGTGCCCCGCCAGCTTCACGACGCAGCCCTCCGGCGCGAGAGTGCCGTGCAGGATGGCCAGGCCGCCGGTCGACTTGAGCGGCGCGTCGATGGAACGGACCACGGTCTGGCCCTCGGTCGCGACAGCCGCCGCGGCGACCTGGGCGATCGTCCGGCCGTCGACCGTGGGGGCGTCACCATGGAGCAGGCCCGGCCGCTTGAGGAGCTCGGCCATGATCAGGCCGACGCCGCCGGCGTCGTACAGGTCCGATGCCGTGTAGCGTCCGCCGGGTTGGAGGTCGGCCACGACCGGCGTCCGGTCGGCGATGGCCCCGAACTCGTCGATGCCGAGGGCGATCCCGTACTCGTGGGCGATCGCCAGCAGGTGCAGGACGCCGTTGGTGGAGCCGCCCGACGCCGACACGGCCGCGATCGCATTCTCGAGCGACTCGCGCGTCACGAAGCGGGACGGCCGGATGTCGTCGCGGACGAGGCCCATGACCAGCTGGCCGGCCTGGCGGGCGGCATCGTCCTTGGCCGGGTCCTCGGCCGGGATGCCGTTGAGGCCGGCGGGCGACAGCCCCAGGAACTCCAGCACCATCGACATGGTGTTGGCCGTGAACTGGCCGCCGCATGCGCCGGGGCCGGGACACGACAGGCTCTCGACCTCGTACAGCTCGTCGAGCGTGATCCTGCCGGCCCGGTACGCGCCGATGGCCTCGAAGATCGACACGACCGTCGCGTTGCGCTCGCCGCGAAGGGTGCCAGGGTAGATCGTGCCGCTGTACAGGATCAGCCCCGGGACGTCCAGGCGACCGAGGGCCATCGCGGCGCCGGGGCCGGTCTTGTCACAGCCGATGACGCACACGACGCCGTCGAGCAGGTGCCCGCGGACGACCAGCTCGATCGAGTCGGCGACGACCTCGCGACTGACCAGGCTGGACTTCATCCCCTCGGTGCCCATGGACACGCCGTCACTCACGGAGACGGTGTTGAACTCCATCGGGGTGCCACCCGCCGCCCGGATGCCGGCCTTGACGTGCTCGGCCAGCCGCCGGTGGTTGTAGTTGCACGGCATCGTCTCGATCCAGGTCGTCCCGACCCCGATGAGCGGCTTGGCGAGGTCCTCGTCGGTGAAGCCGATCGCCTTGAGCATGCCGCGGGCGGCGGCCCGGTCGGGGCCGTCGGTGAGGGCCGCCGAGTGGCGCTTGGCGGGATCCGAGGGGCGGTCGTACGGGTGCGAGGCGTCGGGCATTTCGGGTGGTTCCTGTGCGATGAGCCGGCGCCGACAAGTGTAGGACCCCGGGCTCAGCGCAGGCAGGCTCCGGTCTCGACGGCGCTCGTCCGCCCGATCCCGGGCGCGATCGCGATGGCGACCGCGGTCGGTGACAGGGCGTAGCCGACCGCGTCGTTCGTCCTCGATTCGGCGAAGACCACCCCGCCGACGGTCCCGTCCTCGAGGACGAGCGGGCCGCCGCTGTCGCCGCGATCGATGGCGGCCCGCAGCTCCAGGATGTCGCGCCGGACGCGGTCCTGACCGTAGATGTCGAGGCCCGTGGCGGTGTATTCGCCCGTGACCGCCGCCGGCAGGATCGTCAGGGCGCCACCGCCCGGGTAGCCGAGTGCGGCGGCGATCGCGCCACGCGAGGGATCGCGGTTCGCGAAGCGGAGGGCGGGCAGGTCGAGTCGGCTGGCCCGCAGCAGCGCGACGTCCAGGTTCGGGTCGAACAGGACCGGCACGGCGTCCCACGTCCGGCCGTCGCTGTCGGCGACCCGGATGCCATCGGCGTCGGCGCCGGCCACGACATGCGCGTTGGTCACGACATACCCATCGGCGACGACGAACCCGGACCCGACCGAGCCGACCCCGCAGGTCCCCGCCGACACCTTGAGCGTGCTGGCCTCGGCCGCCTTGGCGATCCGTCGCGCGACGGGGTCGTCCGGCCGAGCCACGTCGGGCGCCGGCAGCGGCTCGAAGCCGACGAAGACATCCGGCAGCCCGGACGCGTCGAGCAGGCTGCCAAGCTCGCTGGCGACTTCGGTCACCGGCGGGAAGACCGCCGTGAGGGCCCGGATCGTGACCGAGCCCTGGGCGATCTCGGACAGTCGCGGCACGGGACCGATGGCGACGATGCTGCCCATCAACCAGATGACGAGGAAGGCCTGGGCCATGCCCACGATCGACCCGCCCACCCGATCCGCGGCGCTCAGGACGCCGGTCCCGAGCGAACGTGCCAGGGCCCGTCCCGCCGCCGAGCCGATGGACTCCCCCAGGCCGACGGCGATCAGCAGGCCGGCGATCACCAGGATGGGCCGCAGCGACGGATCCACGTCGCGCAGGAGGTCGGCGAACCAGGGCAGGGAGAGGATCGCGGCGGCTCCGCCGATGATGGCGCCGAGGAGGCCGCCGATCTGCGGCAAGGCGCCGGATCGGAATCCGAGGATCGCCGCGAGGACGATGAGGGCGAGTGCGGCGATGTCGACCGGGTTCACGGCCGGATGGTCCCACAGGTGGGCGCCGGCGGCCGTCGCCTCGGTGGATCGGCCGGTGCGGCCCGGTCGGTCAGGCGGTCCGCGACGTCGCCCGTCGGTGCGGGGTCGGTCAGGCGGCTCCGCGGCGCGAATCGATGCGGGCCGGGTGGCGAGCCTCCCAGGCGTCGATGTCAGGCGCCTTCGAGAGCAGGTAGCCGAGCTCGTCCGTGCCGGCCAGGATCATCCGCTTGGCGAACGGATCGATGGCGAAGTCGAGCGTGCTGCCGTCCGGCAGGAGCACGCCCTGTTCGGCGAGGTCGACCGTGAACTCGGCGTCAGGATCGGCCGCCACGAGTTCGAACAGGCGGGCGTGGGTCGCCGGATCGACGACGATCGGCAGGACCCCGTTCTTGAGGCTGTTGCTGCGGAAGATGTCGGCGAAGGACGTCGAGAGGATGGCCCGGATGCCCCAGGCCGTCAGCGCCCACGGCGCGTGCTCCCGCGACGACCCGGCCCCGAAGTTGTCGCCGGCCAGGAGGATCCTGCGACCGGCCATCTCCGGGCGGTCCAGGACGAAGCGGGGATCCCTGAGCGTGCCGTCCTCCTCGAATCGCCAGTCGCGAAAGAGCGCCTCGGCGAGGCCGTCCTTGTCGGTCACCTTGAGGTAGCGGGCCGGGACGATCTGATCCGTGTCGACGTTCTCCGCCGGAAGCGGCACGACCTTGCTCGTGAACATCGTGAACGGTTCGGCCATCGTCAGCGCCCCCCGACCGCGGCGAGGGTCTCGATCCCGGGCAGGCGCCGCGGATCCGCGACGACGCCCGCGATCGCGCTCGCGGCGGCGGTCAGCGGCGAGGCGAGGAACGTCCGGCCACCCTTGCCCTGGCGGCCCTCGAAGTTGCGATTGCTCGTGCTGACCGCGTACTGGCCGGGCGTGAGCTGGTCGCCGTTCATCGCGATGCACATCGAGCAGCCGGCCTCCCGCCACTCGGCACCGGCGGCCTTGAAGATCTCGGACAGGCCCTCGGCCTCGGCCTCGCGCTTCACTTCGTCCGAGCCGGGCACGACCATCAGACGCACGCCGTCGGCGACGTGGCGGTCCTTGAGGACGCCCGCCGCGAGACGCAGGTCACTGATCCGGCCGTTCGTGCACGACCCGACGAAGACGACGTCCACCTTCTGGCCGAGGATGGCCTGACCGGGCTGCAGGCCCATGTATTCGAGCGCTCGCTCCAGCGCGCGGCGCTGGCTCGGGTCGGCCTGGTCATCGGGCGACGGGACGTGGCTCGAGATCGGGATGCCCATCCCCGGGTTGGTGCCGTAGGTGACCATCGGCTCGAGGGTGTCGGCATCGATCGTGATCGTCTTGTCGTACGTCGCGCCGTCGTCGGACGGCAGGCGCCGCCACCCCTCGACGGCGACATCCCACGCGGCGCCGGCCGGCGCATGCGGTCGGCCGTGCAGGTACTGGAAGGTCGTGTCGTCCGGGGCGATGAGGCCGGCGCGCGCGCCACCTTCGATGCTCATGTTGCAGATGGTCATCCGCTGCTCCATGGTCAGGCCGCGGATGGCCGAGCCGGTGTACTCGAAGACGTGACCCGTCCCGCCGCCGATCCCGATCCGGCTGATGAGCGACAGGATGATGTCCTTGGCGCTGACGCCCGGGGCGAGGGTCCCGTCCACGCGGACCTCGTAGGTCTTCGGGTCGCGCTGGAGAAGCGTCTGGGTGGCGAGGACCATCTCGACCTCGCTCGTCCCGATGCCGAACGCGAGGGCCCCGAACGCGCCGTGCGTGCTCGTGTGCGAGTCGCCGCACACGATGGTCATGCCCGGCTGGGTCAGGCCGAGTTCCGGGCCGATGACGTGGACGATGCCCTGGCTGGGCGAGCCGATGCCATGCATCGGGATCCCGAACTCGGCGCAGTTCGCCTCGAGCTGGCTGATCTGGGCGGCCGCCTGCAGGTCCAGCATCGGCAGGTTCCGCGGCGTCGTCGGGATGGAGTGGTCGGCGGTCGCCACGGTCTGGCCGGGCCGGCGGACGCCGATGCCCCGGGCGCGAAGGCCGGAGAACGCCTGCGGGCTGGTCACCTCGTGCACGAGGTGCAGGTCGACGGCCAGGACGGCCGGGGCGCCGGGGTCCTGGGTCACGACGTGATCGGCCCAGATCTTGTCGACGATCGTGCGCGGGGTGGTCATGGCGGGAGCGTACCAGAGGACGCCGGGACAGCCGGCAGGGGCCGTCCGCGCCATCGCTCGCAACCGTTGGTCCTACCCGGCGGAGTACGACGGTGCCCGTCCGGCCCCCGATCCTGCCCGGTATAACGGGAGTCCCAGACACGCGCATCCAGAGGAGTCGCGCTCATCCACGACGATCCGAACGGCATGGGGCCGCTCCTACCCGGCTCGAGCAGTCTCGGGCTGGTCCGGTTCAGGCTGTGGCTCGCGCTCATCACGATGTTCGCGATCCCCCTCGCGATCGCCGCCCCGGTCGTCTTCGGACTGGCCTGGCGCCCGGGCGAATCGCTGCTCGCGCCCGCCCTGGCCATCGTCGCGCTGGCCATGGCCCTGGGCGCCCTGGTCGTGTACCTCGCCCGGCGCGTCCTGGAGCCCGCGGAACAGCTCGAACGGGCGCGCGTCATCCTCGAGGACGCCTACGACCGCGCTCGAGCGGAGTCGCTCCGTGACGCGCTGACCGGGCTCGGCAACCACCGCGCGTTCCAGGAGGAGTTCGAGCGCCAGTGGCTCATCGCGCGCCGGCACGGGACGTCCCTCGCCCTGGCCCTGATCGACCTTGACGACTTCAAGCGGGTCAACGATGTCGGCGGGCACGGTGCCGGCGATCGCTGTCTCGCGCTGTTCGCCCGCACGCTCGAAGGGCAGCTCCGCCGCACCGACCGGGCGTTCCGGGTGGGCGGCGACGAGTTCGCCATCCTGCTCGGCCAGTCCGATGCCGACGGGGCCTACCTGACCATCCGGCGCCTGTTGGCGGCTTCGCTCGAAGGGTCGACCGGGTACGAGGTGAAGCCGTCCGTCTCGTTCACGGCGGGCGTCAGCGCCCTGCCGGGTCCGGCCGTGGATCGCGAATCGATGTACCGCCAGGCCGATGCCGCGCTCTACTGGGGCAAGCGTCACGGTCGGACCTGCGTGACGACGTTCGATCCCGCCCGGCACGACAGCGCGGCCGCCCGGCCACCGGCCGAGCTCGCGGCGGCCATCGGCCAGGTCGCAGCCACCGGCGCGCTGCGGGCCGTGTTCCAGCCGATCTTCGACATGAAGAGCGGCGTCGTCCACGGCTTCGAGGGTCTCACCCGGCCGTTGCCGGGGACCGGGTTCGCCGACCCGAGCGAGCTGTTCTCCGCCGCCGAGGAAGCCGGCCGGACGGTCGAACTCGACCTGGCCTGCCTGGCGACCGTCCTGTCGTCCTTCGCGACTCGCGGCCTGCCCGGGTCGCTGACCATCAACCTCTCGCCGCGCACGCTCGAATCCGACGAGTTCAGCGTGCCGGCCCTCCTGCACATGCTCCAGCGCAATCGCGTGGATCCGACGAACGTCGTGCTGGAGCTGACCGAGCGCGAGTCGGTCGAGGATCTCGAGCGGCTGCGACGGGCCGTCGAAGCCGTCCGGGCGGCCGGGATGCGGGTCGCCGCCGACGACGTCGGGGCCGGCAACGCGGGCCTGCGGCTCCTGAGCCAGGTCCGCTTCGACATCGTCAAGATCGACCTGTCGCTGGTCCAGGGCGGTGCCGTCCGCGACACGTCGCTGGAGATCGTTCGGACGCTGCGCGACCTGGCCGACCGGTGGGGCGCCCTCGTCATCGCCGAGGGGATCGAGACGCCGGTCCAGCTCGACCTGGTGCGGTCGCTCGGCATCGCCGCGGGGCAGGGCTACCTGCTGGGCCGGCCGGCCGACGCGCCGACCGCGGACCCGATCGACCTCGACGCGCTGTCCCGAAGCGGCGGCGACTGGCTGGTCGAGCGGCTCCGCGCGGTGCCGGCATGAATCGTCCGGGGTTGCGCATCGTGGAGCATGCCCGTAGACTGCGCCCACGTCGCCCGGCCCCGCTGGGTGATGCCTCGTCAGGGGAGACCACATTGGGTCGTTTCGATCGACAGGATCGCCGCCGAGTCGCCGTCGTGATCACGACGGATGGACGGCGCGTCCAGATGCCCATCGAACCGGCCGGCCTGTCCGACGTATCCCTCCTCGAACTTCTTCGCTCGCTTCCGGGGCTTGGTGGCCTTCTTGGGCTCATTACCGGCTCCCGGCGGGAGAACGGAGGAACGCGGAGGAACGAGCGCTAGGCACTCGAACCACCGAAGACCGAAGGGACCCTCGCCGGGAGGCGAGGGTCTTTTGCATGCCGGGGCGCGACGCGGGCCCGGACCTGGGAGGCTCCACAAGGCGATGACACTCACGAAAGGCGAACCGGCGACACCGCCGGGCACGGGCGGGACGGCTGGATCGGCACGACCGGTCCGTCGCAGCCACGTGCCGAACGACGGGACGGCCGGCGCGGCCGCCATCGAACGGGCCCGGAAGGGGATGCTCCACGAGGCGCGTGACCTGAAGCGGACGCGCATCGGGGCGGACGTCCTGTGCGAGGCGCTCCTGCGCCAGGGTGTCGACGTCTTCTTCAGCTACCCGGGCGGCGTGATCCTCCCGCTGTATGACGTGCTGGGCGACTACCCGGAACTGCGCCACGTGCTCGTCCGCCACGAGCAGGGCGGGGCGCATGCCGCCGACGGCTACGCCCGCGTCACCGGCCGGGTCGGCGTGTGCATGGGCACGTCCGGTCCCGGCGCGACCAACCTGGTCACCGGCATCGGGACCGCCCTGCTGGATTCCGTCCCGATGGTCGCCATCACCGGGAACGTGCCGGCCGCCCTCCTCGGCAAGGACGCGTTCCAGGAGATCGACATCAACGGCATCACCCTGCCGATGACCAAGCACAACTACCTCGTGCGCGATGCCGACGACCTCCCGCGCGTCATCGCCGAGGCCTTCCACATCGCCCGGACCGGTCGGCCCGGCCCGGTCCACGTGGACATCACCAAGGACGCGCTCCAGCAGGAGACGCGGGCGCAGCACCCGACCGACGAGGAGATCGTCGCCGGCCTGCCCGGCTTCCGCCCCAATCTCGACGGCCACCCCAAGCAGCTCAAGACCGCGGCCCGCGAGATCGCCGCGGCCAAGCGGCCGGTCATCCTCGCCGGCCACGGGGTGCTCCACGCGGAGGCCTGGGACGACTTGCTGGCGTTCGCCGAGAAGACCCAGATCCCCGTGGCCTGGACGCTGCTCGGGATCGGCGTCATCGACGAGGCGCACCCGCTCGCCTACGGCTACATGGGCATGCACGGCTGGAAGCACGTCAACCGGGCGATCCAGAGCGCGGACCTGCTCATCGCCATCGGGATGCGCTTCGACGACCGGGTGACCGGCAACGTCCGCACGTATGCCCCCTACGCCCGGATCGTCCACGTCGACATCGACCCGGCCGAGATCGGCAAGAACGTCGCGGTCGAGGTGCCGATCGTGGGCGACGCGGGCCGGGTGCTCCGCGCCCTGACCCCGATGGTCGCCGCCGTCGATCCGGCGACTCGAACCGACTACTTCGAGCAGCTGGCGGCCTGGAAGACCGACTCGGTCGCGTCGAGCTGGCACGGTTCTGGAGCCTGGCGCGACGGGCTCCTGTCGGCCGACTACGTCGTCGAGCGGATCGGCGAGCTGTCCGGTCATGCGGCCACCTACGTCGCCGACGTCGGCCAGAACCAGATGTGGCTGGCCCGCTACACGGGCTTCCGGGAGCCGAACAGTCACGTCAGCTCGGGCGGCCTCGGGACGATGGGCTTCAGCGTCCCGGCGGCGATGGGCGCGGCGCTCGGCCGGCCGGATCGGGAGACCT
>CAZOHT010000045.1:17799-18892 GCA_964579825.1 uncultured Anaerolineaceae bacterium
TTCAGCGTCCCGGCGGCGATGGGCGCGGCGCTCGGCCGGCCGGATCGGGAGACCTGGGCGATCACCGGCGATGGTGGCTTCCAGATGACCTTCCAGGAGCTGATGACCCTCGTCGCGGATGACATCCCGGTCAAGATCGCCCTGCTCGACAACAAGAAGCTCGGGATGATCCGCCAGTGGCAGGAGATCATCTACGCCGGCAATTACCACTCGTCCAACCTGCCCGGGCCGGACTTCGCCAAGCTCGCCGACGCGTTCGGGATCCCGGCGTTCCGGGCTCGGACCCCCGACGAGGTGGACCCGGCCATCCAGGCCGCCCAGGCGGTCGATGGCCCGGCCCTCATCTGGTTCGAGATCGCCGAGGAGCAGAACGTGTTCCCGATGATGCCGGCCGGCAAGGGCCTGTCGGACCTGATCGAGAAGTGGGACGGGCCGGACGAATGAGCGTCGATCCGGAGTCGAACGGCGCGCTGCCGGCGGACCTGCCGCCCGGCGCCCTGCCCGCCCACAGCGCCCCGCCGCCACGTGCCCTCCCCGGTGGTGGCGAGACCCGTCGTCACGTGCTGGTCGCGGTCGTCCTCAACAAGCCAGGTGTGCTGAACCGCGTCGCCAGCCTGATGCGGGCGCGCAACTTCAACATCGACTCGCTCGCGGTCAGCCACACGGATCGCGAGGACATCAGCCGGATGACGATCACGCTGCACGGGGACGACGTCGCCGTGGAGCAGGCCGCCAAGCAGCTGTACCGGCTGATCGACGTCCTCAAGGTGCAGGACGTCACGGCCGAACCCACCGTCCAGCAGGAACTGGCCCTGGTCAAGGTCCGCGCGACGGACTCCACCCGGGCCGAGATCCTGCGCTTCGTGGAGCTTTCGCGCGGCCGGGTCGTCGACCTGTCCGACGGGTCGGTCATCGTCGAGGTGACCGGCACTGAATCCGAGATCGACGCGTTCGTCGCGCTGGTCCGGACCTACGGCATCAAGGAACTGGTCCGGACCGGCGCGGTCGTGATGGCGCGCGGATCCGGGTCCATCGAGGAGGCGATCAAGCGATGACGGCGACGATGTACTACGACAACGACGCGGATCCGGCG
>CAZOHT010000046.1:0-18512 GCA_964579825.1 uncultured Anaerolineaceae bacterium
TCGGCGCGACCACCGTCAACGGCAACACCGCACTGACCAACTGCACCGAGAACACGCTGCGAGTGTTCGATCACATCGGCCTCACCGGCGTCCCCGTCCACGAAGGCATGGCCGAACCGATGGTCCGCCCGAATGCGCACCAGATCAACCCGGCGTCGCGCATCCACGGCGACTTCCTCGACCTCCCACCGTCGCGCTCGACGAAGGGTGATCGGCACGCCGTCGATTGGCTCATCGATACCTACATGGCGTCCGACGGCGACATCACGCTCGTGCCGGTCGGTCCGCTGACCAATATCGCGACGGCCATGCGCAAGGAGCCGCGGATCATCGAGCGGATCCCGGAGCTGGTCATCATGGGCGGCGCCCACGACCACGGCAACGCCACCGCGTCGGCGGAATTCAACATCTTCCTGGATCCCGAGGCCGCGCGGATCGTGGTGAACTGTGGCCGGCCGATCCGGATGCTGCCGCTCGACGCGACGCACGAGGCGCTCGTGTCGAAGGACGACTGCGCCCGACTCCGCGAGCTGGGAACGCCGGCCGCGACGGCGACGGCGACGTTCATCGAGAAGCGCATCGAAGGCTACGATGCGACCCAGCCGATGCACCGCCTGGGCGCGGCTCCGGTCCATGACGCGCTGGCGGTGTGTGCCGTCATCGACCCGACCGTCATCACAACGCACTTCATCCCCGTGGACGTGGAGACCGGCGGCGAGCTGTCACAGGGCCGGACCGTCGCGGACTTCCGCGGACGGAGCCGGAAGCCACCGAACGTCCACTTCGCGATGGACGCGGACGAGCCGAAGTTCGTCGCGATGCTGACGCAGATCCTCGCCCGGACCCTCTAGGTCGAGCGACCGGATCACCGTCGCCCGGCTACGGCGCCGCGCGGAAGATCAGGCCGTTGGCGCCCGCATCCAGGGTCAGCGTGTCCGCATCGATCGAGTAGGGGACCGTTCCCTGCAGGACCGCCGCGACCGCTCCCTCGACGGCCCCGCCCGGACCCTCGCAGGCCTTCTTCGTGCTGATCATCGGCCCGAAGGTGAGCGTGTCCGCCGCCACGTCGACCGGGCCGCCGCCCGTGTTGCAGCCGAAGTTCACCTCGGCCTGGCCGTCCACGATCCGCAGCGACGCGACCACGCCCTGCGGCACGCTCGAGACGGCGTCGCCGGCCACGATCCCGTCGAGGATCCAGAGCGTGCCTTCGATGGGCTTGTCGGGCGTGGCGACGGTCTTGTCGAGGAGCGTGAGCGTGACCGCACCGTCAGTCAGGGTGAGCGTGTCGCCCGACTGGCTCACGGTCACATCGGACAGGAAGTCGGCGAGCCACGCGTCCTGCTGCATGAGCGGCTCGTCACAGGCCATCTCGGTCATGAACATCGCGCCGGTCGTGAGCTGGTCGCCATCGAGCGTGTACGCGCCGCCCATCGAGTTGCAGCCGCCGCTCGCCTGCAGGCTGCCGTCCTTGAACGTGAGGGTGATCGTGCTGCCGGGGACGAGGGTGACCCCGGTCGCGCCGGTGGAGAGGTAGGTGTGGCCGTCGAGGGCCAGGGGCTGGGCGCTCGGGGCGGTCGAAGCGCCGGCGGCCGAGCACGCCGAGAGGACCGTGGCCGTCGCGATGGTCAGGAGGAGCAGCGGAAGTCGGTTCATGGCCCAAGGACGGCGATCACGTCGAGTGGGTTCCGATGCGGACACTTGCGAACCGCAAGCGACTGCCGTACGATGGTTGTCCGCACAACCACCGCGGGCCACGCACCATCTGCGACCCTCAGGAGCCGAACCCAGCCATGGACCCTCGCATCGAAGCCGCCCTCGAGCACGGCCACACGATCGACATCACCACGACCGGCCGCAAGACCGGCGAACCGCGTCGGATCGAGATCGTCTTCCACAACATCGATGGGCGCCTGGTCATCACGGGGATGCCGCGGTCCGATCGCAAGCGCGCCTGGCTCTACAACCTCGAGGCGGACCCGAACCTGACGTTCCATCTCAAGGGGTCCGTCACGGCGGACCTGCCCGCGACGGCCCGGGTCGTCACGGATCCCGTGGAGCGTCGGACCATCGCCGAGTGGATCGTGGCGAACGCCTGGCGCCAGCAGGACGTCGATGCGATGACGGCCTGGGCGCCGATGATCGAGGTCACGGTCGAGGATCCGGTGCTCACCTAGACTCCCTCGGTGGAGATCCGCACGATCCGACCGGACGAGTGGCCGGCGCTTCGAGAGATCCGCCTTCGGGCCCTCCGGGATTCCCCCGATGCCTTCGGGGCGACCTACGACGACGAGGCGGCCAGCCCGGACGAGGCCTGGCAGCACCGGGCGGACCGACCGGACGGCACGCTGATCGTGGCCGTCGACGACGCCGGTCGATTCGTCGGCATGGGCTCGGGTGGCCCGGCTCCGGACCACCGCGAGTTCGCGGCGATCTACGGGATGTGGGTGGAACCGGCGGCCCGCGGGCAGGGCATCGGCGAGCGTCTCATCCGGGCGGTCGCCGAGTGGGCCAGGGGTGCGGGATACGACACGATCGGCCTCGGCGTGACCCTCGGCAACGAGCCGGCGGTCCGGCTGTACGAACGGCTCGGGTTCCGCGACACCGGCCTGCGCTACCCGCTCCGCGACGGGACCGACCTCACCATCCAGGTCATGGCGACATCGCTGGCCGAGCTCACGGCATACTTCGACGCATGACCCAGACCATCCGCATCCGCATCCGCATCCAGGGCACGGGCGAGACCTCCGCTGGTGTGCAGCTTCCCGACGCCGTCGTCGAGGCCCTCGGCAAGGGCAGGAAGCCGCCGGTCAAGGCGACCATCAACGGCTACACCTGGCGCAGCACCGTGGCGGTGATGGGCGGCGAGTACTGGCTCGGCATCAGCAAGGACGTCCGCCGGCACGCCGGCGTGGAGGCCGGCCAGGAAGTGGACCTGACGCTCGAGCTCGACACCGAGGAGCGCGTCCTGGAGGTCCCCGCAGACTTCGCGGCCGCGCTCGACGCCGAACCCGAGGCGCGCCGCTTCTTCGACTCCCTGTCCTACAGCAACCGACGCCGGTTCACCTGGTCGATCGATGACGCCAAGACGCCCGAAACGCGCCAGCGCCGCATCGAGAAGTCCGTCGCCCAGCTCCGCGAGGGCAAGGTCTAGCCCGGACCGACGGGCCATGGCGGCCCGACATCCGGCGTGGGATGCTCCGCGCCATGACCCGTCGAGCCGTCTTCCCGGCGCTCGTCCTCGTCGCGCTCTCCGTCCTCGGGTGCGATCTGCTGCGGGCGCCGACCCAGCCGACGCCGTGCGAGCAGACGTTCTCCGACGCCCATTGCCTGGCGATCGTCGATACCGTCGCCGTGCAGCTGGACCTGACCCGCGCGGACATCGTCGGGATCGCCATCCTCCCGAGTGAGCTCGAGGGGATGACCCTGGGCGGTGCGGCACCGGTCAGCGTCCGGGTCACCCTCGCGGATGGCTCGACACAGGACGTGCCGATCGGTTGCGGTGGCCTGGCCATGGCGCCCGCCTGTGGCGACGATCCCCATCTCGTCGCCGATTCGATCATCCATGGCGGGTATCACGACGTTCCCTGTGCCGGCGAACCGCCGGCCGGCTGCGCGACGCCCGTGCCCACGCCGGACGCGGCCGCCATCGCAGACGGCGCCGAACTTCGGATCGATCGGTTCGATATCCCCATCGATCACGTCGGGGACTACGCGGTCCCGCTCGGCGAGGCTCGGTTGCCCGGTGGCCTCTTGTCCGTCGCGGACTTCGCGTTCGTCGATCGCTGGCCCGCCGACGTGACCATCCTTGAGGGCCGGGCCAGACTCCAGATCCGCTCACTCGAGGCTCGCGGCCGCCCGTTCTTCAACATCTATGAGCACGGCTGGTTCGACGGGGCAGAACGCGTCGAGGTCCAGCTCGTCTTCCACGTCGACCGGTTCGATCCGGGCGCCGTCCTGGCGATCCGGGACGTCGTCGTTCGCTAGATAGGGCCGGATCGCCCAGCTCCTCCCGACTCACGGCCCTACCGTCCGGGGCGCCGTTCCGCCAGAGTCGGATCGATCGCGGGCTCGGGCCCGACGTGGGCCGGCCCGCCGTGGTTGGAGTCGGTGCGATGACGTTGGGCGTGTCCTCCCGACACGCACGAGATTCGTTGCATGGGCGGCGACTGTCGGGCGCCGCACGTCCCGGGCTGCACCGTTCCCTGGCTCGGATCACGAGCGTCCTTCGCGAGATCGTGGCCACGATCGGCCATGGCCTGGACGGTCTCGTGATCGGCCTGACCGTCGCCTTCGTGGCCTTGACGGTCCTGTCCGCGCCGTGGACGTTCCTGGGCATCCCGTGGCCGGCAGCGATGGTCGCCATCGGCGCGGGCGTCACGGGCCTGGCCTTGGCGGGCGGGGGCCTCGCGATCGTGATCGTCCGGCTGATCTCGACAGCCGGCGACGGCGTGGACCGACTCCTGAGCCGGGCACCGGGACCCATCCGGAGCGTCGCGGCGATCCCGTTCCGGATCGTCCGGACCCTCCCGGCAGCGTGGCTTGGCGCCTTCGCCGTCCTGCTCTGGCTCGGGATCGCCGGGCACCTGCTGGGTCCGCTCGGCCTGTTCGTGCCGGCCGGCGCGCTGTCGCCCTTCATCTACGTCGTCGGCCTGGTGGGCGCCCTGCTGGCGATGGCGAGGTCGCTCGTCCGGCCCGAGCGGCCCGGACCGTTGCCTGTCGCCCGCGGGGCGTCCGCGCTGGCCGTCGCCGCGCTGGCTCTCGTCCTGTCCGGCTCGACGCTCGCGACCGCGATGGACCCGGGCAGCACGTCGACCCTGGTCCGCCCGACGCCGGGCCTCGATAGCGCCGTCGTCGAAGCGACCCTCCCGGATCCGGGCGCGACCGGTCCGTACACCGTCCGATCGTTCACCTACGGCAGCGGGACCGATGCTCGACGTCCCGACTTCGGTGACCGCGCCCAGCTCACGACCCCCACCATCGATGCCTCTGCGGTCCTACGTCGCCTCGGCGACGGCGCGGACGAAGCGCGGGCCTGGTTCTGGGGCTTCGACACCGGGGCGTTGCCGCTGAACGGGATCGTCTGGATGCCGGTCGGCGACGGCCCGTTCCCGCTCGTCCTGATGGTCCACGGGAACCACGCCATGGGCGACTTCAGCGAGTCCGGCTACGGCTACCTCGGCGAGCACCTGGCCAGCCGCGGGTTCATCGCCGTGTCCGTGGACGAGGACTTCCTCAACGGTTCGTGGGCCAGTGACTGGCATGGCGACGAACAACTGGTCCGGGCCTGGGTGCTGCTAGCCCACCTCGACCAGTGGCGCACGTGGAGCGCCGATACCGACGGGCAGCTCGCCGGTCTCGTGGACCTGGATCGCGTCGCCCTGCTCGGCCACTCCCGGGGTGGCGAGGCCGCATCGCTCGCGGCCAGCCTGGTCGCGCAGGCCGCGCCCCCGCGTCGGGACATGGCCCCCTGGCCGACCGGCCTGGCCGTCCGGGCGGTCGTGGCGATCGCGCCGAGCGATGGGCAATACGGGACGACCATCGTCTTGCGCGGGACCGACCTGCTCGAGTTGAGCGGCGGGTATGACGCCGATGCCCGGGCCTGGTCCGGTCTGCGCCAGTTCGCCCGGACGACCGTCGAAGGCGACAGCTTCAAGGCCGCCTTCTGGAGCTACCGGTCGAACCACGGCCAGTTCAACACGGTCTGGGGCCGCCTCGACCAGGGTCCGGCGAGCGGTGCGCTGCTCAACCTCGCCCCGCTCCTCGACCCGCTCGAGCAGCGCGATGTCGCCCGGACGGCGATCGGTGCCTTCCTCGAAGCGAGCCTGCACGACATCGACGGCTACCGGGCCCTGTTCCGCCGCCCGATGGTCGGGCGCGAGTGGCTGCCGGACGACGACATCTTCCTCGTCCGAGCCGTGGAGGCGGGCGTCACTCCCCTCATCGGAGCCGACCCCAGCCAGCCCGTCGCGGGCATCTCGGTCGATCGAGAGCACCTCGACTCGGCCGCCGCTCGAGCGGTCCCGCTGCGCGCGCTGCAGCCAGACCAGGGAACGCGTGCGGTTCGCATCGCGTGGTCGGCGGGCGAAGGGGCGGCCGCCTGGGGACTCACCGGGCTCGCCGCCACGGGCCTGGCAGCATCGGCGATCGACATCCGGATCGCGCTGGCGAACGGCTCGGAGCCGTCGCCTGCCGGCGAGCCCGGGACCTCGCTGGACCCGGTCGTCGAGCTAACGAGCTTCGACGGTGTGTCGGTCAGCCTGCCGCTGGACCGGTGGGGCGCACTCCCGCCGCCGCTCGTCGTCGATCTCACCAAGAACGATCTGCTGACCGGACTCGCCGGCATCGACCTGTCCGTGCGGTCGCCGGTCGAGCGCGTCCTGCAGACCTATGTCATGCCGCTGGCCGCGTTCGAAGCGGTCGATCCCGCGTTCCTCGCCGATCGCCTTGACGCCATCCACGTCCGCATCGACCGGGCCAGCGCGGGAGCGCTCTGGATCGCCGAAGTGGGTCTCGGCGACCGTCCATGACCAGATCCACGGCCCGTTTCCAAGGAGGTACCAAGATGAGCCGCACCGCCAACCGCGCGACGTTGATCGTGCTCCAGAGCTTCGTCGCCTTCACCACCTTGTTCGGAGCGTTCCTCGTGGTCCCGACCCTGCCGCTGGAGTGGATCCAGCGCGGCCCGATGACCGACTACACGATCCCGGCCATCGCCCTCGGCCTGGTCGGCGTCTCGGCGATCGCGTCCGTCGTGCTGCTCGTCCTCGGGTCGAAGCACGCGCCGGTCGTCACGATGATCTCCGGGGCGATGATGATCGCGTTCGAATTCGTCGAGATCGCGATCGTCGGGTTCGCGATCCTCGTGCACGGCGCCGACAACGCGGTGTCCTGGTTGCAGGTGGTCTACATCGCGATCGGCGTCGTGGTGATGGCCCTCGGATATCGACTCTGGCACCAGATGGCCGACCCGTGGTCCGTCGCCTGGCACGCCCGCTGATCGCCATGGATCGCGTCGTCTCGCGCGCCCACGTGGCGCTCATCGGGCTCACCGGGCTCCTGGCGGCGCTGGCCGCCGGCGCGGGCGTCTTCCTGCGCGGCGACCTCGCGACTCGACCGTTCGTGACGGTCCGCGGCGACCTCGTCGACGCCTTGACCGGGGGTGTGTATCGGTTCAATGGCAAGGCCATCGCCGCGGAAGGGGTCGGCTGGGACGTCGTCACGCTGTTCCTGGTGGTGCCGGCCCTCCTGATCTCCCTCCCATCCGTGCGACGTGGTTCGGTTCGGGCGCGCCTGTTCGTCCTCGGCGTCCTGGCCTACTTCACCTACCAGTACTTCGAGTACGCCATGGCCCTGGCCTACGGACCGATGTTCCTCGTGTATGTCGGCATCGGGGCGCTCAGCGTGACCGGCATCTCCCTGCTCGCGAGCGGCCTGGACCTGGACGCTCTGGCCGGGCGGATCTCGGACCGGTTCCCGCGGCGCGCGATGATCGGGTTCGGCGTGTTCATGGCGGTCCTGCTGGCCGGGATGTGGCTGCCGCTCATCGCCCAGACCTGGGACGCGGCGTCCGTGCCGCAGCTGAACGGCGGCACGACGCTGGTGGTCCAGGCGTTCGACCTCGGCTTCCTCGTCCCGCTCGGACTGTTCACGGCCGTCACGGTCAAGCGCAGGCTCGCGGTCGGCTACGTCCTGTCCGCGATCGTCGTGGTGAAGGGGATGGCGATGGGGGCCGGCATCGCATCGATGCTGGTCGTGGAGTGGCTCGCCACGGGCGTCGCCCAGCTGCCGCCGATCGTCCTGTTCGCCGCGATCTCGCTGGCCTGTGCCGCCCTTGCGTGGCGGGTGTTCGGGAGCGTCCACCCGCTACCCGCGGAGTCGTCGCGGACCGGCTACCGTTCGAGCGATGGACGGATCGATGGACGAACCGCTGCGCCTGGAGCTGGCGCCCGACGTCGACCTCGACGCGCTCGAGCAGGCTCTCCTTCGGGCACGAGCCAGTGAACTCAGCGAGGTACGGCGCCGGGGCATCCGCCTGACCGCGGGCTACGGCGACGCGACGAACCGCGAGGTCATGGATGACGAGGCGCGCCGGGCCCAGGCCAGATACGACGCCCTGAGCGGCGTCCTGGAGGCGCTCAAGGTCGCCCGCGCGGACAGCTGATCTGCGGCCGGGTCCGGCGCGCGGACGCACCGAACCGGTACTTCCGTCCCATGGGCCGCTGACCGCCGTCGGGTGCAGATTCGGGGGGACGAGAGCAGTCCGCTGGACTGCCCGGACGGGGCCGGATCTTCGTCGTCGGAGGGATCGCATGACAGGGTCGGGCGGCGAGTGCGGCGGACGGGATCCGCGCACGGCCGGTCGATCCGGTCAGGTGACGACGACATCCATGCCCGAGCCCGCCTTCGGCCTGTGGCGACGTCCTCCAGGAGTGCCCCCTGATGGATCCGAGGCTGCCGTCGCGTGACGGCGGGGACCGCGCTGTGGCCCCCTCGCTTCCCGGCGAACCCGGCGCGTCGCGCCACTCGCTGGCCCTCTACGTGTACACCGGCGCCACGATCGTCGCCGGCGCGATCGCCCTCGCCTGGGCGTCCCTGACGTACCCGATCTGGCCGACGATCTCGCTCACCAAGGCCGGCGGACCCGAGGGGATCCTGCTCGGGATGGTGTTCTGGATCGCCCTGGGACTCCTCGGCGGCACCCGCGTGCAGCACCTCCACGGCCACGGTGTGCTCACCTTCCATCTGCCGTTCATCATCGCGGCGACGGCCCTCGGCGGGCCGGTCGCCGGTGGCTGGGTCGCCGTGTTCGCGACCTTCGAAGCTCGCGAATTCCGCGAAGTCCCCTGGTACGGGACGCTGGCCAATCACGCGTCGATCGCGCTGTCGGCCGTCCTGGCCGGGGTCGTGTTCGATGCCGTCCGGAACGGACCGCTGGCGGGCGTGGCCGAGGGCGGCCAGGCTGCTGAGTTGCTGGCGATCGTGGCGGCCACGTTCATCCTGTCCGGCCTGTCGGCAGCGTTGGCGGCGGGAACGGTCCTCCTGCGCGATCGCCTGACCTTCCGGGAAGCCACCCGCCTGTACGACACGTCGTATCGGACCACGTCGGCGAGCGAGGTCGTGATGGGCTGGGTCCTCGTCCTCTCGTATAGCATGATCGGCTGGTGGGCGGCGCTCATCAGCGCATCGTTGGTCCTCGTCATCTGGCAGGGCCACGACTATCGTGAGATGGCTCGCCACGACGCCATGACCGGCTTGCTCAGCCGGGCCGGCTTCGACGCCCGACTGGAGCAGATCCTCGTCGGGGTCCGTCGCGGTGCCGGTCGAGCGGCGCTGCTGGCCATCGATCTCGACGGCTTCAAGGCGATCAACGACACGTACGGCCACAAGACCGGCGACGAGGTCATCCGTGAAGTCGGGATCCGGCTGCGCGACTCCATCCGGCTGACCGATGCCGCCGTGCGCCGGGGCGGCGACGAGTTCGGCGTCCTGCTGGCCGGGATCTCCGATTCGGTCGCCGCGGAGGCGCTGGCGCGGAAGATCTGGCTCCGCCTGTGCGAGCCGATCGAGACCGAACGTGGGATCGTGTCCGTCGGCGCCTCGATCGGCGTGATCATCATCGAGCCGTCCAGTCGCGTCCCGCCGATCGACCGGCTGCACGGCATGGCGGATCACGAGATGTACCTGATCAAGCAGGCACGGACCGGCGGCGGCGTGCGCGTTCGACAACCCGGCGAGCCGGCCGTCGCCACGGTCGCCCGGGGTTGACAGCGTCGGCATCGTAGGAGCGATGACCCAGATCCGGATCCTGTCGACCGAACCGCGCGGCGGCGCGCTGGTCGACGACATCGTCTTCGATGGCCCCGATGGACTCGAGGTGGAGGCGTACGTCGTCCGTCCCGCCACCGAGCACGACGCCGCCTCGCTCGCCGGGATCCTCATGTGGCACTGGCTGGATTCCGAGGCGCCCGACGGGAACCGGACCCAGTACCTCACCGAGGCTGAGGATCTCGCCGCGGCCGGGGCCGTCTGCCTGCTGCCACAGGGTCGCTTCCCGTGGTCGCAGCCACCCACTGGGTCCGCGGCGGACACGGCCGCGATCCTCGCCGAGGTCGGGCGGCTTCGAGCCGGGCTGGACCTGCTCGTCGGCCGGCCGGAGGTCGATCCCGCGCGTCTGGCCGTCGTCGGCCATGACTTCGGCGGCATGCTCGCCGCCGTTGAGGCTGCGGACGAGGATCGCCTCAAGGCCCTCGTCATCGTGGCCGCCACACCACGCTGGGGCGACTGGTTCCTGCCCTTCTGGGACATCGCCGAAGATCGCATCGAGTATCTCCGAGCGATCCGCCCGATGGATCCGATCGAGGTCATCGGCCGCGCCGCGCCGGCGGAGGTCCTGTTCCAGTTCGGTCGGAGCGACTTCTTCATCGCGGCGATGAGCGGCCTGGAGTTCCGGGCCGCGGCACCGGCCGGGAGCGAGCTCCTCCCCTACGACACGGGCCACGACATGCGCCTGCCGGAGATCGTCGCCGACCGTCGGGCGTTCCTGGCCCGAACGGTCGGCCTCGCCTGACGCCGGTACGGGGGACCCCGGCGGCGCTCGGCCGGTATGCTGCCTCGGCCACGAGCCGCCCAGGAGCCTTCATGTCGTTCGGTCGGACCGCCGCCATTGCCCTCGTGATCGCCACGGTGCTGTCCGGCTTCGTCGCGACATCGGCCCGGGCGGCCACCGTCAGCCTGCCCCCGGCGTCGGAGTGCGTGTACGCGACGACGCTCCCGATCAAGGCCGAGGCGGACCGGATCATGGCCCGGCACCTGGAGCTTGGCACGCACGCCGACTGGATCCTGCCGAAGGACCCCACCTGGCGCGAACAGCCGTTCAGCGCCGATCAGAACTGGTTGTTCAACTACCATGCGCTGCGCTGGGTCCTGGCGTTGCTCCAGGCCGGCCGGGAGACCGGCCAGGCGGCCTACACGGATCGTGCGGCGTTCCTCCTCCAGGACTGGCTGAAGAGCAACCCGCGGTCCAGCCGAGCGACGTTGATGGCCTGGAACGACATGACCGCCGGGATGCGGGCGTCCGTGCTCGCCTGCGCCACGCGGGACCTGGGCCGGCCGGCCTGGCTCATCTCGGGGATCCGGGCGCACGGCACGGCCCTCGCCGACCCGGTCTTCTACGCCGACCACGGCAACCACGCCCTCAACCAGGTCATCGGCCTGGTCGATGTGGCGTGCGTCCTCCCACTGGCCAGCTGGAAGACGCTGGCCAGCAAGCGGATGACGGCCCTGGTGGTCGAGAGCGTCGACGCCGAGGGGGTCTCGAACGAGCAATCGATCGGCTATCAGCTCTACAACTACGCCCAGTACGAGCGTGCGCGGCGCCACCTGGTCGCGTGCGGGCTGCCGGTCCCGTCGGCGTTCACGCGGGTGGCTCGGATGCCCGAGTTCCTGGCCCACGCGACGTCGCCGGATGGCAAGTACGTCCAGCTCGGCGACACGGACCTGCAGTCGGCCAAGGCGATCGCCGGGACCCCGGCCGAATTCGCGGCGCGTGCCGGCGCGTCAGGGCCGCGTCCGGCGACCACCGTGCGGCGCTACGCGGCCGGGTACCTGTTCGCGCGGTCCGGCTGGGGCGACGTCCGGCCGTTCGCGTCCGAGACCTACCTGACGATGCGGTTCGGGCCCGGGGTCGCCTTCCATGGCCATCCCGACGGCCAGTCGCTGACGTTGTCGGCGCGGGGACGCCGACTCCTGGTGGACCCCGGCAAGTACACCTACACGGCCGGGCCCTGGAAGGCGTTCTTCGAGTCGCGCGCGGCCCACAGTGTCGTGCTGGTGGATGGACTCACGTACGACCTGTCCAAGGCCACGAGCCTGGCCTCGATCGCCCGCCCGAACCTGGTGTACGCGACGTCGACCAACGGCGGCTACGCCGGGGTCACCAACCAGCGCCGAGTCCTGTGGTCGCGTGGCGCGGACTACCTGATCGTCGATGACGCCCTGGCCGCCTCGGTCACGCGGACATACCGCCAGACCTGGCACCTGGCCCGCGGCTCGGCGCCCACGGTCTCCGGCAACCGGCTCGACACGCATTTCGGGGCCGGGAACCTCGCCATCGTGCAACTCGTCGGACATCCCCAGCTCCGCGTCATCACCGGGACGACGAACCCGATCCAGGGGTGGGTCTCGGAGACGTACCAGACGAAGTTCACGGCACCCGTCCTCCAGACCACGGTCAAGGCCAGGGCCGCTCGATATCTCACGCTGCTGGTGCCGTACAGCGGCACCCGGCCGGTCATCCGCGGCAAAGTCGTGAGCCTCACGAGTTCGGGCTTCGTCGTGGACGTGACCATCGGCTCCCGCACGGAACGCGTGACGGTCTCGGGCAGCACGGTGTCGGTCGTCCCGGGCTAGCATCGAGGGACCGCGGTCGCGCCCCAGCGTCCCATGCAGCACACGGGAGAGCTTCGATGGTCCTGGATGAACAGCAGGTCAAGCGGGTCGCGCAGGCCTACGTCTACGGCTATCCGCTGGTCTACAACCTGCAGGAGATCGCGAAGCTCGGTGACGGGACGGCCCTGGTCAAGACCGACGGCTGGAACGTCTTCGGGGCCGCTCGTGCGCTGCTTGGCCCGGAGGCCGCCTTCGTCTCTCCGAACAACGACACGCTCTATCTCCTGGCCGCGTGCGATGTCCGGAACGGGCCGCTCGTCCTCGAGGTACCCGACACCCACGACCGGTACTACGTCCTGCAATTCGTCGACGCCTGGACCAACAACTTCGCGTACGTCGGGCGGCGTGCGACCGGCACGAGGCCCGGACGGTACCTTCTGGCTGGGCGGGGCTACGACGGCCCGGTCCCTGACGGGATGCCGCTGATCGAGGCGCCGACGGGCGTCTTCGCGACCGTCGGGCGCGTCCAGGTGAACGGCATCGCCGACCTGCCGGCCGTCCACGCCCTGCAGGATGCGTTCTCGCTGCGACCCCTGGACGGCGCGAGCGCGGCGGTCGGACTGCCCGTGCCGGATCGGGCCGTCCCCGATGCGCTCGCCTGGTGGGAGCGGTTCCGTGTCGGGTTCGAGGCGTTCCCCCCGCCGACCGAGGACGCCCAGTTCCTGCACGGCCTCGATGCGCTCGGCCTGACCGCGCCCGGGTCACCGCTCGTCGATGCGGATCCTGCCCTCGCCGAACTGCTCGCGGCCGGCGCCATCCAGGGTCAGGCCATGATCGAGGGTCTGGCGACCAACACGTCGGGCGACGTCGATGGCTGGACGACCGCGATGCACCTGTTCGACTACAACCTCGACCGATGCGGTCCCGGCACCATCGATGCGCCGGAGTGGAAGATCCCGGATCGGTCCAAGGCGTACGCCGTGCGGGCGATGGCGGCCAGGGCCGGCCTGTGGGGCAATCACGGCTATGAGGCGGACTACCTGCTGGCCTGGAAGGACGCCGACGGCGAGGCTCTGGACGGGGCGAACCGCTATGAGCTGCGACTCGAGACGCCACCGCCGGTCGATGCGTTCTGGTCGCTGACGATGTACGACGTCCCGAAGTTCTACCTGGTCGCCAACCCGATCGACCGCTACTCGATCGGGGACCGGACACCGGGCCTCGTCGTCGCAGACGACGGTTCCATCACGATTCGCATGAGCCACGCCTCACCGGGTGCGGATCTCGAGCCCAACTGGCTGCCCGCGCCCGCCGGGCCGTTCCGCCCGGTCCTCCGGCTCTACCAGCCGCGTCAGGCCGTGCTCGATGGGACGTACCGGGTCCCGCCCATCCGGCGCGTGGGCTAGGGGAACGGCAAGACGACGAGGGCTCCGGAGAGCCCTCGTCGTCCGGGATCGGTTGCCGGGTCGTCGACCCGGATCGGTTGGTCCTAGGCGACCGAGGTCGCTGGGCGAAGGACCGGCGCCTTGACCGTCTCGGTCGCGGCTCGAGCCACCCACACCAGGCCGAGGCCGGTGATGATGAACATGAGCCCGATGGCTGCGAGGATCCCGGCCATCCCGAGGCCCAGCTGCAGGGCGGAGGCGGTCACGCTCCCGACGCCGAGCTCGGCGATGAGGGCGTGGGCCGTGCCGGTCCAGATCTGTCCGCGGGCTGCGCCTTCGATCGGGTTGGCGCGGTTGAAGCCGGTCCAGTAGCGACCGTCGTTCTGGAACTCGTAGGTGCCGGCAGCGATCGTCTCGCCGTTGAACTCGGCCGGCTCATCGAGGACGACCGTGGTGTTCGCGTGGAGGGTGTGATAGGCGATCGTCGCCATCTGGTACATGTACTCGCTGGAGGTGTTGACCAGCGGGTCGTTCGGGTTCAGCTCGCTGTTGTCGACGCTGTAGCCCCAGTCGTTCACGAGGAGCGACATGATCGCGGCGGCTTCCTCGGGGTTCTCGCCACCGAGCACGCCCTGATCGTCGTACGCCAGCTTGACGTTCTGCGCGGCGCTGAACGCCTGGAGGGCCTCCGAGCCCTGGTTGACGCGATACAGCGCGTAGCCGCCGCCCGCGAGGAAGCCGATGCCCATGACTGCGAGCACGACGCCAAGGATCTTCATTCGACCGTTCATGACTCTCGTCCTTCCCTGGACTGGTGCGGCTCCGGTCTGGAACCGCTGCCTCTCTCTTGCTGGACCAAGCGTCGGGGACGGCGGCGTCATGGGGTATGGGCCATGGCGACCCATCGTGGGGCCATCGGACCCGCCGGCAGGGGGCCGCTCGGCCCGGGCCATGCCGTCTGCCTGGGCGGGCTCCGTGGCATCGGCCCCGCTACGCTTGACGGACGATGACTCCGATGCGGGCCTGCGCGTGATCCTCCCGAAGATCCGGGATCCGCGGTTCATCACGGTGCGTCGCGGCGGGAGCCTCTCTGACGACGATCATCGCCGGCTTGCGGTATGGGCGGCGGACTGCGCGGAGCACGTGCTGCACCACTTCGAGCGGGCACGGCCGGATGACGACCGTCCGCGTCGGGCCATCCACCTCGGGCGTGCCTGGGCACGGGGTGAGATCCCCTGGGCCGAGGCCCGCACGGCGGCCGGCCATGCGAACGCGGCGGCACGAGACCTGCGCGGGGCGGCGCGGCATGCCGCGTACGCGGCCGGCCAGGCCGCCGCGGTGGGGCACGTGGCGGCCCACGAGCTCGGGGCCGCGGCCTACTCGATCCGAGCGGTGCAAGCCGCCGCGGCGGACGGCGAGGCGGAGGCGGCCGGCCGCCTGGAGTGCGCGTGGCAGCGCGCTCGGTTGCCCGCTTCGATCCGGGAGCTCGTCCTCGACGACCAGCGGTTGCGCAACGAGCTGTGCTGGTTCGTGTTCGACGCCTGACACCATTTGCCGACGCGATACCCCTGAGGAGTATTGACAAGGGGCTTGACAAGCGGGTGTATGGTTATGGCACTAGGGCTTGTCAAGACTTGACAGGCCCACACGCATGTCCGGGACCCGATCGGCGGAGGTCGGGCGGATCACCTGGAGGGTGAGGTTGGCGGTCGGCGTCGCAGCCGAAGTGAAGAGCAAGTTGAGCGTCGTGGACGTGGTCGGCGAGACCGTGGCGCTCAAGAAGGCGGGCACCCTCTTCAAGGGCCTGTGCCCGTTCCATGGGGAAAAGACACCCTCGTTCGTCGTCACACCCCAGCGCGAGACCTGGCACTGCTTCGGGTGCGGGCTGGGCGGCGACATCTTCAGCTTCGTGATGCAGCGCGACTCGGCCACGTTCCCCGAGGCCCTGCGGACGCTGGCCGGCAAGGCGGGCGTCGAGATCGACGAGCGGACCAAGCGCGAGGACGCTCACAAGGCCCGACTCCGCTCGGTGATGGACAGCGCGATCGCCTTCTACCACGCGGTCCTGACCGGTTCCAAGACCGGCGAGTCGGCCCTGGCCTACCTCCACGGTCGTGGCTTCACGGACGAGACGATCGCCACGCACCAGCTCGGCTGGGCGCCCGGCGGCTGGGACACGATGACCCGCCAGCTCGCGGCCAAGCGCGACATCCGGCCGGAGGAGCTCGTCGACGTGGGGCTCGCGTCGCCGCGCCAGAACCGCAACGGCGTCTACGACAAGTTCCGGGCGCGTGTGCTGTTCCCGATCCGCGACCAGAACGGCGGCGCCGTCGGGCTGGGCGGCCGGCTCCTCGAGGGCGAGGGGCCCAAGTACCTGAACACACCGGCGACGCCGCTGTTCGACAAGAGCCGGACGCTGTATCTCATCGATCGGGCCAAGTCGTCCATCCGCAAGTCCGGTCAGGCCGTCATCGTCGAGGGCTACACGGATGCGCTGATGGCCCACCAGGCCGGATTCGACAACGTCGTGGCCTCGCTGGGCACGGCGCTCACGCCCGGCCAGGTCGCGCTGTTGACCCGCTACGCCACGCGGATCGCGCTGGCGTACGACGTCGACGCCGCCGGCGAGAAGGCCGGGACCGTCGGCGTCACCGCGATCGCCGGCCTGATCGGCCAGCTCCAGCACGGTGACTCGGGCTTGAAGCTCGAGGACGTGCGCGTCGTGGGCCTGCCGGACGGCAAGGATCCCGATGACGTGGTCCGCGAGACCCCCGACGTCTGGGAGGCATCGGTCGCCAGGGCCAAGCCGCTCGTGGAGTACCTGATCGGCTATCACGCGGATCGCTTCGACCTCAAGACCGCTGCTGGCCGGATCGGCTTCGTGGAGGCGGTCATGCCGGCCATCCGCGACATCGCCGATCCGCTCCGCCAGGCCGAAGCGCTCAGCGAGGTGCGGCGCGTGTCGGGGGTCGAGGAGCGCACGCTTCGGCTGGTGCTGGACCGACCGGCCAGGAATCCCGTCACGGCGGGACACGGGAGTGGGGGAGCGGCCGCCGACGCCCAGAGTCGCATCAGCGCGGATGCCGTGCTGTCGTCGCCCGACGCGCTGCCGATCAACGACATCCTCCGCGCGGTCACCCCGGTCGAGAGCGAGCTGCTTCGGCTCCTGCTGCTCGTCCCGGACCAGCAGCTCCGGGTCGCGGAGGAGCTCGGACCGGATCAGTTGCCCAGCACGGTCGCGCGAGAGCTGTTCCGGGCGATCGTCCTCCAGCGCGAGTCGGACGACCAGGGGATCCACCCGCCGTTCGATGGCGCGGCCCTGCTCCTCGCTGTCGACGACGAGACGGCAGCGCTCGCCCGAGCGTTGTATGCCAAGCCGGGGCCGGACCCGCGAACGCTGGGTGCGTCCCAGCTCCATTACGAAGTCACCCGCCTGCTCCTCGAGCTCGAGGACGACCAGCTGCGTGAGCGCAGCGACTACAACGAGGCCGCCCAGGGGGAGGCCGAACGTGCCGGCGATCGAGAGGCGATCGACCGGTTGATGCTCGAACGACGCCAGATCAACGAGGCACGCCGGTCTCTCGACCGCCGCCGCGAAGAGACCCGCATGTTCGTCAGTCCCAGGAGGTAAGTCCATGCCCGCCGATCCCCTCGACAAGCAACTCGTCGAAGCCGTCCTGTCGCGTCCGCGTCGTTCCAAGGCCGAGATGGAAGAGGCCAAGACGGCCGGCCTGCGCCCGTCACGGGCCAAGTCCGGCACCGCCGTTGCCAGCCCCGACGACGACGACGATGACGACGACGATCTGGACCTGGGACCGGACGTGGCGGCCGCCGACGGCGCCGATGTCGGGATCATCGTGGTGGCCGATGACCTGCCGGCGGACGTCACGGCATCGCTACCGGCGGACGCTCCGGCGAAGCTGGACCCGAAGACCGTGGAGGAGCCCTCCGCCGAGGACCTCGAGGCCATCTCGGCCGACATGATCGGGATCGACGACCCGGTCCGGATGTACCTCAAGGAGATCGGCAAGGTCGCGCTGCTCACCGCCGAGGAGGAGGTCGTCCTGGCCAAGGCGATCGAGCTCGGCGAGCAGCTCGCCGAGGAGCCGTGGAAGGGCATCATCTCGCTCCACGAGTGGACCCTCCACGACACCGAGCGCAAGACCCGGACGATGAAGCAGCAGCATCGGCTGCCCTTCGGGCCCGAGGCGCACGAGATGGTCCGCAAGGCGATCTCGTCCGACCTCGCGGCGGACCTGCTGGTCCCGACGCCCGACTTCCACCTGGTCAAGGCCGGTCGCGACGCCCAGTCCGAGGGCACGAAGGAGCGGCTCAAGGAAGCCCGCAAGCTGCTCCATACCTATGGCGAGACCCTCTCGCCCGAATCGTTCCTCGAGCTGATGGACTGGTCGTACCTGGCCGTCCACAACGGCGACCTGGACTCGCGCGACAACGTCGGCCTTCGGGCCATCTACGACTGGACCCGCGATGGCGTCGCCTTCCCGGCGATGCAGCGCTGGATCGAGGCCGGCAACGATGCCGACCTGCTCCTGACCATGGGCTACGACCCGGACCTGCCGTCCACCACGAAGCTGCGCGATCGCAAGGGCGAGATCGTGGCCATCGGGCGGGACGCGCGCGAGCAGCTGACCTCGGCCAACCTGCGGCTGGTCGTGTCGATCGCCAAGAAGTACATCGGGCGCGGGATGTCGTTCCTGGACCTCATCCAGGAAGGCAACA
>CAZOHT010000047.1:0-18468 GCA_964579825.1 uncultured Anaerolineaceae bacterium
TGGTCGGGGCGAGAGGATTTGAACCTCCGACCTCATCGTCCCGAACGATGCGCGCTACCAAGCTGCGCCACGCCCCGACCGAGGGTGCTCGTTTGACAGAGCCTGCGGATGATACCGCATGCGTCGAAGCCCGGCCGCCGGGCCGGGCTTCGACCGAGGTTCGCCGGTCGGGTCATCCGCCGGGGGTGAGCCACACCGGGTAGTCCCGGACGTCCTCGGGCGAGCCGTCCTTCTCGGACGGATCGTAGACGCGGAGCGTGCCCCACTGGGCCTTCCCGACCGCGTAGGACACGGTCACATCGAACGTGCCCCAGCAGCCGGTGCCGCACGTCGCCATGACGGACTCGTCCGCGAGCACCTTGCCCGCACCGTCCAGGATCGCGACCCGGAACTGGGCCTCGAAGACGTTCGCCATCCCGGTCACGTGACCCGAGCTGGTGAACGCGGCTCCGAACGCGGGCCGGTCGACGAACATCGAGGGCAGCTGGTCGGTGAAGTCCGACCGGCCGACAGGCCCGGCCAGGACGATGCCCTCGCTGCCGAACACGGTCACGGTCTGGCCGTCGATCTGGAACACGACCGACTTGACCGTCGAGAACTGCGTGAGCGTGTAGACGACCTGGGCGAGGCGGTACTGCATGGACGCCGTGCCGCCGCCCGAGTCGAATTCGGTCGAGAGATCCACGGTGGCGATGCCGTTCTTGATGGTCAGTCCAAGCAACTCGGTCCCGGCTGGGATCGCCGAGCTGACCGACGCATACCGATCGCCGCTCGGGACGCCTTCGAGCAGCGCCCCCATCGCGGCCCGGGCGACGGCGACCGACTTCGGGACCTCGGCGAGCGTCGGCACGACACCTTCGACGCCCGGTTCGCCACCGAGGACGAAGTAGGTGCGGACGATCATGGTCTCGGTCGGAGCCGTGGTCGGGGAGGCTCCGCCGGTCGGCGCGGCCGACGGCCCCGAGGTGGGTTCGTCCGACGGGGTCGGACTGGGTTCCGGCGTCAGGTCCGGACCCGGGTCCACGCTGGCGCTCGGCGCCGGTGACACGGGTGGGAGGCTGCCCAGGTTGCCACCGGTCCCGCCGCACGCCGCGACGGCCAGCATGGCCCCGAGCAGAAGGACGGTCGGGAGACGGTCGGTGGCGATCATCGGAGGGGCTCCTATGGGCGGATGGTGTCAGTCGTACCTTCCGCCTCGGACATCGCCGCCTCGTCGCCGGCGGGTAACGATCCGGTCACAGGCAGCCGGACGGTCATGAGCAGGCCGCCACCATCGCGGGCCTGCGCATCGAGCGTGCCGCCCAGGAGTTCGGCGTGTTCTGCGGCGATCGCCAGGCCCAGGCCACTGCTGCCGGCGTGACGCGATGGGTCGGCCTTGTAGAACCGTTCGAAGATGTGGGGCAATCGCTCCGGCGGCACGCCCGGCCCGCGATCCGCCACCGTGATCACGAGTGACGCGCCCGAGACGGCCACCCCCACCTCCACGGGCGACCCCGCGGCATGCTCGTGCGCGTTGTCGAGGAGGTTGCCGAGGATCCGTTCCAGCCGGCGCGGGTCCGTGTCGATGATCGGGAGCTCGTCCGTGGTCGACACGATCGCCTCCGGGAGGCGGGCGGCGACGACGGCCGCGACGAGCCGCTCGATGTCCACCGGCTCGAGCGCGATCCGCTCGGCGCCGGCGTCGAAGCGCGAGACCTCCATGAGGTCGTCCACGAGGGTCCGGAGCCGCGCGACGTCGGCGACCAGCAACTCCCCGGCGCGCCGACTCTCGTCCGGCAGCGCGTCGAGATGGTCTCGAAGGATCGAGGCCTCCGCGACCAGGGCCGCCAGTGGCGTTCGCAACTCGTGCGCCACGTCCGCCACGAACCGTCGGTTCTGCGCCTCGGCGGCCTCGAGACGGCCGATCGTCGCGCCGAGGGCGGCCGCCATCCGGTTGAACCGCTGCGCCCACGCCCCGAACTCGTCATCCGACATGACCGGCACGCGCGCCGACAGGTCGCCGCCCTCGATCCGCTCGGCGGCCCGGCCGGCCGCCTCGACCGGAGCGAGCACGCCGCTCGCGACGCGCCGGGCCACGACGAGGGCCAGCAGGATCAGGGCGATGGTCCCGACGATCAGGGCGAGTCGAAGCTGGTCGAGCGTCGATTCGAGGGTCGTGACGTCGTGGATGAAGTAGACGGCGGTCCCGCTCGGCCCGACCGGACCGCCGACGACGAGGCTCGGCTGCGTCCCGACCGTGGTCCAGGCGTAGGCCAGCTGGCCACCCGCCACGTGGCTGGTGAGATCGACCGGCAGGGCATCGATGACGGCCCGGGCGTCCCCGAGGTCGCTGTTCGAGATGGCCGCGCCCTGGTCACCGAGGTCGATGACCGCCTCGAACCCGCGCTGCTGGAACCGCTGGAGCAGCAGGCTGTCGGCGATGTCGCTCGGCGTGGGCGGCGACGGGAGGCCCGCGTCCGGGATGGTCACGGTCAGGTCGAAGCGAGCCTGGTCCGCGGCCACGTCCAGGATCTGCTGGTGCAGGGTCCGATCCACGAACAGGTACGAGCCGACGCCGAGCAGGATCGCGGTCGCCGCGACCAGGGCGACGAGGGTGAGGGTCAGGCGAGCCCGGACCCCATGCAGGCGAGCCATGGTCGTCAGTGGACCGCCTTGTACCCGGCGCCCCGGACCGTGACGAGGAGGGTCGGCGAGGCGGGGTCCGGCTCCACCTTGGCCCGAAGCCGCTGCATCGCCACGTCCACGAGGCGCGAGTCGCCAAGGTAGTCGTAGCCCCAGATCCGATCCAGGAGGATGTCCCGGCTGAGGACCTGGCCGGCGTGATGCGTCAGTTCGACCAGCAGGTCGAACTCCGTCCGGGTCAACGCGATGTCGACACCATCGCGCCGCACGGTCCGGCCGGCCGGGTCGATGTCCAGGGGGCCGAGGACCAGGTGGGCCGTGTCATCGGGTCGACCGCTCGCCCGCCGCACCGCCGCCCGGACGCGCGCCACGAGCTCCGGCACCTCGAACGGCTTCTTGACGTAATCGTCGGCGCCGGCCTCCAGGCCGACCACGACGTCGATCGTGTCAGTCCGGGCCGTGAGCATCACGATCGGGACGGTGGACGTCCGCCGGATCGCGCGGCACACCTCGAGGCCGTCGAGACCGGGCAGCATCACGTCCAGCAGGATGAGGTCGAAGCCGCCGGCCTGCGCGCGATCCAGGCCCGTCCGGCCATCGGCGGCGACCTCGACCGTGAACCCCGCGTTCCGGAGGCCGATCGCGGTCACCTCGCGGATGGACGGATCGTCCTCCACCAGCAGGATCCGGGCGTCCATTCGACCCTCGTACGCGGCGGCCGCACGGCCGACCCTCGCCGCAGTATGCCAGTCGCGACCGCCCGGTCCATCGCGCCCGTCAGGCGGGTCGGCGCGCTCCCGCGTCGGCTCGCGACTCCGACATGCGCCAGGCGACGACGAGGCCGGATGCGATCGTCAGGACCGCCACCACGACGATCGCGGTCGACATCCCGGCCCGGTCCGCGATGAAGCCTGCCACGACGGCGCCGACCGCGAACCCCAGGTCGCGCCACAGCCGATACACGCCGATCGCCGAGCCGCGCCAGATCGGATCGGCGACATCGGCGACGGCGGCCAGCAGGGTCGGATACACCATGGCGGTGCCGAGACCCAGACCCGCGGCCGCGATGAACCACACGCCGAACGACGATCCGGCCGCGATGCCCAGGATCGCGACCCCCTGGAGCAGCATCCCTCCGACGATCAGCGGCTTCCGCCCGATCCGATCCGAGAGCGCGCCGGTGCCGATCTGGGTGACCGCCCAGACCGCGGGGTAGACGGCGGCCAGGATCCCGATCTCGGCGATCGGCAGGCCGGCCGCCGCGTAGAACAGCGGCAGCAGCCCCCAGGCCATCCCGTCGTTGAGGTTGTTGACGAGCCCGGCCTGCGAGGCGGCCGACAGGGTCCGGTCACGGAACGTGGTCCGGACGAGGACACCGCGCCAGGACGGCGTCGGCCCCCGCGCGACACTCCCCTGCTCCAGCGCCACGTGACCGCGTGTCTCGCGGACGACGAGTCCGGAGATGCCCAGTCCCAGCCCGGCATAGGCGAGGCCCAGGAAGAACGGCGCCGGCCGCAGTCCGAACTCGGCCGCGATCAGGCCGGTCAACAGCGCGGTCACGGCGACGGCGCCGTACCCGGCCGCTTCGTTGAGGCCCATCGCGAACCCGCGGCGACTCGGCCCGACCAGGTCGATCTTCATGATGACGGTGGTCGACCACGTCAGCCCCTGGTTCACCCCGAGCAGGACGTTGGCGACCACGATCCACGTCCATGTCGGCGCCCAGATGAGGAGCAGCGGGACCGGCAGGCCGACGATCCACCCGGCGACCAGCACGGGCTTGCGGCCGAACCGATCCGCCAGGCCGCCGGCGGCGAGGTTCGTGAACGCCTTGGTGATCCCGAAGGCCACCAGGAACGTCAGGGCCACCGACACCCCGGTGAGACCGAAGACCTCGTCGGCCAGCAGCGGCAGCACGGTCCGTTCCTGGCCGACCATCCCGCCCACGAGCGCGCTGACGCCCACCAGCACCGCGAACTGGCCGGCGTTCGCGCCAAGACCGAGACGGATCGGGCGCGGGTCAGAGCCGGTCATCGGCCGATCGTACCGTGCCTGCGGCGGCTATCCGCGAGTCAAGCGCCGCTCTATCATCGGGCGACCGTTCCGTCCCTAGAGGTGCGCACCGTCGCGATGACCGCCGAGCCACCGCCATCCGCTGACGACCGGACGCGCCCGCAGCTGATCGTCCTTGCCGTCTTCGGCGCGATCGTCCTCCTCCTGCTCGGCGCCGCAGCCGGCGCGCTCGGGCCGTTCGTGGTCGCGCTGATCGTGGCCTACCTCATGGCCCCGGTCGTGAACGCCCTGCAACGGCGCGGCGTTCCCCGCTGGCTCGGCATCCTGCTGCTGTTCGGCCTGATCGTCGTCGTCGGCCTCGCGGCCGTGAGCTTCATCGTGCCGCGGATCGTCGCAAGCATCGAGACCCTCCAGGCGACGGGCACCCAGATCGTGCTCGGTCTGCCTGCTTGGCTGGCCTCGATCGGCGCCCCGCAGGAAGTCGTCGACGCCGCGGCCGCCGCCGTCCAGGCCGCCATCGATGCCGCCGAAGCCGCCGGGGCGGGCGGACTGATCGGCCCGGCCCTGCACGTCCTGTTCGGCCTGCTCGGCACGTTGATGTCGTTCATCTTCGCGCCGTTCTTCATCTTCTACGTGCTCAACGACGCGGACGGCGTGGTATCGGCGTTCGATCGGCGCATCCCGTCGGCGTGGCGGGCGGACGTCTGGGCGATGCTCACGATCTCCGACAGCGCCGCCAGGAACTGGTTGCGTGCGACCGTGCTGCAGGGCCTCGTCATGGCCGGCCTGTCCGGCGTGAGCATGGTCGCCCTCGGCCTGATCTTCGGGGACGCCTTCCTCGACGCCACGTTCCTGCTGATGGTCATCTCGTTCTTCTCGGAGTTCATCCCGATCATCGGCCCGCTCATCCCGCTCGTCGTGGCCACGCTCGTTGGCGCGACCATCGGGCCGGCCGCCGCCGGTGCCGCCTTCGTCGTCTTCGCGATCCTCCAGCAGATCGAAGCCAACATCGTCGCGCCGCGCATCGAGGGCAAGGCGCTCGCGCTCCATCCGGCGCTCGTCCTGGCGGTCCTCATCCTCGGTCTCGAGATCGCCGGGCTCGTCGGCGCGCTGTTCGCGACCCTCTTCACCTCGATCCTGCTGATCAGCGGCCAGTACGCGTTCCGCCGGGCCAGCGGGTTGATCGACCCGCCGGCGCCGCCCCGGCCGGCGCCCGCCCCGGAGCCACTCGACCAGGGCTCCGTGCCGGGCATCCCGCGCCACACCGCCTGACCCGAGGTCCGGTCCGCCTACGTACCGAGCGTCGCCTCGAATTCGGCGTTCTCCCGGACCCGACGCTCGGCGTGGATGGGCAACGTTCCCAGGGCCGCCAGCACGAACAGCAGCGCCATCAGCCCGAAGGCGATCGTCACCCCGGTGGCGTCACCCAGCTGCTCGATGAGGACGCCGTAGAACGCCACCCACAGCGACCCGACGCCGAAGGCCAGCGTGAAGTAGACGGCGTACGTCGCGTCACGGATGGACGGCGGGGAGATGTCGGCGAGGAGCGCCTGGAGCTGTGGGCTCTCGGCGAAGGAGAAGAGGCCCATGACGATGATGCCGACCCACAGCCACAGCATGTCGGTGCCCGCCAGCAGGAAGATGACGAATCCGGCGGCGCCTCCGAGGTACACGCCGATGATCAGCGGCTTCCGCCCGACCCGATCCGACAACCAGCCGGCGACGAGCGGCACCGGGACGGAGAACACGATCAGCACGCCATACATCAGCGCCGACGTCGTCTCGTCGACGCCGAGGACGCGAGTCAGGTAGATCAGGGCGAACAGGTTGACCACGCCGAGGCCGCGGCCCGCGCCGCCAAGCACGGACGTGAGGTACAGCCAGCGCAGGTCCCGGTCGCGGGCGATCCGGCCGAACGCCTCCCGCACGGTCCCGCTGGCCTTCGCCGCCGCCCGGTCCGTGCCGGCCTCCCGGATGAACAGCAGGATGAGGATCGCCACGATGATCGCCGGGATCCCGAGGGCGATCGAGGCCCCACGCCAACCCACGGCCAGGATCAGCGGCGCCCCGATGACGGCGATGACCACCGTGCCGACGTTGCCGCCGGCGATGTGGGCGCTGATGGCGAACCCGCGACGTTCCGGTGGGAACTGCTCCGAGAGCAGGCCGTTCCCGACCGGGTGCTGGGGCGACCCGCCGACGCGCGACACGATGTTCGGGATCGCGAACGTGGCGAAGCTCGTCGCGAACGCCTGGAGGACGAACCCGCCACCGAACAGGATCCCGCCCACGCCGAGCAGGTGCCGTCGCGCGACGAGGCGGGTCAGGCCCGCGTAGCTCAGCTGGATGAGCCCGGCACAGACCGCCGACGCGGCGGCCAGGAAGGCGATCGTCTCCACGCCGACGCCGTAGTCGACGATGATCCTGAGGAAGATCAGCGGCAGGATGACCGCCTGGGCGTGGTTGATCGCGTGGGCGACCGACAACAGCGCCAGCGAGCGCGTCGGGTGGATCCGGGACGCTGTCACCGGCGCTTGATCCGCCGGAGCGGACCTACTGGAGGTGATGCCCGGACGTGCCGTGCTTCGACGGCAGGATCGCGAGCACGAAGATCCCGATCCCGAACGTCAGGAAGGTGATGACGCCCCAGGTGACCGGGCTACGACCGCGCTTGGCCGCCATCTTCGTGGCGTAGTAGACGAGGACGAACCAGACGACCAGCCCGAGGACGACCGCGCCGCCGTAGTAGAGGGTATCCATGGGCGCAGTGTAGCGACCGGCGGAGGCCCGGTGTGCGATGCTTCCGGCGCGGCCCGGACGGCCGCCAGCCCCCGAGGAGGTGCCTGGACGTGTCTCGATTCGACTGGGTCAGCGACAGCTGTCGCCTCCTCTGGCACACCGCGGCCGAGTTCGACCGGACGCAGCCGTTCAAGGGGCTTCGCATCGGCACGGGGATCCACCTGGAGCCCAAGACGGCCGCCCTCCTGCTGACGCTCCAGCGCGGCGGGGCCGAGGTGGTGTCGACCGGCAACCTGAACTCCACCCAGGCCGAGACCGTGGACTACCTGCGCGACCGCGGGATCACGGTCATCGGCGGTCCGACCTCGGATCCCATCGAGCACGACCGCAACCTCCGCGGCGTCCTGGCGACCCGGCCGGACCTCATCCTGGACAACGGCGGCGACCTGTTCGCGCGCTACCTCGAGGACCCGTACGACAGCCTCGTCGGCGGGACCGAGGAGACGACCTCCGGGCGCGACCGCCTGCTCCCGCTCCGGGACCGGATCGCCAAGCCGCTCATCGTCATCAACGACAGCCCGATCAAGCAGTTCGCCGAGAACACGCACGCCGTCGGTCCGGGGACGGTCGAGGCCTTCATGCGGATCACCAATCGGATCACCAATGGCCGGCGCGTGACGGTGTTCGGCTACGGGTCGGTGGGCCGTGGCGTCGCGCTGTACTTCCGCAACGTCTTCTCGACGGTGTCCGTCGTGGATCCGCAGCCGGTCCTGCAGCTGCGGGCCGTGCTGGACGGGATGGAGGTGCCGGACCGCGCCGATGCGGTCCGTTCGGCCGATGTCATCGTCACCGTCACCGGGGCCCCGAACATCGTGACCGCTGCGGACCTGCCGCTGTTCAAGGACGGCGTGATCATGATGAACTCGGGCCACCTGCCGTGGGAGATCGACGTCGAGGGGCTGCGCACGAACGCCGCTGTCACCGAGATCGACGAGGTCGTCGACGGCATCACGACCCTGCACCTGGCGGACGGTCGGGCGATCCACGTCCTGACCCACGGCCACATGGTCAACCTGGCCGGGCCGCGGCCGCTCGGCAACTCGATCGAATCGATGGACCTCGGTTTCACCCTCCAGGCGCGCTGCCTCGAGGCCGTCGCCGACGGGTCCGTGCCGACGACGTCGTGCGTGGTCCCCGTCCCGGCCGCCATCGACGACCTGGTCGCGTCGACCTACGTGGGCCTCGCCCGGCGCGCCTGAACGACGACGCGGCGGCCGCCCCGGCCGCCCGGACGCCCGGCGCCCCTGGAGCCCGGCGCGCCGGTCAGATGCGGTTCTGCGATGCACGCCTCGTGGACCGATGACCTGGCGGCGTGAGCGGCCGGTTTCGCGTCACTCCCACGCCCGTTCGTTCCGAGATCGCATCTGGGCGTTGCGGGTCCTGTGGCCGCGCTCCTGTGGCCGCCTCGGCCGCCCCGGCCGCCCGGGACCCACGCTCAGTACTGGAAGAGCAGCTCGCGGTACTTCGGCAGCGGCCAGAGCTCGTCGGAGACGAGCGTCTCGAGGGCGTCCACGACGTCCCGTAGCGCGGCCTGCGCCGGGATGACCGAGGTCGCGAAGACCTTGGCCTCGGCCTGGACGGAGCCCGCCTCGTGGGCGTGGTGCTGCGCTCGCTCGAGTGCCGCGATCGCATCGACGAGGGCGTCGGCCAGATCGGACACCCGCTGGCTGACGGACGCGATGCCGCGTGAGGACGACGCCCCAGCCAGCTGGCCGAGATAGGCCGCCGTCGCCGGCAGGATCATCGTCGAGGCCATGTCGAGCGCGCAGTTGGCCTCGATGTTCGAGACCTTGACGTAGCGCTCCCACAGGATCTCGACGCGGGACGCCAGCTCTCGCTCGGACAGGACGCCGAACTTGGCGAAGACCTTCTTCGCCTTGGCCGTGGTCAGCGCCGGCAGGGCATCGACCGTGGACTTGTTGTTCGGCAGTCCGCGCTCGGCAGCTTCCGCGTGCCACTCCTCGGAGTAGCCGTTGCCCTCGAACAGGACCTGCTTGTTGGCGCCCACGATGCTCGAGAGGATCCTGGTGAGGCCGGCGAAGTCGCCCGGATCGAGCTTGTCGAGGTCATCGGCCAGCTTGGACAGCGAGTCCGCGACGGCCGTATTGAGCACGGTCTGCGGCCAGTAGATCGGCGCGGACGAGCCCACCGCCCGGAACTCGAATTTGTTGCCCGTGAAGGCGAACGGCGACGTCCGGTTGCGGTCCGTCGCGTCCTTCGACAGCTCCGGCAGCGAGAGCGCGCCGAGCTTGACCGAGCCGCCCTTCTTCGAGCCCGACGCCGCGCCCTTGTCGAGCTGGTCGACGACGTCCTCGAGCTGCGAGCCGAGGAAGATCGACATGATCGCCGGGGGCGCCTCGTTGGCCCCGAGGCGATGGTCGTTGCCGGCGTCGGCGATGCTCGCGCGGAGCAGATCCGCGTGGACGTTGACCGCCCGGATGACTGCCACGAGGAATGCGAGGAACTGGGCGTTGGCGTGCGGATCGTTGCCCGGATCGAGCAGGTTCTCGCCCTCGTCCGTGCCCATGGACCAGTTGTTGTGCTTGCCGGACCCGTTGATCCCGGCGAACGGCTTCTCGTGGATGAGGAACATCAGGCCGTGGCGCGGCGCGAGGCGGCGCATGGTGGCCATGACCACCATGTTGTGGTCGGACCCGACCGACGTCGGCTCATAGACCGGCGCCATCTCGAACTGGCCCGGGGCGACCTCGTTGTGGCGGGTCTTGGACGGGATGCCCAGGCGCCAGAGCTCGCGATCCAGATCCATCATGTAGGCGAGGATCCGCTCTCGGATCGGGCCGAAGTACTGGTCCTCGAGCTCCTGGCCCTTGGGCGACGCGGCACCGAACAGCGTGCGACCGGTCAGGACGAGGTCGGGCCGCTGCTCGGCGAGCCGGCGATCGACCAGGAAGTACTCCTGCTCCGGACCGATGTTGGTGAAGACGCGCGTGGCCGTCGCGTTGCCGAACCAGCGCAGGACGCGCAGCGCCTGGACGCCGAGTGCCTCCTGCGAGCGCAGCAGCGGGATCTTGTGGTCCAGGGCCTCGCCGGTGTACGACACGAAGGCCGTCGGGATCGTCATCGTGACCCCGTTCGGCTCCACCTGGAGGAAGATCGGGCTCGTCACGTCCCACGCGGTGTAGCCGCGGGCCTCGAAGGTGGCGCGGATGCCGCCGGACGGGAACGAGCTCGCGTCCGGCTCGCCCTGGAGCAGGTTCTTGCCGGAGAACTCCGCGATCGTCCGACCCTCGCCGGTCGGGTTGAGGAACGAGTCGTGCTTCTCCGCCGTCGAGCCGGTCATCGGCACGAACCAGTGCGTGTAGTGGGTGGCGCCGTGCGCCATCGCCCACTCCTTCACGCCGTGCGCGACCGCGTCCACGATGGCCGGGTCGAACGGCTCGTGACCCTCGATCGAGCGCCGCAGCTTCCTGAAGATGGGCTTGGCCAGGTAGTCCCGCTGGGCATCCTCGTGGAACACGTACTGGCCGTAGATCTCCTGGCCGGCGTGCTCGAGATAGTCCTGCGTGGGGGTGACCTTGTGGCCGGCGATGGCGGCGACGGCGGTCTTGCGTGCGGTCATGGGTCTCCTGTCGGTGCCGGACGGGCCTGGACGGGGCGCCGGATAGTGCATCTCGCACAAGACACCGGCGCCAAACACGGCGGTTGCCGGTACGGTAGCAGGACGCTCGGTTGCGGTTCGGTACCGGGCGCTACATGTCGTCTTGTGCATCTTGCACAAGACGAACGGCCACCTCCAGGGCGAACCGCAGGTCCGCATCGGCCAGGTCCCAGCCGCCGAGCGCCTCGAGGCGCTCCACCCGATACGCGATCGTGTTCCGATGGACGCTCAGCCGGTCCGCGGCATCCCCGAGGCTCGCCGATTCCAGGACCGCCCGGAGCGTGGCGAGGCGCGTCGCCTGGGTCGCGGTCGGTCCCATGAGGATCGGCGCGAGCAGGTCGCGCGCATCGCGCAGCCCGTCCGGCAGGTTGTGCAGGTTGCCCAGCAGGAGATAGGCGGGCAGGCGCTCGGCACGCAGCACCGACGGTGTCGGATGGAGCGCCTCGCCGGCCTCGAGGGTCGCGCGCGTCGCGGCCTCCGCGGCGGGTCTCGAACCGGCCTCGACGAATGGACGCGAGACCGCGACCGGGCGCCCGATGAACGCGGCCACGCGCTCCGCGGTCACGAGACCGGCAGGATCGTCGGGCGTAGCGGCGGCCACGAGGCGCAGTTCCAGGCTCTCGGCCGTGCCCCGCAGCGTCACGCGGGAGGTGGGGATGAGCTGTCGCAGCCCGGCCCGGATCGCCTCCCGGGCCTCGATCGCCTCCGGGCCGGTCGAAGCCCCCTGCCCCGCCAGCAGGACCACCCATGGCGGGCCGTCGGTGGGAAGCGGGTCGGCGCGACGCGTCTCCTCGCGCGCCTGCCGGACGGCATCGGCCCGGGCCAGCTCGAGCGCCAGCAGCGGCACGATCCGCTCCGCGGCGATCCGCTCGAACTCGTTGGCCGGATCCGCTCCGAGCAGGACGAAGGCGCCGCCACCGGCCGCGTCGTCTGCCGCGGCGGGGATCTCGGTCCGCATGGCCACGTTCGACGGTCGAGCCAGGTAGCGCGTCACGGCGGCGGCCGCGTCGGGATGGTCGGCCGGGACGTGCAGGGCGAGGCGATCGCCGTGCGGCCCCTCGATCGCGACCCCGCGCCCCAGCGCCGCGCCGATCGACGCCGCCAGCGCATCCAACCCGTGCCCGCGCAGGGCCAGGCGAGCGAGGTCGCGCTGGAGGTCCTCCGCCTGGCGATCCAGCTCCGCCCGCTGGTTCACGAGGAAACCGATGACGCTGCGCTCGAGGGCGACCGGATCGGCTCGGTCGACTCGCAGGACGGTCAGGCCGAGGTCGATGGCGGCCGTCCCGAGGGTCCCGAACGAGTCGCCCGCCTCCTCCTCGCCGCCGACAAGGAGGACGCCCGGGATCCGCGCCCGGGCGAGGGCGGCGACCAGGTCCTGCGTGCCGGAGGGAACGGATGCGACCGCGGCCAGGGCCTGATCGGGGATGACCGCCAGGTCGCCCGGATCGAGCGCATCGAAGGCCGGCACCCGGGCCTTCATGACCCGGACCCAGCTCACTTCACGGGCGGCTCGGTCGCGGGTCAGGCGTGGCGCTCCCAGCACACGGGCATCGGGGAACAGCGACTGCTGGAGTTCGCCCAGGGTGGCCATCGGGTCCGGCCCCGGTCAGGTCGGTCGACGGACGGCGACGAGGTCGTCGAGGAGCCGGCCGAACTCGCGCTCGACGTCCACGTACCGATCCGATCGCCAGACGATGCCCAGCCGGCCGGCCGGATCCAGTCGGGTCCAGACCCGCCGGCGCGGGAAGTAGAACGTGATGACGATGCCGAGGATGAGCGAGATGAACGCGAGCCAGACCAGGCCCTGGCCCGGGTCGCGCTTGGCGATGAGCAAGGTGTACTCGCTCACCTCGGTCAGGGTGATGGTCAGCCCGGCTGCCTCCGAGACGCCGGTCTCGCCGATGGCGAGGGCCAGCGGGAACAGGTTCTCGACGATCGGCGACCCGTCCGGGTTCGTGCCGAGCGCCCGGTACGGCTGGAAGAGCACGATCCCGATCCCGTCCTGCTTCGTGAGCAGCATCTGGAGCCCGATGTCCTTCCCGGGCACGGACAGGATCCCGTACGGGTGATCCTGGACGGCATCGGTGAGCGGCACGGCGGCGTCCCACAACGGCAGGCCGGCGGCGTCCCTCACGACGAGGTGCGGCGCGGGCCCGAATCCGTTCTGGTGGAACGTGTAGCCGCCGATCGACAGCGGATCGTTGACCCGGATCGTCTTGCGCCCGATCTCCTGGCCGTCCCGGTAGACGGCCAGGTCCGTCGTGAAGTCGCTGGCCTGCCCGGTCTCGAGGCCGGGCGCCGCGAATCCGAGGTTCTTGACCAGGAGCAACCCGGGCGTCCCGATCGGCTGGACCGTGAGGGACTCCCCTTCCGGCACGACCAGGCCCTGCTCGTCGCCGAGCCGCGACGTCACGGCCGCGGCAACCAGGAACAGGATCAGGCCGAGGTGGGTGAGCAGGGTCGCCATCTTCGTGTATTGGTGACGATCGCCGTACAGGAACCGCCGGCCATCGGCGTCGGCCGCCTCGCGGACCCGGAACCCGTTCCGGCGCAGCACGGTCCGCACGTCCGCCTCGGCGACGCCGGTCATGGCGGCGCGATCCGGCAGGATCGGATCGAAATACGGCTCGGGCTGGGCGACGCGGACCTCGGACACGCCACGCCACAGCCGCGGCGTCCGGTCGAGCGTGCACACGATGATCGAGGCAACGAGGAGTGACAGGGCGGCGGTGAACCAGACCGACCGGAACATCTGGAAGACGCTCAACCGCTCCAGGACGTCTACCGCGGACTGGCCCAGGAGGGGGTCGTAGCGCATGTGGATCTGGTCCATCGCCAGGGCGTAGTCGGATGCGGAGCGGAACGCGAAGTCGGGGAGCTGCCGGATCGTCATCCCGACGATGGCCAGGAGCACGATGACGATGATCTGGGCGACCGCGAAGTCGACCGAGGTCAGGAGCCGCCAGATGCCCTGGCCGAGGCGGGCCAACGGGTTCGGGGCGGCCCGCCGGGACGGGGCGGCCGAGATCGCGGCCGGCGTGGCGATGACCGACTCCCTAGACGGCGGCGGACGGCGTGCCGACGACCATGGCCCGAGTGGAGAAGCCCCTGGCGGTCCGCCGGCCCGCGCGCGGAAGGTCGTCGCTCACACGCGGGATGCTACACCGGACTCGATCAGGACCCTCGGGACGGACACGCCGGTCACCCGGTTCTTGCCGGCGCGCTTGGAGGCGTACATCGCCTCGTCCGCGCTGATCATCAGTTCATCGGCCGTGGCGCCGTCGTCGGGGAAGGCCACCACCCCGACCGACAGGGACGGCTGCGGCCCGGTCGGCGGCAGGCCCACGACCATCTCCTCCACCCCGATCCGGATCTTCTCGGCCAGCACGAACGCGCCGGTCGGGTCCGTCTCGGGCAGGAGCACGACGAACTCATCGCCGCCATAGCGCGCCGCGGTATCGATCCGCCGGACGCCGGCCGAGACGACGTCGCCGACCCCGCGCAGGACCCGGTCGCCGTAGAAGTGGCCGAGTCGGTCGTTGACCGCCTTCAGTTCGTCCAGATCCATCATGAGCAGGCAGAACCCGCGCCCGGACCGGGCGCAGCGGGCGATCTCGCGCTCGATGGCGGCGAAGAAGAAGCTCCGATTGAACAGGCCCGTCAGCGGGTCGACGGCGGACATCCGGATGGCGGCATCGCGCGCCCGGCGCTGCTCGCGGGCGATGACCGTCGCGACGTAGGCCAGGAGGAACAGGGCCGTGAGGTTGACCACGACGACCGCGAGGATCTGCGGCAGCTCGGGCGATGCCGTGGTGGTCGTCCCGAGGGCGACGGCCAGGAGGTAGCCGGTCGTCGCGATCGCGAGGAGGCCGATGGTCACGGCCTGGGACACGATGAGCGCGGCGCCCGCCACGATCAGGGGGAACGTGAAGAAGAACGGGCTGGCGACGCCGCCGGTCAGGGCCACGAGCATCGCCGCGCCGGTCAGGCCGACCGACCCCTCCACGACGAACTTGGCCGAACCGAGCGCGTTCGACGGCAGCAGCTCGTTGACGAGGATCAGGAACATCCCGGCGAAGGCGAGCAGGATGAGGATCGCCTGCTGGTTCTCGGGCCAGAGCGTGCCGCCGATGGTCAGGACGATGATCGCGGTCACCAGGATGAAGATCCAACTCGTCACGCGGACCACCTGGTCGTAGGCCCTCGTGGATCCGTCCGCGGCCGGATCGCCGTCCAGGCGACCGGTGACCGCGGCGGCGGCCAGTCGACCTTCGAGGTCCACGCCGGTGGCGGTCGCGTTGGACGCGGCGGCAGGCGCGTGCAGGAACGGGATGAGGATCACGCCCAGGACGACGAGGTTCCCGACGAGGGCGACGAGCAGCAGGGCGAGGAGGCCTTCCACGGGGCCATCTTAGCCGGTCGGGAGGTCAGGTCCGGAGGGGACCCGATGGCTTCGGTGCCGTCTGGCAACGGGAGTCGGACGGGTCCCCTGGCGTGCCGTCCGGGTCGGTTCCGAGCGGCTAGCGTGTCCCGTACTGGTAGGTCTGCTTGACCAGTCGGAGGTAGACGAACGTCTCGGTCTCGCGCACGCCGTCGATGGACCGGAGCCGCTCCGCGAGGAAGCGCAGGAGCGCCTCGTTGTCCTCGCACACGGTCTCGATGAGGAGATCGTACGTACCGGCGGTGATGACGACGTAGTCCACCTCGGGCATCTCGGCCAGCTTCTCGGCGACCTCGATGAGCCGATCGCTCTGGCAACGGATCCCGATCATCGCCATCTGGTGGAACCCGAGCTTGAGCGGGTCGGTCACGCCGACGACCTGGAGGATGCCCCGCTCGATCAGGCGATTCGTGCGGGCCCGGACGGCCGCCTCGGACACGCCGAGGTCGGACGCGATCTGCGTGTATGGGCGGCGACCATCGGCCTGGAGGTGCTCGATGATCCGCTTGTCGAGATCGGATACGTCGTCCGCGGCACGTCCAGCTGCCGGGCGGGGGCGCGACCTGGCTCGCTCGTTCGCCGCGGTCACGGCGACGGCTTCGGCTTCTTCGAGGGTGCCGCGCTGGCACCGGCCGAGGCGACCGGGGAGGCCTCCGGGGACGGCGCAGGCGTCGCGACCGGCACGGTCAGCTCGGTCGTCGTGCGGACGGTGAGCGGGCCGATGTATGGCGCGATCGCCTCGAGGAACTCGTTCATGATCTCGGTCTGCGCGGCATCCAGGACGGGCGGCTTGGCGCCGGTCGAGGGACCCCACTCGATGAGCAGGTTGAGGCCCTTGATGGCCACCGGCGACTCGCCCTGGCCGGGCGGAACGCCGGGCTTCCAGACCTTGAGCTTGGCGAGGGTCAGAGCGGACTTGTACTCGCTGATGAGCATCGGCCAGCCGTGATAGGTCGCGTTGATCTGCTTGACCGGGTCCTTCCCCGCGGCCGCGTTGTTGGCGGTGATGGGCAGCTTCATCCGCGCGATCACGGTGAACAGGGCCTCGGCCGACGCGGGATCGGTCATCTGTGGGTTCGGCGTCACGACCGGTGTCGGCCGCGGCGTGGGCGGGGGCGTCGGCGACACCGCCGGAGCCCCGCAGGCTGCCACGAACAGCCCCATCGCGATGAGGCCGGCGGCGAGGGGTCGCGACCGAAGACGGCGCCTCTGGGCCGCGAACTGATTCGAGGTTCGCATGGCGGCCGTCAGGCTAGCACGCTTGTCGAGCCGGTCCCCCCGTACGAAGGTACCGACCACGCACGACTCAGCCCCGATCGAGCTCCGCGAGGACCGGTGCGAATGCCGCGATGCTGTCGATGGTGATCGGGTCCAGGACCAGCTGGACGTGGGCGATCCCCTCGTGGGCGTAGGCGCGCAGCTCGTCGGCCATCTCGGCGGTCGAACCCTCGAGCGGGGGCGTCGTGCGCTTTCCGTCGTTCCCCTGGATCCGACCGGTCCCGCCGGGCAGGCGCACCTGCACCGCGACGGTCCGTTCCACGTCGCCCGGATCGCGTCCCGCACGCACGCACGCGTCGTCCACGAGCGCTCGGAGCGGCGCGACGCCGGCGGGGCGGTTGTCGGTGTCGACGAACCAGACGTTCCACGAGTCCGCGTACGGCATCGTGATATCCAGCATCCGCGGGCCGACCGAGCCGATCATCAGGGGCGGGCCCTCGGGGCGCGGCCCCCTTGGGATCAGCTCGGCGTCGCGGGCCTGGTAGAAGCGACCGTCGAAGTCGATGGCGCCTTCGCGCAGGAGCGTCCGGATGATCGTGAACGCCTCCTCGAAGCGGTCGATGCGGTGGTCGAACGGGAATCCGAAGGCATCGAATTCGGTCCGGTTCCAGCCCGCGCCGAGCCCGAGGATGAACCGCCCGCCGCTGATCTCGTCGATCGTGGCCGCCTGCTTGGCCAGCAGGGCCGGATTGTGGAAGTTGGTGCAGGCGACGAGCGGGCCGAGCTCGATCCGCGAGGTCACGGCGGCCAGACCCGCGAGCAGCGTCCAGGCCTCCCACGGCCCTCGCGCCGGCCGATCCGCGAACCGGTAGAGCAGGTGCTCGCCGAGCCAGACCGAGTCGTAGCCCAGGTCCTCGATGGCGCGGGCCATGTCCAGCAGCTCCGGCCACCGGACCTCGCGCTCGACCTCGGGGAGCTGCACGCCCACCTTCAGCGGGCGAGCGGGATCGGCGGAGGATGGGGTGGCTGGCATGCCACAAGGCTAGCGAGGCGGGGCGCGGAGCGTGCGGGCGGGCGGGCGGACCGTGGACGCGCCGCGTTACCACCAGATGCACGTCCGCCACGGACTGGCGTGGCGACGTCCCGAACCGGCCCGCCCTGGACGTCTGGTCGCGGTCCACGAGGGGTCTGTGCCCGATGTGCATCTCCAGGCGTTGGGCGGCCCCGCCGAAGGCGCCGGCCTCGCCGACGCTCGCCGGGCGTCGATCCGACGAGCACCCGGCCGCCACTCGTATGCTCTCGCCTCACCTTCGGAGGACATCCATGGATCCCGAGCTGCTCGCCCGGGGCATCATCCTCGGCTTCACGATCGCGGCCGCGGTCGGGCCGATCAGCCTGCTCGTCATCCGCCGGACCATCGCGGAAGGGCGGGTCGTCGGACTCGCCTCGGGGATGGGCGTGGCCACAGCCGACGCCACATACGGTGCGATCGCGGCGTTCGGCCTCGGGGCGATCACGGACGTGCTCATCGGCGGGCAGCGGATCCTGGGGTTGGTCGGCGGGATCTTCCTGCTGTGGCTGGCCTGGCAGACGGCCCGCGCCGAACCGACCGAACCGGCGACGACCCCCGAGCGCAGGAGCGGCCTACCAGGCGCCTACCTCTCGATCCTGGGCCTGACCCTGACCAACCCGATGACGATCCTGTCGTTCGCGGCACTGTTCGCGGGGCTGGGCATCGCTCCGGGAAACGTGGCGG
>CAZOHT010000048.1:0-17782 GCA_964579825.1 uncultured Anaerolineaceae bacterium
ATCTTCGGGATGCGCGGCTACACGGCGCACTGCCAGTGCCAGCGCTTCAAGACCGGCCCGTCCGGCTGGAGCGAGGTCTCGCTGCCCGAACGGATGCTGGCGCTCGAGACCGAAACGCACTGTGGCTACCCGAGCGCGAAGACGACGAGCGGCCTGGTCGCGTATCTCGACGGCGAGCCGGTCGGCTGGTGCGCGGTCGAGCCGCGGACGGCGTATCGACGGTTGCCCCCGCAGCGTGTCGCGGCCAAGGTCCGCGGCGAAGACATGACCGACCCGACCGTCTGGGCCGTGACCTGCTTCGCGACCCGTGCCGGCTTCCGTCGTCAGGGCGTCAGCCGGGCGCTGGCGGCCGCGACGCCCGCCTTCGCGCGTGAGCGTGGCGCCCGGGCCCTCGAGGCCTACCCGATGATCACCGAGCCTGGCCAGGAGGTCACCTGGGGCGAGACCCACGTCGGCACTCGCAGCATCTTCGAGGCCGCCGGCTTCGAGGAAGTCCACCGCGCCACGCTCCGCCGCGTGGTGATGCGCATCGACTTCTGAGTCAGGAGACCCGGACGATCCCGGGGATCGCGTCGAACCTGGTGTCGAAGGTCATGATCTGGTCGATGTCCCGCCCGAGCATCACGGCGACATGGATCGCGTCGCGCGCGGAGAGACCGGGGGCTGATCGGAGCACACGCCTTGCGCGCTCGACATCCGCTCGCTCGATGGGGAACACGACGTCCACGAGGCCAAGCAGGGCCGCGAAGGCAGGATCGATGTCCTCCGGGCGACGGATCGCCACGTAGCGATGGAGGATCTCCTGCAGGACCTCGGCATCCGAGCAAAAGGACTCGCCCCGCATGATCGCTTCCTCGACCTGCCGCCGAGCCATCTCCTTGTTCGGATGGGCGGACCCCACCAGGTACATCGGGATGTTCGAATCGATGAGGATCATCCGTCGCTGCGATAGCCGCGTTCGATCTCCTCGAGCATCTGGTCGATGTCTGGCGACGGCGCATCCGACTGGTGGCGATAGGCTGTGTGGAGTGCCTCGAGTCGCGATGCCGTATCGGGGCGGCTCGCCTGCGAAACGCCCTCGCGCAGGCGCCGACGCACCCACTCCGCTGTCGTCAGGCGGTCACGTCGCGCGAGGCGCTGGATGGTCTTGAGTTCATCATCGTCGAGGAGGACCTGCAATCGCGTCGTCATGTGATGAGTCTGCGTGACTCATCACCATGAGTCAACCTAGCTGGCGAGCTTCTTGTAGCGGATCCGGTGGGGCTGGTCCGCGGCGACGCCCAGCTCGCGGTGGCGGTACTCCTCGTATTCGGTGAAGTTGCCCTCGAACCAGCGGACGACGCTGTCGCCCTCGAACGCGAGCACGTGCGTCGCGATCCGGTCCAGGAACCACCGATCGTGGCTGATGACGACCGCGCAGCCCGGGAAGGACTCCAGCCCGGCCTCCAGCGCACGCAGCGTGTCCACGTCCAGGTCGTTCGTCGGTTCATCCAGCAACAGCACGTTGCCGCCGGTCCGCAGCAGCTTGGCCAGGTGGACCCGGTTGCGCTCGCCGCCGGACAGCTTGCCGACGGGCTTCTGCTGATCCGGCCCCTTGAAGTTGAAGCTCGAGACGTACGCCCGCGCGGGCAGCTCGCGCGAGCCGACCTTGATGAATTCATCGCCGCCCGAGATCTCGTCGTAGACGGACTTCTCGGGCGACAGGTCGTCGCGCTCCTGGTCCACGTAGCTCAGCTGGACGGTGTCGCCGATCTGGATCGTGCCGGCGTCCGGCTGCTCCTGGCCCATGATCATCCGGAAGAGGGTCGTCTTGCCGGCGCCGTTCGCCCCGATGATCCCCACGATGCCGGCCTTCGGCAGCGAGAACGTCAGGCCATCGATGAGCAACTTGTCGCCGAAGCCCTTGCGCAGGTCCTTGACCTCGATGACGGTGTCGCCGAGTCGCGGCCCGGGCGAGATGGCGATCTCGAGCTCGCGCTCGTTGGTCTTGTCGGCCGTCGCCTCGGCCAGCAACTTCTCGTAGGCCCCGAGTCGCGCCTTGCCCTTCGATTGGCGGGCGCGCGGCGACAGTCGTACCCACTCGAGTTCGCGGGCGAGCGTTCGCTGTCGAGCGTCCGTCGCCTTCTCCTCGCGGCCCATGCGAGCGAGCTTCTGCTCGAGCCAACTCGAGTAGTTGCCCTCGAACGGCAGGCCGCGACCGTGATCCAGCTCCAGGATCCACTGCGCGACGTTGTCGAGGAAGTACCGGTCGTGGGTGATCGCGACGACCGTGCCGCTGTACTCCTGGAGGAACCGCTCCAGCCAGTACACGGACTCGGCATCGAGGTGGTTGGTGGGCTCGTCGAGCAGCAGCAGGTCCGGGTGCTTGAGGAGCAGCCGGGCGAGCGCCACCCGACGCTTCTCGCCGCCGGACAGGGTCGCGACGTTCGCATCGTCGGGTGGGCAGCGAAGCGCGTCCATCGCGATGTCGACGTTCCGCTCGAGATTCCACGCGTCTGCGGCGTTGATCTTGTCCTCGAGCGCGGCCTGTTCGGCCCCGATCGCCTCGTAGTCGGCGTCCGGCTCCGCCCACTTGGCCATCACCTCGTTGTACGCGGTGATGAGGCTGTGGACCTCGGCGACACCGTCCATGACATTGCCCTTGACGTCCTTGGTCGGATCGAGCTCGGGTTCCTGGCTCAGGTACCCGACCGTGAAGCCGGGCGTGAGCCGCGCCTCACCGGTGAACCCGTCGTCAAGGCCGGCCATGATCTTGAGCAGGCTGGACTTGCCGGCTCCGTTCGGCCCGATGACGCCGATCTTCGCGCCCGGGTAGAACGAGAGCGAGATGTTCTCGAGCACCGTCCGGTCGGGCGGGTAGTGGCGGGCGAGCTTGTAGGTCGAGTAGATGAATTCGGCGGGCATGTGGGAAGGGTAGCGGCTGCGGGGGCCGCGAGCCGGCGGGCGGTTCCGTCACGACCAAGTAACCCAGCTTGCTGGTATACTGGTGCCATGAAGGTGACCATCGATCTCGACGCCGACCGCTATCGAGCGGTGAAGGTCGAGGCGGCCCGCACCGACCGCAGCGTGCGCGACATCGTGGATGAGGCGCTCGAAGCCTGGCTCGACGCTGCCGAGGCCACCGAGGACCGGGCGTCGGCCGAAGCCGCGTTGGCCGAATACCGACGCGACGGCGGCCAGGCGGCCGAGGCGTTCTTCGGGACGCTGGCCGCTGAAGCGCAGGCGACCTACGGCTCGGACGACGAGTGAGCGAGGGCGCCTGGCGCGTCGAGTTGGCGCCGGCGGCCCAGCGACAGCTCCGACGACTGCCGCCGGGCGATGCGGCGCGGCTTCGCGGCCCCATCCTCGCCTTGCGGATCGAACCGCGGCCGCCGGGCGCCGCCAAGCTCACTGCCAGCGAGTTCTGGCGCCTTCGCGTCGGCGACCTTCGGGTGGTCTACCAGGTCGATGACGCTGCCCGACTGGTGGTCGTCCTGAGGGTCGCTCGCCGTTCCGAGAGCACGTACCGTCGGGTCGACGGCTGATCGTTACGCGTCGCCCGTCCGGTAGTAGTCCCAGCCCGACAGCCAGGCGCGCGCCATCCGGCCGTCGATGACGGTATCGAAGCTGACGCGCTCCGGGCCGAGCGGGTCCTCGCCGGCTCGATAGCTGCCGTCCTCGAGTTCGACGAGCGGCTGCTCGTCCTCGAATCCGTCCGGGCCCCACGGGAAGACCAGCCACGGAACGTCGCCGCGGAGGACGATCCGGAAGGTGGGTGTCCAGGGATCGTGGCTGCGGTACGTGCCGACGATGGCCGCGAGCGCCGGACCCGGCGGGGTGGGGGAGTCGCCTCCCATCGGAGCACCCGCCGACTCCTCCGTGCCCGCGCCATCGGCCGCATCCGCGGCGGCCTGCGCGGCGACGATGCCGGCGAGCTCCGCGGCGGGATCGCGGCCTTCGAGCGCGGCCGCCACGACCCGGATGACCTGCCGGCTCAGGATGTTCGGCCCGTGACCCGGACCGCTCTGGAGCACGACGGCGCCCAGTCCGGACTCGAGATCGCACCACAAGCCGGCGATGTAGCCGACCATCCCGCCGGTGTGGCCGATCAGCCGCCGCCCATCGAAGTCGCGCGCGTAGATCCCCAGCCCGTAGCCCTCGGGGTTCACGGATGGGACGGTCTCGATCATCTGCGCGAACGATTCGGGCGAGATGAGCGGCCCGTCGGGTCCGGCGCCCTGGTTGAGCAACAGGCGGGCGAACGTGGCCATATCGGCCGCGGTGGACGCGATCGCCCCGTCCGCCGTATCCGTCTCGAGCCAGGTGGCCGGCATGAGCGGATCACCTTCGGCCCACGGGATGTCGTCGCGCGGCGGGTCGTACCCGATGGCCAGCCGCGGTCGGATGTCGTTCGTGATGGCGGGCTCGGTGGCGGCCATGCCGAGCGGCTCCAGGACGCGTCGCCGCACGACCTCCGGGTACGGCGCACCCTCGATCCGTTCGATGATCAGGCCGAGGGTCTTGTAGCCGACGTTCGAGTAGTGGAAGCGCTGGCCCGGTTCGGCACCCGGCGTGAGATCGCGCAGGCGCCACACCTGGAAGGTGTCCTCGGGCGTGCCGTCGACACCGGCCGTGATCCCGGCGGTGTGACTGAGGAGGTGCCGGATCGTGATCCGGTCGCCGGTCCGAGGGACCGAGAACCACGGCAGGTGGCGGACCGCCGGGTCGTCCAGCCCGAGCCGCCCCTCCTCGACGAGCTGCATGAGGATGACGGCACAGAACGTCTTGCCGATCGAGCCGATCTCGAACAGGTGCTCCCGCTGGACGGGACGCTTGGCCGCCACCTCGGCATACCCGTACTGCCGGTCGAACAGCAGCCTGTCTCGACTCGTGACGCCCAGGACGAGGCCCGGGATGGACCCGTCGGCCCGGAGTCCCTCGATGTGTGCGTCGATCGCGGCGATGGCGTCGTCCAGCATCGCGCCATGATGCCTTGTTTCGCCGCGCCGGCGATCAGTCCCATCCTTGATGACCATCAGCGGCATCAAGCCGGGACCCGGGTCCGGCCCGGCCGCGCCCTCGATCAGTTCGATCCTTGGTGCCTGTCAGCGGCATCATGCGGGGTCGCACGCGCACCGGCCCCGTGCTCAGCGCTCGAGCCGGCTCCTGATGCCGCTGATAAGCATCAGCGACAGAAGCGACTTCGAGCGACTCCAGCGAGGGACGCCGCGCCTAGCCCTCCAGCGTCGGGGGCAACCCGAAGGCCGGGAACAGCTCGACGCCGAACGTCGTGATCTCCGCGATCTGGCCGTCGCGGATGCGCAGGACATCGAACTTGAACGCGCGGAAGATCGAGTCGCCGGGCTTGCGCAGGTAGCTGGCCGCGGTCGGCATCCGGTTGGCGAGCGTCGGGACGAGTCGCCACTCGCCCTCGCGCAGGGCGTTCGCCAACAAGGGACCGATGTTGTCCAGCCCGTCGAACAGGAACGGGTTCGGTGGCATCGTGACGCGCAGGTCCTGCGCCGCGATCGACACGGCCAGGGCCGCATCGCCACGCTCATGCGCATCGATGAACTTGGCCAGCAGCGCCCGTTCGGCGTCGCTCGCCTCGCCGGCCGACCACTCGGACCGTTCGGCGGGCAGGTGCTCCGACATCGTCGCGCGTGCCCGCTGGAGCGCGCTGTTGACGGCCGGGACGCTCGTCCCGAGGAGCGCCGCCGTCTCGATGGCCGACCAGCCCAGGACGTCCCGGGCGATCAATGCCGCCCGCTGCCGCGCGGGCAACAACTGCAGCGTGGCAAGGAACGCGAGCTCGATCGTCTCGCGCTTGACGGCCAGGGCATCCGGTTCGTCGTCGGCCGGGGCCACGGGCGCGACGTCGTCGAGCAGCGCGTCCGGGTATGGCTGCAGCCAGGGCACCTCCGCGAACGAGTGCATCGCCGACACTCGCCGCGACTCCCGCCGGATGGCATCCAGGCACACGTTCGTGGCGATCTTGTACAGCCACGCCCGGAACAGCGACGAGCCATCGAACGTGTCGCGTGCCCGCCACGCCCGCAGGAACGTCTCCTGCACCGCATCCTCCGCCTCGTCGAACGAGGCCAGCATCCGGTAGCAATGGACGTGGAGTTCGCGTCGATGGGGCTCGGCGAGCCCCTCGAACTCGATCACGCGTGGGCTGCGGCGTACCCGACTTCCTGGATCAGCCAGGTGTTGCCGTCCGGATCCTTCAGCTCCATGAACGTGGAGTAGTCGACGTGGTTCTCGTCGACGCCGGGCACCGGCTGGCCGGCGACGTCGTAGTGGAACGCCTCGCCGATCGCCACACCGCCCCCCACGAGCTCCGCGCGGGCGGCCTCGATGTCCGTGACCACCAGGTGCAGACCATGCAGGGAACCCGGCTCCATCGGCGAGGTCTTCATCATCGCGATCGCGCACGACGAGCCGTGCGGCGACAGCTGGACGATCCGGAAGTCGCCGGCCGTGTGGTCGACGACGATATCGAAGCCGCACTGGTCCACGTAGAACGCCTTGGAGCGGTCGATGTCGGCGACGGGCACGACGATGAGTTCGAGCTTGTAGTCCACGGGGCGATCTCCTCGAGTGGTCGGCCAGGGCGGCCGCGTCTACCAGCTGTAACGACGGGGCGCACGGAGACTCATCGGTCCACCGATGAGTCTGGCACGACGGCGCCACGCGGCGCCGACCTCACGGATGCAGGAAGCGGTTCAGGAACGTCCGCGTCCGTTCGTCGCTCGGGTTGGACAGGACCACCTCCGGCGGCCCGATCTCGACGAACTGGCCGCCGTCCATGAAGTAGACGCGGTCCGCGGCTTCTCGCGCGAACGCCATCTCGTGGGTGACGACGATCATCGTCCGGCCCTCGTGGGCCAGGTTCTCCATGACCTTGAGCACCTCGCCGACCAGGGATGGGTCCAGGGCGCTCGTCGGCTCGTCGAACAGCAGGACGTCAGGCTCCATGGTCAGGGCCCGGGCGATCGCGACGCGCTGGCGCTGGCCGCCGGACAGGCGCGACGGGTACTCGTCGCGCTTCTCGCTGAGACCCACCTTGGCGAGGTTCTCCTCCGCAAGGGCCGTGGCCTTCGCCCGGTCCATCTTCTTCACGTGGATCGGCGCCTCGACGAGGTTGCCGATCACGGTCAGGTGCGGGAACAGGTTGAACTCCTGGAACACCATCCCGGCGTGGAGCCGCAGCTGGCGGATCTGCTCTTGGCCGGCCCGATCGCGCCGCTTGAGCGGCTGCGCGCCGACGACGATGTTGTTGACGTCGACGACGCCGGCTGTCGGTTCCTCGAGGAAGTTCAGGCAGCGCAGGAACGTGCTCTTGCCACTCCCCGAGCGGCCCAGGATCGTGACGGTCTCGCCCGGGTAGACCGTCATCGAGCAGCCCTTCAGCACGTGGTGCTCGCCGAAGTGCTTCTCGATGTCGGTGGCGCGCACGATCGGCACGGCGCCCGGTTTGACCAGCTTGCCCGGTACCTCGGCAGGATGGCGGCCGTGCTCGTGGGCCTGGCCGTCATCAGACGACAGCATGGAGTCGAAGGACGGCGCGGGATCGATCGGGGTCGTCATGATCGTCGGCTCTGGACGCGGTCACCGGTCGCCATCCGGCGCTCGAGGCGGCCCTGGAACAGCGAGAAGAGGATGGTCAGCATCCAGTAGATGAAGGCTGCCACGAGCAAGGTCTGCATGGACTGGAAGGTCGGCCGGCCCGCGGTCTGGGCCCGCCACAGGATCTCCTGGACGCCGACGACGGATGCGAGCGACGAGTCCTTGATCATCGCCACGAAGTCGTTGCCGACGGCGGGCGTGACGATCCGGAACGCCTGCGGCGCGACGATGCGCCGGAACGTCGTTCGCGACGACATGCCGAGCGACTGAGCGGCTTCGGTTTGTCCGTGGGGGACAGCCTCGATCCCGGACCGGAAGACCTCGGTCATGTACGACCCGTAGTTGAGGCTGAGCGCGACGATGGCGGTCGGGATAGCCGGCAGCACGATGCCCGCCTGTGGCAGCGCGAGGTAGATGAACAGGATCTGCAGGAGCAGCGGCGTGCCGCGGAAGAACGACACGTAGAAGCTGGCGATGCCGTTGAAGTACGGGTTGCTCGACAGCCGTCCGAGGGCCCCGAGGGCCGCCAACAGGGTGGCGAAGAAGATCGAGGTGACCGCCAGGAACAGCGTGATCGGGACACCGGCGAGGATGAACGGGATGACCTTGACCAGGAAGGTCGAGTCCACCGTGACGGTGACGAGGATGAAGGCGACCAGGGCAGCGACGATGATGGCCCACGTGAAGAGGAACTTGGTCCGCCAGACCTTGTTGCGTCGGACTCGAGCTCGCTCCATCTCGGCGACGAGCTGCTGGTTCGCGGCGAGCGCGGCCGCGGACCCGCTGCCGCCCAGCGGATTCACCTGGATGCCCCCTGCGGGTTCAGTCGCATCTCACCCACCTCCTCGGGAAAGACGAACCGGGGAAACGAGAACGCGCCCGGACGACGGATGTCGCCCGGGCGCGAAACGTAGCAGCCTGTGAGACCGTTGGCTACGGCTTGATGGTGACGTCCTTCTCGAGCCACTTGGTGGACAGCGCCGACAGGGTGCCGTCCTCGTGCATCTCCAGCACGATCTGGTCGAGGAGCGCCTTCATGGCGGTCGTGTTCGGGCCGCTCTTGTCGAGCGCGAACGCGACGGAGACCGTGAAGATCGGCGGTCCTTCGAGGACCCGGATCGGGGCACCCTTGGCGACGGCGTCGGCGAGGCCGTTGCCGTTGGCCACGATCGCATCGAACGTGCGGCCGGCCTGGACGGACTGGATGCACTCGTTGTCGGTCGGCAGGGCGGTGATGTTCGCGGCGTCGGTGACGGGCGGATCGATCTTGTTCGGGTCGAGGATCTCGAGCGTGCCGGTCAGCCACTGCTCATACGTGGTGGCGGTGCCGACGCAGAACGTCTTGCCGGCCAGCTCGCTGATGGACTGGACGGGCGAGTCCGTGGGGACGGCGACCGCGCCGGAGTCGTAGTAGTACGGCTCGGTGAAATCGACGACCTTGGCGCGACCCTCGGTCACGCTCATGGAGCCGATCGAGACGTCCCAACGGCCGCCCCAGCTACCGGCGGTGATGAGGTCCCAGCCCGGGGTCTCCCACTGCAGCTTGATGTCCTTGCCGAGCTTCTCGCTGAGGCGCTTGACGGTCTCCTCGGCGGTGCCGGTGTCGAAGCCCTCGTACGTCTGCGTGTCGGGGTTGAGGAACGAGAACGGTGCGTAGTTCGGATCGGTCGCGACGCGGATGGTACCGGTCGAGATGACGAGACCGAGCAGCGAGGCCGGATCGACCGACGCCGAGGCCGCTTCGGATGGGGCGACGGAGGCCGCTTCGGATGGGGCCGTCGACGGGGCGACGGACGGGGCGGTGGACGCGCCGGTGCTCGAGCAGGCGGCCGCCACCATGATCGCCCCGGCCAACAGGCCCGCCAGGCGCAGGTGCTTGTTCATGTCTCTCCTCCAGTGATCCCGGCGATGGCCTGCGGCCGCACGCTGCGTGTTCGACCGCGCGGGTTCCGATCAGGCCCCGAGAGGGGGCGAGTATCGCATGCCTTGTCGAGATGTCGATTCGCCGTCCCACCGTGTCGCGCATCATGGGGCGATGCCGGATGTGATCGTGATCGGTGGGGGGATCGTCGGGACGTCCGCCGCGGCGTTCCTGGCCGAGGCGGGCGCCTCCGTCACCCTGCTCGATCGGGACGGTCTCGCGTCCGGCGCGTCGGGCGCCAACTCGGGCGTCGTCCAGCATCCGATGGATCCACCGATGGTCGAGCTCTTCCGCGAGACGGTCGGCCTGTACCGGATCCTCACCGACGCCGATGCCGGCTTCCACCTGCCCGACGAGCCGGCCGGGATGCTGTTCGTGTCCCATGAGCGGGCCGCCCCCGAGGGGATGCTCGGGATGTTCCCCGGGCTCGCGACCGAGGTCCTGGCCGGCGACGAGCTCCGCCGGATCGAGCCGACCCTCGCGCCCGATCTCGCCGCGATGCGGGTGGCCATCGGCTACCCGGTGCCACCGGCCGCATCGACCTATGCCTACGCGACCGTGGCGGAACGACGGGGAGTGACCATCCGCGCGGGTCGCGCCGCGACCCCGGTCGTGGACGCGGGGCGCATCGTCGGCGTTCGCGTCGACGGGCGAGTCGTCGGTGCCGACCAGGTGCTCGTCGCGGCCGGGCCATGGACGCCGGCCGCCATCGATCCGAGCGGGACCTGGGTCCCGATCCGGGAACGGTGGGGCGTCGTGGTCGAGGTCGAACTCGCCGAGCCGCCGAGCCATTGCGTCGAGGAGGCCGAGATCGGCGCGTCGATCGGAGCTGAGCCATCCGCCTACGAGCGGGGCGGTCCGGACACGTGGGACTTCAGCCTGATGACGGCCCTCGGGGTCAGCGCGGTCGGCTCCACGTTCCTCCGGGCCAAGCCGGATCCTGACGCCTGGACGGAACGGCTCCTCCAGCGGGCGGCGTCCTTCGTCCCGGCGGTCATGGACGCCCCGATCCGCGGCGTCCGCGCCTGCGCTCGACCCGTCTCGACGGACGGCCGTCCGCTCATCGGCGCGATCCCCGGCACCGACGGCCTGTTCGTGTGCGCCGGCCACGGGCCATGGGGGATCTCGACCGGGCCGGCCTCGGCTCGGCTCGTCGTCGACACGATGCTGGGCCGGAAGGGTTCGATCCCGACGGTGTTCGATCCGGGGCGCTTCGGACCGGTCCCCGTCTAGTCGGTCCCGTCCAGCGCCTCGATCGTGGCCTCGGACGGCGGACGCTCGGCCCGCAGGCGCGCCGCGACGGCCTCCGCGCCGCGCAGGACCCGAAGCACGTTCCCGCCGGCGACCTTGCGCACGTCGTCGTCCGAGTAGCCACGCCGCAGCAGTTCCGCGATGAGGGCCGGGAAGCACGACACGTCGTGGAGCCCGTCGGGGAGCGGCTCACCGCCGTCGAAGTCGCTCCCGATCCCGACGTGATCGATGCCCATGACCTCGCGCAGGTGGTCGATGTGGTCGGCGACGCCGGCGAGCGTCGCGTGGGGTCCGGGGTTCTTGGCCAGCCACAGGCGGCGCGCGAGGGCGTCGTCGATCCCGGCGTCGTCGGCCCGGCGGATGTGGTCGCGGAACGCCTGCGAGACGAAGGCCGAGAGGAACACCGCCATCACGACGCCGCCGTTGGCGGGGACGCGCGTCAGGACGTCGTCCGGGACGTTCCGCGGGTGGTCGCACACGGCCAGCGCCCCGGAGTGGCTGAAGATGACCGGAGCCTCGGAGACGTCCAGGGCGGCCGCCATCGTCTGGGGCGACACGTGGCTGAGGTCCACGAGCATCCCCAGCCGGTTCATCTCGCGGACGACCTCGCGTCCGAATGCCGTCAGACCGCCGTGCCGCGCCGGATCCGTCGCCGAGTCGGCCCAGCGCGTCGTGAGCCAATGGGTGAGGGTCATGTAGCGGATGCCGCGCGCGTAGGCGTTGCGCAGGACCGGCAGGGACGACCCGATCATGCTGCCGCCCTCGAGCCCGAGGAGCGACGCGATCCGGCCGCCGGCGAAGGCCGCGTCCACCTCGTCCGCGGTCGTGGCCAGCGCGAATGTCTCGGGGTACCGATCGATGAACCCGTGGACGACGTCCATCTGCTCGAGCGACTGGGCGACCGCCTCGGGTTCGGGCAGGGCCGCCGGGACCCACACGGACCAGAACTGGGCTCCGACCAGGCCCTGGCGGAGCCGCGGGATGTCGGTGTCCAGGCCGGCCTGGGGCACGCGCAGGTCCACGCTCGAGGTCCGCAGCCCGACCCGCTCGCGCAGGGCGTAGGCGAGGTCGTTGTGGCCGTCGATGAGCGGCGACTCGCGCAGGATCTCCTGCGCCCGGCGCAGGTGCGGCTCGACGGTGGCGGTCACGTCGGTCATCCCCGGACGGTACAGGAGCCGGCGGTCTCGGGTCGGGCCATCGCTGTGGACGCCGTGTGCGGTCGGGACGCAGACCGTGGTTCGACCGGATGCACCACGATCGGTGCAGGATCGGTTGACCGCACGCACCGGAATCGGCGACAGTACTGCCCAGACGCGGTACTGGAGTCCTGCGTCCCCACGGCAGCATTCTGGAGGGACCCGTGCACGCTCGACCCAAGGCTCGCATGAGCCGAACCTTCAGGCGGATCGCGGGGCCGCTCGCCGCGGTGGCGATCCTGTCGTCGCTGGTCGCGGCGCCTGCCGTCGCGCACAACTACAACCCCTTCACGGCCGTCATCACACCCGGGACCATCACGTCCGGCGGCACCGTCTCCTTCACGGCGACCGTCACCAACAACAGCCAGTGGTACGTGCTGGACAAGGTGACCGTCGTCGCCCCCGCCGGGTACACGCTGGTCTCCCCGGCGGACGGCAAATTCTCCGGCGTCGGCGCGGCCAAGAACGGTGGCGTGAAGGCACTCGCGTTCACCGCGACCGTCCCGAACGGCTGCCTGGTCACATCCGCGGTCTGGAAGACCACCGCCAAGGCGAGCAACGGCACGACCTTCACCCCGAACCCGGTCACCCAGACGACCCAGGTCGCCAACAGCTGCGCCCTGGCGTTCGTGAACCAGCCGGCGACCACGGTCAAGGCCCAGTCGATCACGAGCCAGGCGGTCAACCCGGCCGGTCCGGCCGTCCAGGTCGCGGTCGTCGACACGGCCAACGGCGGCGCCACCGTGCCGGGCTTCACCGGCACGGTCGGCTTCAGCATCACCGGCGGCTCGCCGGCGCAGGCGTTCTCGACGAGCGCGGCGCTCTCGGGTGGCATGGCCGGGTTCGCGGGCTCGCTCCCGTTGCCCGGAAGCGGCTATGCGATCGCGGCTTCCGTCCCCGGTGCGACGGGCGCCACCTCGAGCACGTTCACGGTCATCGACGCCGGCACCACCTGCGATCCGGGTGCGGCCTGCAACGCGTCCACCACCAACCAGTCGACGAACACCAACCTGGGCGTGAACGCCGCGGCGGGCTCGACCTCGGACATCATCACGATCCAGTGGTCGGGCGACCTGCAGTGCAAGGCGCCGCTGAGCAACAAGCCGTACGTCTCCACGACGGGCATCTTCACGGCGGACGTCACCGGCGACCGCGAGAAGACGTTCGACCTGACCATCCCCAAGGCGAATGCCGTCGCGGCGGGCAAGCCGTTCGCGTTCCAGTACCACGTCTGCTTCGGGGCCCCGACGTCGTTCAACGGGCTCTTCGGCAAGCCGGCCGTCCTGATGGGCGATCAGTACGTCGGGCTGCTGGGCGGCTGCTGGAAGCTGGACACGGACGACGTCCCGTGGGGTTGGGTCATGCCGGCCAACGCCACGAACCCGTGCGTGGTCTGGAAGTACCGCGCCTCCAACGGCGACATCAAGATCCGGTTCTGGGCCCCACCCGGCGATCCGCGCGGCTACGCGTGACCCCGGGCGCCGCAGGACGGCGCCGGTAGCGAACCACTGGACGGCACACCGGGCGCCTCGAGCGCCGGGTGTGCCGTTCGTCTCTCGTAGACTCTGCCGATGCAGGAGCCACTCCACCGCGACGTCACGATCGTCACGTCGGACCTCAAGGGGTCGACGCGGCTCGGCGAGCGGCTCGACGCCGAGTCCCTGCGCGAGGTCCTGACCCTCTACTTCGACTCCATGCGGGCGATCGTCGAGGCCCACGGCGGGACCATCGAGAAGATCATCGGGGACGCCATCGTGGCGGTCTTCGGGGGCTCCGGGGCACGGACCGACGACGCGGTCCGCGCGGTCCAGGCGGCGTCCGAGATGCAGGCCGCCATCGTCGAACTCAACGAGCACCTCCACGCCCGGTGGGGCGTCCGCCTGGAGGTCCGGACCGGCATCGCGAGCGGCGAGGCGGTCCTGGGCGGTGCCAGCGTCGACGAGCACATCCTCACGGGTGAGGTCGTCGCCCGCGCCACTCGCCTGGAGCAGGCGAGTCCCACGGCTGGCGTGTTGCTGGATGCCGAGACCGTGGCGCGGGTCGGGGCGTCCGCGACGGTCGAGCCGTTCGAGGTCGCGCCGCCCGAAGGTGGCGTGGCGCACGGTGGCGCGGCGCACGGTGGCGCGGCGATGGGCGACGCCGTGCACCTGCTGGTTTCCGCCACCCCGGCCGACGAGCTGGCCACGGCCGGCGGCCACGCGCGGGCACTCGATGGCGTCGTGGATGCGGGCGGGGCGCCGGTCATCACCGATACCCGCAAGACCGTGACCATCGTGTTCACGGATCTTCGGGCCACGAACCGGGCCGGCGAGCCACTCTCGGCGGAGCGCCAGCGCGACGTCATGGCCCGAGCGTTCGAGGTCGCGCGGCGCGTCCTGTCCGCGCATGGCGGCACCGTGGAGAAGTTCATCGGGGACGCCGTCATGGCCGTCTTCGGCCTGCCCGTGCGTCACGAGGACGACGGACTTCGCGCGGTGCGCGCGGCGCTCGAGATGACCGCGGGCCTGTCGGCCCTGTCCGACGCGCTCGCTGCCGACGAGGCCATCCGACTGCGGATCGCGACCGGCGTGAACACCGGCGAGGTGGTGGCGGGCGACGCCAGCCTTGGGCAACGGCTGGTCACAGGCGACGCCGTCAACGTCGCGGCACGGCTGGAGCAGAAGGCGCCCGACCGCGGCGTGTATCTCGGCGAACTGACGTACGGCCTCGTCCGCGACGCCGTGGACGTGGAAGCCGTGGAGCCGCTCATCCTCAAGGGCAAGTCGCAGCCGGTGGCCGCGTACCACCTCCTGTCGGTCGGCCGAGGCGAGACGTTCGCCCGTCGCCAGGACACGCCGATGGTCGGGCGCGAGGCGGAGATGGCGCTGCTCCGCGGTGCGCTCACCGCGGCCACGATCGGTCGCGACTGCCGGATGGTCACGGTCGTCGGCGACGCCGGGGTGGGGAAGACCCGCCTGACCCGCGAATTCCTCGATTCGGTCCAGCGCCACGCTCGTGTCCTGCGCGGCCGGTGCCTGCCCTATGGCGACGGGATCACGTTCTGGCCCGTGGCGGAGGTCGTCCGCCAGGCCGCCGACATCCGGGAGGACGATCCGCCCGAGGCCGCCCGTCGACGGTTGGCGACGCTGCTGGGACCCGGCACGGACGACATCGTCGATCGGGTCGCGACCGCCATCGGCCTGCAGTCCGCGCCGTTCCAGATCGCCGAGCTGTTCTGGGGGATCCGCCGGTTCCTCGAAGTCCTCGCGCAGGACGAACCGGTGGTCGTGCTGTTCGATGACATCCACTGGGCGGAGGCCACGTTCCTGGATCTCGTCGAGCACCTGATGGACGGCACGGCCGATGCCCCGCTCGTCGTCATGTGCACGACCCGACACGAGCTCCTCGACGAGCGACCCGACTGGGCGCAGCGCGAGCGCGAGGCGAGGATCGTGCTGATGCCGCTGACGGCGGCGGACGCCGAAGCCGTCATCGACAACCTGCTGGGCCGGGCGGGCCTCGCGACCGATGTGCGGGCGGCGATCGTCGGGGCGGCCGAGGGGAACCCGCTCTTCGTGGAGCAGCTCCTCTCGATGCTGATCGACCGCGGCACGCTCCGCTACGAGGACGGCGCGTGGGTCGCGACGGGCACGGTGTCCGGGATCGACATCCCGCCGACGATCCACGCCCTGCTGGCCGCGCGCCTGGACCAGCTCCCGATGGTCGAGCGAACGGTCATCGAGCCCGCCTCGGTCATCGGGTTGAACTTCGCCTCCGCGGCGCTCCAGGAGCTGGTGCCGGAGCCGCTCGCGCCGGAGCTCGGTGCGCATCTCGGCGAGCTGTCGCGCCGCCAGCTGGTCCGGCTGGCCGAGAGCGCCGTGACCGACGCCACCTATCGGTTCGCCCACATCCTCGTTCGCGATGCGGCCTACCAGGGCCTCCTCAAGCGCTCCCGGGTCACCCTCCATGAGCGGTTCGTGGATTGGGCGGACCGGGTCAACGCCGAGGCCGGGCGCGCGACCGAGTTCGACGAGATCCTGGGCTACCACCTGGAGCAGGCCTATCGCTATCGAACCGAGCTGGGGCCGCTGGACGCCGCCGGTGTGGCGACGGGCATCCGTGCCTCCGGCCGCCTCGGGAGCGCCGGTCAGCGGGCCTTCGGCCGCGGCGACATGCCGGCCGCGACCAACCTCCTGGGCCGCGCATCGGACCTGATCCCGGACGAGGACCTCACGCGTCCGCTCCTGCTCCTGCGCCTGGGCGAGGCGAAGATGGAGATGGGCGACTACGAGGGTGCCGACTCGGCACTGGCGGTGGCGATGGACGTCGCCGCCCGGCAGCACGAGGCCGGCACCGAGGCTCGCGCCCGCCTGACGCGGCTGATGTTCCGTTTCCTCACGGGTCGGGCAGAGGGCGAGTCGGACGTCGAAGGCCAGATCCGGGACGCCATCGCGGCCATGGAGCTCGCGGGCGACCACGACGGGCTGGCGATGGCCTGGCGATTCGTGACGAACCTGCGCATCGGCGAGGGCCGCTGGGCGGCGACCGAGGACGCCGTCGGGCGCTGGATCGAGTCGGCCCAGGCGGCCGGCGACCGGGTCAGCGAGATCCGGGCCGGCCCGACGCTGGCCATGGCCGCGCTGTTCGGGCCGCTGCCGGTGCCCGCCGCGATCGTCCGCTGCGAGGAACTCCTGACACGGACCGGCGGAGACCGTCGGTCCGAAGCGCTCATCCGGCGCTCCCTTGCGAGGCTGCATGCGATGCGCGGTGAATTCGAGGTCGCGCGCGACCTGTACCGTGGCGCTCGCCGCGCGCTCGATGAGCTCGGGTGGACGTTCCAGGCGACCCTCACGTCGCTCGATGCGGGCCCGATCGAGGTCCTGGCCGGCGACTACGACGCCGCCATCGCCGAACTCCAGGGCGACTTCGACACCCTCGACCGGCTTGGCGAACGCAACTTCATCTCGACGGTGGCCGCATCGCTCGCGGTCGCCCTCGTCGAGGCCGGCCGATACGACGAGGCCGAGGCGAAGGCGTCGTTCGCCGCCGAGGTGGCCGCTCCCGACGACAGCATCACCCAGATCCTGTGGCGCGGGGCCCGGGCCAGGCTGCTGGCACGCGACGGCCGCGTGGACGAGGCCCGGGTCCTGGCCCAGGAGGCCGTGGACCTGTCGATGGAGTCGGACGACCCGGTCGCCCAGGCGGATGCCCTGTACGACTTCGCCGAGGTCGTGAGCAGCGCGGATCCGGTGGCTGCCCGCGCGGCACTGGAGGCGGCCCAGCGCCTGTACGAGGCCAAGGGCAACCTCGTATCGGCCGCCGATGCCGCGGCCCAGCTGCTCCAGGATGCGCGTCGCGGCGTCTGAGCGATGTCCGGTCGCCGATGACGGTCGGCGGCAGCGAGTCGGACGCTCGGCGACGTCGCGCCGGCCCGCGGCGGCCCGCGGCGGCCCGCGCTACCGCCGCGGCGCGACAGGTTGTAGCATCCTGACCGAGCCGCGCATCAGGGCAGCGGCCGATGGAGGGCTCCAGCCACTGTGGCGACACGCAAGCGCAAGACGACCTACCCACCGGCCCGCACGGACACCAAGCCAGCGCAGCGGCCGGGAGCTGGACCAGAACCCTACGTTCGTCCGACGGTCGCGACGATCGATCTCACCGCCACCGTCGGCAAGGCCGGCTTCTCGGTCGGGGACAGGGTCCGCATCTCCGGGGGAGGGCTCTACGCCGGCGAAGCCGCCATCATCGAGAAGTTGACGACCGGGGTGATCCCGGGGGCCCTCGTCCGCACCGAGGCCGGCCGGACGCGCCAGGTCCGCACCGT
>CAZOHT010000049.1:0-17557 GCA_964579825.1 uncultured Anaerolineaceae bacterium
TGGTGAGGGTCTGGTCAGGCTCGCCCTCGGCGACCTGGCGGCAGTAGACGGCCACGGGACTAGCCCCTCATCCGCCCGAGGTCACCGTCAGGGCGTACGTGAACTGGATCGAGTCCAGGTTCACAACGTTGATCGCCGAGAAGACCTTGTGGTCCCACATGATCGGGCGGAGGGTGTACGCCTCCGTACCGCCAGGCGTGGAGCCCGCGGCACCGGCGGCCTGCGTCCACCAGCCGGTCGTCCCGTTGTTGACCAGGGTGCCGACCGACGTCGTATTCGACTGGATCAGGCCGTAGACCGTGGTGGTGCCCGGGATGACGATCTGCTGCTGCAGGCCCTGGACCGTCGAGCTCGAGGCCGTGAACGGCGTGCCGGTCGCGGTGAACGTCGTCGCCGTCGCAGCCGTGAACGGCGTGCCGGTCGTCGAGGACAGGGTCGCGCTCGTGTGGAGGCCCCATTCGGTGACCGCCTCGGAGCCGGTGTAGGCGATCGTCGCGACGGTCTGGTACTTCGGCACCGCGCCGGTCGACGACGTCGCGATCGACTGCGTGCCGGCGACCGGGGTCTGGCCGCCCTGGGTCGAGATCGTCTGCAGCTTGAAGTCGGTGACCGCGGCCGCGGTGGCGCCGGTGCCGGTCGCGTGCTGGTTCGAGAGGAACAGCACGTTGACCCGCGCGCCGGACGGCGACGCCAGGGTGACCGCCTCGTTGGCCAGGGCCATCGCGCCGATGTTCGTGACCAGGCCGGATCCGAGGTCGTAGCCCAGGCCGGGGATGAACTCGGCGAGCTTGTCGTCGATCGGATGGCCGTGTCGATCGCGGTGCAGCGCATACAGCCGCGTGTCGAACAGCGCGCCGGCGGTGAGGGCGTCTTCATGGCGGGGGAGGTACGCGAGCCGGCCGCCCAGTCGCGGGATGCGGATCGCGCGCAGGGTACCGGACATCAGAACCTCCGAAGGGATCGGAGCCAGTCGGTGAACCGCTGGCGGAGGGTGGGGTGGGCGCGGATGACGCGGATGGAGAGCTCGCCCTTGAAGCTGGCGGAGCCTTCGGCGACCGCGCCGCCTGGCTCGGTCGACTGGGTCACCCGGGCTACTTCTTGGCTCGGGACGTCTTGGGCTTGGCGGACGTGGCCTGCTCGACGACCTCGAGTCCGGATCGAGCGAGCTCGGCCTCGACGCCAGCGACCCGCTCGGCGTCGCCGCGAAGGACGTAGCCGTCACGCTCGCGGAGGAGGGCGGACTGGTAGGCGGTCAGCTGGTCCTCGGGCGTGGCCACGCCGTCTTCGGACGGGCCCCAGAAGCTGCCGTTCCGGTGCGTGACGGCCTCCGCGGCCGATTCCACCGGGGTCTCGTCGGCGACCTCGGTCGCCTCGGTGCTGATGTCGTCGGTCACGGGGTCATGCCTCCTGGTTGGATTGGTTGGCGACTTAGGTGCCGCCAGTCCTGCCTGATGTCCCACGGCAAGGGGGGAGAACCGTGGCCGATGGCCAGGTAGGGACGAGGGGAGCGCCTCGACCTAGAAGGTCGGAGCGGCGAGCCCGGTGCCGCCGATCGTGCTGATCGACGCCGGGAAGCGGCCGGCGAACAGGTTCGCGTACGCGAAGAGCTGCAGCCGGACGGTCAGGGTGCCGTTGAGGGTCTGCTCGTGGACGCGCGTCCGGAGCGGGGACTCCATCAGGATCACGTCCGACGGCCGGAAGACCACGATCTGGTCCTCGGTGCCACCGCCGAGCGTCAAGGCGTGTGAGCCGGTCACGACGATCGGCACGCCCTGGATCTCGCCGACGATGCCCTGGGCGACGACCGGACCGAACCGGGCGACGCTGTTGACGCCGGCGCCCGGGGTGACGAGCGGTCGGGTCTGGGAGTCGAGCGCGGCGGTGATCCAGCCCCATCGGCGGGGCGCCATCGAGACGAGCTCCGCGCCGGCGAACCGGGTGGCGGCGATCTGCTGGATGGCGTCGGCGACCTTCGGGTACAGCTCGGGGACGGTCGGCGAGGCGTCGGTGTAGGTCACCGTGTTGATGCCGGCCACCTGGTTGAGCCCGAGGAGCTCGTTGGTGCCCGAGCCGCGCATGATCTGGCGATCGAGCTCGGCGTCATAGGCGCCGCGCAGGTCGTTGAACACGATCTGGTCGACCGGGAACGGGGACAGGTCCAGCGACTGCTGGCTGATGTCCTGCTGCCCGGCGATGGTCACGGTAGATCGCGTGAGCTGGGCGGTCACGATGTCCGTCTCGGTGACGGCCGCGTTGTCGCCGGCCTGGCCCGCGACGGCGGATCCGGTCGTGATGCGAGGGATGGTGATGCTGTTGGTCTGCGGGAACCCGCCGTCCGTCAGGAACGGCGCGAGGACGCGACCCACGCGAGCGCGGGCGGCGAGCTCGTTGACCAGCCACACGGGCGGGATGAACGAACCCATCGAGGTCGCGCCGGTCGTGCCGTCGCGGCGCTCCCGCTCTTCGCCCTCGAGGTTGTTGCGGCGCAGTCGATCGGCCGCCTCGCTGTCGCCCTGGCGGGCGGTCAGCATGTCGGCGAAGAACGAGTGGCCGGTGCCTCGACGGTACGTGGCCTCGGACTCGCCGGGGACGATCGTCGGCGTGGTCACCGCCGCGAAGCGGGCACGCTGCTCTCGGGCCCGCTCGGAGGCGGCCTCGATACCTTCGACCTCGGTGATCTGGGCCGACGCGCGATCGGCGGCCGCTCGGTGCTCGCGCACCTGGGCGAGCTCCTCCTCGGTCGCATCGCGTCGTTCCGCTTCGGGCAACGCCTCGATGGCACTCAGGATCCCCTGGGCGGCCTCGAGTTCGGCGTCACGCCGCTCGGCCAGCCGGGTGAGGACGACCGCGGTCGACGTGTCGTCGCCACCCATGATCGGGTAGATGGGTGTGCCGTCCCGACGGAAGCCGATCGGGTCGACGATGTGGCTGATGTCGATGCCCAGGGCGAGCAGGGTCGCCATGAGCGGGGGCGACGCTGCCCCGAGATAGTGCTGCGCTGGATTGTCCATGGGTGTGGTTCGTCTCCACGCTGAAGAACCCGCCGTAGCGGGCTCGGGTTGGATGGGGACGACCCTGCGAGGTGGTGGTCCCGGTGGTGGCCTTGCGGCTCCCGGCGGGGCTCCCGGCTGTCGGGGTCTAGCGAGCGCTCAGGAGAGCGCGTGCCGCTTCGAGGTTGGGGGTGAGGATCGGCGTCGCCGCTCGAACCTCGGTCTCTTCCGGGCGGATCGCCACGGTGAGCTTGTCGAACAGGGCCCACTCGTCGGTCGTGAGCCGGCGCTGTTCGCGTAGCGCGTCGATCACGGCCTCGACCTCCTCGGGCTCGGCGCTCACGGCGTCCGCCAGGGAGCGGAGCTCAGCCATCGTGCCCGGGTAGCGGGGCTCGAGGCCCTGCAGGATGGTGACGTGGTAGAGCTTGCCCGGGCCGACGAGGCGCCGGCTCTTGCCGTCCTTGGATCGCTGCTGGCCGTTGGCCGACACGCTGAACTCGAAGCTCATGCCGGAGGTCTCGCCGCGATCGTGCAGCTCCCGGAGGTCGCGCACGTATGACGTGTCCGGCAGGTCCGCCTCGGTGAAGAGGCCGCGGCTGTCCGCGCCGAGCTTGAGCGGCTCGGTGCCCGTCGTCGACGCCAGGAGCTTGAACGGATCGTGGTCGATCACGAAGGTCTTGCGCGACGGATCGCCGAGCGCCCGCTGGAAGAACCCCGGGGCAATGGTCTCGACCATGCCGCTCGGGAACGGAGCGGACGGGGTGTCGAACAGGGCCGCGTAGCCCGTGAAGTGATGGCCGGTGTCGGTCGATCGGAACTCGATATCCGCCTGGACCGGGATGGCGCGTTCGTTCATGCGGGCACTCCAGGTGCGGCAGGTGCGTTGTTGTTCGGGGTCTCGAGGTATCCGGTCATCTCGGGATCCGGCGCCAGGTCCTCGAAGGTTCGGACCTCGGACGGCCGCATGACCTTGTTCTGCAGGAAGAACTGGTAGGCCTCGGCGCGGCTCTTGATGTCGCCGCGGAGGAGGCCGTTCGTGGAGAGCTTGATGAAGCGACGGTCCGGCAGCAGGCGGTTGTGGCCGCTCTCGAGGCGCTCGACGTAGGACCGGATCGTGTACTTCTCGACGTCGATGCCCTGGGCTTCGACCGAGGCGTAGGCCATCGCGCCCTGGTCGACCACGCCGATCAGGTAGGGCGGGAGGCGGTACAGCCCGGCCGCCTCGAGCTTGGCCATCTTGTGCAGCTCGACCAGCTGCATCTCCTGGAAGTTGCGCTGGGGGATGTCCCACTTCGCGCCGTTCGCGAAGATGCCCGGCTTGCCGGCGTTGGCGACGCCGGCGTACTGGTCGTTGATCTGGGCGCGGAGCTGGTCGAGGGTTTCGGTCGACGCCGGCCCCGGGAGCAGCATCTGGCCGGAGAGGAAGATCCCCTGGTTGAAGACCCGCTCGGTGAACCGCTCGGCGGCCTTCTTCATCGCGAAGGTGGTCCCGGCCTCCTGGACCGGGGACATGCCTCGGAGCTGGCCGGGTCGCCGCGAATGCGGGATGTGGATCATCTGGTCCGGGCCGACCGTCTCCAGCCCGCCGCCGTCCATGCGGAGCTCGTATCGCGCCCGCTGGCGGATCGTGACCTTCGTCGGGTTGAGCGCGTAGAGCTCGACCGGGTCGTACACGTCCGGCAGGACCAGCGTGAACATGTTGCCGTCGAGGCAGTCGGACCACATCAGCTGGCTGACGTAGTCGATCCACGTCTGGGACGGATCCAGGGGGAGCGGCGACGACAGCCAGGCCGGATCGTCGACCTGGACGCGGTAGTCGCCGACGTGGTCGTAGGTGTGTGTCGGCAAGGTCGACACCGTGTCGGCCAGGAAGCTCACGCACGAGTAGATCGCGGCGATCCGGACCGCCTCGTCCTGGTTGATGCCTCCGGCCCCGTAGGCCCAGGGCATGGACGACAGCGGGGGGACGCCCTCCTGGTAGAACTGGTCCCGTCGCCAGCCGGTCGCGGCCATGGCCGCCCGGAGCAGGCTCACGTCAGGACCTCTCGGGACTCGCGAAGGCCGATCAGGCCGAGGACGGCCAGGCCGAGACGGATGTCCGTCGCGAACGCGGCGCCGGCGACGAGCAGGTAGCTGACCGCCTCGACGGCGAGCGGGACGAAGCGGGCCATCGGGACCTCATTTGACGGGGATGAAGTACGGGCCCGGGTCTGCGGCGGCCGCGGCCATCGTCATGGCCGCCTCGTACGCGAGGACGTCGGCAACGGCCCGGTTGATCGGCGCCGAGTCGGAGCCGCGGCCGAGGACGTACATCGTGCGATCGGTCGCCACCTCGGCCAGGTGGACCTTCTTCTTCTGGGCCGCCAGGATCTCGGCGTTGGTGGCCGGGTCGTCGTCGTGCGTGTGCTGGCGCTCGGCCAGGGCGACGAGCCAGCGGTCGACCGCCGGCGCGAACTTCGTCGGCTGGTCGGCGTCGAGGCGGAGGACGACCGGTTTGTCGTTCGCGTCCGTGCCGAAGTCGGCCTGCCAGGTCTCGAGCTCGGTCCGCCAGTTGCGCGGATCCCCGAACACCCGGCCGACGGCGTAGGTCTCGCGGATCGACTCGACGGCGGCGATCACCGCGGCGCGGCTGGTGGCGCCGTCCTCGGGCGTCAGGTCGAAGCTGTAGCCCTCGCGGGTGCAACCACGGAGCGCGCCGCCGGCAAAGCCCAAGCCGATCGCGGTCCCGGCGGCGGGCAGACCCAGCGGCCGGCCCAGCTCGCCCCAGAGGTCGGGATCGACCGCGTGACCGGCGCCGGCGACCAGCTCGTTGCCGTAGAAGCGGCGAGCCTGGGGGAGGTCGCGTTCGGCGAGGTCAGCGGCCTCGGCCTCGATGCTGTCCAGGTCCACATGGCCACCGTTCTCCCGGAGCGTGTCGGGCGGATAGACGATGCGGTGGATCTTCCGGCGGTCGACCTTGTTGGCGTAGCTGAGGTTCTTCGGCGGCTGGACGAACTGCCGGTAGATGTCGATCGCCGTCGACTCGTACTGCTGCTGGGCGACGCTCTGCTCCGACGGATCCCAGCCGTTCGTGGTCCCGCTCGCTCGGCCGCCCATGCCCGCGAGTCCGCGGTACTGGGTGTCGGCCAGCTTCACCATCTTGGCCGCCGGCGTCCACAGGCCGAGCTCGTCCTGGGGGACGTGGGTCACGCGCTGGCCGAGGCGGCTCTGGTTGGAGCTCGTGACGGTGTCGATCCGGCCGCCGCCCGGGAGCCGGATGAATGCTTCGCCGGTCTTCGGGATCAGGTCGTGCAGCGGGCCGTCATCGATCATCGGCCGGAGCGCGTCGTACGTGTTCTCCGTCGAGTCCTCGGAGAACGCCGTGATCTGGATCAGCGGGGTCGGCCAGGCCATCCCGCGCGGCTCGCCCGGGTCGTATTCGTAAACCCAGCCGCAGCCGCACCCGTGGTCGCGACAGTCGTAGGTGTCGCCGTTCCGTGCGAAACCGGCGAACAGGGCAGGCCCGACGCCCTCGAGGCAGACCTGCGCCGCGATCAGCGGGTTCTTCCCGACCTTCTGGGGGCCGACCAACAGCCCGCGGCGATAGACGAACGCCGGCGCCAGGACGGGCGCGGTCGGGATCCACGGCGCGTCGCCGCGGACCAGGTAGAAGTTGCGGAGGTACTCGCCCTGGTACTCGTACAGGCGAAACGGCTTGCCCTTGTTGAACCCGTCCGGGACGATGCAGTGCCGCTCGATCCACTCGAGGGCGACCCACATGGGCCGAGGCTCAGGAGGCGACGCCGCCCTTGATCGACTGGAAGCGCGCCTTGGCGCTGGCGCGGTGAGAGTCATCGGCGGTCGTCACCTTCGGGGCGGGGGAGTCGGTGTCGATCACCCAGCCACGGCGCGAGAGGCCTGCGGCGCTGAGGCCGAGGTTCTCCTGCAGCTGCTTGACCAGGGTGCCGTCGGACGTCTTCGCTTCGGGGCCCTCGAACCTGGCCAGGCTACGGACGTAGACCGCGACCTCCATGGTCAGCTGGAGGCGCTGCCACTCGACGGCCTGTGGCGTTCGCCAGGCGGCCGCCCAAAGGACGTCCTCGCGCTTTGTGGACTCGGTCAGCGGCCAGGCCGGCGGGCGGCCCTTGCGGCCGGCAGGCGGCAGATGAACGACGTCGGCGCCGTCGGACGGGCGATCGCGGCGGAGTGCGTTCGGATCCCGGAGCGGGCCGCTGCCGGCGTGGCCACCCTTCACCGCCGGCCTCCTTTCGACGTGTTGCACCAGGAGCACGCGGCCTGCAGGTTGGCCGGATCCAGGCGGGCGCCGCCGGCGGCGAGCGGGACGATGTGGTCGACCGTCGTCGCTACGCCGGTGCAGCCACGGCCGCGGAGCTGGCAGGTGTGCTCGTCGCGCTCGAGGACGAGCTTGCGGACGCGCCTCCAGGCCGGGTCGTTGTAGCCGCGCTGGGAGCTGGTGCCGCGCTTGCGGTCGACCGCCCGGATGTGCCCTGGGCATCGAGGTCCGTCGGCGAGCTCGTCGCAACCCGGGGTGGTGCAGAGGCCCAGCAGTGCCACAGCAGGTCCTCGTGGCGGGACTCGGCGGTCATGGCTTCACCCGGGAGGAAGGGTCGCCGAAGGAAGCGTTCCGGCCTGTCGTGCTCCGGTGCTCACGCCGTGACGTCGTATCGCCAGTCACGGTAGGCGGCCCGATTCGGGCGCGGCGTGAGAATGCGCTTCTCACCATGCGGCTGTCAAGTCGCTATGCGAGGCGACCCGACGGGACCAGGATCCGGCCGACCGGCGTCTTGGCTCGCTCGTTGCGCAGCCCGCGCAGGAGATCCGTCAGCATCCAGCCCGACGCCTCGGCCAACTCGCTGTCGGTCATGTCGGTCGGGACGATCACGACGAACGGGCGACCGGTGCTGGCGATCGTCACCTGGAACTGCGACATCTGGACGGCGGCCGGCTGTTCGGTCGCCTCGATCGCCGCAGCGATGGGATCGTCGGGCTTGCCGTTGCTGATCACGCGGCTCCTCTCCTCTCGCCGTCGATGACGGCCTGTCGAGCTGACTCGCTCATGTCCACCCAGCCGATCGCGTCGGTCGTCGACGGCGCCTTGCGGTACAGGCGCGCCAGCTCTCGCAGCGCCGACGTCGCGACGATCTCGGCCGTCGCCCGGTCGTAGTCCCAACGTTCCGCGACCGACCGCCAGTCGCCCTGGGCGATCGCGATCTCCGTCAGGAAGTGGGCCATCAGCGGTCGAGCCGGGCACTTCCGGCGATCGCGCTTGCCGTCCTCGTCGACGTAGCAGTCGTGCCGGCCGGACAGCTTGGCCAGGGCGGCGCGCATCGGTCGGACGAAGTGCTCCTCGAGGCCATCGCCGGCGACCTGGCGCGGGCTGTTCTCGAGCAGCTGACGGAACGGCTCCGCGTCCTTCGGGCTGCCGAGCTCGCTACCGCCGACCAGGTCGGACGGGATGTCCTCGACCTGGACCAGGCGCCGCCGGCCGTCGACGAACCGTTCCTCGACCCGGGGCGGGCGACCGACCCACAGATCGCCGGCGTGGTGCGCCATCGGGGTCTCGGCGTTGTAGCCCTCGACGAGCCAGGCGAGGAGGGCGTCGAAGGTGCGCGGCGGCCGCCGGCGCTGGCTGGCGACGTGGTCGCCCAGGTACGGCTGGTCGCGCAGGGTCCGCGCGTCGGGTCGCCGGCTCACGCGGTCTTCGCCGATCGGAGCCACGCCGAGCGCCCGACGATGGGGATCCGTAGTGAACGTGTCTGGCCGAGTCCTTCCGGGCTCACCAGTTCACTACGCACTCGCTCCGGCATGGCGATCGCCAGCCCGTGAGCGTAGGCAGCCGGAGTGAGCGTCACCCCGACGAACTCCGGGCCCTGCACGACGATCCGGTCGTAGATCGCCGCGACCAGCTCGGCCTTCGTCGCCGGCGTCGCGTCGCCCCACCGGTCCTTGAGCTGGCGCAGGTACGCGACCGCGAGCTCGGCGGGCACGGTTCCCAACGTTGGCTGCGCAGGCGCCTGCTCACGCAGCGCGGCCGCGGCCGCCAGGTACTCGTCATCGCCCATCCGCCCGGCGGCATGCTCGAGCGCGAGATCTCGTCGACGTCGCTCGAGGCGCCAGGCGTCTGCGGGAACCGGGGCCGGCTCGGGTGAGCTGACGGCCGCGACCACCGCGGCCAGCGTGCGATCGTCAACGCGGATCCCCGCGACCTGGTCGCCGATCGGACCCTCCCACGTGACGGACGGATATGTCGCCTGGCCGCCCCACGCATCGCAGGGTCGATCGAACGGGTGGGCTCGACGGGTTCGGCCGTGGCGATCGGTGCCGTTCGCCCAGATCTCGACGCCGCAGCTGCAGGCGATCAGGCCGCGGAGGACGTCGACCCGGCCCGGGGACCGGCGGCCACCGACGTGGCGCCGGCGTTCGCGGATCGCGACGACCCGCTCCCACAGCTCGTCCGACACTGGTGGATCCATCCGCCAGGCGGCGGGCGCCGGCTCGCCGTGGCGCATGACCCAGCCGTTGTAGATCCGGTTGCGGAGCAGCTCGGCGAGCTGACCGATCAGCAGACCCGTCTCGGCGGACAGCTGTCGAAGCGACACCGTCCCACCGGCATAGCGGGCGAACAGGTCCACGACCTGGCCGATGGACTCGGGATCGACCTCGAGGACGTGCGGCTTTTCGGTTCGCCGGCGAAACCCGAGCGGCGCGTTGCCGCCTGGATCCGCGAGGCGGCGAAACTTCGCCGCGTAGCCGTTGCGGATGTTGCGACCGAGACGGCGGCTGTAGGACTCGGCCTCGCCGATCTCCCGGTGGAACGCCTCCCAGGCGTCGTCGTCGCTGGTCAGGATCCGCTCGTCGGCGAAGAGCACCACGGCGCCGCGGTCATGCATCGTCCGGCGGACGGCGTAGTGGGTCTCGGCGGAGCGGGAGAACCGGCTGACGTAGCCCACCACCAGGACGTCGTACTCGACGCCGGCGGCCGCGACCATCTCCGCCCACTCGGGGGTCCGGTCGACCGTGCGGCCGCTGTGAGCGACCGACCAGGCGAGGCCGGTGTCGGCGAGCCCATGGCCTGCGATCGCCCGGTCCTGCTGGTCGCGCTGGGCGTCGGGGCCGTAGTTGTCGTACTGACCCCGCGTCGACTCGCGGACCCAGCGCGCCGCGCGCAGGCCGCGGAGCTCGTCGATGGAGCGAGGGAGTCGCGTCACAGGCGCCAGGCGGAGCAGGCCGGGCAGCGGTCGCCCGAATCGGGGAGGTCGTCGCGGCGTTCGACCGCGTCCGGGTCGGAGAAGGTCGAGCCGCACGCCGCCTTGATCAGCCCGTTCGGGCCCGGCTCGATCTCGCGGTGCCACAGCAGGGTCAGCTTCTCGAGCTCAGAACGGGGCGACCGGGTGATCCACGTCATGCCGCCCGACCTCCGTCTCGCTTGCCGCCCTGGACGAGCTCCATGGTAGCCCGGCGCTCCGCCTTCGCCACATCGCGCTCGTGGCACTCGCGGACGAACCGGGCGAGGGCGCGGACGAGCGGGTCGGTTTCGCGCGGAACCGCGGGGGTCATCGCGGACCACCGCCCGGCCACGACCAATACGGCTCGGTGTCGGTCGGCGGCAGGGTCACCTTCGGGCCGCCGACGGTCAAGACGACGTCGATGACGCCGCGGCTCAGCGGGGCCAGGCGGGCGAACGCCGCCGGCGAGAGATCGATCACCGTCGGCTGGCCGTGGCGATCGCCGCAGGCGCAGTGGCTCACGACGGTCACCGCGACACAGGGGGCGCCGGACTGGCGGCAGACGGTGACCACGTACGGGTCGTCGCCGAAGCTGAACGACTGGACCGCGCCGAGCAGGGCGGGCGGACCCCACGACTGGCACCGCTTCGGGGTCGGCGCGCAGTACGTCGCGACACCAGCCTGCTGAGCTGGACCGACGCTCTGGTCGGGCGCGGCGACCAGCTGGACCGCCAGGATCGTGGCGAGGATGGCGCCCGTCATTGCTGGATCTCGCGGTAGCCGGACAGCTCCTCGAGCTCACGGAGTCGGGCCTCGAGGTCGGCCACGCGGCCCTCGAGCATCAGGATGGCGCAGGTCAGGCCGATCACGACGATGACCAGACCCCACGCGAAGATCGGGTCGATCACGCCGGGTCACCTTGCTGCAGGCTATCGAGCCGAGCGAGGACGTCCGGCGCGTCTTCGCCGACGCCCTGCTCGCTGGTGACACCGAGCGAGACGGGCGGGATCGGCTCCGTCAGGATCGTCAGTCGGAGGTTGGCGCCCGCGGCGATCGCCTCGCGCTCGGCGGGCGTGAACCACCAGACGGTCTGGATCCGCCCGGGCGCGAGCCGCTGGCAGTGGAGATCGAAGATGTCGGGCGTCGGCCCGGTGTAGACGAGGTTCGAGTTCTCGGTCCGGACGGGCTTCATCCCCGGTCCTCGAGCCCGGTCGGCAGCCGCCACAACTTGCGACAGACCCGGACCCACGAGACCAGGTGCCACCACCGGCGAGGTCGGTCCATCCGGACGAAGACGCCGTCGTGGAGGTACCACGAGACGTCGGGGCTGGTGCACGTCATCCGGAGCGCCGGCTTGCTGTCTGACCAGGAGAACAGGACCCCCGGCTCGATGTCGACCTGGTTCATGCCTCGGATACCTCCATGCGGATGGCCTTCGCGGGACCGGCTTCGGACGTGACGGACAGCTCGGCGACCACGGCGAACGAGTCATCAAGCAAGACGCCCGCTTCGACACAGCCATCGATCACGCCCTTGGCCGCGGCGATGGCGTTGTCCGGATCCCGCCGGCGGCGGTCCGGGGTGATGACGACCAGGCGGATCCGAGCCCGGCGGAGCGGGTAGTCGTCGGCGTTGCCGGCCTCTCGGAGCGCGGCGATCGCGGCGAGTCGGGCGGCCTCGTGCCAGGCCTTGCGGACCTTGGCGTTGTCGTGGAAGTGCGCCCGGACCGAGCGGTTCGGGGACGGCGGGTGCCCGGCCAGGGTGAAGGCGATCGACAGCATCACGCGGCCGCCCGCTTGTCACCGGCCTGGACGTTGCAGACCAGGTGAGCAGCCTGCCAGTTCTCCGGGACGTGCTCGCCGTCAGGGTCGATGTGGTCGATCGACAGCGACCCGGGATGCGGGTAGCGGAGCGCCTTGTCGATGACGGCCCCGCAGAGCCCGCACCGCCACCCGTCCCGCTCGGCGACCTTGAGCCGCTGGCCGGTGTTGAAGTGCGGGAAGCGACGACGCGACCCCGCTGCCCACAGGCGGGCGAACCTGGCGCGCCGATGGCAGAGCGGCGAGCAGTAGTGAACGCCAACCCGACGGGCCTCCATCGAGCCGTGGCAGAACCGACACTCCACTTCGGGCGGGCCCACTCGAAGCCGGTAGGTCCGACCGGCCGCGACACGGCGGTTGGCGTTGTTTCGACATCCCGAGCACCCTGGATCATCGCGCTCGCAGCCAGGAAGGTGGTACGCGGTCACAGCGCCCACCCGTCGATGTTCTGACCTGACCAGCGGTCGAGAGCCAAGAGGGCGGGTCTGGAGCCGTCGACGATCCCAGAGATCCGACCCACCCCCCGGGGTCGACCGGCCTCATCGGACATGCCGGCCGCAACATGGGGCGCTCTCTCTACGAAGTAGAGAGCCCTTGTTGCAGGCTGTCCTCGCAACTTGTTGCAGCGTGTTGCGCAACTTGTTGCAGACCGGGCCATGACGCCTGCCACCAGGGGCTTACGACGCATGGTTCTGGACCTCGGGCAACAGCTCCCAGACACCCGAGGGCAGGCGATTGAACCGCTTCTTGTGGCGGCTGAGGACGGCCCGCACGGTGTTCTCCGGGATGCTGGTGAACTCGCTCAGCTGCTCGACGGACAGATGGCCCTCGACCAGGTGGGCAGCGATCCGATCGGCCTGCTTGAGGTGGCCTGACAGCTCGGTCGGCACGGCATCCATCCGCTCGTATCGGATCGAGCCATCGTCCTCGTGGATGACCTTGATGGGCTGTGGCCCCTGCAGGTCGGCATCGTTCGCCTTGGTGTTGAGCAGCAGCAGTGCGGACGATCCGTCGGCCGTCTTCTGGCGCCGCAGCTCGTACGTCGCCCTGGCCAGGTTGGTCTTGTAGATCGATCCGTAGGGCTTGGCTGGGCGGTTGGTGGCCTCGGTCTCGGCCTTGCTCACGTGGTCGTCCGCCAGCACCGTGGTACCCAGGTAGCCGAAGGCGCTGAACAGCCGGATGGCGCTCTCGTTCGCATCGCCACCCTCGGAGCTGGTGCCGCTGGCCATGCCGACCGAGTCGACGATGACCAGGCCGTAGCCCTCCTGGTCGACCATGCGGGCGATGTCCTCGGCGAACGTGTAGAGGGCGCCTCGGCGACGGCAGTCCAGGTAGCGGATCGTCACCGGGCCAGGGATCTGCAGGCCCATCGCCACGCCACGCACCCGACGGTTGATCGAGTCCTTGCCGCCCTCCCAGTCGAGGTACAGGACGGGCGCCTTGCGCGGGGCCCAGCCCTCGATCGGCGAGACGCCGGTCTGGATGGCGACGGCGATCAGGCACGACAGCGTCGACTTGCCAGTGCCACCCTCGCCATAGAGGATCGTGGTCTGGCCCAGCGGCAGGAGCGGGCTGATGCGGTACGACTCGCCGATCGGGATGGGCAGGCCGCCGACGTCGATCGCGGGCTCGCCCTGGCGCTCCTGGGACATCACCCGCCGGCAGAAGTCCTCGAGGAGGTCCTCCCAGTCGATGTCGTCCTGGGCGGCGCGCTTGGCCAGCACCTTGGCCAGGGAGCCGCGGCTCGTGCCGCCGGACAGGTTGAAGCGGGCGCTGTGGAGGTGGCCGTCGACGCTCCGGGTGCCGGGCAGGCCGCAGGTCACCACCAGCTCACCGTGGAGCTCGCCTCGGGTGCGGGAGAGTCGGTCGATCGAGATCTCGATGGACAGCTGTGGCACGCGCAGGACGTAGCCAAGCCCGAGCTTCTCGAAATCACGCTTCACCGCCGAGCGATCCGGCTGACAGTGGACTGGTCGACGCCCAGGCGTCCGGCGATGTCGCGCTGGCGTTCGCCCGCTGCGACGCCCTCAAGGATGGCCGCGACGACCTCAGGGGCGATCCGTGGCCCGTTCCAGCGACCCTTGTCGACCATGTCGCGGCGGTTGACCGTGGGCGTGCCGAGGAACAGGTGCGCCGGGTTGACGCACGGTCGGTTGTCGCAGCGGTGGCAGACCTCCATGCCCTCAGGGATGGGGCCGACGTTGATGATCCAGGACGCCCGGCTGGCCGTGGTCGACCCGATGCCCGGAAGGTGGAACGAGCCGTAGCCGTTCGACGCGATCGAGCCCACGAACGGCCAGCAGGCGTCGGGTCCACCGGTCCGGTCGACCTTCGCCCACAGGCGCTCAGACAGCGGCTTGGCGCTGCTCCCTCGGACCATGGGTTACAACCAGGCCGGTACATCGGTCGTCTCGGTGGGCGTGGCGGCGTCGGGCTCGCTGGCGGGCTCCTCCTGGTCGGTATCGGGTCGGGCCATCTGGCGGACGATCTGGGCGCGCAGGACGTCGTCGATGTGCCGGTCGTAGGCGGCCTCGTCGTCCGCCACGCGCTCCCGGAGCCGGCGCTCCTCCGCCTGGGTGGTCGCGGCGCGCAGGTCGACCTGCAGCCCGACCGGTTCGCCGACGGCGGCCGCGAAGCCGCGCAGCTCGCTGGCCAGGCTGCCCAGGACGATCCGGTGGCCGACGAAGGCCGCGCTGGACTTCATCGGCTCGCGCTCGAGCAGGGCGTACACGTAGGCGGAGACCTCCTCCCACTCGCGTGGGGCGAGATCCTTGACCGCGGCGTTGGTGAAGGCCAGGGTGACAACCAGGCCGCCGGCGACGAGCTTTGCCTGCCCATCGAGGATGTCGAGCTCGTGCGCGATCGCCTGGGGCGTGAGGCGCTCAGCGACCACCGGCGAGCTCCGTCATCAGGTCGTCCCGGAGGACTCGGATGGCGCGGACGTCGACCGGGCGATCGCCGAGCATCTCGAGGCGGTTCTGGAGCGTCCGCGCCGCGGCCAGGGCCTCGTTGAGCTCGTGCTCGCGCTGGACCTGCTCAGGCGTCCGCTGGGCGACCTCGGATGTCACGTCAGGCGCCCTGGTACTTGGCGAAGCGAGCCGGCAGGAGCGGGATCAACGCGATGGGCAGCGCGCCCTTCTTGCCGACCTTCTCCAGGGCTCCGTCGACCGACTCGACGTGGTTGAACGACAGCTCCTGCGCCACGGCCTTGCGATCGCCCCGGTGCTTGATGGCCGACGCCAGGACACGCTGCTCGTGGGCGGTCAGCGTCCCCGGACCCCCCCCAGCCTCCGGAGCGGGCGCCTCAGCGGCCTGGCGTTCGGCCCACGCGGCATCGACCTCGGCCTGGACCTGCTCCGGATCGACCACGAGCTCGACCAGGCTCTCCTCGCCAGTCGTCGCCAGGATCGGCACGTCGTGGGCGTTCGTGACCATCCAGCTGCGGGCCTCGTCGTGCTGGACGACCCGAGCCAGGAGGAGGCCGCTCTCCTCCCACCACTCCGCCAGTGCCTCGCGTGATCGCGTCCACTCGCTGACCAACACCACCCGCTGACGGTCGTGCTGCTCCAGGCGATCCCAGGCTGCAGCGGCGCGCTCGGCCGCATCGGCGAGCTCGTGCAGCGGGCGGATCTCGCGGGTGGCAGCCTGGGCCGGACCGGCGTCCGGGCGGTCTTCGATGTTCGGGTCGGTCACGGCCTGTTCCTCCTCCAATGCGCGGCGCTCGGCGAGGACCTCGACATGACGTCGGGCGCCGTTCAGCCGGGACTGCTGGACGTGTTCGGGTGAGTTGAGGGCGGGGCGGTCGGCCTGGCGGGCCTCAGAGACAGCCGCGGCCACGAAGCGCCGCTCGATGGGTCCGGCGCCACCGGTGGGCGACGACATCCCGGGCAGGGCCAGGCGGCCGAGCATCGCCATCGGACTGGACGCGGACGCCGTGGCCGGTCCCTCGGGGGCATAGATCGGCTTGCGGTGCCGACCCTCCCCCTCGTATCCGACGACGCGCTGGGACATCACCCGTGCCTCGCGGCGATCAGGTAGGCGTCGCCCACGACCCGCCAGGCCGTCTCCGGCGCGACCAGCTGGTCGTCGCCGGCGGATGGCCACGCCCGGGTCCACATCCACTCGAGGCGGTGCTCGCGGCAGGAGACGACGTACGCGACCTCCCGGTGCGCGGTCTCGAGTTCAGCGAGCTCCGCGTCTTCGAACCGCACCGGTCGGCAGGCGCGATCGCCCAGGCGGAAGATGCACGGTCGACAGGCCGTCAGGTCACCGTCGTCGGTGATGGCCGCCCGGACGCCGCAATGGACACACAGGGGCGCGCCGGCGGACACGGCCGGCAGCGGCCGCCGCATCCAGACCAGGAGCGCCTGACGATCGATCATCGGGTCATCTGACCCGGGATCTGTGACAGCTGGCGTGCCCTGTTCTGCGATTCGCGGCCGCGGATATCCCGGTGGTTACCGGATGCGTGAGGCGCGAGGCGGCAGGTCTTGACCGTGCAGCGGGCGAGCCGTGGCCCGAACCACGAGCGCCGCTCGACGTTGTACGTGCCCCAGGCGGCCAGCTTCGCCGCTACCCGAGCAGCCTTGCGCCGACGACTGTTCGCGCTCACTCACCGCTCCCCAGCAGCATCGGGCCGATGACGCCCTTGGCCCATGCCTCGTGGTCAGCCTGGGAGCAGAACGCCAGGGACGGGCCTTTCCAGAACCGAGGCGGCGGCACGACGATCCAGCCGGCAGGGATTTCGGCGTCCCCGTGGACGTCGATCGCCGGGTGGGTCATGGCCGTCTCGGTGCAGCCCTCGCGGTCGCAGGCCCACAGGTACCAGCGGGACCGCTTCTCGGCCTTCACGCCTTTGGCCCCCGTCGAGCTGTGACCTTCGTGCCAGTCTTCGGATCGTCGAGCTCGCCAGCGTTGACCCGATCGACGACCTGGTCGAGCGCGTCGCTCATGGCATCGCCGAGCGGCCGGAGCGGCGTCGGGTCCGGGGTCTCCTGCTCGTGCTGCCAGTCCAGGTACGCCTTCACGAACCCGGCCCGACCGGGGATGATCGGGCCGAATCGGCGCATCGTCTTCGAGAAGTCCTCGACGTCGTGCTCGCGCAGCGAGATCTTCACCCCGCCCTTGTCGTCCTCCTCGACGACGATGTGCGTGAGCTCGTGATGGACGACCGCACGGCGCTGGGCCTCGGTGAACGGACCCCAGAACGTCTGCCGGAACTGGATGACCAGGTCGGTCTCGGCCAGGCAGCGCCAGAGCGGGCCGGCCTTCGTGACCTTGGCGATCGTGTGCGGCTTGAACTCGTCCTTGAGCGGGTCGAAGGGCTTGGTCTCCCAGACGTACGCGATCCGGACGCCGTCCTCGAGGCCGGTCTCGATCGAGCGGAACTCGTCGAACGTGGCCATCACATCGCGGGCGAGCTCCTCCAGCTCCGGGGCCGCGATGAACGGCTCGACCAGCGTGTCCGGGAACATCCCGCTCTCAGGCTCCAGGGGTAGTGCCATGTCGTCCTCCTCGCTTG
>CAZOHT010000050.1:0-1941 GCA_964579825.1 uncultured Anaerolineaceae bacterium
AGAACCGCGGGACGCTGGGCGGCAACATCGCGAACGCCTCGCCGGCCGGCGACACGCTGCCGGTCCTGCTCGCGATGGACGCCTCGTTCGTGCTCGGCTCGGTCCGTGGCGAGCGAACGGTCGCGGCCGCGGACTTCTGGACGGGCTACCGCCAGACGGCCCTCGCCGCGGACGAACTCGTCGTGCGCATCCGGATCCCTCTCGCCGGTGGCCAGGAGCTCCGCTACCGCAAGGTCGGCACGCGGCGGGCGCAGGCCATCAGCAAGGTCGTGCTGGCCCTTGCCTGGCGGGAACGGCCGGGCCTCCGGGGCTGGACCGGCGTCCGCGTGGCCCTCGGCTCCGTGGCGGCCACGCCGATCCGGGCACGCGCCACCGAGGCCGTGCTGGAGCGTCGCTCCCCGAACCCGGAGGCGGCCGACCTGGCGGCCGAGACGCTGGCCGGCGAGATCCAGCCGATCGATGACGTCCGCTCGACCGCCGAGTACCGCCGGATCGTGGCGGCGCGTGTGCTGCATCGGCTGATCCGCGAGGCCGGCGGCTGGTGAGCCGGGCGGCCATCCCGTTCGACGCGCCGACCGACGATGCGTTCGACGCTGCCATGGCGCCGCTCTTCGAGGGGGCGCCGCACTTCCTCGCTCGGCTGTCGGCCGCCAGGCCGTTCGTCAGCCTCGACGAGTTGTTCGACCGGGCCCGCGAGATCGCCCACGCCATGCCGGAGGCGGAGCAGCTCGAGCTCATCGACGCCCATCCTCGACTCGGGGCGCCGCCCGCGACCGTGTCCGCGTATTCCTTCGTCGAGCAGGGCTACGACCTCGGCACCACGCCGCCGGTCGACCCGGACGCCGCTCCCCCGGACGCGGCTCCCTCGGACCTCGGCGCCGCCCTGGCCAGCGCGAACGACGCCTATGAGGCCCACTTCGGGTTCCGCTACTGTGTCTTCGTTGCCGGCCGGTCGCGCGAGGCGCTCCTGCCGGACATGACGGCGGCGCTGCGCCGCGACCGGAATGCCGAGATCCATCGGGCGCTCGACGCCGTCGTGGACATCGCGCACGACCGGGCTGCCGGGCCGGCCCACGGATCGAGGTGACGACGTGATCGAACTCGGGGCCGCTCGCTACGGGAAAGCCGGTGTCCGCCTGATGCGGGTCGATCGCTCCACGACCCCGCATCGCGTTCGCGACCTCACCATCGCGATCGCGCTCGAGGGCGACTTCGTGGCTGCGCACACGGATGGTGACAACAGCCTCGTCGTGGCCACGGACACGATGAAGAACACCGCCTACGCGTTCGCCAAGGAGCATCTCGGCGGCTCCATCGAGGCGTATGGACTGGCCCTGTCCGAGCACTTCCTGGCGATCCCGCAGGTGGACCGAGCGACGGTCAACGTCCGCGAGCACGCCTGGCGGACGATCGCCGTGGACGGGGCGCCCGCGCCGGATGCGTTCGTCCGGAGCGGGGAGGGGACCCGGGTCGCCACCGTCTCGGCGACGTGCGCGGGCGTGTCCGTGGAGGCCGGCGTGGAGGACCTCATCGTCCTCAAGACGACGCGCTCGTCGTTCAGCGGCTTCCCGCGGGACGAGTACACGACGCTGCCCGAGACGGACGACCGCATGGCCGCCACGAAGTTGACGGCGATCTGGTCGTATGGCTCGCCAGACGTCGATGCGGACGCCTCCTACGACGCCATCCGATCGGATCTGCTCGAAACCTGGGCGGACCACGACAGCCCGAGCATCCAGACCTCGATCTGGATCATCGCCCGGGCCATCCTGGAGCGTCACGACGAGGTCCAGGAGATCCGGATGGTGTTGCCGAACCTGCATCACTGGCTGGTGGACCTGGCGCCGTTCGGCCTCGAGAACGACCGCGAGATCTACACGCCGACCTCGGAGCCGTACGGGCTCATCGAGGCGACCGTCCGTCGCGGCGAGGGCTGAGGTG
>CAZOHT010000050.1:2041-7035 GCA_964579825.1 uncultured Anaerolineaceae bacterium
TCGGAGCCGTACGGGCTCATCGAGGCGACCGTCCGTCGCGGCGAGGGCTGAGGTGACCGATCCGACCCGGACGGCTGGCACGACCGGCCGACCCGACGGCGTCGAGGTCGCCGGACCGCCGGTCCCGGGGTCGGATCGGATCCTGACACCCGACGCGCTCGCCTTCGTGGCCGATCTCCAGCGTCGGTTCGGGTCGCTTCGGCTGGATCTCCTGAAGCGGCGCGAGGAACGCCAGGCCGAACTCGACGCGGGCGTCCGCCCGGACTTCCTCGTGGCGACGGCGCAGGTCCGTGTGTCCGACTGGACGGTGGCGCCGGCGCCCGCGGATCTGGATGACCGTCGGGTGGAGATCACCGGCCCGGCCGAGCCGAAGATGATGATCAACGCCCTGAACTCCGGCGCAAAGGTGTTCATGGCGGACCTCGAGGACGCCCTGTCGCCGACCTGGGCGAACGTGATCGCCGGCCAGGCGGCGATCGCCGACGCGACGCGCGGCACGCTCGCCTTCGACTCGCCCGACGGCAAGGCCTATCGGCTGGACGATGATCGGGCGACGCTCGTCATCCGACCGCGTGGCTGGCACCTCATCGAGTCCCATGTCCTCGTGGACGGGGCGCCGGTGTCGGCGTCGCTGTTCGACTTCGGGTTGTACCTGTTCCACTCGGGCGCGGCGGCCATCGAGGCTGGGAGCGGTCCGTACCTGTACCTCGCCAAGCTCGAATCGCATCACGAAGCGCGGCTCTGGAACGACGTGTTCCTGCATGCGCAGGCAACGCTCGGGATCCCGCGCGGCTCCATCCGGGCGACGGTCCTGATCGAGACGATCCTGGCGGCCTTCGAGATGGACGAGATCCTGTATGAGCTGCGCGAGCATGCCGCCGGCCTCAACGCCGGCCGCTGGGATTACCTGTTCAGCGCCATCAAGAAGTTCCGCACGGATCCGGCCATCGCGTCGCCGGACCGGGCTCAGCTGACCATGACCGTGCCGTTCATGCGGGCGTACACGGAGCTGCTCGTCCAGACGTGCCATCGGCGCGGGGCGCACGCGATCGGCGGGATGGCCGCGTTCATCCCGAACCGGCGCGACCCGGTCGTCACGGAGACGGCGCTGGGCAGGGTCCGCGCCGACAAGGAGCGCGAGAGCGCCGACGGGTTCGACGGGACGTGGGTCGCCCATCCGGACCTCGTGCCCGTCGCGCTCGAGGTGTTCGACGGCATGCTGGGTGACCGCCCGAACCAGAAGGATCGCCGGCGCGAGGAGGTCGCGGTCGCGGCCACGGACCTGCTGGATCTCACGGTCGCGGACGGGGCCGTCACCGAGGCTGGCGTGCGGGCGAACGTCCGGGTCGCGCTGGCCTACCTCGACTCGTGGTTGCGGGGCGTCGGCGCGGCCGCCATCGACAACCTGATGGAGGACGCCGCCACGGCCGAGATCAGTCGGTCCCAGTTGTGGCTGTGGATCACCCAGTCGGTCGTCCTCGACGACGGGGCCCCGTTCACGCCGGAGCGCTATGCCTCGATCCGCGAAGAGGAGCTGGAGCGGCTCGGTGGTCGATCCGTGGGCCGCCTCGTCGATGCCGTCGACCTGCTCGATCGCCTGGTCCTGGACGACGACTTCGCCGAGTTCCTCACGCTCCGGGCGTACGCGCTCCTGGACTGAGGGTCCGGCGCTCAGTCGCCGGGGGCGCCACGCTCCACGAACCGGCCGGCACCACGGGTCCCGACGAATGCGCCGCCCCGGATGACGGCCCGGCCACGCACGAACACGTCGCGGACGGCGCCCCGGACGTCGAGGCCTTCGTACGGCGTGTAGTCGCTGGTGTGGTGCAGGTCCGCGGCCCGGATCGTCCGGCGCGCCGCCGGGTCGAAGATGACGATGTCGCCATCCCGACCGACCTCGAGGGCACCCTTGGCCGGCAGCCCGAACCGCCGCGCCGGGGTCGTCGACAGCAGGTCCACCATCCGCTCCGCCGTGATCCGGCCCCGCGCGACACCCTCGGCGTACAGGATCGTCAGCAGCGTCTCGATCCCCGGTGCGCCGTTGCTGATCCGATCGAATGGGACGCCCTGGGCGGCCTCGGCTTTCTCGGTGTCCAGCCGGTCCGGGACGTGGTCCGTCGCGACCAGGTCGAGCGAGCCGTCCGCGAGGCCGGCCCACAGCGCGTCCCGATCGGCCGCGGACCGAAGTGGCGGGGCGATGACGTACCGGGCGCACGAGGCGGGATCCGGGTCGTCGTAGCGGTCTTCGGTCAGGACGAGGTAGTGCGGGCAGGTCTCGGCGGTCACCCGGACGCCGGCGGCGCGGGCACGCCGGACCTCGTCGAGCGCCGCCGCCGACGACAGGTGCACGACATGGACGGGAGCACCGGACGCCCGCGCGAAGGCCATGGCCCGGGCGGTCGCCACCGCCTCGACATACGGCGGCCGGGTCCTGGCGTGGAAGCGTGGCGCGATGTCGCCGCGGGCCAGGGCGCTGGCGACGGCCGTGTCCAGCAGGACCGGATCCTCGCAGTGGACCTGGAGCATCCCGCCGCGGGCGCCCATCAGCGCCATGGCGTCGTACAGCGCCCGATCGGCGAGCCGGAAATCGAACACCATGAAGGCCTTGGAGGTCGACACGCCGGCATCGATGCTGGCGGCCAGCTCCGCCAGCGGATCGTCCATCCGGCCACTGACGACGAGGCTCAGGCCGATGTCGATGGCGCTGTCCGCGTTCGTCGCCGCGAGCCACTCACGCAGGCCGGTCGCGAGGCTCAGCTCCGCGGCGGGCGATGAGCCGGTCCCCGGGTTGTTGAACGAGAGGAACGTGGTCGTGCCACCGAACGCGGCCGCCACCGAGTCCTGGAAGAACCGGTCCGGGGCGGCATCGCTCGCGACGCGGGTATGCGTGTGCGCATCGACGATGCCCGGGAGGACCAGCATCCCCGTCGCATCGATCACCTCCCGGGCCCGGTCGGCGAGACTCGCCAGGTCCGGGTCGACGGCGGTGATCCGGCCGCCACGGACCGTGAGATCGGCACGTCTCGTGCCCGCGGCCGTCACGACCGTCCCGCCGCGGACGAGGAGATCCAGCGTATCCGTCACGGGGGCAGGATAGCCGGGCGGCGACTGGCATCGGCGGGGCACCGTCGCCGGTCTAGACGCCCTTGACCGCCTCCAGCAGGACGGTGTCGAGGACGGGATCGCGCCCGGCCCGGTAGTCGTCGAAGGTGTACGGGACCGGCAGCTCGGGCTCGATCGTGACCCGGGCATCGTCGGGCGTACTGATCTGGTGGTACCGCGACGCGATGTAGACCTGCTGGCCGCTGTTGACGAGGTCCGTCGAACGAGCGTCGCCATACAGATTCGGGCTGCCGCCCATGGCCTCACCCGCGAACCAGGCACCGGTCGTGGCTTCGAGCTCCGTCGCGAACGTCGCCGCCGCCGAGAAGGTCAGGCGGCCGATGAGCACGACCAACCGACCGGGTCGGTCGATGGCCGGATCCTGCAGGACGTCCAGGAAGTGGCGGTACGTGTTGAGGTTGCCCCCGCCGTTGTGGCGCAGGTCCACCACGACGCGTTCGATGTCGCCTTCCTGGACCCTGGCCAGGATCTCGTCGACGATCGGGTCGATGCGGGCCTCCACGACGTTGTACTGGACAAACAGCGTCTCGTCGTCCGGCAGGACCTCCCACCAGAGCGTCTCCGTCGGACGGCTGAGCCACAGGGGTTCGCCCACCGGGAGGTCGATGGGATCGCCACCGTGCCAGGCGACATCGTCGTCGGCGAGGATCGGCTCGATGACGAGGTCGCGCGTCGCGCCGGACGGGGCCTCCAGCGTGAACGTCGCGGGACCGGGTTCGTCGATCACGCCGACCCCGGCCAGGAGTTCGCTGACCCGGAGGTAGAGCGGGCCGTAGGCGAGCAGGTTGGACGGGTTGTCGCGGGGCGCCAGCGGGTCGGTCAGCGCCAGCACCTCGGCGATCGGCCGGCCTTCGATGGCGACGATGCGCGACCCGACGCTGGACTCGTAGGGGGCACGAGCCCGGGTGATGACGAGGCCTTCGGGGAACTGCCACATCGTGATCGGGTACTCGTGGGTGCCACTCCCCGGGATGAACGGGAAGATCCCCGAGTGGCCGTCGCGACCGGCCCAGCCGGGCATCGAGGCGAGGCGGACGAGCTCGGTGAGGGCTTCGTCGTCGGTCATGTCCGGGATCCGGGCCTTGACCGCGTCGGCGGCCGCGACCCAGTCGGCACGGGCCATGCCGTGCCACGGATCGGGGTGGAGTCGCTCCCTGGCCTCGAGCAGCGCGTCGATGTCGGCTCGCCAGCCGTCATCGCGCGAGAGCGGGGTGGGGGAGGGCTCGTGCGTCGCGGTGGGAGCCGGCACGGAGGCCGAGGTCACCGGCGACGAGGTCGCGCCGCTCGACGCACGGCTCGGGGCGGGCGCCGGGGCACATCCGGTGACGAGCATGGCGACGACCGCGAAGACCGCCAGCGCCCTTGGCAGCCACGCTGCTCGCCGATCGGGTCCATGCATCTCCGGCGGTCGCATCTCAGGCACTCGCCTGCATCGAGTCGGCCAGGAGGGCGCCATGGGCGTCGCGCGCCGCGGCTCCGATCGCCTTCAGCGTGGCACGGGCGGCCTCCTCTTCGATGTCCAGGGCGGCGATGAACCGGTCGTCGGCCTCACGAAAGGCGCGGCCGGCGGCGGCATGGGCGCGGAGTCCCTCGTCGGTCAGCGCGAGCTGGTAGGACCGACGGTCGCCGGGCACGATCCGGCGTTCGGCGTGGCCGCGCTCCAGGAGGGCCCGGACGAAATGGGTCATGGACGTCGCCGGCATGCCGACCCGACGGGCGAGGTCGGTCGGGGTGTGCGGACCCTCATCGAACAGGACGCTGTAGACCGCGTACTCGTCGGGGCGAAGGGCCGCTTCCGCCATGGCGCCGACGATCAGCGTCCGGACGGACTGCTCCGCCGCGAAGAGCTCGAACAGGAGCGAGAGTCGCGA
>CAZOHT010000050.1:7135-14792 GCA_964579825.1 uncultured Anaerolineaceae bacterium
CTCGACTTCGACGATGCGGATCGGTTGCGCCCCCTCCCACAGGCAGCGGCGGCCCATCTCCCGAAGGCGATCGTCCCAGCCCTCGTCCGCGACCACCGTCGCGAAGTGGTTCGCCGCCAGCTGGCCCACCTTCGAGGCCAGCGAGCACCCGCCGTACGGGAAGAAGATCTCGCACTCGCTGATGCCACCGGGGTAGATCGCCAGCTGGCCCGGGGCCGGATGCGAGGTGTGGTTCTCGTACTCGAGGCCAGGCCGGAAGTCGCCGTACGGGATCCAGGTGGACTCGCCGGTCCAGCGGCAGTGGATCAGCTTCGACTCGATCGGCAGCATCCGCCGGATGGCCTCGATCGTCCGGGGCGCGGCCGCCTCCCAGCGAGCGCTAAAGTGAAGGTCGCCGACTTCGATCCGCAACGTCGTCATCCGCGGAGGATAGCGTGGCCGCCAAGCCCGAGACATCAGCCCCGACGATCTCGACGCACGTCCTCGACACGGAGCGCGGGCAGCCGGCGGTCGGCATCCACGTGACCCTGTCGCGCATCGGCGATGACGGGAAGCCGATCCGGATGACCCAGGCCCTCACCGACGGCGATGGGCGCGTGCGCGACCTGCTCGAACGGCCGCTGGCCGCCGGCGACTACCGACTCGAATTCCGCCTCGGCGACAAGGGCCCGGATGCTGCGGACGACGCCTTCTTCCGGCGCCTGGCCGTCGATCTGCGGGTCGAGGACGTCACGCGCAGCTACCACGTGCCGCTGCTGCTCTCGTCATTCGGGCTGACGACCTACCGGGGCAGCTAGCCCTCAGCGCAGCACGACCCACGCATCGATGTCGACCCGCGGCCGCCCGGCGGTCCCGACCACGACGAACTTGACGGTATGCGTCCCGTTCGCCGTCCAACTCGTCCCGAAGACGAGCATCCGGCTCGCCGACGGCGACCGATACAGGCTCAGCGGCCCCTTGTAGACGTTGTCCACGTAGACCCGGACGCTGCCGCGGGTCGTGCTCTTCGGCGCCACCACCGCGACGGCCCGGCCGATGAAGGTGAAGCTCACCGCGGCATTCGCCTTCGTGGCGTACTTCGTCTTGCCGCCCGACCAGCTCGAGCTGGACGAGAGCGCCCAGGACCCCGTGTAGGTGGCCAGGCCGGTGGTCTCCTGGAACCGCTTGGGCGTCAGCGAGGCGCCTTCGAGGTACGGACTCAGGTTCCCCGCCTGGTCGCGCGCGCGGACGCGGAACTTGTAGGCGGTGTCGATCGCGAGCGCGCGCGCGACGCTGCGGACCGTCGTGCCCGAGAGGACCGTCGTCCAGGCGCCCCCGTTGACCTGCTGCTGGAGATCGTAGCTGGCGACGCCGGACGCGTCGTCGGTCGCGGCCGGCCAGCCGATCGTGGCACTGACCGCGGACGTGCCCAGGACGCTTCCGACCGTGAGGATCTGCGTGTTCGGGGCGAACGCCGTCGGTGCGACGGCGTCGAGGGCATAGCGGGCATCGACCATCCGACCCGTGACCGTGTCGCCCACCGTCAGTGGCAGGGGCTTGCCGGACGTCAGCAACCGGGCCTTCAGCGTCGCGAGGTTCGCGGGCTGGAGCAGGGTCGGATCCTGGCTGGCCAGCAGCGCCGCCACGCCGGTCACGTGCGGGGCCGCCATCGAGGTCCCGTCCATGTACGCCCAGCCCGGCGCCGGATCGATCGAGTCCGCGGCCCACGTGCTGGCGATGTCGACGCCCGGCGCGGACAGGTCGACGCGGGTCTGGCCGAAGTTCGAGAAGTCGGCCAGGCCGCCGTCCTTGTCGACCGCGGCGACCGCCACGACATTCGGCAGGTCGAACGACGCGGGATAGGCCGGCGACCCGTCGTGGTCGTTGTCGATGCCCTCGTTGCCGGCGGATGTCACGAACAGCAGGCCGGAGTCCGCGATGGCGTCGTACAGGGGCATGAAGTCGGCGAGCTGGCCGCGACCGCCCCACGAGCTGTTCGAGAGCACGACGCCGAACGACTTGGCGTACGCGATCGCCTCGATCGCCTGCGACGTGAGGCCGCAGTCCGAGCCGTTGTCGAGGAACTTGAGGGCCATGATCCTGACGTCCGGCGCGACGCCGACGACGCCCTGGCCGTCGAGCGAGGCCGCGATCGTGCCCGCCACGTGGGTGCCGTGGAAGTCCTCGTCGAAGTCGTGGACCGTGTTGTCGTCGTTGCAGAAGTCCCAGCCGTGGACGTCGTCGATGTAGCCGTTGGCGTCGTCATCGACCCCGTTCGTCTCCTTGCCACCGCCGGATTCGCCGGGGTTGGTCCAGGCGCGGGCGGCGAGGTCGGGATGGCTGAAGTCCACGCCGTCGTCGATGACCGCGACCGTGATCGACGGGTCGCCGGCCGTGATCGCGTGCGCCTCGAGCGCATCGATGTCGATGTTCGCGGTGCCGCTGGATCCGCGGATGGGCTGGCCGGTGTTGTGGAGCCCCCAGAGCAGGTCCCAGTACTGTTCGCCGGTCGGGTCGGCGTGGCGATGGAGGCGCAGGTCCGGCGTGACCGAAGCGACCCTGGGGAGGGCCGCCACCCCGACGGCGTTCGGCCTGGCCTGGGTCGTGCCGTCCTTGAACGTGACGATCACGCCGCCGCTGGGGACCGCGAAGCCCGCATCCCAGGCCTGACCCTCGTCGCGGATGACGGGGCTCGAGGGATCGGCGGGCGGGTTCGCCGCGGCGGCCGGCACGACGCTCGTGGCGACGAGGGCAAGGACACCGGCGAGCACGGTCAGACGACGCAGGACGGGGGCGGATGGAGCGAACACGGGCACATCCTACCCGCGCGCCTCGGAACTGCGACACGCTAGCTGTCACAGGCGACCCCCAACGTTCGGGTCATGGAAGCCCGCACGCTGATCCCACTCCCGTCGCCGAACCCCGAGTCCGCCACGTCGCGCGTCCGCGTCGAGGGGGAGCGGATCGTCGTGGAACGCCTCGTCCTGCACGACCCGACGCTGGCGGCGTTCCTCGGCGAACGCCCGATGGATGACCGCGACGCCATCGTGGAACGCGCCCTGCGCATCGGCCTCATCGCGCTCCAGGACGCCGGCGTGACCGTCAACGTGGACGTCGTCCGGGCCGAATTCGAGAAGCTCGTCCGCCAGACCGAGACGGTCAACGAGAAGGCGGCCCAGACGCTCGAGCAGACGCTGCGCCTCAACTTCGCTGATGGGGACGGGCGCCTGCCGCGGACCCTCGAGCAGTTCCTGGGGGACCGTGGCGCGCTGCGGTCCATGGTGGACGAGTTGTTCGACGAGTCCAAGCGCGACAGTGCCATCGGCCGGATCGGTCGCATGCTCGAGCGCTACTTCGACGGCGATGCGTCCAAGCTCGCCGTCCTGCTCGATCCCACCCGGCTGAACTCGCCGATGCACCAGTTCCGCCAGGAGATGGGTGCCGGGTTCAAGGCCATCGAGGAGCGCCTGGTCGCCATCGAAGCGGCCGCGGCGGCTCGCGGGGCCGAGCGAGCGAGGTCCGCGGCCAAGGGGGTCGACTTCGAGGATCTCCTCCAGGCGATGCTCGGCGACATCGCCCGCGGGACTGGCGACCTGCTGGACCGGACCGGCACGGAGGCCGGGGCGGTCATGAAGTCCAAGAAGGGCGACTTCGTCCTGACCCTGGACGCGCGGGTCGCGCGCGGGTGCGACCTGCGGGTCGTGGTCGAGGCCAAGGATCGGCCGCTGTCGATGCGGGCCATCCGAGAGGAGCTGCGCGACGCGAAGGAGAACCGCGGGGCCGCGGTCGGGCTGATCGTCTTCACGCCGGCCCATGCCCCGGCCGGCGTCGCGCCGTTCGCGGTCTTCGGGGATGACGTCTACTGCGTCGTGGATCCGGACGACCCGGAGCCGGCGACCCTGGAAGCCGCGGTCAAGCTGGCACGGCTGCTGGCCCTGGCCTCCCTCGCCGAACACGAGGTGGACGTGGATGCCGCGGCCATCGCGGCGGCGCTGACCGCCATCCGGGAACAGCTCGAGACGGTCCGCACGCTCAAGTCGCAGCTCACGTCCATCTCGAATGCCACGAAGGCCGTGTGGACCGGACTGGACACGATGCGGGCCACCATCCTGGCTCGCGTCGCGGACGCCGAGGCCGAGATCCGGGCGGTGGACGTCGCCTGACCGATGGGGTCCGGTGCGGTCCGGAACGGTCGGCTGGTGAGTACCGGGACCACCGGGTCAGTTGGCCATTCCGGCTCACCGGGGGATACTCCCCGTGAACCGGGAGGTCCCCATGCGCCGTTCCATCGCCCTCGCCCTGCTCGCCTTGCTCATCGGTCTGTCCGTCGGCGCACCGGTTTCCGCCGCGGAACCCACGGCCTCCGGACCCGTTCCGAGCGTCGCGCCCGAGCCGTCGAGCGACCCGTCCACCGACCCGTCCAGCGAGCCTCCGATCGAGCCGTCGACCGCCCCGGTCCCGCCCGACCCGACCGCTGCCCCGAGCGTCGAAGCGAGCGTTCCCGCCGCAACCCCCGAGGCCCCGGCCGACACCCCGGCGCCCGTCGCCACGGATCCCGCGCCCGCCACGGACCTCGCCGGCCGCCCTGACGCCACCGGTCGCTACATCGTCATGCTCAAGTCCAGCGCGGACCCGACTGCCGTCGTCGCGAAGCACGCGGCGCGCGACCGGATCAAGGCGGACCGCAGCTTCACCAAGGCGTTCCGCGGCTTCACGTCCCGTCTGACCGGGGCCCAACGGACGGCCCTCCTCGCCGATGCCAACGTCCTCGCCGTCGTCCCCGACGAGGTCATCGAGCTCACTGCCCAGACGCTCCCGACCGGCGTGGCCCGCGTCGGGGGCATGCTCAATCCGGTCGCCGCGATCGATGGCACGGACGCTCGCGTGAACGCGGACGTCGCCATCGTGGACACCGGCATCGCCACCCATCCTGACCTGAACGTCGCCGGCGGCTACAACTGCTCGACGAGCGACCGCTCGGCCTGGCGCGATGTCGAGGGGCACGGCACGCATGTCGCCGGTACCGTCGCGGCCCTGGACAACGGCATCGGTGTCGTCGGGGTCGCCCCCGGCGCTCGCGTCTGGGCCGTGAAGATCCTCAACGACGACGGCTACGGCCTGTTGAGCTGGTACGTCTGCGGTCTCGATTGGATCCTCGCCCAGCGCGACCCGTCCGACAGCAGCCGACCGCTGTTCGAGGCGGTCAACATGAGCGTCACCAAGGACGGGCGCGACGACAACGCCTGCGGCGCGAGCAATGCGGATCCGCTCCACGCCGCGATCTGCCGCGTCGTCGCCGGCGGCATCACGGTGGTGGCCGCCGCCGCCAACGACTCGGGGGCCGCCAGCTTCCGGGTCCCGGCCAGCTACAACGAGGTCATCACGGTCAGCGCGCTCGCCGACACGGACGGCAAGGCCGGGTCCCTCGGTGGGAACAAGTGCTACTCGTGGGGCGGCTACGACCAGGACGACACGTTCGCCGACTTCAGCAACTACGGCGCGGACGTCGATCTCATCGCGCCGGGCAAGTGCATCTGGTCCACGCGACCCGGTTCCAGCTACGGCTACTCGTCCGGCACCAGCATGTCGGCACCAACCGTCACGGGGGCGGTCGCGCTGTACAAGGCCAGCCGCCCGAACGCGACGCCGGCCGAGGTCAAGGAGGCGCTCCAGTACCTGGGCAATCTCGGCTGGAAGTGGAGCACGGACCCGGACGCGTATCACGAGAAGCTGCTCGACGTGAGTCGGATCGGTTCCCTGGGGTCATTCAACCTGGGTCTCGGCCCGGTGGACCTGACCCGCGAAGGCGCGGCCGTGATCGCCGTGCCGATCACCGTGACCCGAAGCGCATCCTTCTTCGAGCGGGTCAAGCTCAGCGTGACCGGCGTGCCGAGTGGCTGGACCGCCACGCTCAGTGCAACGAGCCTGATCGGCTGGACCGCCACTGCGGCCACGCTGACGGTCAACGTGCCGGCCGGCGTCGCTGAGGGCCGCTACGACCTCCGCGTCACCGGCACGAACCAGGGCCGCACCGACTACATCAACGTGCCCGTCACGGTCGCCGTGGACGCCCCGACGGCCGCCGCGCCGGTGGGCTATCTCACCTACGGTGTCCAGCTGGGTTCGACCGTGCCGGTGCGCGTCGCCTGGCCCGCCGCGACCGATCCGTCGAGCGCGATCGCCGGGTACGAGGTCCAGACGTCGATCAACGGCGGTGCGTACGGCTACACGGTGGCGACCAGCGCCAGCGTCCACGAGGTGCTGCGGACCGTCGGCCTGAACGGGGCCAGCTACCGGTTCCGCGTTCGCGCGAAGGACTCGGCCGGCAACTGGAGCGCCTGGGCGACGGCCGCCAACCCGACCCGCGTGTACGTCGTCGACGATCGCAGTTCGACGCTCACGTACAACGGCAGCTGGGCCCGCGTCGCCTACGCGTACGCCGCGAACGGCACACTCACGCGGTCGTCGCAGACCGGTGCCGGGGTGCGGCTGACGTTCACCGGCCGGGGCGTCGCGATCGTCGCGCCACGGAACGCCTATCGAGGCTCGATCGACGTGTACCTCGATGGCGTGTTCGTCAAGACCGTGCTGCTGAAGACCTCGACGTCGGTGACCCGCCAGGTCGTCATCGCCCGCGCCTGGACCTCGGTCGGGACGCATACGATCCAGCTGAAGGTCCGCGGCGGGAACACGTATCCCCTCGTGGAGTTCGACGCCTTCCTCGTCGACAAGTAGGGCGGACGCCGCTAAGGTGTCGTCCCGACGACCCCGGCCGGTGAACCTGGGTCCGCTCGGCTTCTAGAGGCGGAGGTCAGTCGTGGCGCGAGCGATGTGGAAGGGGGCCATCCAGTTCGGGCTCGTCACCATCCCGGTGAAGCTCTACCTGGCGACCGAGTCGAAGGGCATCTCCTTCAACATGCTCCACAAGGACGACCTGTCCCGGATCCAGATGAAGATCGTCTGCCCGGTCGAGGACGAGGTCATCCCGCGCTCGGAGACGGTCAAGGGCTACGAATACGCCCCGGGCGAGTACGTCGTCGTCACCGACGAGGACCTCGAGAACGTCCCGCTCAAGACCGTCCGTTCGATCGAGATCGAGCAGTTCACCAAGGCCGAACGCGACGACGAGAACGTCCGATTCGTCAAGAGCGCCTATTACCTCGAGCCCGACAAGGTGGGCCGCAAGGCGTTCTACCTGCTCCGGTCCGTGCTCCAGGACGAGGGCCTGACCGCCATCTGCAAGGTCGTCATCAAGGACCGTGAGGCGCTGGCCGCGATCGACCCGTTCGGCGACACGATGCTCATGACGACGCTCCACTGGCCGGACGAGATCCGTTCCACGGCCGAGCTTGACCTTGGCGACGAGGAGTTCACGTTCAAGCCGGCCGAGCTCGCGATGGCTCGGCAGCTCGTCGAGGCGATGACCGGTGCGTTCGACGCCGGCGCCTACAAGGACGAGTATCGCGAAGCGCTCGAAGCGGTCATCCAGGCCAAGATCGAGGGCAAGGAGACCGTGTCCGTCGACGCGCCCGAGGAGTCCGGCAAGCTCATCGACCTCATGGCCGCGCTGGAGGCGTCGGTGAAGTCCGCCACCGAGGCACGCTCCGCGGCCGCGGGCGGCGAGCCGGTCTCGGTCGCCGAGGTCCGCGAAGCCAAGGCCGCGACCGCGGCGAAGGCG
>CAZOHT010000050.1:14892-17434 GCA_964579825.1 uncultured Anaerolineaceae bacterium
GCGACCGCGGCGAAGGCGGCCAAGGCGCCGGTCAAGGCGAAAGCGCCCCCGAAGTCGGCGACGGCCAAGGCCGACGAGCCTGACGCCGACGCTGAAGACGAGACCCCGGCCAAGCCCGTTCGACGCCGCAAGTCCGCCTGACCTCGGCGCGGCGGCGCCCCGTCCGATTCGGGCACACTGCGACCGTGCCCCTCCACGACTACCACCGCAAGCGGGACTTCGCCAAGACGCCCGAACCTGCGGGCGCCAAAGACGCGGGCCACCGCGCCGCCGACACGCCCCACGTCCCGGCGACGAGTGGCCGCTATGTCGTCCAGCGTCATCGCGCCAGCCGCCTCCACTACGACTTCCGCCTCGAGGTGGGTGGCGTCCTGGTGAGCTGGGCCGTGCCGCGCGGCCCGACCCTGGACCCGGACCAGCGCCGCATGGCGATGCACGTCGAGGACCACCCCATCGAGTACTTCGACTTCGAAGGCGTCATCCCGGCCAAGCAGTACGGCGCGGGCGACGTGATCGTGTGGGACTGGGGAACCTGGGAGTCCGAGGCGCCCACCACGGACGCCATCACCGCCATCCCGGCCGGCGAGCTCAAGTTCAAACTCGACGGCGCGAAGCTCCACGGCCGGTTCACGATCGTCCGGACGACCGGACGCAAGCGCAAGGGCGACGATCCGGCCGCCCGCGCCTTCGAGGACGACGAGGGCGAGGCCTGGCTGCTCATCCACAAGCGCGACGAGGCCTCGGTCAAGGGCTGGGACGCCGAGGACCACCCCCAGAGCGTGAAGACGGGCCGAACGAACGACGACGTCAAGGCGGATCGCGACGCGATCTGGCTGAGCGAAGCCCCGGCCGCCGCCGCCGAGATCGACCTGTCCAAGGCCAGGCTCGCACCCATGCCCGCCCGCATCGAGCCGATGCTCGCGACCCTCGCGTCCAAGCCCTTCAGCGATCCGCGCTGGCTGTTCGAGATCAAGTGGGACGGGTATCGGGTCCAGGCCGTCGTCAAGGACAAGGCCGTCAAGATCCTCACCCGGAACCTGCACGACGCGGAGACCTACTTCCCGCGGCTGCTCTCCCCGCCGACGTGGATCGTAGCGGAGGAGGCCATCGTGGACGGCGAGGTCGTCGCCCTCGACGACGCCGGACGCCCCGACTTCGGGCTCCTCCAGGAGCGGCTCGGCCAGAAGGGCGCCGCGGGCCTCGTGTACCAGGCGTTCGACCTGCTGTACCTCGACGGTCGGTCGCTCCTCGATGTCCCGCTCGAGGACCGCAAGCGCCTGCTCAAGAGCGTGCTCAAGGAGCACCCGCGCGTCCGCTACGCCGCCCACATCGACGGGGAGGGCCTCGCGTTCCACGCCGCCGCCGCCAGCCAGGGCCTGGAGGGTGTCGTCGCCAAGCTGCGCAACTCCCGCTACGAACCGGGCAAGCGGTCGTCCGCGTGGCTGAAGTTGAAGATCCGGCCCGAGCAGGAGTTCGTCGTCGGTGGCTGGACGCCGGGGGAGGGGAACGCCCGTGATCTCGGCGCCGTCGTGGTCGGCGTGTACGAGGGCGGCGCGCTGAAGTTCGCGGGGAAGGTCGGGTCCGGCTTCGATGCCAAGACGCGCAAGGCCCTGCGCGACCGCCTGGACGAGCTCGAGCTTGGCCCCGACGATCCGCCGTTCGATCCCGCGCCATCACGCGATCACCGCGGCCGTTGGGGCGGTGAGCTGAAGTCGGTCGTGTGGGTCCGGCCGGAGCTCGTGATCCGCGTCGAATCGGCCGGCTGGTCACGCGACGGGATGGTCCGCCAGGCGGCCTTCAAGGGGATCGAGGCGGGACGGGATCCGCGCGAGGTCACGCGTGAGGTGGCCGTCGAGACGGCGTCCGCGGTCAAGAAGGCCGAAGATGAGACCCCGATGCCGACGACACCGAAGCCGACACCGAAGCCCAGGACCGGGATCGCGCCCGAGCCCAAGCCCGCCGCCAAGACGTCCGGCGCGCCAGAGCCCGCCGCCGCCGCTCTCGCCCCCGCCTTCGAAGGCGCCTCCGCTACCGAACTCGCGGCCCTCGACGCCCTCGGCAAGGAAGGCGTCTGGAGGATCGGTGGCCAGGAGTTGAAGCTCACCAACCTGGACAAGACGCTCTTCCGTCCCGTGACCGACGACCCCGGCGACACGCCGATCACCAAGCGCGACCTCATCCGGTACTTCGCGCGGATCGCGCCGGTCATGCTGCCGCACTTGGACCAGCGGCCGCTCAACCTCCAGCGCTTCCCCAACGGCGCGGAGGCGCCCGGGTTCTGGCAGAAGGACATCCCCGAGACGGCGCCCAGGTTCCTCACGAGATGGCGCGAGACCGGGGTCGATGGCCGGACGGATCGCAGCGCCAACGAGCACCTGATCGCGAACGGCGTGGCGTCGCTCTGCTGGCTCGGCAACCAGGCCAGCTTCGAGATCCATGCCTGGACCGGCAAGCTGCCGGAGCCGTGGAGCCCCACGTTCGCCCTCATCGACATCGACCCGGGCGAGAAGACGACCTGGGACGAGACGCTCGTCCTGGCGCG
>CAZOHT010000051.1:0-17316 GCA_964579825.1 uncultured Anaerolineaceae bacterium
ATCGGGGTCAGCCTCCAGACGGCCGCGCTGTACCCGAAGCTGACCGTGACGGAGCTCATCGACCTCTTCCGGAGCTTCTACGCGGATCCGCGACCGACGAACGAGTTGATCGACGCGCTCGAGCTCGGCGAGCGGCGCAACGCTCGCACGAGCGAGTTGTCCGGCGGGCAACGCCAGCGCCTCGCGGTGGCCCTGGCGCTGGTCAACCGACCGGAACTCGTGTTCCTCGACGAGCCGACGACCGGGTTGGACCCCGCCGCCCGCCGATCGCTGTGGGACCTCGTGCTCTCGCTCAAGCACGACGGCCGGACCGTGCTCCTGACGACGCACTACATGGAGGAGGCCGAGATCCTGTGCGACCGCCTGGCGATCATGGATCACGGCCATATCCTGGAGATGGGGACCGTGGACGAGCTCGTCTCGAAGCGGTTCCGCGAGCGTGCCGTCCGCTTCGACCACCTGCCCGAGCTGGACGACGCGACGTTGGCGGCGCTGCCCTCGGTCGTGAACGTGAAGCACGACGACGACGCCGTCCTGCTCTACACGACCGATGTCGCACCGACGATCGGCGCGCTCCTGGCGGCGGCTGAAGCGCACGGCGTCGAACCCGCGAACCTCGGCGTGCGGCGCGCGACGCTCGAAGACGTCTTCCTCGACCTGACCGGTCGGGCGCTGCGGGACTAGGCGATGCAGGCCCTGATGGCCCTGACGCGGGCCAACATCAAGAGCTACATGCGGGACCGCGCGGCCGTGTTCTGGACGCTCGCGTTTCCCCTGGTCTTCATCGTCCTGTTCGGACTCATCTTCCAGGGCGGATCGTCCAACCTCACCCTGGCGTGGGTCGACGAGGACGGCTCGCCCGAGTCGGCCCAGCTCCGCGCCGACTTCGCGGCGCAGCCCGGGGTATCCCTCGTCGACACGACCCAGTCCGACGGGATCTCGCAGATGCAGGTCGGCAAGGTCGACTCGGTCATCGTCGTGCCCGATGGCTACGGTGAGACCGTGGCGGCCAACAGCCAGGGCACGCCAGGCGCGCCGGCCCAGGTGGAGGTCTACACGGACCCGTCCCGCCCCAACGTGACGGCGGAGGTCTTCCAGGTCGTCGGCAGCGTGTTCGGCGTCGTCAACCTCGCCGGCCGCCCGCCGATCGTGGTCCCGGTCGTGGAGACGGTCCAGACCCAGAACCTCAGTGCTATCAGCTACTTCGTGCCGAGCATGCTGGGCCTGTCGATCATGCAGGTCGGGATCTTCGCGGCCATCCCCCTGGTGGCGGACCGGGAGAAGCTCATCCTCAAGCGGCTGGCGGCCACGCCCCTTCGGCGATGGCAACTGGTGGGCTCGAACGTGTTGATGCGCCTGCTCATCGCGATGGTCCAGGCGATCATCATCGTCGCCGTCGGCTCGTTGTTCTTCGGGGTGGAGGTCGTCGGAAGCCTGCTCCTGACGGCCGGTTTCGTCGCGCTGGGCGCGGTCGCCTTCCTGTCGCTCGGCTACGTGATCGCCTCGTTCGCCAAGACCGAGGACGCGGCCAACGGGATGACCAGCATGATCCAGTTCCCGATGATGTTCCTGTCCGGGGCGTTCTTCCAGATCGACCAGATGCCACCGTTCCTGCAGGTCGTCGCCCGGTTGATCCCGCTCACGTACCTCGCTGACGCCCTTCGCCAGGTCATGGTGGATGGTGCCGCGTTCGCGCCCCTGTGGGTGTGCGCCGCGGTCCTGCTGGGCTGGCTGGTCGTCTGCTTCGGGATCGCCTCGCGCAAGTTCCGCTGGCAGTAGGCGGGGCCGGCCGCTACCAGCGTTCCTCGTGGACCATCTCGGACAGGGGTCGCCGACCGCCGGCCTTCTTCGGACGGGTGAGGTCGGCCGGGTCCGCGGGATAGCCGAACGAGAGCAGGTACTCGCAGGTGTGGTCGGCCGGATAACCGAGGATCCGCCGGGCGATGTCGAAGTCGTAGACGGTGGCGGGCACGCTGCCGATGCCGAGTTCCCACGCGGCCAGCATCATGTTCTGGGCCGCCTGACCCAGGTCGAACCGGATGGACTCGTGGGCATCCAGGGCGCCCGGATCCGGCGTGACGAGGGCGATCCCGGCCGCGGCACCGGCCAGGTGCGCAGCCCACGTGCCGACGGCCGTGAGCTCCTGCAGGCGCGCGCGGTCCTGGACGACGATGAAGGCCCAGCGCTGGCGATTCTTCGAGCTGCCCGACCGGCGGCCGGCCTGGAGGATCCGCTCCAGGTGCGCCGGCTCCAGCGGACGGCCGTCGAACGCGCGGACGGCCCGCTTGGCGTCGATGGCCGCCCAGACCGGGTCGCGCCGGTCCGTCACGACTCGGTCGGGTCGACGGAGACGGCGACGAGTGTCGGCTCGTCGCGGATCGCCGGCTGGGTCGCGCCTGGCAGCGCGACGCGGGCGAGGGTTCGGAGCCCGCCGGGCTCGTCGGCGACCGCGGCGAAGCGGGCCTCGCCATCCGGGATGCGGTCCGCGCGGGTCGCGGCGGCGATCCGACCGGCCTCGACGGCGTCGAGCGGACCGCCGAGGGTCGTGGCCAGGAACGAGGCGACGATCCGGCGGTAGCCGGGATCCTCGTACAGCCACGAGTGCTGGCCGCCCTCGACGAGCAGGGTCTCGAGCGGTGCCTGGTCGGCCGAGTCGCGGTCCATCCGCTCCAGGCGACCGGCCCGCGCCGCCCTCGCGAGGCGCTCCATGTGCCAGGGCGGGACGACGACATCCTCCGCGCCGTGGGCGAGCAGGACCGGTCCCGCGTACTGCCGGATCGCCCGGGTCGCGTCGATCTCGCGCACGACGTGGTGGCGAGGCCTGACATAGACGTGGGTCGTCAGCCAGGCGAGCGGATAGGCGACGACGTCCGGGATGGGGAGTCGGGCGAGGCGGAACGTCTGGCGCGTGAGCCGGTAGGGGTCCGCCGGTGCCGACGTGGACACGACGGCGGCCACGCGCTCATCGGCGGCGCCGGCGAGGATGGCGCCGATCGCCCCCATCGAGTGACCGGAGATGCCGGCGTGCGTGACGTCGGGGCGCTCCAGGATGGCGTCGAACCCGGCCAGGGCGTCCGCCCCGAACTCTCCGGCGCTGATCGGCATCGTCTCGGCGGGATTGGCGCCATGACCACGCACGTCGAACGTCAGGCAGTGGAAGCCCGCGGCGTGGAGGAAGACCGCCATCGGCAGCGTCCGGTCACGGGCCGATTCCCAGCCGTGGACGAGGACGACACCGGGACCTGGTGCGCCACCGTTCGCCGGGATGAACCAGGCCGGCAGGTCCTGGTCACCCGATCGGACGACGGTCGTCTCGAACGGCAGCCCCAGATCCGCCGGCGTGATCGTCGGCGGCTGCCGCCGCGGGTAGCCGGCGCGGGCGCGATAGACCAGCGCGAACCGATACGCGAGTCCGAACGGGGCGACGGCCAGGGCGGCCAGACCGGCCCGGCGTATGGATGCCATGCGAGTAGGGGACGCCACCCGACCCGGACCTGTCAAGCGAGGGTGGTCGCCGATGGTCGGATGGTGCGACCGGCCGGCTCGGACGTAGGATTACCGGATGGCGAAACGAGACCCGCACCTCGTCCTCGGCGTCCAGGCTGGCGCGAGTTCGGCGACGATCAAGGCGGCCTGGCGCCGCCTGGCGCGCGAGAACCACCCGGACCTCACCGGTGACGATCCCGCGGCGTCGCGCGTCGCCACGCGACGGATGGCCGAGATCAACGACGCGTACGCCGCGCTCGTCCGGTCCGGCGACGCGGCCGCGGACGACCGGCGACCGGATGGGACGTCATTCGACGGCGAGCCGCCGGCGCGACGTGGCGGCCCGCCCGCTCCGAAGCCGACCCGCCCGGTCACCGGGCGCGTGGACACCAGTTCGACCTACCAGGCCAGGGATCAGGCGAGTTCGGACCGATCCAACGGGGTCCCGCTCAGCGGCCAGCCGCCGCTCCGAGCCGATGTCGCCGGCCGCGAGACACCGCGGGCGTCGGACCCCAATGGCCCGCTCGTCCGCGACCGGGTGCGCGGGTTCAAGCGGCCGACGCCCCCGTCGCTGGAGGACGCGTCGGCCCACGTGCTGGCGTTCGGCAAGTTCCATGGCCACACCCTCGGCCAGGTGGCGACGTTCGAGCCGTCCTATGTCGACTGGCTCGTCGGGACGGTGATGCGCGATCCGGACATGGCGGCGTCCGCACGGGTGGTGCAGGCCGACCTGGATCGCCGCGGCGTCCAGCGTCGTCGCCACCCGTCGGCCGCCGACCGCTCCGCCTGACCCTCGACCCGGCCAGGTCCTTCGAGGTCGGCCGGGCACGGGTCGGCGACCGCTCCGCGAACGCGAAGAAGCCCCCCGATACCGGAGGGCTTCCTGTCGCTGAATGATGAGCTGTATGACTGCTGCCGTCCCGACGGTCCACCAGGCCTGCTGGCCGTCATCCTGTTACTCGGCTCGTGAACCTGGACCGGGATCGTGCCCCTCGAACCTTCCTCGAGACGTACGACCGTTCCCTGTTCCGTGACCGACGCCCCAGGTGGTTCCCGGTTCGATCGCGGGTCGGCGTAGGCAGAACGGTACGCCCCGATCCGCGGCCGGGGCAATACGCCGCTCGTCCCGATTCGGCATGGTCGATGGTCGGGCGCATCCGGGCACCGGACCGGGTACCCCTGTACCAGGTGTCCGAACGCACCGGCCGGCGACTCCGGCTACGCTGCGCCTGTGCCACGTCTCACCCGCCCCGTCGTGCCCGTGCTGTTCGCCTTGACCCTCGCCCTGGTCGGGGGTGCCTGTGCGGGATCCGCGGCGTCCTCGTTCGACCCGACCGGCGCCTGCACCGTCGATGGATCCGCCCCGGGCGCGTACCCCGACCTCGAGGCGCTGGTCCCGACGAGGTACATGGACCAGGCGCCCGGAACGCTCGACTCCGGGCGCAACTGCAGCGACGCGAACCTCGGTTCGCTCAGGGAGGCCGGCATCAGCGAGGTCCGCTTCGCGGGCGGGACGTGGTCGTTCGGTGCCGAGCGGGCAGCCGTGCTGGCCGTGTTCACGGCCCCCGGTCTGACCGCGGCGGACCTCGCCGATCTGTACCTCGAGAGTGCGCGGGCGGCCAATCGGACGAAGATCACCGATGCGTCGCAGCCGTTCGTCGAAGGGCGCTCCGGTCGCCGGCTCGACACGAAGACCGGTGAGCGGACGCAGACCGTCCTGGTCTGGCCTTCAGCCACGACCGATGTCGTGAACGTGGTCATCACCAACGACCTGCCCGACGCTCGCATCGACGATGCCGTGGCCGCGTTCGACGGACGCTGACACGCCCCGGCGCGGCCGTGAGCCCATGCTAGAGTCGGCCGCATGACGGAACAGTCGGCCGGCCGGAGCGACCCCGCCGCCAGACGTCGGCGCTGGCAGGTCGAGCGTCTGGAGCCGGCCCTCGAGCGCTCGCCCGAGCGCCGTGCGCGCTTCTCGACCATCGGCGACACCACGGTCGATGGGTTGTACGGCCCGTGGTCCGTGCCGGACGGTGATCCACTCGACCGCATCGGGTTCCCGGGCGAACCGCCGTTCACCCGCGGGATCCACCCCACCGGCTATCGCAGCCGGCTCTGGACGATGCGGATGTTCGCCGGGTTCGGGGCCGCCGAGGACACCAACGCCCGCTTCCGCCAGCTGCTCGATGCCGGTCAGACCGGCCTGTCGGTCGCCTACGACATGCCGACCCTGTACGGCTATGACACGGACGACCCCGAAGCGGAGGGGGAGTTCGGGACGTGCGGCGTGGCCGTCAGCTCCCTGGCCGACATGGAGGTCCTGCTCGGCGGACTGCCGCTGGACCGCGTCAGCACGTCGATGACGATCAACTCCCCGGCCGCGCCGATCTGGGCGATGTACATCGTGGCCGCGGAGAAGGCCGGGGTCCCGCGGGAGCGGCTGGAGGGCACCACCCAGAACGACATCCTCAAGGAGTTCGTGGCCCAGAAGGAGTACCTCTTCCCGCCGGCGCCATCGATGCGGCTCGTCACCGACACGATCGAGTTCGGGACCCGGGAGCTGCCGCGCTGGAACACGGTCAGCATCAGCGGCTACCACATCCGCGAGGCGGGTTCGACCGCCATCCAGGAGCTGGCGTTCACGATCGCCGACGGGATGGCGTACGTGGAGGCCGCCCTCGCCCGTGGCCTGCGCATCGACGACTTCGCGCCGCGACTCAGCTTCTTCTTCAACAGCCACAGTGACTTCTTCGAGGAGATCGCCAAGTTCCGCGCGTCGCGTCGCGTGTGGTCGAAGCTCATGACCGAGCGCTATCACGCGGAGAACGAGCGGTCGGCCTGGATGCGCTTCCACACCCAGACCGCCGGCGTGTCGTTGACCCCGCAGCAGCCGCTCAACAACCTGACCCGCGTCGCGATCCAGGCCCTGGCGGCCGTCCTCGGCGGGACGCAATCGCTGCACACGGACGCCCACGACGAGGCGCTGGCGGTGCCCACGGCCGAGGCCGCCCTGCTCGCCCTTCGGCAGCAGCAGATCATCGCCGAGGAGACCGGGGTGGATGCCACCGTGGACCCGCTCGGCGGGTCATGGTTCGTGGAGGCCCTCACGGACGAGACCGAGCGGGCCGTCTGGCGCTACCTCGACGAGATCGACCGGCGCGGCGGGATGGTCGCCGCGATCACCGAGGGGTATCCGCAGCGCGAGATCGCGGATGCGGCCTACCGCTACCAGCGCGAATTCGATGCCGGCGAGCGGCGGGTCGTCGGGGTGAACGCGTATGTCGACGCGTCCGAGGTGACGACCGTCCCTGTGCTGAGCGTCCCACCCGGTTCGCTCGAGGCCCACCTGGCTCGGCTCGGACGGATCCGCCGCGAGCGAGATGCTTCGGCCGTGGAGAGCGCCCTCGCGGGATTGCGCGACACCGCCGGCCGGCCGGAGAGCAGCGCGACCAACCTCATGCCGCACTTCATCCGCTGCGCCGCCGCGTACGCGACGCTCGGCGAACAGTGCCGCGTCCTGCGCGAGGTCTTCGGGGAGTATCGCGAACCCGTCTCGGTCTAGGCGTCCATCGGGCGACCGGCGCCGGGACGCGCGGGTCAGGTGTCGGGTGAGGACGCGGCGAGCACGCTATCCGCGAAGGCGGCGGCGCCGGTGAGGGTGGTGCCACTCCAGTCGAGGCCGATCGGCTCGGTCAGCCCGCGCGAGCCGGCGAGTCGGCCGCCGAGCATGATCGGCACGCGGCCGGCCACGGACCGGACCGCCGCCACGGTCGCGGCGACGGCCTCCAGCCGTGCTGGATCGGACGCGGTCAGCGCCACGAGCTGCGCCTCGTTCTTGGCGACGAACGCCGCCAGGTCCGCGACCGGCACGTCCGCGCCGAGGCGGGCGACCGTCCAGCCGTGCTCACTCAGCACGTGGTCGAGGCACACGAGCCCGAGCATATGGTGTTCACCGGCGACCCCGGCCAGGACGGCGAGTGGCCCGATCCGTCCGCTGGGCCCGAGGTCTGGCGCGACGCGATCGAGTGCCCGGATGAGCGTCCCGCTCGCCAGGTGCTCTTCCGCGACCGTCCACCGACCGGTGGCCCACCGCTCGCCGACGAGCGCCATCGCCCTGGCCAGGAGGCCGTCGTAGACCTCCGCCCGGGCACCCTCCTCCAGGGCATGCCGCAGGGTCCACGCGGCGAGGTCGTCATCCCCGTCGGCGAGCAGGCCGGCCAGCAGTTCCGGGGTGAGGCTTGACGTCGGGACGTCGTCGGCGGCGTCGGCGTCGACCGGCGGCAGGGGTGGCGGCGCATCGAAGGTCACGCGTGCAATCTAGCACCCGACCCACATCGAAGCGCCTACCATGACGGCATGTACCTTGACGCGCTCGAGTTCCTCGAGGAAGAACGTGATGCGTGGGCCCCGTACGAGGCCCTGGCGGGACTGACGGACGAGCAGCTGGAGGTCCCGGTCGACGCGGCTCACGGCTGGTCGGGCCGTGACCTCATGGCTCACCTGCTCGCCTGGCAGGGGATCGCCCTCGAGGTCGCCCAGGAACTCGCGGTCGATGAGACGAGCCCCACGATCGCTCGCATCGATTCGGAGTGGGAGGCGAAGGGCGACGTACTCAACGACGAGATCCAGGCCGAGTGGGCCGCGCGCCCGATGGCAGACCTGCGCGAGTCGTTCCGGACCCAACCCGGCGACCTGCGGGGCTACCTGACGGTCGTGCCCGAAACGCGCTGGGTCAAGAACGCCGAACACCTCAAGACGTTCCACGACGAGACGATCGCCCATTACGAGGAGCACATGCCGGAGCTGGAAGCGATCCTGGCGTCGGCCCGCGCGTGACACTCGCGGACGTCCTGACGGAAGCGGCCGAGGGCCTGGCGGGCGTGTCGGCGACCGTGGACCCGACCGGCGGGGTGTCATGGGATCGGACCGGACGGGCATTCGCCGCGCTCGGCGTGGATGGCTCGGCCGTGGAGTTCCGGCTGGACCCCGCGGTCGCCGGAGCGGCGCTCCGGACCCCCGACACGGGCCCCTCGCGACGCGGCCCGGACTGGGTCCGGTTCGCCCCGTCCGAGCTCGACGATCACGCCATCGATCGCGTCGAGGCGTGGTTCGGCTCAGCCTGGCGCCGCGCCGAGCGACCGTAGCAGCCCGCGATCGGCCGGGCCCCTGGGCCCGGATCGGCGATGACGACGGCCGGGCGCGGCCTGGGTCAGCACCCGGGCCCCCGGCACCTCAGTGCTGGCTCAGAGCCCGTGATCCTGGCCGGTCGGCGGTCCCGGGCCCCTCAGTGCTGGCTCAGAGCCCGTGTTTGGAGCGTGATCCTGCCAGCACGGGCATCGGCGCCTGCTGTGAGCCAGCAATTCGCGCAGATCCGGTCATTCGAGATGGTCAGATGCGGGGATCGCCGGCTCTCAGCCAGCACGGAGGCGTGGTGTGGCAACCACGTGACCAAGACGCCTGCTCAGAGCCAGCGCGAAGGGACGCGACCACGGCCAGCGCGAGGGTACGGGGCCAGGGCCAGCGCGAGGATCTCGGAGGCCGCGCCACTCGACGCGCCGCACGACCGCGCCGCATGGCCGCGCCACTCGACGCGCCACACGACCGCGCCGCACGACCGCGCCGCGCCGAGCGACCCTAGCGAACGATCACCGGTCCCGGACGTGCGATGACCCCGGTCGGAGGAACCGGGGCCATCAGCGGGAGGAGGCGGGAGCGGGTCAGGAACGGGTCAGAGGCGGGTCAGTCGGCGGGCGCGACCGCGAACTCGGCCAGCCCGAACTGCTGCTCGAGCTGCTCGAGGGGCTTGAAGCCCACGACGCCCTGCGGCTGGGCGCCGGGCTTGAAGAAGGCGATCGTCGGGATGCTCATGATGTTGAAGGCCTGGGACAGGCGCGGATTCGCGTCCACGTCCACCTTGACGACATCGACCGAGCCGTCGTACTTGGCGGCGAGCTTCTCCATCTCCGGGGCGACCAGCTTGCACGGTCCGCACCAGGCCGCCCAGAAGTCGACCACGACGGGCCGGTCGGCCTTCAGGACGAGCTCCTCGAAGGTGGCGTCCGTCGCATGCTTGATCTCCGACATGAGATCCGATCCCTTTCTCCCGCCTCGCGGGACGTATCTGCCGGGCGAGTCGCCCGGCGCGCCCTTCAGCGGGCGATGTCCTGGATGAGTCGATAGGCCTCCAGGACCCGTGGGTCCGCGAGGCGATACAAGACGGTGTTGCCGTCGCGTCGGCTCGTCACGAGACCGGCGCTGCGCAACACGCTCAGGTGCTGGCTCATGTTGGGGACCTGGCAGCCCACCGTCGCACTGAGGTCGCTGACCGACAGCTCGCCAGAGGCGAGGGACTCCAGGACACACAGGCGCTTGGGGTCGGCGAGGGCCTTCCCGACCGCGGCGTACCGCTGTCGATCCGGCTCGGCGGAGACCGTCTGCTGTTCCAACACGTGGCCAATGTATCACTGTTTGCGCAAGTACGCAACCGACGTCCCCGGTCTCACGGCGTCCCGAGTCGCACGGGAGGACGCAGGGACCGGCGACGGTCATCGTTCTCGTGTCCAGCGTCGTGCACGCGTCGATGGGCCCTGCATACTCACGCCGATGCGCGAGTCGTCCGACCACCTGGTGCCGCTCGACGAGTTCCGGGCGGCCCGTGCGCGCCTGACCGGTCGCGTCGCCCGGACGCCGCTGCTCTCGTCATCGACCGCGGCTCGCTGGGTGCAGGCCGCGTCCGGCGTCCGGCTCGGTGGCGACACGTTGTACCTGAAGGCGGAACACGTCCAGCGCACGGGCTCGTTCAAGGCCCGCGGCATGACCAATCGGATCGCCACGCTGTCAGCGGACGCGCGGGCCCGCGGCGCGATCACGTTGTCGGCAGGGAATGCCGGTCAGGCGTACGCCTACGCGGGCCGGGCAGAGGACGTGGCGGTGACGGTCGTGATGCCGGCCGATGCGGTGGCGTCCAAGGTCGCTGCGTGTCGCGGCTATGGCGCGCGGATCGTCCTGCACGGCGCGCACGTCGGCGAGGCGTTCGCCGAGATGGAGCGGATCCGGGACGCGGAGGGTCTCACCTACGTCCCGCCGTTCGACGATCCGATGGTCATCGCCGGGAACGGGTCGGTCGGGGCGGAGATCCTCGAGGACCTTCCCGACGTGGACGTCGTCGTCGTCGGGGTCGGTGGAGGCGGCCTGATCAGTGGCGTGGCCGCGGCCATCCGCGAGGCGCGGCCGTCGGTCCGCGTCTACGGTGTGGAGCCCGAGACGTCCGATGCCGTGTCCCAGGCGATGGCTGCCGGCGAGATCGTCACGATCCAGCCCCGCAGCGTGGCCGACGGTCTCGGGGCGCCGTTCGCCGGGGTCTGGACGCTGGCGATGGTCGATCGCTACCTGGAGGACATCGTCCTGCTGGACGATCCGACGATCCTGGCGGGTCTCCGCTTCGCCACGGAACGGATGAAGCAGGTCCTCGAGCCGGCCGGTGCCGCCGCCCTGGCCGCCGCCCTAGCGGGCCGCATCCCGATCCGCGAGGGCGAACGAGTCGCGGTCGTCCTATCCGGTGGCAACGTGGCCGTCGAGCGCTTGGGTGACCTGCTGGCCGCCGCCGGGACGTTGCCGGGGTCGGACCTGTGACCGGCGAACCGGCACCACCGATCGAACCGGCACCACCCATCGAGCCGGCACCACCCATCGAGCCGGCACCACCGGCCGAACCGGCACCACCGATCGAACCGGCACCACCGGCCGCGCCGATCGATCCCCCGCCTCCCACGCGCCGACTCATCGGAGCCAGCTTCGATCTGCTGTCGCGCTCATCGGAGGAGATGCGGCGCGCCTCGTTCTACATCGGGGCGGTCGTCCTGGGGACCGCCGGCGCCTATGTGCTGGCGTTCTGGTCGCTCGAGGTCGTGAGCGTCCACAACACCATCGCCGAAGTGGACGCGGCGATGACCGGAGCGCTCGGCGGCTGGATGGGGCTGCTGATCCTGCTGGCGGCCCTCGGGGTCGTCGTCGCCAGCGTCGAGAGCCGGGCGATGGCGGTCGCGATCCTCGGGGCGCGGGCGGCCGGCCGGCCGATCGGGGTCCGTGCGGCGCTGGCTCGATCGCGGGCCACGTTCTGGCGGGTCATCGTGGCGTCGATCATCGTCGCGATCCCGCTCGGGCTGGCCCAGGGCGCGGTCACGGTCCTCCTGTTCGCGGTCCTGCCGACGGCGACCGGCCTGTCGACCGCCGTCACGGTGATCGTCGCGGCGCTCGTCGGTGCCCCGCTCGCCTACCTGCTGACCGGCGTGGTGCTGGGCGACGTCGACCCGTTCGAAGCCACGCGGCGTTCCTTTCGGGTGTTCCGCGCACGGCGCTCGGCGGCTGTGCTCGTCGCGTTGTTCGAGTCGGTCGCGCAGCTGCTCATCCTGCTCGGCGTGAGTGCCGGTCTCGACATCGCGCTCCGGGTGTTCTCGACACTCGGCCTCGGCATGGACCCCGGCGTGGCCGGGATCGCGCTCAAGACCCTGATGATCGTGGCGGGCGTGTTCGCGCTTGGGACCCTGCTCTTCACCGTGACCGCGATCAGCATCGCGCCGCAGGTGGTCATGTTCGTGGGCTTGACCCACGCCACCATCGGCGTGGACCGCGTGCGGCCCGGCGGCGACCGGGACCCGGAGCACCCGGTCCCGGGTCAGCGGCGGTTCCGCAGGTTCACGCGACCCATGCTCGCCGGCTTCGCCCTCGCCATCGGCGGACTTGTCGGTGCCCTGACCGCGTTGCCTGCCTGAACTCGCCCCGGAGGCGGAGTCACGCCGGAGGTTGGCGTAACTGGACGATGACCGGCAGCCGGCCGGGTCCGACACTCCTGGCACGACGCACGAGCGTCCCGGAGCATACGGAGACCACCCGATGACTGACCCCAGGCGTCCGCTCCTCGCCATGGCCACGACCGTCGCGCTGCTCCTGGCCGCCTGCGGCGGGGCGGCGACCGCGCCGGCGACCGCGCCGGCGACCGCTCCCGCGGCCGCTTCGCCGGTCCAGCCGGAAGCCAGCGCAGCGCCCTCCAGTGCCGTCGCGACCGAAGGACCGGTCGCGACCCCGGCCGAGTCCTCGGGCGGTGGCGTCGTGGGCGCCCAGACGGACGCCTGTGCGCTCGTGTCGGCCGACGAAGCCGGCGGCATCCTGGGCGCCACGGGCGCGACGGCCGAACTGACGCCGGGCGACTTCTCCTACTGCATGTATCGAACCGCCACGGGCGACATCATCGCGGCGACGTCCTTCACCGCCCGGGGCGGGCGCGACGTCTTCAAGGCATGGGACTCGGGCTCTGGCGTCCAGCCGGTCGACGGCATCGGCGACGATGCGGTGTTCGATCCCTCGTCGGCGACGCTGTTCGTCATCAAGGGCGAGGCGATCTACGGCGTGACGGCCGGGATCGGCAGCGATCCCGAGGCCCAGCGCCTGGAGTGGGCGAAGGCGTTCGCCGCGCTGGCTGCGGGCCGGATCTGATCGAGCGGCAGGGGACCGGATCCGGCTATCCGACCCCGAGGTCGTCCAGCCGGGCGTCGTCGATGCCCAGGTGGTGGGCGAGCTCGTGCAGGATCGTGATCCGGACCTCGTCCGCGAGATCGTATGGATCCGGGAAGTCCTCCTCGAGGGGGAGCCGGAAGAGGGTGATCCGGTTCGGGATGGCGACGCCGTCCGAGCCCCATTCGGTCCGCGGCACGCCTTCGTACAGACCGTAGAGCGTGTCGTCGGGACCCAGGTCGTTCTCACGCCGCTGGTCCGCCGACGGATCGTCGGCGATGACGATGGCGACCTCGTCCAGGGCCGTGGCGAAGGGCATCGGGATCGACGCCACGGCGCGTTCGACGAGCGCCTCGAACGGACGATGGTGGGCGTGGCACGTGCGGGCGGTCCGGGAGCCGCGTCGGCGTTTGGCCATGACCGTCCTATCCTAGGTGGGTGGACGCCCCATCGATGGACCCGGATGGTTTCGTGGTCGTCGTGGACCCGGGCGACCGGATCCACTTCCTCGACTGGCATGGCGAGGAGCGACCGGGCGTGCTGCTCGTCCACGGGCTGTCGAACACGGCGTGGAGCTGGGCGCCGGTCGCACGCCGGCTGGCGAACACGCGACGGACGGTCGCCATGGACCTGCGCGGCCATGGCCTGTCGGACGCCCCGACCGAGGCGTACGCCCCCGACCTCCTGGCCGAGGACGTCATCGCGGTCGCCGAGGGCTCCGGCCTCCTGCCCGCGGACGCCGCGAGGGCGGACCGGGTGGTCCTCGCCGGCCACGGATTCGGGGCGATCGTCGCCGCGTGGGCGGCCGTGGCGCTCGGCGACCGGTGCGCCGCGCTCGTCCTGGTGGATGGCGGGTGGGAGCGCCTCGAAGACGCCACCGCGATGGACGCCGACGAGTTCCTGCGCGGCCTCGACGAGCCGCCCGAGGTCATGCGTTCCCTCGCGGCGTTCCTGGCCGATCGGGCCGCATTCGACCCGCCGTCGTGGGACGCGGACCAGGAGCGCGCGGCTCGGGCGACGGTCGTGGAGACCCATGCGGGCAAGGTGGTCCCGGCGACCCGTCCCCATGCCCTCGAAGCGTGTGTCCGGACGATGTTCGAGTACGACCCGGAGACGACGCTCGCGGCCGTCCGCGCCCCGGTGATGGCGCTCGCGGCGGCAGACGACGAAACGGGGTCGCGGGTCCGAGCGCTGGGGCGCGCATCCACGGCGCGCGAGGCGGCCGGCAGGGACCCGATCCGGGTCGTGTCGTTCGGGCGAGACGGGCACAACCTGATGCGCTACCGTCCGGAGGCGGTCACCGAGGCCATCCTGGAGGCTGCGGGACCCACCTGATCAGCGGAGGCGGAGCGTCGCATGCAGGTCGTCTACTCGCCGGTCCACCTCGCCCACGACATCACCGACGAGACGTACATGGGCGTCGCCGTGCCGGCCAACGAGGTCGCGGAACGCGCCGAGCGGATCCGGGCGGCTCTCGAGGCCGACGGTGGGTTCGCGCTGACCGGGCCGACCGACCACGGCGAGGCGCCGATCACGGCGGTCCACGATCCAGGCCTCGTCCGGTTCCTGGAAGTCGCCTGGTCCGAGTTCCGCCGGCAGGGGATCCCGCGCCCCTTCCTGTCCGCCGACACCTACCCGAACCGCTCGATGTTCGAGGGGATGAGCGCGAGCGCGGTGGCGGACCTGGTCCGCGAGCCGGAGCATGTCGGCGGCCGGGCCGGGTTCTGGGGCCTCGACTCCGCGGCACCGCTGGTGGCCGGGACCTACGTCGCGTCGCGCGCGGCCGTGGACGTGGCCCTCACTACGGTGGATCTCGTGCTGGGCGGCGAGTCGATGGCCTACGGCCTGTGCCGCCCGCCCGGCCACCACGCCGCCCGATCCATGTACGGCGGGTACTGCTTCTTCAACAACGCCGCCATCGCGGCCCACGCGATCACCCAGGCGACCGGTGAGCGGGTCGCGATCATCGACGTGGACTACCACCACGGCAACGGCAGCCAGCAGATCTTCTGGCGACGTGGCGACGTGCGCTACATCTCGATCCATGCCGATCCCGAGCGGCAGTACCCGTACTTCCTGGGTCGCGCCGATGAGACGGGCGAGGGCGATGGGGCTGGGGAGAATCTGAACATCCCGCTCCGGGCGGGTGCCACGAACGAGGACTACCTGGCCGCCACGGACCGGGCGGTCGAGGCGATCCTGGCCGTGCCGGGCTCGGTGGTCGTCGTCTCGCTCGGCTTCGACACGTACGGGCTGGACCCGATCGGCGACTTCGCGCTTACGACCGACGTCTATCACGAAGTCGGCCGTCGGGTGGCCGCGACCGGTCGCCGGCTCGTCATCCTCCAGGAAGGTGGTTATCACCGGCCGTCGCTGGGCGAGAACGCCCGGGCGTGGCTGCGCGGCGCGGAGGGACGTCCGTTCGACCCGATGCCGGCGGCCGGATTCACCGAGGGCGGCTCGGTCGTCGGGTGACGCCAACGGACGTCGTCATCCGTCCACAACGGGACGGCGAGCGCGACGCCGTCCGCGACGTCGTGTCGGCCGCGTTCGACGATGTCGTCGTCGCCGACCTGGTCGATGCCCTGCAGGCCGACGAGGCCGGGCGGAAGGGCGCATCGCTGGTCGCCGTGGCGGGGGGAGGGCGCATCGTCGGCCACGTCCAGCTGTCGCGATCGTGGCTGGACGCCCCGGCGCGCCTCCTCGAGGTCCTGGTGCTCAGCCCGCTTGCCGTGACTCCGGACCGGCAGGGCGAAGGCATCGGCGGGGCGCTCGTCCGGTCCGCCATCGCCGCGGCCGAGGAGCTGGGCGCACCGCTCCTGTTCCTCGAGGGTTCGCCGCGGTATTACCCACGCTTCGGGTTCGTGCCCGGTGGTCCGCTGGGGTTCATCCGGCCGTCCGTGCGCATCCCGGACGCCGCGTTCCAGGTGGTCAGGTTGCCGGGTTGGGAATCGTGGATGACCGGCCAGCTGGTCTACTCGGAGGTCTTCTGGCGCCTCGACGCCGTGGGCCTGCGCGACTAGTGCGAGGCGGCTCCGCGGCTGGCTCGTTCGGCCTCGCAGACTTGGAGTCTTGCCCATATGCGTGCCAGGACGGCACTAGCGCACGAATCGGCTCCTGGGAGGGCGAGATGGTCGCCGTGCCGAGCATGGCTGACACGCGTTGGGGCCTAGATCGGACCCCGAACCTGCGCTAAGGCGCGTGTGGGCGGCGTATGGGAATACCTAGGGTCTGCCGGGCTGGCGCCAGGGTTGGCTGGGCGGGCGCCTCGATGCGGTGGGCCTGCGCGACTGACCCGCGGACGAGCGCCGTCGTCTCGCTAGTCCGTCTCGCGACGGTACGGGGCGAGGCGCTCGATCGGCCCGACGAACTGCGGCACGTCCGCGTGGCCCAGCATCTGCCGGATCGCCGAGGACTCGCCGCAGTGCGACCAGTAGTGGTACGTGATGCGCTGGAGCTGATCGCCGGCCGTCGGAGCGTGGTCGCGGCCATCGTGCGGCAGCGCGATCCCAAGGGCCGACGTGGTCAGGCCGTCCAGGAACGGGTCCGCGATCGCGACGACCCGCTCCCAGGCCGCCCACATCGCGGCGAGTTCCGGCGTCGACGCCGGCGCACCGTTGGCGACCGCGTCGAGCTCGGGTTCGATCGTCAGGCCCTGGCCGCGGATCGCCCAGACGAGACGCTCGTGCCACGCGAGGTGGCCGACCATCCACGAGATCGAGTTCATCGGACCGAGCCGCTTGAGGGCGTCCTCGGCCGAGACGCCGACGAGCCCGCGCTGGAACTCGGAGCGGGCGAACCGGAGCTGCTCGACGCGCGGGTGGGCCATGCGCGAAGGATAGCGACACGCCCGCAGCGGGTTCGGGCGTACCATCTGCCCCCACGCACGGAGAGGACCGCGTTGCCCAGCCCAGACGACCTGCCCCCACACGTCCGCCGGATGGTCGACGAGATCGAGACCGAGATCGGCGAAGAGCCCGACCGCGCGTCGGGCGCCATCGAAGGCCAGGGTCGCGACCACGAGGGCAACGGGCGGGTCGAGGACGCCGTCCGCCACATCCTGCTCGAGATCGGCGAGGATCCGGACCGCCAGGGGCTGGCCGGGACCCCCGAACGCGTCCACCGGATGTACACGGAGCTGACGGCCGGCTACCACGTCGACCCCGAACGGCTCATCAACGGCGCGATCTTCGACGTGGACTACAGCGAGATGGTCGTCGTCCGCGACATCCCGTTCTACTCGCTGTGCGAGCACCACCTGTTGCCGTTCTTCGGCACGGCCTCGGTCGCGTACATCCCGCGTGGTCGCGTCGTCGGCCT
>CAZOHT010000052.1:0-9237 GCA_964579825.1 uncultured Anaerolineaceae bacterium
CCCGAGCTCCGAAGGGATCCATCGACCATGTCCACCATCCTCGTCACCGGCGCCAGCGGCTTCGTCGGCAGCTACGCCGTGCCAGCCCTGCTCGCGGCCGATCATCGTGTCGTGGCGCTGGTCCGTACCCCGGCCGCCGGCAGCCTCGTCGTCGACCGCCTGCCCGAGGAAGACCGAGCGCGCGTCGAACTGCGGACCGGCGACGTGACCCGCCCCGGGACGCTTGCGGAGGCGCTCGCGGGCGTGGACGGCGTCCTGCACCTCGTCGCCATCCCGCGCGACCGGCGCGGCGGCGAGGAGCTCCGTCTGGTCAACACCGAAGGGACTCGCGCCGTCGTCGAGGCCATGCGGACGGCCGGGGTCAAGCGCCTGGTGCACATGGGCGCGATGGGCGTCTCGGACGACCCGACGCTGCACTACGCCAGCTCGAAGGCCAAGGCCGAGGCCCTGGTCGCCGCGTCCGACCTGGACTGGACCATCCTCAAGCCATCGCTCCAGTTCGGGCCGGGCGACGGGTTCTTCAACATCATCGCGGACCTCGTCCGGATGTCGCCCGGCATCGTCCCCGTGCCAGGTGACGGCCGGAGCCGGTTCCAGCCCATCAGCGTGGTCGATGTCGCGACCGTCGCGACTCGCTGTTTCGCGGACCCTGGCACGGTCGGGGCGATCCTGGACCTCGGCGGGCCGCGCTACTGGACGTACCGCGAGATCACCGCGGAGGTCCTGGCGGCGCTCGGCAAGAAGCGCGCCATCCTGCCGATGCCGGTCGTCCTCATCCGCCTCGTGGCCGGCACGTCCGAGACGATCGGCCTGCCCTTCCCGGTCGCCACGGACCAGTTGCGCCAGCTCAAGCTCGACAACATCGGTCCGCTCGACGTCATCCCGACACGGTTCGGCTTCGAGGCTCGCCCGATGGAGGGCGCTCTGGGCTACCTCAAGGCGAAGGCCCGCGATCAGACGGTGCGAGCCCTGTGACCGACCCGACCGCCTCGGACCCGCAGGACAGCCGGAGTTCCGACGCCCGACGGGTCGGCGGCGCGCTCGTGTGGGTGCTGCTCGTCCTCGCCATCGCCCTCGGTGCGGCCGGGCTGGTGACCGCCACACCCAGCTCGGTCCTGCCCGCCGCCCGTCCTGAGCTGACCGGGGTGGTGGATGCCCAGGTCATGCGAGACCTCGATGGGGTCGAGGCGGATCTCGCCGCTCTCGCCGCGGACGTCGACGCGCTCGGGACGCAAGGCCGCGGCGCCCTGTCGGCGTTGGTCAACGGCCGGCAGGCGACGGTGGACGCCGCCGTGACGGCCGGTGACGCCCTGCTGGTCGCGATCGGCGCCAAGGCGACGGCCATCCGCGCCCGGCTGGAGGCGGCCCCGTACGTCGGCGGGCCGGCCGCGGACCTGCACGTCTCGCCGGCCGTCCAGGCCCGCTATGCCCGCCTGCTGGGTGGCGTGGAGGCGGTCGAGGATCTCGACTCGTCGTGGGCCGGCCTGACGAGCGGCGCGGTGACCGCCTCGAAGGTGTCGGCGAGCCTGGCCGAACACGACCGGCTGGTCGGCCTCGCCGCGGAGCGCGGACGGGCCGCCCGCTACAAGGACGCGGTGGCCTACCTGACCCAGGCCGCGGACCAGCTGGAGATCGCGCGGGCCCTGCGCACGGAGCTGGCCAGGACCGTCGACGTGAGCGTCCTGGACCAGTGGCTGGAGCGCAACGCGACGTACGACCAGGCGCTGCGCGGCCTGTACATCGCGGTCAACAAGGTCGGCGGTCGTGTCACGCAGGCCGTGCGCGACGCCATCGCCGCGGAGAAGGAGGCCCGTCGACGGCTCCCGCCCGACTCGCGCGGCCTCATCGTCATCATCGCCGAGATCGGCCGGGGCGGGATGAACAGCGCGGTCATCGCGATCGAGGAGGCCAAGGCGAAGCTCGCCGATGCCCTCGCGCCGGCCCCATCGCCCAGCCCGTCAGCGGAGCCATCGGCCGCTCCCTGAGGCCGTGACCGCCGGGTACACTGGCCGCCAACGAACCACCCTGCCGCCCGCGACCCGCCGTCGCGAGGCCGGCGCACTCCGGAGGATCCCTCGCCCGTGGAGCTTCGTGTCGTCACCGACCAGCCGTGGGACGTGCCCGCGGACGTCCTCGTCATCCCGGCCGCCGCCCCGCCCGCGTTCGACGGACCGCTCGCCGAGCTGGATCGGCGCTCCGGGGGCGAGATCGCGGCCCTGGCCGCGTTCGGCGAACTCTCCGGCAAGCGGTTCGGGACCTCACTGGTGGCGTCCGGGGACGTGGTCGCCGGTCGGCTGCTTGTCGTCGGGATGGGCGATCCGGCCACGCTCGATCGCGAAGCGGTCGTCCGCATCGCCGCCTCGGCCGAGCGACGCCTGGGCGGTCGCCAGGTCCACTCGATGGCGATCTGGCTGACCCCGCTGGTCGCCGAGGACGGGCTCGATGGCGGTGCGGACGTCGCGGCCGAGCTCGTCGTCCGCGGCGTCGTCGAGGGCTCCTACGACCCCAAGTCGATCTACCGCGTCGAACCGGACGAGGCCGCCAAGGCCGAGCGTGGCGACTGGAGCGACATCGCGTCGCCGCCGGCACTCGACGAGCTGATCCTGATCGCCCCCGGTGGTGACGCCGCCGCGATCCTGGCCGGCGCGACCCGGGGCCGGATCATCGGCGAGGGCGCCAACCTCGCGCGAAACCTGTCGAATCGGGCCGCCAACGATGTCTCGCCAGAGGTCCTCGCCGACGAGGCGCGGGCCATCGCCGAGCGGCACGGGCTGTGGATCGACGTCCTGGAGCCGGACCGCGCGACCGAACTCGGCATGGGCATGTTCATGGCCATCGGGCGCGGCAGCGACAACCCGCCGCGGATGATCGTCATGCGCTCCGGCGCCGAGGGCGAGCGCGATGCCCTGGATCGGCACCTGGCCATCATCGGCAAGGGCGTCTGCTTCGACTCCGGCGGGATCAGCATCAAGCCGTCCGATCGGATGGAAGAGATGAAGATGGACAAGACCGGTGCGTGCACCGTGATCGCGGCCATCGCGACCGTCGCCCAGCTCGCCCCGGGGACGCCCCTGCTGGCCGTCGCGCCGGCCGTCGAGAACATGCCCGGTCCGCACTCGAGCCGTCCGGGCGACATCGTCACCGCGATGAACGGCAAGACGGTCGACATCACGAACACGGACGCCGAGGGTCGCCTCATCCTTGGCGACGCGATGACCTACGCGGAACGCCTCGGTGCGACCCACCTGGTGGATGTCGCCACGCTGACCGGCGCCGTATCGCGCGCCCTCGGCCACCTCGTCACGGGCGCGTTCGGCACGCCCCAGGACTTCTACGACCAGGTCGCGGCGGCCGGCCGACGAGCCGGCGAACGGTACTGGCAGCTCCCGCTCGTGGACGAGTACGTCGCGGAGATGGACAGCTGGTACGCGGACTTCCAGAACTCGGGATCGGCCGAGGGCTCGCTCGTCAAGAGCGGGCTCTTCCTGCGTGAGTTCGCCACGGTGCCGTGGGTCCACCTCGACATCGCCGGGACCGCGTACTACCGCAAGGCCACGGCGTGGGCGGCCCGTGGCGCGACCGGCGCCTCGCATGCGACGCTCGTCGAGCTGGCCCTCGCCGGCGTGCGCTAGGCCGGACCGGATGGCGGGCCGGGCGTGACCCTCGAGCCGGTCAGCCTGCTGCTCGGCGTCGCCGGGTTCGTCCTGGGGGTCGCCTCGGACCGGCTGGCGACGCGCTGGCCGGACCACGACGAGGAGCATCCACCCGGCCGCCCCGTCGACTGGCGGACCGGTCTCACCGCGCTCGTCGGGGCGCTCGCGTTCGGGCTGCTGCCACTCCGGTTCGGTGGCGACCCGCTCGCGCTCGTCCTGTTCGGTGCGTGGTTCGTCACGCTGGTCGTGGGGCTGGGCACGGACCTGGACCAACGGCTGCTGCCGAACCTGTTGACCCTGCCGGTCATCCCGGTGGCGCTCCTGTACGCGCTCAGCGGCCAGAACCCGCTGGTCGGATCGGACATCGCCCTCGCGATCCTCGCCGCGGTGGTCATCCCGGCCGTCCTGTACCTGCCGTCCATCCCGTTCGGGGCTGGGGCGTTCGGCCTCGGCGACGTCTTCCTCCTCGTCGGCGTCGGCCTGATGGTCGGCGGCGAGCGCGCGCTCGGGGGCGTCTTCGTCGGGCTCATCCTGGCCGGGGTCGTGCTTGGCGCGCTGCTCGTCATGAAGCGGATCGGGCGTCGGACGTACGTGCCGTTCGGGCCGTTCCTGATCGCCGGCGCGCTGTGGGCGACGCTCATCCGCTGACCGTCCGCACGAGGGGTCCCACGCTCCGGCGGGACCATCGGCCCGGGGGCGGACTGGACGCGACCCCGTATAGTGACCGGGACGTCGGCCGCGCCCCGGTGTGCCTCACGGGTCGTCGATGGCCGGCGGACTGACCGTCAGACGGGCCGTCCCCACGGCTCGCCCCAACGGAGATCCGCGCACTCGAATGACGTCGCCGACATGATCGTCCGCCACCTGCATCGCCGAGGCACCCAGGACGCCAACGGCTGGGCGTCCTTGCGCCCCACCCGGTCGCGCCGGGTCCGCGGCCTCGCATCCGTGCTCCTCGCCCTGCCCATCGTCCTCGGGCTCGTCGGGCTGCCCGCCAATGCCCCGACCATCCACGCCGACGAGTTGAGCGACGCCAAGGCCCAGCAGGCCCAGCTCAAGAAGGAGGTCGCCGCCCAGAAGGAGGCGGTCGCCGAGCTCAAGGACCTGCAGAAGGGGCTCGCCGCCGAGATCGCCCAGACCCGGGCCCAGCTGAACGGGATCAACGCGGACCTGGCCAAGGTCAAGGTCCGGATCGACAAGATGACCACCAAGATCGCGGCGGTCAAACGGTCGTACCTCGCCCTCGTCGCGAAGCTCGCCACGCTCGACACGCGACTGGCCGCGATCACGGCCAGCGAGGAGCGCAAGAAGACCCAGCTGCGTGAGCGGCGCGAGCAGCTGGCTGAGCGTGTCCGGACCGCCTACGACACGGACCGCACGTCGCTCCTGGAGGCGTTCCTGTCCGGCGGGACGTTCACGGACCTGCTCGCCGAGATGAGCTACGTGGTCGACGTCGGCGAGCAGGACAAGGCCCTCGCCCAGGCGATCGCGAAGGACCAGGAGATCCTGCAGGCGCTCCACCAGGCGGTCATGGACACGCGCACCCAGACCGATGCGCTGCGCGTCGAGACCAAGGCGCAGAAGGTCGCGCTGGACAAGAGCCTCAAGTCGCTCAAGGAGGCCAAGGCCCAGCTGGCCAAGCTCGAGAAGCAGGTCCAGCGCGACCTCGCCCGCCAGAAGGCGACCTACGCCAAGATCCTGCGCAACAAGAACGACGCCGCCAAGGCGCTCGCCGCGGCCGCGGCCGCCCAGCGCCGGCTGACGGCCGAGATCAACGACATGATCCGCAAGCAGGCGGACCGTGGTCGGATCCCATCCGAGTACAACGGGACGCTCGAGTGGCCGATGGCCGGCGACGTGACGCAGAGCTTCGGGTGCACCGGGTTCGCCTGGGAGCCGCCACAGGGGAACTGCGCCCACTTCCACAGCGGCATCGACATCGCGGCGCCGATGTACACGAAGGTCCGCGCGGCCGGCGACGGCACGGTCATCTTCGCCGGACCCAACCCCTACGACCCGTACCCGAAGGCCTGGATCGTCATCATCGCGCACTCGACGAACCTGGTGACCTGGTACGCCCACCTGGACAACGCCAACCACCCGATCCGGGTCTCGGCCGGCGACCACGTCGAGCAGGGCGAGGTCATCGCCTACAACGGCATGACCGGCCGGACCACCGGCCCGCACCTCCACTGGATGGTGGAGCTGAACGGAACGTTCGTTAACCCGCGGTTGTTCCTCTAGGACCGGCGCCCCGTGCTAGCATCGGGACGGGGACCGCACGGCTGCACAGGGGAGGCGACAGCGTGAAGCGGACGATGGCCATGATCCTGGCCGGTGGCGAAGGTGAGCGCCTGTCCATCCTGTCCCAGGAACGCGCCAAGCCGGCCGTCCCGTTCGGTGGCAAGTACCGGATCATCGATTTCACCCTGTCGAACTGCGTCAATTCGGACATCGATGACGTCGTCGTCCTGACCCAGTACAACCCGCGCTCCCTCAACGACCACATCGGCCTCGGCCGCCCGTGGGACCTGGACCGCAACCACGGCGGCGTGAAGCTCCTCCAGCCGTACATCGCCCGGGGTCGCGTGGCGGAGTGGTATCGCGGCACGGCGGACGCGGTCCTGCGCAACATGAACGTCCTGGAGCACGACACCGCGGCCGACACGGTCGTGGTCCTCGCCGGCGACCACATCTACAAGATGGACTATCAGCCGTTCGTGGCCGCCCATCGTCGCCACCGGGCGGACGTCACGATCGCCGTCCGTCGCGTGCCGCTCGCGGATGCCTCCCGGATGGGTGTCCTGGCCCTGGACGACGCCGATCGGGTCGTCGAGTGGCAGGAGAAGCCGAAGGTCCCCAAGAGCGACCTCGCCTCGATGGGCGTCTACGTCTTCTCGAAGAAGTCGCTCCGGCGCTGGTTGAGCGACGACCTCGTCGACTTCGGGGCCAACGTCATCCCGGCCATGCTGGATGCCGGCGCTCGCGTCTTCGGCTATCGCTACAACGGCTACTGGCAGGACGTCGGGACGATCCAGTCGTACTGGGAAGCGAACATGGCGCTCCTGGAGGACGGCCCCGAGCTGGACCTGTACGACAAGGAATGGGTCATCCACACGCGGTCCGAGGAACGCGCCCCGGCCAAGGTGGGTCCCACCGCGCAGGTCCATCGCAGCCTGATCAGCCACGGCTGCGTCATCGACGGGACGGTCGTGAATTCCGTGCTCTCACCGGGCGTCCGCGTCGACGTCGGGGCGGTCGTGCGTGACTCGATCGTCATGTTCGACTCGGTCATCCGCTCGGGTGCGGTGGTGGATCGCTCGATCCTCGACAAGGAGGTCGTCGTCGGACCCGGGGCGATCGTCGGCGACGGGCCGTACGACGATCGGCCGAACCGCGGCGAACCGAACCGCCTGAACACCGGCATCACCGTGGTCGGCAAGCGGGCGATCATCCCTCGCGGCGCGCGCATCGGGCGCAACGTGAAGATCGGCGCCGACGTGCGTACGACCGACTTCGTGAAGCGGGTCATCAAGTCCGGCGATTCGGTCGAGCGACGGCCGGCCGGCCAGCCGAGTCGGCCCGCTCGCGCCAAGGCGCTGGCCGCCGACGCCTGAGGCCCGACCGACCGGTCGGTCGAGGGCCGTGTCGCCGGATCTCGGCTAGACTCCGCGGGCCATGTCATCCGCCGACGCTGGCGCACGCGACGTGCGCCCGGCCGACGTCGAGCGCTGGTTCGCCGAGATCGGGCTGGAGCCCGTCGACCGAGCCGACCGCGAAGGGATCGCCAGCTGGGATCTCCTGCTCGACGGACGCCGCCGCCATGACCTCCGCGTGACCGTGATCCTGGACCCGTCGCTGGCGGTCATCGTCTGGGCCCACTACGCGCCGCCCATCGGCGACATGTTCCGCAAGTCCTACCGCAAGCTGCTGCGCTGGAACGACGAGTTCCCGTTCGTGAAGTTCTCGGTCGGGGAGGACGAGCGGCCGCTGCTCGCGAGCGAACTGGCCATCGACGCCGTCGGCGCCGACGCGCTCGGCCTGGCGATCGCCCGGATCCTGGACGTGGCGGACCGCCTGCTCGACGAGTCGAAGGGCTGGCTCTGGATCGGCGGGATCATGCCGGCCGAGCCCGCCGATCGGGTCGCCCGCAACCCGGGCTTCCTGGATCGCTTCGCGGACCGCCTGCCGGCGGACGATGCACCGACCGCGCTCGAGCCTGCCAGCGCCGACCTCGAGCCGGACGACCCAGCCGGATGAGGACGTTCGCCCGTCGGTCCGTGCCGCTCCTGCTCGCCTTGGTCGTCGCGACCGGGCTGCTCGCCGCCCCGATGGCCGCGGAGCCGGTCCGTGCCGCTACCCCGGACCTCACGATCGTGTCCGACGCCCGGTACGACGTGCAACCCGATCAGAAGCGGGTCCGGGTCACCGTGACGCTCCGACTGACCAACCACCTCAAGGACACCGCCACGAAGCGGTACTACTTCGACCAGGCGTTCCTGGCGGTCCTGCCGGGAGCGAGCGGATTCAGGCTGACCGGCGTCGGCACGCCGTCGGTCTCGGTCACGAAGCGGTCCGCCAACGCGACCATCCTGCGGCTGCGACTCGGCGCCCGCCTGTTCAGCGGCAAGTCCGCGACCTACACCCTGCGCTTCGACCTCGTCGACGGCGGGGGAGCGGCCACCCGGGACCTGCGGATCGGCGACTCGTTGGCGTCCTTCCCGGTCTGGGCCTACGCGACCGACGCGACGCCCGGCAGCACCGTCACCGTCGTCTTCCCTGCGGGGTACCAGACGACCATCGAAGCCGGCGACATCCCCGCGCCCACGACGGACAGCCAGGGCAAGACGATCTATCGGACCGGCAAGCTCGACGCGCCCCTGTCGTTCTTCGCGTATCTGGTCGGAGATCGTCCGGGCGCGTACGACGAGCGTGCGCTCACCACGGTCGTCGGCGATGTGACCGTGCCGCTCACGGTCCGAGCCTGGGCGGACGACGCCGCCTGGTCGACGCGCATCGGGGATCTGGTCAAGGCGGCGCTCCCGGTGCTCGGCGATGCGGTCGGCCTGCCCTGGCCGCGCGAGGACACGCTGGTCATCCAGGAGGCGGTCAGTCGTTCGACCGGTGGCTATGCGGGTCTGTTCGATCCGACCCAGGGGCTCGTCGAGGTGGCCTACTACGCGGGCGACCTGGTCGTGCTCCACGAGGCCGCGCACGCCTGGTTCAACGGGTCCCTGCTGGCCGACCGATGGGCCAACGAGGCGTTCGCCTCCTACTACGGCGTCCAGGCGGGGATCGCGCTCGGGATCGACACGTCCGGCAACGAGCTGACCGACACGCTCCGCGAAGCCGCCATCCCGCTGAATGCCTGGGGGCCGGTCGGCAAGGAGTCCACCGCGATCGAGGACTACGCGTATGCCGCGACCCTCGTCCTCGCCACCGCCATCGCCGAGCGCGCCGGGCCGGACGGACTGCGAGCCGTCTGGGCGGACGCCTCGGCCCGGGTCGGCGCCTACCAGCCGCCCGAGGCGGGCCGGATCGGCGTCGACGGTCAGCCGTGGACGCCCGAGACGATCGCCGGACC
>CAZOHT010000052.1:9337-16888 GCA_964579825.1 uncultured Anaerolineaceae bacterium
TACCGCGCGGCCGCCGAGGCCGAGCCGGCGGCCGCGGATCTCCTGGTCCAGGTGGGGATGTGGGGCTCGACACCGGAGACGGACCTTGCGGCGGCGAAGGCGGCGTTCATGGCCGGCGACCTGGAGTCCTCGGTGGCGTCGTCCGATGCCGCTCGCTCGGTCTGGACCTCCGCCGAGGACGTCGGTCGGGGTCGGCTGGTGAGCGTGACGGCCCTGGCACTGGCACTGGTCGTGGCGCTCGTCCTGTTCGTCGTGACGATCAGGAGCCGACGCCGGCGCACGCGGGAGGCGGTCGCCTACATGCGCTCGATGTCACGGCCGGCCGCCCGGATGATGGCCCGTCCGCTCGAGCCCGGCGAGGTTCCCGGCTGGGGATCCCGCGCCGTGGCCAGCCCGGGTCCCCCGACGACGGACGACCGAGGCGCCGACGCCACGGAGCCGTACGCTACACTCGCCGCCACTCCGGGCGAGCCGTCGAGCGAGCCCTCGAACGAGCACGACACGGGAGCGCGACCGGCTGATGGGGATGCGGCGACCTAGGCCCTCGGCGGAGATCCTGTCCGGGGATTCGGCGGACGTCTACTTCGCTCGCGCGGAGGCCATCCTGGAGCGTGAGGGTCTGGATCCCATCGTCACGATGGAGGTCTTCACCCGCGAGAAGGCCGTCCTGTGCGGCATCGACGAGGCCAAGAACCTGCTGGGCCACGTGCTGGCCACCGCGGATCCGGCGGAGACGCAGCTCGAGGCGCTGAGCGACGGCGATCTCGTCGAGCCCAAGGAGATCGTCCTGCGCATCCGCGCGCGGTATCGCCAGTTCGGGCTGTACGAGACGGCGTTCCTGGGCATGCTCGCGCAGTCCACCGGCTGGGCCACGGCCGCCCGCGAGTGCGTCGAGGTCGCAGCGCCGGAACCGGTCATCAGCTTCGGGGCGCGGCACATCCATCCGGACATCACGGACGTGCTCGACTACGCGGCGATCGTCGGCGGCTGCGTCGGGGCGTCGACACCCGCCGGCGCCCGCCTGGCCGGGCTTGCGCCCACCGGCACGATGCCCCACTCGCTCGTCCTGATCTTCGGTGACACGGTCGAGGCGGCCCTCGCGTTCGATCGCCACATCGGGCCGGACGTCCCCCGGATCGTGCTGGTCGACACGTTCAAGGACGAGGCCGAGGAGGCGCTGCGAGTCGCGAATGCGCTGGGCGATCGGCTGTACGGCGTTCGACTCGACACGCCGTCCGAGCGTGGCCGGGTCACCGCCGACCTGGTCCACGAGGTCCGCGCCCGACTGGACCGCGAGGGCTTCGCGCACGTGAAGATCACCGTGTCCGGTGGGATCACCCCGGACCGGATCCGCTACTTCAAGGAGGCCGGGGCACCGGTGGATTCGTTCGCGGTGGGCTCGTACATCAGCGGCGCGACCCCGATCGACTTCACCGGCGACATCAAGGAGATCGATGGGCGCTCGATCGCCAAGCGCGGCCGCATCCCCGGCATCACCGAGAGTCCGCGCCTCCGACCGGTCGACCTCGCCGCCTGGCGCCAGGGCGCGTAGGAGGGGTCGGACCGGGACTCGACGGCAGACCGCGCGACTCGGCCGGCAGGATCCAGTGCGGCCACTCGACGGTCGGCTCGAAGCCGTGGTCGCGGTACAGTCGAGTCGCCCCGTCGTTGGCGGCCTCGACCGTGAGCTCGATCGGCCCGACGCCGCGGCCACGCAGCTCGGCGATACCCCAGCGCAGCAGTTCGCGGCCCAGGCCGCGCCTGCGCCAGGCCGGGACGACCCCCAGCAGCCCGATCTCGCCGGCGGCCGTGCCATCCTCGACATATGACTCGACCCGGGCGAACGCGACGTAGGCCTCCGGGTCGTCGGCCGTCGAGACGACCAGCACGCCGGAGCCGTCGAAGTCGGGCGAGGCGTGCAACCGGCGCATCCCGTCGGCGGTCCAGCTCATCGGCGACGGATGGCCCTCGAACGACGCCAGCAGGAAGGCCACCCACGCATCGATGTCGTCGATCCCTCGCGGGTCGATCACCGTCGCGACGACGTCCGGTCCGAACGCCGGCCGTGGGACATCGACGGTGGCCGGCAGGATGAACTGCCAGAGGCTCGAGTGGTAGCGCAGTCCGATCGACGTGGCGAACGCCATGGAGCCCGGCAGGTGATCCGGGACGTACAGGACGAGGTCGCGACCCAGGTCCCGCTGGATCTCGGCCGCCGCGCCGACCAGCCGCCGGCCGTGCCCCCGACGGCGCGCCTCGGGGTGGACCCGCAGGTCGTCGAGCAGCGGCGTGCAGTACCCGACGACCTGGCCGTCGTCGGTCGCGACGGCGGTCCCGCTCGGGTCGGCGGCGATCCGACCGAGCGATCTCGGGAACTCCGACTCGCGAAAGCCCGGCAGGCGGTCGAGCGCCAACGAGTCGGTCATGATCCGCCGGATCGCGCCTTCGTCGCCGGGCCGGAAGCGGCGGATCCCGAACCCGGCGGGGGCCTCCGCCGATGTGCCTGCCGTCGTCCCATCCCCTTCCGTCGTGGTCAACCCGTGCCGCTCCGTAGCCGAGCCAGCCACAACAATCCCACGAGCGACTTGGCGTCATGGATCTCGCCTCGATCCACCATCGCGATGGCTTCGCGCCATGGGACGCGCAGCGCGAGCAGCCGCTCGTCCTCGTCCGGCCCGAGCCGGTCCCCGTGCGCGGATCGCAGGTCCGTGGCGAGATAGAGTGACATCAGTTCCTCGGTGAATCCCGGCGCGGTGTAGAACCGGCCGAGCAGTCGCCAGGACCCGGCCCGGAGCCCGGTCTCTTCCTCGAGTTCGCGCCGTGCCGCCACGTCCGGATCCTCCACGGACCCGTCGTCGGCCGTGTCCAGGGTCCCGGCCGGGATCTCGAGCAGGACCTGGCCCGCCGCCAGCCGGAACTGGCGGACGAACAGGACGTTGTCATCGTCGTCGACGGCCAGGATCGCCACTGCGCCAGGGTGCCCGGCGATCTCGCGCGTCGAGCGCGACCCGTCGGTCCGTTCGATCGTGTCGACCCGGAACGTGAGGTACCGACCCTCGTGGAGCACGGTCGAATCCACGACGCGTTCGACGAGATCGGCCCCGGCGATGTCGTCGCTCGGGGCCGATCGGGTGGGCTCGGGATCGGGGCGGGTCGTCAGGCGGTCGCCCCGACCGCCCGCGCGGTCATCGCCGCGCCGGTCTCGCCGTCGAACAGGTGGAGCTTCTCGAGCGGGACGACCATGTCGACGATGTCGCCCGGCCGGACCCGATGCTCGGAGCCGACGATCGCCACGATGTCGCGATCCGCGGCGTTGAGGTGCAGGAGCTCCTCGTTGCCCAGGTACTCGACGACGTCCGCGCGAGCGCGGAAGGCGCCGACGCCTGGTCCGGGCGTCCCGATGTCGAGGTGCTCGGGCCGGAAGCCGGCGACGAGTGTGCGCTGGTTGTCCGTGCCGATCGCGGCCCGGGTCTGGGCCGGCAGCGGGATGGACCAGTCGGCAGCGCCCACGAGTCGGGCGTCGTCGCCCGCGCCGGCGACGGTCACGTCGATGAAGTTCATCGACGGGCTGCCGATGAACCCGGCGACGAATCGATTGACCGGCGTGTCGTACAGGGCCTGTGGCGTGCCGACCTGCTGGAGCAGGCCTTCACTCATGACCGCGATGCGCTGGCCCATGGTCATCGCCTCGACCTGGTCGTGGGTCACGTACACCATCGTGGTCTTGAGGCGCTGATGCAGACGGGCGATCTCGGCGCGCGTCTGGACTCGAAGCTTGGCGTCCAGGTTGGACAGGGGCTCGTCCATCAGGAACACGGCCGGCTCCCGGACGATCGCGCGACCGAGCGCGACGCGCTGGCGCTGGCCGCCCGACAGCTCCTTCGGCTTGCGGTCGAGCAGGCTGCCGAGCTGGATGGTGTCCGCGGCTTCCTTGACCCGGCGCTCGATCTCCGCCTTGGGGACCTTGCGCAGCTTCAGGCCGAACGCCAGGTTCTCGCGGACGGACATGTGGGGATAGAGCGCGTAGCTCTGGAACACCATCGCGATGTCGCGATCCTTGGGGGCGACGTCATTGACGATCTTGTCGCCGATCCGAAGCGTGCCCTCAGTGATCTCCTCGAGTCCGGCGATCATCCGCAGGCTGGTGGTCTTCCCGCAGCCCGAGGGTCCCACCAGGACCATGAATTCGCCGTCACCGATCTCCAGATTGAGATCGTTGACGGCGTTGAAGTCCCCGAACTTCTTGTAGACGTGCTCGAACGTCACGGTGGCCATGCGCACTCCTCACCCGACCGTGATCGCGGGTCCATGCATCCAGCCACCGAAGTGGAACGTGGACGGACCCCGTACGTCAGCGGCCCTGGGTCACCGCATCGTACGGCGCGCGAGACCCAGATACAACCATGTTCAGGCGATCGCGCCGACGACCGGATGATCGGCCTCGTCGAGGTCCGCCTCGGCCTTCGTTCGGTGGATCGTCCCGGGTGCATGGGCCGGAGGCGCATAGACCGTGTAGAGCCGCAGGTCGGCGGTGCCGGTGTTCACGACGTTGTGGCGCGTCCCGGCCGGGACCTGGATGAGCGTGCCCGACTCGATCTCGCGCACGTCGCCATCGAGCATCGCCTGGCCGTGTCCGTCGACGATGACGAGGACCTGGTCGAGCTCGGTGTGCGTCTCGAGCCCGATCTCGCCGGTCGGCGGGATGCTCATGACGACGACCTGGCTGTGCGGGCCGGTCGCGACGACCTCGCGGAACCACGGGTTGGCCCTGGTGCGAGCGACGATGTCTCCGGTGTATGCCATGACAGCCTCCTTCTTCGGGGCCATCGTCGTCGTGGCCGACCGCCGTCGTCCAGTGCCGAAGGGCCCCTCAGCGGCCGTCCAGCGGGATTCGCGCGCCGTTGATCGCGGCCGCGGCATCGGAGCACAGGAAGCGCATCGTGGCGGCGATCTCCTCGGGCGTCGTCCAGGTCGCGTTCTTCGCCGATGGCGCGGTCTCGCGCTCGTGTGCCGTGTCGATCTGCCTGACGACGACAAGGTTGGCGGTCACCCCCGTGCCGCCCAGCTCGCGCGCCAGCGCTCGGACCAGCGTGTCCTCGGCGGCTTTGCCGACCGCATAGGAGGCGCCTCGCGGACCGGGGGTCATCGCGAACGGGGTCGACACCGCCACGATCCGACCCCAGCCGCGCTCGATCATGCCCGGCACGACCGCCTGCGCCACATGGAGCGTCGTCCACAGGTGCTGGTCCAGCATCGAGCGGACCTCGGCGTGGTCCAGGGCCACGACCGGCGTCCCGCCGGCCCAGCCGCCGACGACGTGGAGCCAGGCATCGATGCGACCGAAGCGCTCCACCACCGCATCCACCGCGGCCGTTGCCCCGTCCGCCTTCGAAAGGTCGCCGATCCCGGCCGCCCACCGGTCTGCCTCGAGGCCACAGGCAGCGGCCACGGCCGCCAGTCGGTCGCCATCCGTGCCGACCAGTCCAAGCCTGGCGCCTTCTGCCGCGAAGGTCGCCGCCACCACGCGCCCGAGTCCGCCGGTCGCCCCGGTGACGAGGACGACCGGTTCGGCGGGGGCGGAGGCCGGGCGGGTGGTGTCGGTCATGCCGGCCAGTATCGCCTGGCCGACTGCCATACTCCAGCCATGCCCGATCAGACCGCCGAAGATGCGACCGTCCATCTCCTCGACATCGCCGCGCGGTACTGGGATGCGAGGCTCGCGTTCTCGCCGATCTTCGCGACGTACCTCGGGGATCGACGGTTCGACGACCGGCTCGACGATCACTCAGGCGAGTCCATCGACGCCTTCAAGGCTCGACTCGACGGCTTTGCGCTCGAGACGGGCGCGATCGACCCGGCATCGCTCGAAGGCGAGGACCGGATCACCCGATCCGCACTGATCGCACAACTCCGCAGCGACCGCGCGCATCTCGATGCGAACCTGGAGGCCTGGAGCGTGGACCCGCTCGATGGCCCGCAGGTGATGGTCCACAACCTGGAGGCGCTCCAGCCCATCGCGACCGTTGAGCAGGCGGGGCAGATGGTCGCGCGCTGGAACGCCATCGGGCCCTGGTTCGATGGGTTCGGACAGCGCCTTCAGACGAGCGCGGCGGCCGGCCGGGTCGGTGTCCGATCGACCGTCGAGAAGGCCATCGACACGCTGACGGGCACGCTCGCCCATGCCGACGAGGACCTGTCGCTCCTCGCTCCGTTGGCCGTCGAGCACCCGGACTGGGACCCGGCCGACGTCACGGCCTTCCACGATGCTCTCCGGACCGCGGTCCGCGATGTCGTCCGCCCGGCGATGGAGCGCTACCTCGCCGTCCTGCGCGACGAGATCCTGCCGATCGCCCGCTCCGGCGACGTACCCGGCCTGTCCCACGTCGAGGGCGGCCGCGAGGCGTACGACCGGCTGATCGAAGCCCACACGTCGTTGTCGCTGAGTGCGGACGAGATCCACGCGATCGGCCTCGAGGAGGTCGCCCGGATCGATGCCGAGACCGCCGCCCTCGGTGAGCGCGTCCTGGGGACCGCCGACCTGGCCGACATCCGTCGCCGCCTGCGGTCCGATCCCGCCATGCACTTCGCGACCCGAAACGAGGTCCGCGAGATGGCGGAGACCTCGCTGGCGCGAGCCCGCGCCGCCATCCCGGACTGGTTCGGGATCCTGCCCAAGGCCGATTGCGTCGTCTTCGTCATGGGCGAACACGAGGAGCAGCACTCGACCATCGCCTACTACCGCCAGCCGGCCATGGACGGCTCACGACCCGGGCAGTACGCGATCAACACATGGGCGCCGACGACGCGCCCCCGGTACGAGGCGCAGGCCCTGGCCTTCCATGAGGCCATCCCGGGTCACCACCTCCAGCTCGCCATCAGCCAGGAACTGACCGACCTGCCGGCGTTCCGCCGCAACGACGGGCCGACCGCGTATGTCGAGGGTTGGGGCCTGTACACGGAGCGCCTGTCCGACGAGATGGGGCTGTACTCGGGCGACCTGGACCGGATCGGCGTGCTTTCGTTCGATGCCTGGCGAGCCTGTCGCCTGGTCGTGGACACGGGGATGCACGCACTGGGTTGGACCCGACAGGCCGCCATCGACTACATGCTCGAGCACACCGTCCTGGCGCCGAACAACATCGTCAACGAGGTGGACCGCTACATCGCCACCCCGGGCCAGGCGCTCGCCTACAAGCTCGGCCAGCGCGAGATCCTCCGATCGCGCGGCGAGGCCCAGGCGACCCTGGGGTCGGACTTCGACATCAAGGGCTTCCACGACGCGGTCCTTGGCCATGGCCCGGTCGGCCTGGAGACGCTCGGCGAGATCGTCCGCGACTGGGCAGCCGGCGTCGCGGCGGTCTGAGACCGGGGCTCGACGAGGGGGTTGGGGTGGCCTGAGGGGCTCGAACCCTCAACCGGCGGTTCCACAAACCGCTGCTCTGCCATTGAGCTAAGGCCACCATCGCCGCAGGCTCGGATGGATCGCACGCGCGTCCCGGAGCCGGTGGGCCAGCGGAGTGTACCCGGATTCCGCGGAGTTGCCGACCCCGC
>CAZOHT010000053.1:0-16563 GCA_964579825.1 uncultured Anaerolineaceae bacterium
TGAGCATCGGGCGTAAGCGGTCCCGCGCCGGTCGGTGTGCGTGTCACCGAGGTCCGCGGCCTGTCGAGGCCCTCGGACGGTCGGTCGAGGCGCCCGGCCTTGCTCAGAGCCAGCGGATCGACTCCATGGGGTCATCGCGAGTGCCCAGGACGACCCTGTGCTGGCTCAGAGCCGGTGACCGGGGGCATGCGGCGCCAGATCGGTCGCGCTGCTGGCTCAGAGCCTGCGTCTGTGACGGTGTTGGGGGCCGAGCGGATCGATCGCTGGCTGAGAGCCAGCAGTCGACCCGAGCGACCCCGTCTCCTTCCGGAATCGCCGGCTGAGAGCCAGCGCTAGGCTCGTTCGACGCAGCATCTGCCGAGATCGCCTGCTCAGAGCCAGCACGTGCGGCCCGTGGGAGTCCGACGTGGCCGGGGACGTCCCACGCCGGCCGATCCGAGCGCGGTGCTAGACTTCGACGCCTGTCGGGGCGTGGCGCAGTCTGGTAGCGCACCAGTCTGGGGGACTGGTGGTCGTCGGTTCAAATCCGGCCGCCCCGACCATATTCTGAGCGTGGAAAGGCCCCCGCCGGTTCGTCCGGACGGGGGCCTGACCGCAGTTCTGACCGCAGGTCGCGCCTAAACGGCAAGGTCCGCCGGGGCTTCGCGGCGCTTCAACAAGTCGTCGATGCGAGCCGTTGCGACCCGTGATCGCTCACGCGACAGGTGCGAGTAGACGTCCACGGTGGTCGAGTAGTCGGCGTGGCCGAGCATCTTCGAGATCACCGCGATCTCCTCGCCGGCGTCCAGGAGTATGCGACGCGGGCGAGTCAGTGAGAGCGCACCTCGTTGGCGCTGTCTAGCACGAGTCCACCAGTGTCTTTGTGAGGTCGACCGCGTCCTGAAAAGTCGGGATGAGACCGGTAAGCGTGGTCGAGGTCAGCTTGCTCGGCGCGTCAGCGTCGCCTCCCTCTGTCGCGGCGATCGCATCATCCACGTGTGTCTTCATTCCAGATAGCGCCGCAGACCAAGCGGCCATCGCGTCCGCGAGGCAAGGGTCGGTCCATACGCCCTCGGCGGTAGTGCGACGGTACTCAAGCCCAACCGAAAGCGTGCCCATACGGTCAACCACCGTCGCGGAGTCTGCTTTGTCGATAGCGGCAACGAGTAGCGCGATCTCCTGGAGTACCTCGGCCTGCTGTCCCAACAAGCCCCGCGCTGCCGTGTGCCCACTGAGTGTCGAACTCGGTTCGGCGGTCGGCGGTGCTTTGGTGGGAAGAGGCGACACGGTGGTCGTTGGGCTAGGGGTGGCCGTGCTATTCGCGCCCGAACCGCACGCGGCGACCAAGAACGCAATCGCGATTAGTCGTCTCAAGTTTGTGTACCCGTAGCGGGAAGTCGATCAGGTCCGCGGAGCCTACATCTGGGTACGCCATGTCGCGTCTTTCGGCGACCGTCCCGAGGTCACCACCAGCGGCACGAGGGACGGTCCGGGGGCCGTAGCCTGACCGCAGTTCTGACCGCAGTTCGTGTCGACTCCGCTAGACGGGGTGGACGTAGACGGAGCGTAACGGACGCGGATACGGGGCTATCGCGGCTTCGTGACCGTGGGTCGCACCAGTCTGGGGGACTGGTGGTCGTCGGTTCAAGTCCGGCCGCCCCGACCATATGCCTCTCGTGGAACCGGCCTACGGGCCGGTTCCGTGGTTCCGGGCGCGCCGAGGGTCCAGTCGAGTGGGGCTGATCGGACTCGTCGGCTCGAGCTGGATCGTCCGGGGGCGTCCGATCGCCTCGTCGTCGCGCGGAAGGGCGATGGCGCAGACGGCGCACCCGACGGCCGAGGTCTCGTTCATCGGACCGTCGGGACTAGAAGGCCCGCTTGAGGACGAACAGCCCGACCAGGATCACGATGAAGATCGCGAGCAGCGTCAGGGGGGTCGACGACGAGATCGTGTCGACGGAATCGGTCACGAACCGGCTCAGTGAGGCGCCCACATCCATCGATCCGCCGCCGCCCGAGCCACCACCCGCCTGACCGGCGACCTCGCCGACGCCGTTGCCGTACTCGACCATGGCCGCATCATCGCACGCGGTCGCAATGGCTACGCTTCGACGGATGGACACCCAGGATCGGCTCGAAGCGCTCGTTCGGCTGGCGATCGTCCAGGCTGAGCACGCCGCGGCCGCCGGGAACCCGCCGTTCGGGGCGGTCCTGACCGACGAGACCGGTCAGATCGTGGTGCAGGCGGGCAACACCCAAGCCACCAGCTGCGATCCGACCGCCCATGCCGAGATCAACGCCCTGCGCGCTGGTGGGGCGATCCGGAGGTCGCCGTCGCTTGCCGGCTGGCGGATCTACGTCAATGCCGAGCCGTGCTCGATGTGCCTGTCGGCGATCGTCAAGGCCGGGATCGTCGAGCTCGTGTACGGCGCACCACACGAGTCGCACCTGGACCCCTACCTTCCGGCGGCCGACGTCCTGGCCCGGGCCTCGAGTCCGCCGGCGGTCATCGGCGGGATCCTGGCCGATGAGGCGGTGGCGCAGATCCGCGCGGCGCGGGCGGACACCGAACCGTTGGACTGACGCGACCAATCCGAGTCGGCCCTGGACGCGAAGAGAGGACATACCGTCGCGCCCGAAGGATCCCGGGTCGGCGATGTCACAGATCCGAGTCCCACCTCACCCCAAGGAGACACTCGATGCGTCGTCGCTTCACCGCCTCGCTGCTCGCCGGGATGCTCGCCGTCGGCATCATCGCCGCTCCGGTCGCCGCCGCCGAGCCCAGCAAGACCATCGCCGACATCGCGATCGCGAACGGCAACTTCAAGACCCTGGTCACCGCCCTCAGCTGCACCGGCCTCGTGCCCGCTGTCGCCGATCCGAACGCGTCGCTCACCGTGTTCGCCCCGTCCGACGCCGCGTTCAAGAAGCTCGGCCTGACCTCCCGCAACGTCTGCAAGATCCCGCAGCGCCTGCTCACCAAGATCCTGACCTACCACGTGGCCGGCCAGGAACTGTTCGCCGCGGACGTCCTCGCATCGAAGCGGATCAAGATGCTCAGCGGCCTCTACACGTTCCCGTCCGTCCGCAACGGCAACGCCTACCTCAACGGCTACAGCAAGATCTCTGCGACCGACATCGACGCCAGCAACGGCGTGATCCACGTCATCGACTTCGTGCTGATCCCGTACCGCCTCTGGTAGTCGCCCCACGTCGACTGGATCTCGAAGACGGCCCCGCTCTCCGGAGCGGGGCCGTCTTCTATGCGCTCAGGAACGGCGTCAGGTGCGTGTTGCTGAGGGCACCAAGGAGTCCTGCCACGGTCCCGACGACCAGGACGAACCGCGCCACGAGCGGTCGCTGCCGGTCGCAGATCTCCGCGACGGCCACGACGAGAGCGACCAAAGCGACCTTGAGCCCGAACGCGAGGAGTGGTCGCTCCACGAGCGTGGCCGCGATCGGGTTCAGTTCGCGAGCGACAACGAGCGCCGAGAGGAGATCCGCCAGCTGGGCGAGCGAGAAGGCAGCGACCAGCCATCGCAGCGGGAATCTCGACAAGCGATCGCCTATCCGCTCTGGCGCGCTCATCCTTGCCATGCCTTCCCCCTGGGCCACCGCTTCCTGCTCGATCGGATGACGGTCATGGCCAGTATCATCGGTCGTGGGTCCGGTGTCCGGACGATCAGGGAGGGCCTCGATCCATGAGCGATCCCACGCCGGGCGGTGCCGACAAGCCTGAGTCCGACGTCCCAGCGACGCCCGACGCCGACGTCCCGGAGACCGCCGACATGTCCGAGACGCCTGTCCCGGAGACGCCCGAACCCCAGGCGCCCGCCGTCATCGGCGGCGACGAGACCGCCCGGATCCCCGTGGAGCCCGAGGTCGCGTGGAACGCCCCCGAGCCTCCGCGAGCGATGCCCTGGGAAGCCCCAGCCGCCGGTGCTGGGGCAGCCGCCGGCGCCACGGCCCCACCGGTCCAGCCCACGACCGCGCCGGACGGCTCGCCCGCCCCGGGCGGTGTCCTGTCGGCGGCCACGGTCGGCTGGGTCGCCCCGCCGCCCGAACCCATCGCGACGGGTCAACCCGGGTGGGAGATCGCCTCGACGTGGGTCAGGTTCGCGGCCTACCTCATCGACGGATTCGTCTGCGCGCTGTTGCTCGGCTTCGGCGTCGGGATCGTGCTGGCCATCGCGCCCGGCCTCGCCGACGGCGGGATGGCGATCGGTCTCGCGTATGGCGTGGCGTCCGCCGGCCTCTACTTCGTGTACTTCGTCGGGTTCTGGACCAGCGGTGCGCAGGCGACCCCGGGGATGCGCCTGCTGAAGCTTCGAGTGGCGAACGCGGCCGATGGGAAGCGCCTGGCGATCGGTCCGGCCACCGTTCGCTGGCTGGCCCTCGGCTACATCTTCACGGTCGTCTCGGTCATCCCGGCGCTGAGTGGGCTCGGGCTCCTGGCGGCCATCTGGTGGCTCGTCCTCCTGGTGACCACCGCGACGGACAGGATGCACCAGGGCGCCCATGACAAGTGGGCCAAGTCGGTCATCGTCCGCCCGCAGGGTGCCGGCGCCGGTGCCTTCGTGGCGGCGTGCCTGATCATCGTGCTGATCATCGGGTTCTTCTTCGTGGCCTCCATCGTCGGCCTGATCCTGCTCGGGTCGCAGTTGAGCAACATCCTGTCGGCCGTCGGCGAGTCCATCTGAGCGATCGGCCAGTACGGGCGCGGACGGCCCGCCGGGCTCGATCCGCCCGCCGGGCTCGATCCGCCCGTACACTCGGGGCCATGAGCGCACGTGACAGCGAGCCCATAGGAGCGGAACAGGCGACCGGCCTGACCGACATGGACCCGGACGCGTTCCGGGCCGCCGGCCACGCCGTCGTGGACCTCATGGCCGACTACCTGGCCGGCGTGGCGGGCTACCCGGTGTTCCCGCCGATCGAGCCGGGCTCGTTGGCGCCGCTGTTCCCGTCGCACGCCCCGGAGTCGCCCGAGCCCCTCAGCGCGATCCTCGACGACTACGTCCGCCTGATCGAACCGAACGCCACGCACTGGCAGCACCCGGGGTTCATGGCGTACTTCGCGACGAGCGCGTCGGGCCCCGGGATCCTCGGGGAGATGCTGACCGCCGCGCTCGGCCAGAACCCGATGCTGTGGCGGACGTCGCCGATCGGCACGGAACTCGAGGGGGTCGTGGTCGGCTGGCTGCGCGACGCGCTCGGCCTGCCCGCGTCGTTCGATGGCCTGTTGACCGACACGGCCTCCACGTCCACGCTCATCGCGCTCGGCGCAGCCAGGGAGGCGCTCGGCGTGGCGGCATCGGCCGATGGGCTGGCGGGTCGCCAGGACGTCGAACGGCTGCGCGTGTACGCCTCCCAGCACGCCCACAGTTCCATCGACAAGGCGTGCATGACGCTGGGCCTCGGGCGAGCGTCCGTGGTGCACGTGGCGGTCGACGCGGCCTACGCCATGCGTCCGGACGCCCTCACCGAGGCCATCGCCGCCGACCGAGCGGCCGGCCATCGCCCGATGGCGATCGTCGCGACGGTCGGGACGACATCGTCCACGGCGGTCGATCCGGTCGCCGCCATCGCGGACATCGCCGAGCGCGAGGGCCTGTGGCTGCACGTGGACAGTGCCTATGCCGGGGTCGTCGCGCTCATCCCGGAGCGCCGCAGCGCCTTCGATGGCTGGGACCGCGCCGACTCGATCGTCACGAACCCGCACAAGTGGCTGTTCACGCCGCTGGACGCCTCGCTCCTGCTCACGCGCCGGATGGAGGACCTGCGGGCGGCGTTCAGCCTCGTGCCCGAGTACCTGCGCACGCTGGATCGCGAGACGCCCGTCCGCGACTACAACGAGTACACGCCTCAGCTCGGGCGGCGGTTCCGGGCCCTCAAGCTCTGGATCCAGCTGCGCTGGTTCGGGTTGGACGGGCTTCGTCGGCGCATCGAACGACACATCGAGATGGCGCAGGCGTTCGCGGCGTGGGTCGACGCCGCGCCGGACTGGGAGCGACTGGCGCCCGTCCCGTTCTCGACCGTCTGCTTCCGCTGGAGCCCGCCCGGCCTCGAAGGCGACGCCGCGGGCATCGACGAGGCGAACGCGCGGATCATGGACGCCGTCAACCGGACGGGCGCGATCTTCCTATCGCATACCCGATTGGACGACCGGTTCACGATCCGGCTGTCGGTCGGGAACCTTCGAACGGAGCCGGAGCATGTCGCTCGAGCCTGGGAGTTGCTGCAGGCGGCGGCCGCCGCTGAGCGGGTAGACTCGCTGGCCTGAGGCTGCCCGCCACAACACCGGAGGCTCCCGCCATGGCCGTGGACGTCACGCTCGATCTCAAGATGATCATCGATGGCCTCGCCGTCGGCTCCACGAGCGGGCGTTGGCTGGAGGTCCGCAGCCCCGCGACCGGAGAGCTGGTCGGGCGGGTCCCGGACGGCACCGAGGCGGACGTGGACCTCGCCGTGGCCGCCGCCCGCGCCGCGTTCAAGGACGGTCGCTGGCACCGGATGGCCATGGCGGATCGGGTGACGATCATGAACCGGTTGGGCGACCTGCTGGACCGCGACGCCGACGAACTCGCCCGACTCGAGACGCTCCAGACCGGCACGTCCTACAAGCTCCGGCGCGAGTCCGACTTCGCGTTCGCCAGCGACAACCTGCGCTTCTTCGCGACCCAGATCCGGAACCTCGAGGGCAAGGCCGCCTACGAGTACAGCGGCAGCCACACGAGCTTCGTCAGGCGCGAGCCGGTCGGCGTGGTCGGCCAGGTGAGTCCCTGGAACTACCCGATGTGGATGGCGATCTGGAAGATCGGGCCGGCGTTGGCGGCGGGGAACTCGATCGTCCTGAAACCCGCCAGCGCGACGCCGTTGACCACGATCCGCCTGGCGGAGCTGGCGCTGGAGGCCGGCATCCCGGCCGGCGTCCTGAACGTGGTCACGGGGCGCGGCGACGTGGTCGGCGCCTCACTGGCGGCGCACATGGACGTGGACCTCATCTCGTTGACCGGCGACACCGCCACGGGCAAGACGATCCAGGCGCTGGCAGCCGGCAACCTCAAGCGCGTCCACCTGGAGCTCGGTGGCAAGGCGCCGTTCATCGTCTGCGCGGACGCGGACATCGAAGCCGCCGCGCGCGGCGCGACGGCCGGCGCCCTGATCAACGGCGGCCAGGACTGCACGGCCGCGACCCGGGCGTACGTCCATCGGAGCGTGTACGACGCCTTCGTCACCCGGACGGCGGAACTGTTCGACTCGGTCCGCGTCGGCGACCCGTTCGATCCGTCCACGGACCTTGGCACGCTCATCAGCCAGACCCAGGTCGCGCGGGCCGACGGGTTCGTCCAGCGAGCCGTGGCGGACGGCGCTCGCGTTGCGGCCGGCGGCTATCGACCGGACGTGCCCGGGCACCCGGACGGCGCGTTCTACCGTCCCACGCTCATCGTCGACTGCGCCCAGGACAGCGAGATCGTCCAGAACGAGGTGTTCGGCCCGGTCCTTGCGGTGCTCCCGTTCGACACGATCGAGGAGGCCTTCGAGAAGGCCAACGACACGATCTACGGCCTGGCCGCCAGCATCTGGACGAGCGACGTCCGGGTGGCGATGGAGGCGGCCCGCACGCTGAACTTCGGGCATGTCCAGGTCAACGACCACCTGATGGTGACGTCCGAGATGCCCCACGGCGGGTTCAAGCAGTCAGGAACGGGCAAGGACATGTCCACCTACTCATTCGAGGAGTACACCCAGGTCAAGCACGTCATGCTCGAGCTGACCGGCGAGGCCGAGAAGGGCTGGCACTACACCGTGTTCGGCGACAAGCCGGCGGAGTAGGGGAGCCTGGCGGGTCCGGCTTGGGCCTCAGGCGACCGGTCAGCGTCGGCTGGACGTGAGTCGCAGGAAGCGCAGCCCCAGCCAGACGCACACGATGACCGTGGCGATGCCGGCCAGGGAGCCGAAGAGCACCCCGGACTCGCCGAAGAGCGGGACGACGACGGATCCGGCGAGCATGACCCCGATGAGCGCGCTGATGACCACCGCGGCCAGGAGCTTCAGGTGCCGCTTCTGGATGACGATGACGTCGGAGCCAGACTGTGACGTCGCACGACTCGACGAGCCGGTCGGGGCGACCGCTGCGTCTGGCAAGGAACCCAGCACCGCCGGGGTGGGTGCCGTGACGCCGTGCTCGCTCGCATCGAAGTCCAGTCCGCACGTCCGGCAGAATCGGAAAGAGCCCGTTCGCGCGGCACCGCAGCTCGGGCACAGGACGGTCGCCATGCCGCGCATCGTAGCGTCCGGGACGTCCCCCGGTATCGACTACTTGACGAGGATGCTGGTCAGGAGTTTCCCGGTCCGGCCGTCCTTGACACAGGTGACGTAGATCGGCCATCGGCCGGCGGCCGTGTTGGAGCCGACGACCCAGGTCCACGTGATCAGCGTGCCATCGCCCGTGTCCTGCTCTCCCAGCCCCTCGGCCAGGCTGGAGCCCGAGTCGTACTGCACGTCGATCGAGCAGGTGGAGCCCTTGATCGTGCGGACCGTCAGCGTGGCCGAGTCGCTTGGTGCCACGGGACCGGTCGCCTTGACCAGCTTGAGCGGCAGCGGGAGGGGCGCGAGCGTCGGGACGGGCGTCGGCTCCGGGGTCGGGGTCACGATGGGCGTCGGGGCGACGGACGGGGTCTCGGTCGCACCGGAGCAGGCGGCGACGACCACGATGAGTGCCGCCGAGATCAGCCACCTCGCTCGCATCTGCGCGATGGTAGCAGCCAGCGAATCGCCGAGGGCGGCCGATCGGACGACGACCCGACGGGAGGGTAGACTGCGGGCGATATGGGCGCCGGTCCCGCACCGGCGCGTCGACCTGGGCGCAGGAACGAGGGGGATGTGACGCAAGGATCCCGGTATCGATTGCCACGCACGGTGACGCCGTCGAGCTATGCGCTCGAACTGTCGGTGGACCCGGCCGAACCGACCTGCGCCGGCTCCGTCCGGATCGCCGTCACGGTCCACGAGCCCGTGATCGAGATCGTCCTGAACGCGACGGATCTGGCCGTCGATCCCGCCGACGTCAGCCTCGTGGGCGCCGCCGGCTCGGTGTCGGCGACCGACGTCTCCGTCGATGCCGAGGGCGAGCGCCTCACCGTCACGTTCGCCGACCCGTTGCCGATCGGTGAGCACGTGCTGACACTGGCCTTCACGGCCCTCGTGAACGACCACATGGAAGGGCTCTATCGATCCCGCTACACGCTCGACGGCCAGGAACACGTCGTCATCGCGACCCACTTCGAGGCGACCGATGCCCGTCGCGCGTTCCCGTGCTGGGACGAACCGGACCTGAAGGCGACGTTCGAGATCACGCTCGTCGTCCCGGATGGCATGGCGGCCTTCGCCAATACGCCGGAAGTCGGCCGGGAGCCTGTCGGACCCGGACGCACGCGCGTCCGATTCGCCCCGTCCATGCGCATGTCCACCTATCTCGTGGCGGTCGTCGTCGGCCGGATGGGCGTGACCGCCCCGATGCAGTCCGGCGCCACGGCCGTTCGAACCGTGTGCCGGCCCGACATGCTTGCCCTCGGGCAGTACGCCAACGAGGTCGGCGTGTTCACGCTCGACTGGTTCAGCGCCTACTACGACCGACCCTATCCCGAGCAGAAGCTGGACCAGGTCGCCATCCCGGACTTCGCGATGGGCGCGATGGAGAACACCGGGCTCGTGACGTACCGCGAGACGTTGCTGCTCCTGGACCCGAACGCTGCCGCACCCGACGAGCGCGTCAACGTCGCCACCACGATCGCCCACGAGAACGCGCACATGTGGTTCGGCGACCTTGTGACGATGCGCTGGTGGAACGGCATCTGGCTCAACGAGGCGTTCGCCACCTTCATGGCCTACCTGTGCGTGGACGCGATGGAGCCGTCCTGGCGCATCTTCGACTCCGTCCTGACCGACAACGTCCGCGCCTTCGAGGTCGACAGCCTGGCGACCACGCGACCCATCGAGTTCCCGGTCGAGTCGCCCGCCGACGCCGCCGGGATGTTCGACGTCCTGACGTACACGAAGGGTGGAGCGGTCCTTCGGATGATCGAGCAGTGGCTGGGCCCGGATGTGTTCCGCGCCGGGATCCGCCGCTACCTCGCGACCCACGCGCACGGCAACACCGAGACGCACGACCTGTGGGATGCCCTCGCCACCGAGAGCGGCCATCCCGTGCGCCGGATCATGGAGCCGTGGATCTTCCAGCCAGGCTACCCGGCCATCCATGTGGAGCGGGTAGGGGAGTCGATCCACCTGTCGCAGCATCGGTTCGCGCCGTCGCTCCCCGACGACACCTCGACCTGGCCCGTGCCGTTGATCGTCCGTCAGGTCACGCCGGACGGAGAGGTCGTCGCGCACGTCCTCGTGGAGGCCGACGGGCTCGAGATGCCCCTCGCGCACCCCGAGGCCCTCGTCGTCGCGAACGCGGGGTCGACGGCCTTCGTCCGGACGTTCTACGACGACGACCTGCGCGCCCGTCTCGTGGCCTCGGCGCAGCGCGACCTGAGTGCCGCCGAACGCCAGAGCCTCGTTGACGATGCCTGGGCGACGGTCGTGGCCGGAGAGCAGGACATCTCGATGTTCCTGGACCTGGCTGCCGGGTTCGGCGACGAGACGTCGCCCGCCGTCTGGAACGCGCTGCTCGCCGGTCTCCGGTGGACCGATCGGTTCCTGGACGGGGAGGCGCGCGAGCGGGCCCGGGTCGAGACGCGGGAGCTCGTCGGGCCGGCGCTGCGCCGCCTTGGGTGGGACCCCCGCGAGACGGACACCCACGACATCCTCGAGTTGCGGGGCAACCTCATCCGCGCGATGGGCATCCTGGGTGACGACCCGGAGACGCAGGCCCTCGCTCGTGAGGACGAGGCGGCGATCCGTGCGGGGCACGCCATCGACCCGGCCGTCGCCTCGGCCGCCATCGATGTCGTCGCGTTCGTCGGCAACGAACGCGACTATGACGTCTTCCTCGAGCGCATCGACGGAGGGGCGACGCCCCAGGACCGAGACCGCTACCGGTACGCCCTCCCGACGTTCCGCGATCCGGCCCTGATGCAGCGGACGCTCGCGTGGCTGGACTCGGACGCCGTCCGGACCCAGGATGCCCCGTACCTGTTCCAGGTCGCCATCATGAATCGCGATCTCGGCTCCGATGCCTGGGCCTACGTGCGCGACCACTGGGCGACGATCACCGCGCGTTTCACGAAGACGAACACCATCGCGCTGGCCCAGGGCGCCCGCTGGCTGACGGCGGCCGATGATGTCGAGGACATCCAGGCCTTCTTCGAGGCCAACGACATCCCGCAGGCCCGCCTGACCCTCCGCCAGGCCATGGAGCGGCAACGTCTCTACGCGGACCTGCGGCAGCGATCGGCGGAGTCGCTGGCGACCCGTTACGGGGCGGCGGCTGCCGTCTAGGAAGCCCCCGACGGCGGGTCGCTACTCCGGCATCAAGCGGCGCCGGCGACCAGGCGACCGTCCTGGTAGACGGCGGTGATCCGACCGGCGAGATCGGCGTAGTCGAATGGGTCGCCCTCGACGACGACGAGGTCCGCCTTCTTGCCCACGGTGATCGAGCCCAGGTCGGCTCCGACACGCAGGAGCTCGGCCGCGCTGATGGTCGTCGCGAGCATCGCCTGGAGCGGGGTCATCCCGGCCTCGACCATGAGTGCCAATTCGCGCAGGTTGTTTCCATGCGGCGCGACGCCGGAATCGGTGCCCATCGCGACCTTCACGCCGGCGGCGATCGCGCGCTTGACGGCCTCCTTGTGGATATCGATGAGCTCGATCGCCTTGCGCAGGCTGGCCGGTGGGATGGCCGCTCCGGCGGCCGCGGCATCCAGCACGCCCTGGGGCGCCACAAGGGTCGGCACGAGCCACGTTCCGCGCTCCAGCATCAGCTCGATCGCCTCGTCGTCGAGGAAGATCCCGTGCTCGATGCTGCGGATGCCGGCCCGGACCGCCGACTTGATCCCGGGGGCTCCCTGCGCATGGGCCATGACCGGGATCCCGGCAGCGTTCGCCTCCTCGACCAGGACCGAAAGCTCGTCGTCGCGGAAGTGGCCGTGGCGCGGGTCGTCCCGTGGCGACAGGACACCGCCGGAGGTGCACACCTTGATCTGGTCGGCACCCGCCCGGATGATCGCGCGTGCCGCCCGGCGCATCTCGTCCGGTCCATCGACGACCCCAAACGGCATCCCAGGGTAGGTGAGGGGTGTGAGGTCGTAGCCGGACGGCAGCCAGCCATCCGCGTGCCCGCCGGACTGGGACAGGATGGCCGTGGAGATGTGCAGCCGTGGACCAGCCACGAGGCCGTTCGCGACCGCCTCCTTGACGCCGAGGTCCGCGAACCCGGCGTCACGCACGGTCGTGATCCCGATGTCGAGGGTCCGACGCATGTTCTCGATGGCGACGTAGAACCAGTACGAGAACGGGGTCTCGAGTTCGCGGTTCGTGTCCAGCCGCGCCGGGCTCATCATCACGTGGACGTGGCAGTCGAACAGGCCGGGCAGGACCGCGCCACCCGCCAGGTCCACGCGCTCGTCGCCGTCCAGACCTGGACCGATGTCCACGATCCGACCGTCCTCGACCACGATATCGGCTGCCTTGAGGTCCGCGCTGCCGTCGAAGACGCGCCCGCCCGAAAAGACCGTCCGACCCATCCGTCACCTCCGCGCCCATCTTCGCCGAACGAGAGCGGCCGCACCGGGCGTCGCCGCGCATGGCATCATCGCGCCATGCCACCGATCGACGAGTTGACCCGCATCGAGCCCGTCCACCTCGCGCGCCTGGACCGCCAGGGGATCTTCACGACCGGCCTCCTGCTGGAGCGTTCCGAGACGACGACCCGTCGCCAGACGCTCGCGGACCAGGTCGCCGCGACCACGAACGACGTGCTCATGTGGCGCGACGAGGCGTTGATGCTCAACCTCGCCAGCTTCGGGCCGGCGGAGCACCGGATGCTCATCCAGGCGAGGATCGAGGGCCTGCGCGACATCCTGGACCTGCCCCTCGACGAGTTCACCGAGCGGGTCCGTCGAGGCGCCTCCGAGCTGGGCGAGGAACCGCCATCGGACCTCACGATCGAGGGCTGGTGGGACCAGGCGAAGACGCTCGAGGAGGAGTGATCCGGGTCATCGGGCCGCACGGGCTACGATGACGCGGTGAAGGACCTCGGCGGCCGCGCGGCCTCGCTGCTCACCGCGATCGCGGTCGCGCTCGTCATCGTGGCGCTGGCGATCATGCCGTTCCTCTCACCCCAGTGGGTCGCGTTCGCCCAGGATCGCGCCGAAGCCGCCGCCTGGACCGGGTTCACGTCCGAGGAGCTTCGAACCGCCACGAATGCCATCCTGGCCGACCTGGTCTTCGGCCCGCCCGACTTCGATGTCGAGATCGGCGGCCTCCCGGTCCTCAACGAGCGCGAGCAGGGGCACATGCGCGATGTCAGGACCGTCTTCGCCGGATTGTTCGCGGCGGCGGCCGTGTCGGTGGTCGTGCTCCTCGTCGCCAGCCGGCGGGGCGACCGGGTCCGGATGTGGCGTTCGGTCCGCCGTGGGGCGATCGGGCTGATCGTCGGGACCGTGATCGTGGGTGTGGTCGGGCTCGTCGCCTTCGACCAGCTCTTCGAGCTCTTCCATCGGATCTTCTTTCCGGCCGGGTCGTACCTGTTCGATCCGGCGACGGACCGGCTGGTCCAGCTCTTCCCCTTCCGCTTCTGGGAGGAGTCGGCGATGGCGGTCGGGGCCGTGATCATCGGGCTGTCCCTGCTGACGGCGTGGGTGGCAGGTCGTCGCGGACGGGCCGCGGTGGCAGCGGCATCCGCGGAGGCCGCGCCGGTGCCCGTGAACGGCGCGACCGAGGCCAGCGAGCCCGCATGAGCGAGCTCCACTCGGTCGAGGAGGCACGCGACGCCGTCCTGGCCGCCATCCCGGCCCGGAACGCCGTCGAACGGCGCGCGACGTCCGATGCGCTCGGGCTCGTGCTTGCCGAGCCGATCGTGAGCCAGACGACGCTGCCGCCGTGGGACAACTCGGCGATGGACGGCTATGCGATCCGTTCGGCGGACGTCCACGGAGCGGCCGATGAGCGACCGATCCTCCTCCGCGTCATCGGTGAGGTCCGGGCCGGTGCCCCGGCGCTCTCGGCCGTCGAAGCCGGCACGGCCATCCGGATCGCCACCGGTGCCCCGATCCCCCCGGGCGCCGACGCGGTCGTCCAGGTCGAACTCACGACGCCGGCCGACGCCGCCGGTCTCGCCACGGGCCCACGCGGGCGCGATGCCACCGGCGCTCCGCCACCGACCGTGCTCGTGCATGCCGCGATCGAGCCTGGCGCGGCCATCCGACGGCGCGGCTCCGACCTGGCCGAAGGGATCACGATCCTGGAGGCCGGCCAGGCGCTCTCCGCGCCTGGCGTCGCGCTGGCCTCCGGCGCCGGGATCTCGCACGTCCACGTGTACCCGCGGCCACGGGTGGCCGTGCTGGCGACAGGCGATGAGATCGTGCCAGCCGGCGAGGTGCTCGGCCCCGCGGGGATCCCCGACGCGAACGGCCCGGGGATCGCGGCGCTGGTGGAGGCGGCCGGCGGCGCCTCGACCCGACTCGGGATCGCGAGAGATCGGCTTGACGACGTCCTCGCGCACCTGACCACCGCCCTCGCCGACGAACCCGACGCGATCATCGTGTCCGGCGGCGTGTCGGTCGGTCCGTACGACGTCGTCCGGACGGCGTTCGAGCAGGTCGGCACGATCGAGATGTGGAAGGTCGCGGTCCAGCCTGGCAAGCCGTTCGTGTTCGGGACGGCGATCCCGACCCCCGGCGGCAAGACGACCCTGCTGTTCGGGCTGCCAGGCAACCCGGTCTCGAGCTTCGTCACGTTCGAGCTCTTCGTCAGGCCCGCGATCCGCCGCCTCGCCGGGCGCCGGGACGTGCTGCGAGCCACGGACCGGGCGGTCCTCGGCGACGACGTGTCCAAGAGTGCGGGGCGCCGGGCGTTCGTGCGGGTCACCGCGGAACGCGATGCGTCCGGTGCGCCGGTCCGTGACGAGCGGGGGCGCGTCCGTGTGAGACTGTCCGGAGGCGCGGCCGGGCAGGGGAGTCATGTCATGTCGGCGCTCGTCACCGCGGATGCCCTCGCGGTCATCCCGGAGGCGCACGATACGTTGACGGCCGGTGCCGAGGTGGAGCTCTGGTGGCTCGACCCGGCCTGAGCGGAGGTCGAATGGATCCGAAACCACTCCCACGGTCCGAGCGGCGCCGACTGACCCATGTCGACCGGTCCGGCCGACCCCGGATGGTGGATGTCTCGGACAAGCCCGTCACCGCCCGCCGGGCCGTGGCGGAAGCCCTCGTGGCCATGTCAGCCGAGACGATGAGCCTGGTCATCGACGGGCGGGCGTCGAAGGGTGACGTCCTGGGTGTGGCCGAGCTGGCTGGCGTCATGGGCGCGAAGCGGACCAGCGACCTGATCCCGCTCTGTCATCCCCTCGGCCTTACCGACATCTCCGTGGCCATCACGCCGGACCGTTCCGCTGGTGCCCTGCGCATCCGCACGGAGGCGGCCACGACCGGCCAGACCGGGGTGGAGATGGAGGCGATGACCGCCGCGTCGGTCGCGGCCCTGACCGTCTACGACATGGTCAAGGGGGTCGAGCGCGGGGTCGAGATCCGGAGCGTCCGCCTGCTGTCCAAGAGTGGCGGCAAGTCCGGCGAGTGGGTCCGCCACGATCCCCCCGGCGCGGGTGGCTCGGAGGCCGGTGGGTCGGCATCGGGCCCGCGACCGGGCGCCAGAGTGGCTGGCCGGATCAAGCCGAAGCCGGCGCCGGGGGCCAGGCCGTCCTCGAAGCGGGGCGCTTGACGCGTGTCCATCGAACGGACCGCCCTGGTCGTGACCGCGAGTGACGGCGTGGACGCCGGTGTCCGCGAGGACACATCCGGAGCTCGCGTGGCCGCCCGGTTGGAGGGGCTCGGGTTCACCGTGGACCGTCAAGCGGTGGCGGACGACCGTGACTCGCTCAGTACCGCCCTGCGCCACGGGACGACCGCCCACACCCTCATCGTCACGACCGGCGGGACCGGCCTGACGCCAAGAGATGTGACCCCGCAGGCGACCCTGGCCGTCCTCGACTACGAAGTCCCCGGCATGGCCGAGGCGATGCGCGCCGCGGGTCGCTCGGTGACCCCGCTGGCGGACCTATCCAGGGGCGTCGTCGGCGTCCTCGATCGAACGCTCATCGTGAACCTGCCCGGGAGCCCCAAGGGCGCCATCGAGTCGCTAGAGGCGATCGTCCCGGTCCTCGATCATGCCCTCGAGACGTTGGCCGGCCCACACGAACACGAGGAGGCGAGCGCCTGATGTTCGAGTCCTTCGAGCATGTCCCCGCGTACCCGCTGGTCTTCCCGATCTTCTGGGGCGCATTCGCGCTGTTCGTGCTCGTCATCGTGCGTCGGCTGCGCGTGTTCACCGCCGTCCACGAGAGCGCACCGGTGTCGACGTCGGAAGTCGGCATCCGCGCCTGGGGCCTCGTCCGCTACGCCTTCCTGCAGAACAAGATGT
>CAZOHT010000054.1:0-811 GCA_964579825.1 uncultured Anaerolineaceae bacterium
GAGGAGGGCGCCATGCTGATCGTGAGCGTCCAGCCCGCCCGCTGATCGTGAGCGTCCAGCCCGAACGCTGATCGCCGGCGTGCCGGGACCGCGACGTCGATCGCCCTCCCCTTCGACTCGCTCGTGGGCTGCAGCGGCTAGACGGCAAGCGGGCCCCGTTCCTCCCATCTGCGCGCGTGGGCAGCACTAGCGTGAGATCGGCAGGCCTCACACGGATACCCGTGCGTGGGATCCGCTCCGACCCTTCCCATACGCACGCCGAGGCAGCAGATGGCAAGGACGACCGCTCTCCCCGGCGCTAAGGCTCGTCACGGCAGCATATGGGGAAACCGACTCGGCGAGTGACACGGATGGGCGGCTGGCCCGGCCCGCCGCCCCCGGCCGCCCGCCCGGGCCCCCGGAATCGAAGAGAGCGCGCCGTCGGCGCGCTCTCTTCCTTGTGCTCGTGACCGGGGAGGTCACACCGTTCGCACGGTCGGGGGTCAGTCCCGATCGATGCTGCGGCGAACCTTGGCCGGGGTCGGGGTGGCCAGGGCGATCAGGGCGGTGAGGCCGATGAGGCCGAACAGTGCGATCGGCAGGCCGCCGTCGCCGCTGGTCGGGCCAGCGCCGTCGATGGTGTTCGTCGGGGGCAGGGTCACGGACGGGGTGCCGGTCTCTGCATCGACGGATCCGGTCGGCGACTCGCTGGGCTCTTCGCTCGGCTCTTCGCTGGGCTGCTCGCTGGGCGACTCGCTCGGCTCCTCGCTGGGCTCCTCGCTGGGCTGCTCGCTGGGCGACTCGCTCGGCTCCTCGCTGGGCTCCTCGCTGG
>CAZOHT010000054.1:911-16102 GCA_964579825.1 uncultured Anaerolineaceae bacterium
GCTGCTCGCAATCGCCACCGTAGACGAAGTAGAAGCCGTAGCCCTGCGATCCGCTGTAGATGGCGCTATCCGCAGGGCCCTTGTTCCAGCCAAGGACGCCACCCTCGATCAGGGAGTCATACAGATCCTGGTCGCTCTCGGAGTCGACCTTGTAGAAGTCCACCTGGGCCCACTCGCCGCAGTCCGGCATGAGCTGGCCCTCGCCGACGAGGGTCTGCGGGAAGGTCGAGCTCTGGCTGACCGGGCCGCTGTAGCCGTACGACCGGTTCGGCAGGTCGAAGAACTCGCCGTCGCCGGACCAGGCGCCCGAAGGCAGCTGCCAGGTGACGACATGGGACTGTTCGCTCGCGAAGACCGACGACGCCGACGCCATGAGCGCCATGGACGCGATCAGCCCTGCGGCCTTGGTGACGGTTCGCCGTCGAGTGGTTCGGTTCATCGCTGTCTCCCCGATTCGCTGGTGATACGACCCCGTCCGAGCCGGTACCTGATGGACCGTCGCCTCGATCGGAAACCGAGTGTCCACGGGAGTACCAGGGCCGTCTAGTACCGTCGGCGACCTGGGGAATCCACCTCACCACACCAGTCAGAGACACTGTCATCCGGACCCCACACCGATACCGGTGCGAGCGGTCAACGGGGGTACTACCCCTCGGCAGCCGGATGCCGCATCCGTCCCGCAACCTCACGGCGACCGGCCGCCGCGGTATCCTTCGCGCGACCCGTCAACGACCCAGTCCAAGCAGGTGGTGCCCATGAAGGTCGGTGTCGCCAAGGAGACCGCGCCCGGAGAGCGGCGCGTCGCCCTGGTACCCGAAGCGCTCGGCAAGCTCAAGGCGGCCGGGCTGGAGATCCTCATCGAACAGGGTGCAGGCGCCGGTTCGTCCATCCCCGATACCGCCTACGAGGCCGCCGGCGCGACGATCGTGTCGACGGACGCGCTCTACGCCGATGCCGACGTCGTGCTGCGCGTCGCCAAGCCATCCGAGACCGAGGTCGGGCGCCTGCGCTCCGGCCAGACCGTCATCGGGTTCCTGGCGCCGCTCATCGACCCGGCCCTCGCGGCGACCCTCGCCAGGGGAGGCGTGACGGCGATCAGCCTCGACGCCATCCCGCGGACCCTCTCGCGCGCCCAGACGATGGACGCCCTCTCCTCGCAGGCCAACGTGGGTGGCTACAAGGCGGTCCTCATCGCGGCCAACGCGTACGGCCGCTACTTCCCGCTGCTGACGACCGCCGCCGGCACCGCCAAGCCGGCCAACGTGCTGATCCTGGGGATCGGCGTCGCCGGCCTCCAGGCGATCGGGACGGCGAAACGCCTCGGTGCCGTGGTCAAGGCCTACGACGTCCGCCCGGAGACGCGCGAACAGGCCGAGTCCCTCGGCGCGCAGTTCGTCAAGCTCAAGACGACCATCGATGCGACCGGCGCCGGCGGCTACGCCCGCGAGCTGACCGCGGAGGAGCGCGCCTCCCAGCAGGCGGAGCTCAACGAGGTCATCGGCGGCATGGATGTCGTCATCACGACGGCCCAGGTCCCCGGCCGGAAGCCGCCGGTCCTGGTGACGGTGGATGCCGTCGCCAAGATGGCATCCGGCTCGGTCATCGTCGACATGGCGGCCTCCGCCCTTGGCGGCAACTGCGAACTGAGCCAGGCCGGCCAGACGATCGTCAGCTCGAACGGCGTGACGATCATCGCCCCCGAGAACCTGCCGGCCTCGATGCCGGCCGGCGCCTCGGCCTTCTACGCCCGCAACATCTCCAACCTCCTGCTGGGGATGGTCAAGGACGGCGCGCTCCACCTGGACTTCGAGGACGAAGTGACCAAGTCCACCGTCGTCACGCAGGGCGGCGCCATCCTGAGTGAGTCGGTCAGGAACCTGCTCGAACCGGCCGCTCCGGCCGCTGGAGGTCCCGCGTGAGTGAAGAGCTCCTGAACTCGCTGGCCATCTTCGTGCTGGCGATCCTCGTCGGCTTCGAGGTCATCAGCAAGGTCCCGGCGACCCTCCACACCCCGCTGATGTCCGGCGCCAACTCGATCCACGGCATCGTCCTGGTCGGCGCGATGTTCATCGCCGCCGAGGCGAACAACCCATTCGGGTACGCCCTCGCCTTCATCGCGATGGTGTTCGGGGCGATGAATGTCGTCGGCGGCTATGTGGTCACGGATCGCATGCTGCAGATGTTCCGCAAGAAGCCGACGGCCGCGAAGGCCGGGACCGAGGGCGCGTCGGACGCCCCTCGGTCCTAGTCGAGGAGCGCGTCGATGTCTGAAGCCTGGGTCTACACCCTCGTCTATCTGGCCTGGCTGGCGGGTGCCGCCTGCTTCGTGCTGGGCCTCCATCGGATGAACTCACCGGCCACGGGCCGGAGCGGCAACCAGCTCAGTGCGGCCGGCATGACCATCGCGGTCCTGGCGACGCTGATCTACCTCGCGACGCGCGAGGAGGGTCTGAGCGCCGCCGCGTGGGCGATCATCGTCGTCGGCTTCCTGATCGGCGGCGGCGCAGGTCTGTACACGGCGCGCTCCGTGAAGATGACGGCGATGCCGCAGCTGGTGTCGCTGTTCAATGCGGTCGGTGGCGGGGCCGCCGCACTCGTCGCCATCGAGGACTTCATCCGGCTCAACGACACCGGCAGTGCCGCCCTGGACACGACGATCTTCGTCGTGCTCGGCGCGCTGATCGGCTCGGTCACGTTCACCGGCTCGCTCATCGCCGGCGGCAAGCTGCAGGGCCTCATCGCCGGCAAGCCGATCTACGTCCCGGGCGGCCAGCTCGTGACGATCGCGCTGGCGCTCGTCGCCGTGGCCGGCACCGTCGCCCTGGTCCTTGGAGCCGCCGGGGCGATCACCCTCGGGAGCTCCACGACCCTGGCCATCCTCGCCGTCGTCGTCGTGGCCGGCCTGATCTTCGGGATCACGATGGTCCTGCCGATCGGCGGCGCGGACATGCCCGTCGTCATCAGCCTGTTGAACTCGTTCACGGGCACCGCCGCGGCGATGGCGGGCTTCGTCATCGGCAACCCGGTCCTCATCATCGCGGGCGCCCTGGTGGGTGCCTCCGGCGCGATCCTGACCAAGCTGATGGCCGACGCGATGAATCGCTCGATCATGAACATCATGGTCGGCGGCTTCGGTGGTGGCGACGACGCCGCCGGTGCGGCCGCCGGCAGCGGCGGCACGGTCCGCGAGATCGGAGCGGACGATGTCGCGATCCAGCTGGCCTACGCCCAGTCCGTGATCATCGTCCCCGGCTACGGCCTGGCGGTCGCCCAGGCCCAGCACGCGGTCCGCGAGCTGGCCGAGCTCCTGGAGGCGCGGGGGGTCAGCGTCCTCTATGCGATCCATCCCGTCGCCGGCCGGATGCCCGGGCACATGAACGTCCTCCTCGCGGAGGCCAACGTGCCCTATCCCCAGCTCAAGGAGATGGAGGAGATCAACCCCGAGTTCGATCGGTGCGACGTGGCCCTGGTCATCGGGGCGAACGACGTGACGAATCCGGCCGCCCGCCGGCCCGGCTCGCCGGTGTCGGGGATGCCGATCCTGGACGTCGACCACGCCAAGTCGATCGTCGTCATCAAGCGCTCGATGGGCAAGGGCTACGCCGGCATCGACAACGAGCTCTACTCCGACCCCAAGACCGGGATGCTCTTCGCCGACGCGAAGGACGGCCTGGCGTCACTGACGGCCGCGGTCAAGGAGCTGTAGGCGGGGGCTCGGCCGGGGCGGGACGGGCTTCGCTGCACCTTCGCTGCGCCCGGCGACCCGCGAGGGCCGCACCCGGCGTTCGCGGTCAGCCATCGTCCGCCGCGCGCAGGGTCACGGACCGGGCCGTGCCCTCCGACCTCGATCTCTGACGATCCTGCCAAACGATCACCAGGTGCTCGTTCGGCGACCCTCGACAGTCGTCGGCAGGCGCCTCGATGCATGACGGATCGGTGGCCCTCGTGGAAGGCGCGAGACCATCCGCCTGTGTTGCATATCGATGCGTCGCGCTGGTCGAGAGCTCGGGTCCAGGCTGCCTGATGATCACCACGTGGACATCTGGCAGGATCCGCCGTCCGGGCGTCCGGGAAGGACGAGTCGTGCTCCGCGGCCGCCCCCGGCCCCCGCCCCCCGGCCCCCCGCCCATCGGCGACGAGGCTACGCGCTCGGGACGACCGCCGCAGACCGGGGCGCCGTATTGAGGTCGCTCACCTTGAGCGGCGCCAGGGATCCGAGCGACTGGGCCACCACGATCGCGTCGTCGCCCGGCTCCAGGACGAAGTCCGCCGCCGGGTTGACGAAGGCCCGGCCGTAGCGGTTGACCGACAGGAGCGTCGCCTCGTGTTCCGCGCGCAGCCGCACGGAGACGGCGTCGATCGTCAGCCCGATGTACTCGTCCGGCAGGGTGATCCGGTAGAGCTCGGAGCCCTCGCCGCCCGACACGATGTCGGTCACGAGCCCGGTCAGGCCCGGATAGAGGGCGGATCGAGCGAGCAGATGCGAGGCGATCTTGGACGTCACCAGGAGCTCGTCCACCTCGGCTCGCCGGAAGTGCGGCTCGTGGCGCGGATTGTTGACCTCGGCGACGGTCCGGACGTTCGGCGCCAGCGATTCGATGGCCATGATCGTCAGGATCGAGTGCATGTCCGCGCCGTCCGAGGGATCGGCCGGGAAGATGAGCGCCGCGGCCGCTTCCCTGATGCCGGCACGCTCCAGGTCCTCGGCGTTGGTGGAGTCCCCGCGCACGAAGTAGACGCCATCGCCGGCCGGGTTCTTCTCGACCTGAGCGATGACGACGACCCTGGCCGTGTAGTCGTCACCGCGCAGCTCGGCGATCAGGTCTCGGGCGGTCGTGTTCCAGCCGCAGACGACGATGTGATCCTGGAACCCGGATGCACCCAAGCCCTGACCCTCCTTCAGCAGGAAATCGATGACCATCGCCACGAGGGCGCCGGTGATCATCCCCAGCATGGCCACCCCGAACAGGATGAGCAACCAGGAGATGGCCCGGCCGGCCGGGGACGACACGAACGCCGAGTCGCCCTGGCCCAGGACGGTGGCGATCCCCCAGTTGAACGAGTCGAAGATGGACTCGAACGTCCACGACTTCTCGAACAGCGTGATCAGGATCGCCGAGATCAACACGACGGCGACGATGCCCTCGGCCAACGTGATGAAGAACCGACGGTCCAGCTGACCGCCGACACGCCGGGCGTGCCAGCTCAGCCGCCGGATGAGCGGACTCGCCAGGACCGGCAGCTTGAGTCGTGACATGCGCGCGGTAGGTGGCCCCTACACGATCAGGGGGCCGTGCTCCTTGCCTGGTACGCCGCGATGACGTCCTCGATGAACGGATAGATCTCGCCGATCTCCGGCTGGAGGCCGTACTTGGCCGGCACGTCGGCCACGCTCGGCTCGAGCTCGCAGATGACGAACCTCGCGTCGTGCTTCTTGATCTCCGAAGCCACCTGGCGCAAGGCCCCGGCGCCGGAGTAGTCGATGTCGCCCATGGAGGCTGCCGACAGGCAGAACCACTCGACCTTCGGATCCGCTTCCTCGAGGATGGCCAGGACCTCTTCCGTGAACCGGGTCGCGTTGGCGTAGTAGAGGCCGGCCCCGAACCGGTAGATGACGAGCCCGGGTGCGGCCTGGATGACCGTCCCGGTCTTCACGGCCTGGCTCTGGAGGCGGCCCTGATCGTTGACGGCGATGGTCGTGTCGAACGGCGCGTAGGCATGCGACAGGTGCTCGATGATCGAGAGGACGATGGCCAGGACGATCGCCTGCTCGATCCCGACCACGACCACGGTGGCCGCGGTCAGGGCCGCCACCGCGAACTCGCCGGTACGGACCTTGGCGATGCCCTGCATCCCCGCGATGTCCACGAGGCGCAGGCCGATCAGCAGGACGACCGCCGCGAGGACCGCGTTCGGCATGTAGGCCAGGGCGGCGGTCAGGAACAGCAGGACCACGACGACGATCGCGCCGGCGGTGACCTGCGCGATCTGACTCTTGCCGCCCGCGCCGTCGACCATCTCGGTCTTGGTCGGGCTGCCGTTGACCACGAAGGTGCCCGACAGACCGGCTCCGACGTTGGCGAGGCTCAGGCCGATCAGGTCGACGTTCTCGTCGAAGCTGTCCTCGTACTTGACGGCGTAGGCCCGGGACGTCGCGGCGCTCTGGGCCAGGATGATGATGAAACAGGACAGCACGGTCGGCAGCAGCGCGACGACATTGGTCGTGGTGATGACGTCCTGGGGCAGGCCGATCGGTGGCAGCCCGGCGGCGACCGGGCCGAGCAGGCTGACGCTGTCGGGCAGCAGCCCGAGGTAGCTGATCGCGATCATGCCGACGACCGCGATGAGGGCGCCGGGGATCTTCTTGTTGATCCGGTCCGAGCCCAGGATGATGACCCAGACCGCGATGGACACGAGGAGCGTCGGGATGCTCGTCTCGCCGATGTTCCGTAGGGTGGTGGCGAACTTCTCGAGGGTCGTACCGGAGCCGTCACTGACGCCGAGGACCCCGTGCAACTGGCCCATCGCCACCTGGATCCCGACGCCGGTCAGGAATCCGATCAGGACGCTCCGTGACAGGAAGTTGGCGATGAACCCGAGCTTCAGGACCCGAGCCGCCAGGAGCACGACCGCGACCATCAGCGCGGCCAGCCCGGCCATGGCGATCCACTCCGTGGAACTCGTTGCGAGCCCCAGGCCGGTCAGGCCGGCGGCCAGTACGACCGCCGTGGCGGAGTCCGCGCCGACGACGAGGTGGCGCGACGATCCGAACAGTGCGAACAGGAAGATCGGGATGACGATCGTGTACAGGCCCGTGACCGGCGGCATGCCGGCCATCGACGCATAGCCCATCGTCTCCGGGATCGCCAGGGCACCGAGCGTGGCTCCGGCGATGATGTCCGAGGGGACGCGTGCCGGGTCGATGGGCAGGAGGCCCTCGAGGAACGGCAGCGCCCGCTTGCCGGGCTTCCGCTTCGTCGTCGCTGCGCTGGCCACGTCCACCTCCCGATGGCAGGTCGCGCCGAGGGGATCGGTCTCACCGCGAGTCGCGCCCGCCAAGGGGGCACTATAGCGATGGCCCCCATGCCCGTGCAGCCCGTTCCGGCGTCGTCCCGGGCGATGGCGGAACCGCTACGCTGACCCACGACCGACGCGCAACCAGGAAGGACCCCGAGCCATGACCCCGCGCCCCACCACCGCTGACCTGCGGGCCGCCGGCATCGCGGCACGCGAGCGTCACCCGTTGACGGCCGTGGGGACGTGGCGACCGGCCGCGGACCGGCCCGATCCGGTCACCCTGCTCGAGGAGCAGGCGACGACCCGCGTGGCCGAGCTGATCCCGGTCCGGCACGGCCGGATGTCTGTCTCGCCCTTCGCCTTCTATCGTGGGGCGGCCCTGCAGATGGCCGCGGATCTGGCCGTGAACCCGTCCAGCGGACTCATCGTCCAGCTGTGCGGCGACGCCCACCTGTCCAACTTCGGCCTCTTCGCGTCGCCCGAGCGCGCCGAGCTGTTCGACATCAACGACTTCGACGAGACGCTCCACGGACCGTTCGAATGGGACCTGGAGCGACTGGCCGCGAGCCTGATCGTCGCGGGTCGGACACGGGGATTCGCCGCCCACGACTGCCGCCATGCCGCCCACCGGGCGGTCCGCAGCTATCGCGAGCGGATGGCCGAGTACGCCACGATGCGGGCCATCGACGTGTACTACTCATCCGTCGCCGTGGCGAGCATCCTTGCATTCGTGGACGAGCGCGCGCGCCCCATGATCCGGTCGGCGGTGAAGTCGGCATCGCACCACGACGCGTTGCACGAGTTGCCGAAGCTGACCGAAGTCGCGGACGGTCGGCGACGGATCGTCGATCACCCGCCGGTGATCGTCCATCGCGACGACATCGACAACCCGCTGGTCTCCACCGTCCTGGACCACTATCGCGAGTCGCTCCAGGAGGACCGCCGGGTGCTCCTCGACCGCTACGAGGTCGTGGACTACGCCATGAAGGTCGTCGGGGTCGGGAGCGTCGGGCTCTTCGCCGGCATCGTCCTGCTCGATGGCGGATCCGATGACGATCCCCTGTTCCTGCAGGTGAAGGAGGCCCAGGCGTCCGTGCTCGAGCGATTCCTCGGCCCCAGCGGCCAGCCGAGCCATGGGGCCCGGGTCGTCGCCGGACAACGGCGCCTGCAGGCTGCCAGCGACGTGCTGCTCGGTTCGGGGGTCGGCGCACAGGGCCATCACTGGTACATCCGCCAGCTCCAGGACCAGAAGGCGAGCGCCGTCGTGGAGGCCATGACCGAAGACGACCTGACCACCTGGGGCGAGCTGTGTGGCTGGGCGTTGGCGCGCGGCCACGCCAGGACCGGCGAGCCCGCCACCATCGCCGCCTACCTCGGCGACGATGACACCTTCGACCACGCCATCGGCGCGTTCGCGGAGGCGTATGCGGACCAGACGGAGCGTGACTTCGGGACGTTCACGGCGGCCATCGCGACCGGCCGGATCGAGGCCGAGACCGGGATCTGACCGAGGACTCGTCGTGTCGGACCGTCGTGCCGGACCGTCGTCCCGGACCGTCAGGCGGGCGCGTCCGGCACATTCGCCAGCCGGGCATCCACGACCCGCGCCGCCGACCGTGCCGCATCGCGGTCGCCGGTCACCACCGCGACGAAGTCCGCCCCGCGCAGGCCGAAGGCCGTCACCTCCGTCACGGCGCGGACGGTCGCGGTCCGGGGGATCCCACGCAGGAGGGCGATCTCGCCGCAGTAGCCGCCGGCCCCGATGGTCCTGACCGGCGCCCCATCGGCCACGACCTCGACCGTGCCGGCGTCGATGAGGATGAACCGGTCACCCATCTCGCCCGCCCGCATCAGGTCCTCGTCGGGCCGGAAGGTCAGGGGCTCGAGGCTGGAGGCCAGCTCCTCGATCGCGCCGAGTGGCAGCGGCGCGAACATGGCCACGCCGCGCAGGAGCTGGCACTGCCGCTCCGGGACGAGCGCGATGTCGTCAGCCTTGCGGACGCCACGCGCCGTGACCAGGACCGCGAGCGGCAGGATCGCGCCGGTGAGGACGAGGGCGCCGGCGATCCCGAGCCACGCGACCAGAGCGGGCGCCACGATGCCCCCGACCGCGGCCATGGCCGCCACGTAGCCCTCGAACGTCCCGAGGACGCTGGCGCGGACGTCGTTCGGGACGATGCGCTGGAGGGTCGTGAAGCCGGCGACGTCGAGGACGGCGTTGGCGACACCCACGACGACCATGGCCGCGACGGCGACCCAGGCGACGGTGACGAGCCCCATCACCGAGATCGGGGCGCCCCACACGACGAGGGCGACCAGGAACACGATGGCCAGCCGATGCCGACCGACGAGCAGGATGGTCCCGACCGATCCGACGATGCCGCCCAGGCCGATCGCCGCATTGAGCAGGCCGACGCCCGGATCCCCCAGGCCGACCAGCTCGATCGAGGCGACCACGATCAGGACCGTCAGCGCACCGCGGACGAACGGCTGGACGCCGAACAGGCCCATGACGAGGAGCACGGTCGGCATGGAGCGAAGCGCACGGAGTCCGGCCGTGAAGCCGGTCGACGTCGGTCTCGCGCCGGCAGCATCGGGTGCGGCGTCCGCCGGTGTGGCGCCCGCCGGTGTGGCGCTCGCCGGGGCCGTGCGCGCGCGGAGGCGGCGATCGGGGCGGATCTGGGTGACGGCCACCGTGGCGAGCGCCATCCCGACGGCCCCGGCCAGCGCGACGACCGGGGTCCCGAAGACGAGCAGCAGACCGCCGAATGCCGGGCCGACGAGCAGGCCGATCCCTTCACCCGTGCTGGACGCCACGTTCGACGCCACGAGCTCCTCCGGGGATCGAGCGAGACCCGGGATGATGGCGTTCTGGAGCGGCCGGATCGCGGCCGTGGCGATGGCGTTGACCGCCGCGATGGCCATCACGGCGATCAGGCCGGCATCCATGGCCAACGCGACAGCGGCCACGACCGCGCTCGCGAGGGCGGTCAGGTAGACCCCGACGAGCACGCGGACGCGGGACTGCCGGTCGCCGAGGCTGGTCGCCAGCGGGACGCCGACGAGGGTCGGAAGTGTCCGGGCCAGGCCCAGGAGCCCGACCCCGAGGGCACCCTCCAGCTCGTAGGCGTAGATGAGGAGCGCGACGATGAGCGCCCATTGGGCCGCGATGGACAGCGTCCAGGCGATCTCGAGGCGCCGCAGGTCCGGATTCAGCAGGACCTGCCTGATCGCTGCCAGCGAGATGCGGAGTCGCCGTCGGATCTCGCCCACGTCCTGACTCTAGCGGTTCGCGCGAGGTCGCCGGCCGGGGCGGGTCAGTCAGTCGGGGTCGACGAGTTCGATCCGGATGCGCTTGTTGATCCGGCCCTTCGACTCGTAGCCGGTCACCCTGATGCTGCCGACCTCACGGGTATTGGCGACGTGGGTCCCGCCGTCCGCCTGGAGGTCCAGCCCGACGATCTCGATCGTCCGGATCTGGTCGATCCCCTCCGGCAGGAGGTTCACCTTCGTGCGGATGAGGTCGGGGATCGCGAACGCCTCCTCGCGCGGCAGGACGGCGACGCGGACATCGCGCTCGGCGGCCAACTCGGCGTTGACGGCCGCTTCGATGGCGTCGACCAGGTCGCCCGACATCCGCTCGAACTCGAAGTCCATCCGGCCCGACCCTGGCTCCATGTTGCCGCCCGTCACGAGGGCGCCGTGGTCGCGCCAGACGACGCCGCACAGCGCGTGCAGGGCCGTGTGGGTCCGCATGAGGGAGAGGCGCCGGGCCCACTCGACGTCCACCTCCAGGATATCGCCGACCGCCGGCGGACCGTCCGGCGACGGCTCCAGCTCATGGGCGATCTCGCCACCCAGCTTGCGCGCGGCTCGGACCGTCCAGCTGCGGCCGTCGGCCGTCCGGAGGAGGACCCCCCGGTCCGAGGGCTGGCCACCGCCACCCGGGTAGAACGTCGTCCGATCGAGGATGACCTGGATGACCTCGCCCTCGGCGACGTCTGTGACCCGCGCGCCGACCCGTCGCGCGTAGGCGTCCAGGTAGCAGAGCTGCTCGCCGGCCGGGGTCACTTGGCGGTCATCGACCCTTCCATGCCCGGGTGGATGGTGCAGACGAACAGGTAGGTACCCGGCTCGAGCGCGGGCACGTCATAGACCTTGAGCGCCACCCCGTTGAACGTCTCGCCGGTGAAGACGACCGGACCGTTGATGTCGCCCTGGTGGATGACGATGTTGTGGGGCGTCCCCGGGTCCTTGTTGTCGAAGTCGATCTTGAACGCCGTGGACGCCGGGACGTCGACCGAGGTCTGCTCGAACTTCACGCCCAGCGCGCTGATCTGGATGTTGCCCGAGCCGGCACTCGCCTCCGCGGACGCCTCGGCCGAGCCGCTCGGGACGGGTGTCGTGGACGGCGCCGGGGCGTAGGTCCAGGCCGCGGGCTCGGACGCGCAGGCCACGAGGGCGAGCGAGGTCAGCAGGCAGAGCATCGTCAGGCGCGCGAGACGCATCGGTGGTGGGTCCCTTCCATGGGGGGTCGTGACGACCCGAGGTGAGACCCGGAATCTACCGCGCCAGGCCGCCGGACGCGCGGCGGACAGTACCTACGGCGAGTCCTCACCCGTACCAAAGGGCCGGTTGTTGCGCTCCAGGTGCGGACCTACGCTCCCTGTCCACCTCCCGAACTGTCGGGAAGTACCGAGAACCAACCACCACTCAGGGGGCCACATCTGATGTCCAAGGACCTCGTCACCCGCACCCGCCGCATCGCTCTCACCGTCGGCCCGCTCGTCGCGATCGCGCTGAGCCTGGCAGCCGGCTGGAAGTGGTAGTCGACCAGATCTAGCCTCGCTCCTTCACCCGGGCTCACCCCGGGCGAAGTACTCCGCGAACCCGATCGAGACCCGGAGACCTCCCTCCGGGTCTCGCGGTGTGTCCGGGGTCCGATCCTTCGGGCGACGTCCTCTCGCGAGTTCAGCTGCGCTCGGTCAACCCAAGGCGGATCGCGACGGCCGCGGCCTCGACCCGGCCCGACACGGCCAGCTTCGCGAGGATGTTCCCGACGTGGACGCCGACCGTCTTCTGGCTGATGAACAGGCGCTCCCCGATCTCCCGGTTGGTGCGACCCTGGGCGACCAGGAGCAGCACCTCCTGCTCGCGACTGCTGAGCCCGAAGGCATCCGGGCGACGGACCACGACCGCCGGCTCGCCCGCGACAGCGCGGATCAGGTCCGACCGGCCGGCCGCCGCACCGGCCTGATCGGCGTCGGCCGGCCCGACCGGGACCCCCGGGGCGGACGGATCGGGCCGATCCTCGAGGACCGCGTCCACGTCGGATGGCAGCGTGATCCGCGCCCGACCGGCCAGCTCGCGCAGCTCGCGCAACAGCGGCCGGGCCTCGAGCGCCACGGCCAGCCTGGCCGCCTCCAGCATCGGGGTCTGGGCGTCGGCCCGACCGGGCCGTCCGGTCGCCGAGGCCAGGGAGGCCTCGGCCTGGCGCCAGCGGGCCATCGCCACGTCGTACGGCGCGGACAGGTCCGTCCAGGACGCCGCCACGCGATCCCAGATCGCCGGATCGTCGTCGCCCTCGAGCCGGCGCTGGAAGGCCCGGGCGGTCGCGAGATAGGCCTCGGCGATGCGGCGTGAGCCCGCCGTCGGCGGGGCCCCGCTGGCTCGCACCAGCCCCGCCACCGTCCGCACGACCTCGGCCGTCCGGCCACGGGCCGTGGCGAGCGGCGCGAGCCGGCGCTGAGCGTGGGCCTCGGCCCCGATCGCCGCGTCCACCCGGGCGACCATGGCGGCCATCCGGGCGGCGAGCACCCACTCCTCCGTCTCGCGGACGGCGGCCCAGCCACGCTCGACCGATCGCGCGGCGTCGGCCACGTCCCCGCGCCACAGGGCGTACGACGCGGTGGCCAGGTAGTACGAACCGGCCAGCTGTGGCTCGCGGACCGCATCGAACTCGAGCGTCGTCCGGCCGAGATAGCGGGCGGCCCGCTCACCCGCCTCGGTCTCGATCTCGATCATCGCCAGCTGCACGGCGGCGGTCAGGAAGATGACACCGGTCGGGAGCCAGTCGAGCGCTCGGGCGGCAAGCTCCCGCGCTTCGGTCCAGCGCCCCAGCAGGTACAGCGACTCGGACACGTTGCCGCGCAGGAAGTTGCCGTAGACGGCCTCGAGGCCGGCCGCGCGAGCGTCGTCGATCCCGCGGTAGGCCACGTCGACCGCCTCCGTCCGGCGACCGACGAGGTCCAGGACGGTGGTCAGGTTGGCGGTGATCCGGAACAGCGCTTCCGGGTCGCCCAGCGTGCGAGCGCTCCGCTCCGCTCCGCGCAGCAGGTCGATGGCGCCTTCCGGATCGCTGCCCCAGGCCATCGCGACGCCGAGGGTCGTCGTGGCGTGGATGTCCTGCTCGACGGCGACCGGGTCGCATGCGCGGGCGACCCGGATCGCCTCCTTGGCGAGCCGCTGGGCGTCGGTGAAGGCTCCATCGAGCATCTTGAGCTGGGCCAGGCCGGCCACGACGATCGCCCGCTCCCGGGTGGGCTCGCGCGGCACGAGCTCCACGGCGCGCCTGGCCGCCTGCATCGCGCCATCCGGATCCCCGGCCGCGCGACGGACGTGGGCCAGCCGCTCGTGCAGCAGGCCGAGGCGGACCCGGTCGCGACGGCCATCCAGGGCGCCGATGGCGGCCTCGAGATAGGCCATCGCGCGCGACGCTCGCCCGACCGCGAAGGCCGCCTCCGCGGCCCGGACCTGGAGGTCCGGGTTGACCGACTGGCGCTCGGCGCGGCGGCGCGCCGAGGTCGTACCGCTCGACCGCTCCGGGATGGCGAGGGCCTCCTCCAGGGCCGCCAGCTCGTCGTCGGGCGCGTGGCGGGTCGCGGCCACCGCGGCCGCCTGGATCGACGCCGCTCGGGCGAGGACCGGATCGTGCGCCTCGGACCACAGCTTCGCCAGCAGCGCCGGCGGGCCGGCCAGGGCCGTCGCCAGGGCGACGCGGTGGCGGGTCCGGGCGATCGGCAGCAGATCGCGCGCCACGGCCCGCCCGATCGCCTCGTGCCGGAAGGAGATCAAGCCACGGTCGTCGAGCACGAAGCCGTGCTCCATCGCCTCGGCCAGGCCCGCCCGGACATCCGCATCCAGGACGCCGTCACCGTGCCGCGGTCCACTCGACGAGCGGGGCGCCGGCCGATCCGTCTCCGCCTCGAACGCCTCCGAGACATCGGCGAGCTGCTGCGCGGTGAGCGGCAGGCCGGCCGGCGCGAGCAAGCGCAGGACGCGCCGGCACTCGGGTGAGCGAGCGGCCAGGCGGGCCACGACCAGCTCGTCGAGCGACCCGCTGAGGGACGCATTCGGCAGTTCGCGCCGGGCGGCGAGCAGCTCCTCGACGACGAGCGGCAGGCCACCGGATCGCTCCACGACGAGCAGCAGCAGGCTGGCCGACGCACGCTCGCCTTCGATGCCATCGATCAAGGCGGCCAGGTCATCGCGATCGAGCGGTGCCAGGGTCAGCCGATCCGAGCGACGCGGTGCCGCGGCGATCGCGGCCAGGTCGGCGGCCCACGGATCGTCGCGCGGCACGATGTCGGGCTGGTCGGAGGCCACGATGGCCAGGCGCTGGTCGCGGGCGATCCGGGACAGGAAGCGGACGAGCGCCCGGGTGGCCGCATCGGATCGGTGGAGATCTTCCAGGACCAGCGCGACAGGCTGTCGCTCCCCAAGGCGGCCGAGCATCCCCAGGATGGCCTCGAAGGTTCGTGCCTGGCGACGTTCCGGCGCGCTCGCGACCGGGTCGACCGGCTCGCCGAGCCGCACGGCGAGGTCCGGCAGCAGGCGCACGGCATCGGAGACGGCCGGCCCCAGGATCTCGGCGAGGGCGGTGTCATCGAGCGCGCGCAGGGCCGGTCCGATGGCCCGCACGACCGGGCCGTACGGGTCGTCGGCAGCGCTCGGCCAGGCTCCGGCGCGCAGGATCGTCCACGGCTCGGCCAGACCGGCGACACGCGCCAGGCCCTCATCGAGGAACCGGCTGACCCCGACCCCGGCCGTCCCGCCGAGGATCAGGGTCCGGGATCGACCGCCGGCCGCGTCGTCGAGCACGGCCGCGAGTCGAGCGAAAGCGACCTCCCGGCCTACGAACCGCGCGCTCGTGTAGCTGGCGGGCATGGCGGCAT
>CAZOHT010000055.1:0-15770 GCA_964579825.1 uncultured Anaerolineaceae bacterium
GACGCGATCCGGAAGAAGATCGAGCCGTCGTCCGTTCGGTAGGCGTGGCCACGCTCGAGCAAGGTCGAGATGAGCGCGACGATGTCGTCGATGTGGCGGGTCGCCCGCGGCAACGCGTCGGGGGTCGTCATGCGGAGCGAGGCCGCGTCCGCGAGGAACGCCGCCAGGTATCGGTCCGCCAGCTCGTCGATGCCGACGCCGGCCGCGGCCGCCCCGCGGATGATCTTGTCGTCGATGTCGGTGATGTTCATGACCCAGGTCACCGGGTAGCCGCGCCAGCGCAGGTGGCGGACGAGCAGGTCGGCGAACAGGAACGAGCGGAAGTTGCCGATATGGGCGGGGCCATAGACCGTCGGGCCGCACGAGTAGATCCGGATGTCGTCGTCGCGCAGCGGCACGAACGGCCGCGTCTCGCCGGTCAACGTGTCCTGGAAGCGGACGGTCATGACCGCGACTCCAGGGAGGCGATCGCCAGCGCGCTGATCGTCCGACCGGCACCCTCCGAGCCGTCGAGATTGCCGGTCGACGCCTTCACGTTGATGGCGTCGATGGGGAGGCCGAGGAGCCCGGCGATCTCGGCACGCATGGTGTCAAGGTGGGCACCCAGGCGCGGCCGCGCGGCGACGATCGTGAGATCCACGCCACCGATCGACCAGCCCGCCGCCTCGACGCGACGACGGACCTCGGTGAGGAGCGACTCGCTGCCGATCCCGGCGGGCGTGGTCCGGTCCGCCGGGAAGAGGCGGCCGAGGTCGCCCAGGCCGGCCGCGCCCAGGAGGGCATCGCAGATCGCGTGCAACGCGACGTCACCGTCCGAGTGGCCGTGCAGTCGCGGCGCGGCATCGATGACGATCCCGCCCAGTGCCAGGCCCTGGCCGGGGCCGAACGGATGCGAGTCGTGCCCGATGCCCGTCCGGGTCCGCCCGTGGCCGGCCACGACCTCACGGACCCGGACCAGGTCCGCTGGCAGGGTCACCTTGAGATTCCGGGGATCGCCGTCGACGACATGGACCGGGATGGTACAGGCCTCGAGGACGGAGGCCTCATCGGTCCAGGTCTCGGGGCCGGCCGGCGGGTAGCGCTCGTAGGCGGCCCGCAGCAGGCCGGCCTGCACGCCCTGTGGAGTCTGGGCGGCACCGAGGCCCGACCGGTCCACGGTCGCCCCGACCCGGTCGCCATCGAGGCGCTTGAGGGTCTCGCTGATCGGCACGACCGGGATGGCCGCCCCGTACGCGGACGTCGCCCGGACGACGTCCTCGATGAGGCGGCCGGAGACGAGCGGGCGGGCCCCGTCGTGGACGAGCAGGACCCGGTCGTCGTCGACGTCGGGCAGCGCCCCGAAGCCGGCCGCGACGGAGGTCTGGCGTCGATCGCCCCCGGCGACCACGGCGTGGACCTTGGCCGGCAGCCACGGGGCGGTCGAGAGCGTCGCGACCGCATCGGCGGCGGTCGTCACGACGATCCGGTCGATGGCGTCGACCGCTTCGAAGGCCGCCAGCGTCCAGGCAAGGAGCGGGCGCCCGGCGATGTCGGCCATCAGCTTGTCCGTGCCACCCATCCGGGTGGAGCTGCCGGCGGCGACCACGATCGCGTCGGCCAGCGGGACGGCCCTCGAGCGAGTCAATCGAGTCGCGGCTGGGCGAAGATCATCCTGCCGGCCACCGTCTGGAGGACGCGCGTGACGGACACGTCGACGTCCTTGTCGATATGACGCGACCCGCCCTCGACCACGATCATCGTGCCGTCATCGAGGAACCCGACGCCCTGCCCGGGCTCCTTGCCCTCCTGGATGACCCGGACCCGGAGCTCCTCCCCGGGCAGGAGGGCCGGTTTCACCGCGTTCGCCAGGGAGTTGATGTTCATCACCCGGACGCCCTGCAGTTCGGCGACCCGGTTCAGGTTGAAGTCGTTGGTCAGGATGACCCGGCTGCGCGCTCGCGCCAGGGCGACCAGCTTGGCGTCCACTTCGGTGATCTCCGGGACGTCGTCCTCGACGATCTCGACCGGCGTCCCCGGCTCCTTCTGCATCCGAGACAGGATCTCCAACCCGCGCCGGCCGCGATTGCGACGCAGGGTGTCCGAGCTGTCGGCGATGTGCTGGAGCTCGTCGAGGACGAACCGCGGGATGACCAGGGTCCCGAAGATGAACCCCGACTCGACGACCTCGGCGATCCGCCCGTCGATGATGGCACTCGTGTCGACGACGATGAAGGGCTCGCCCGACACCGGGCCGGAACCCTCGGCGGGTGGACGCCGGATCAGACCGACCGCCTCCGCCGCGACGAGCAGGTCGCCCCGCTTGGCGACCGTCAGCCCGAGCATGCCCAGGCCCAGGAACAGCGACATCCCGAGCGGCAACCACGTCCCCCACGGCGCCGGGAAGCGCGCCAGTGGCAGGCCCAGCAGCAACCCCATCAGGAGTCCGATGAGGAGCCCGATGACGGCCGTGACGAACTCGGCGGTCGACAGCTCCTCGACGCGTCGGATCAGCCAGGTGGCCGGGACGACGGTGAGGTACGGCAAGAGGGCGAATCCCAGGACGATCCACGCGACGACCCAGGCGGCCAGGAGCGCGCCGGAGTACTCGGTCGAGCGGAACAGGCCGTCACCGGCCGTCGCGAGGGCGAGGCCGACGAACCCTCCAAGGGCGGCGCCAAGGACACGGATATAGCGGATCAAGGACTCCCTCGGCCTCCGGGCCGCATCGCCGGACCACTCACCGGTCCGGGCGGGCCGTCAGCCTAGCATCGCCGGGACCGCATCGCTACGGCCAGCGGGCTCCGAAAGGGCCTGTTCGATGGCGTCGCGGAGCGTCTCCGCAACGTCGATCCGGACCCCCGCGACGTCCGGCATGGATCGATCGCGCCGGGCGCGTGGCACGATCGCCCGGGTGAACCCGAGCCGGGCCGCTTCGCGCAGGCGTCGTTCGAGGGCCGCCACCCCGCGCAACTCGCCCAGCAGTCCCACCTCGCCGATCGCGACGGTGCCGGCGGCGATCGGCCGATCGCGGAGCGAGGATGCGAGAGCGAGGGCCAGCGGCAGGTCCAGACCTGGCTCGCTCACGACGAGACCGCCGGCGAGATTCGCGAAGACGTCGTGGCCACCCAGGCCGATCCCGGCGCGCCGGCCCAGGACGGCGGTCAGCAGGTTCAGTCGGTTCTGGTCGAGTCCGCTCGCCCGACGGACCGGCGAGCCGTACGTCGCCGGCGTGACGAGGGCCTGGACCTCGACGAGCAGCGGGCGACTCCCTTCCATGGTCGGGGCGACGACGCTCCCGGCCGCCGGGACGGTGTGCTCGACGAGGAACGCGCGGGCCGGGTCCGCGACCTCGATCAGGCCACCCTCGGCCATCTCGAACACGCCGACCTCCTCGGTGGAGCCGAAGCGGTTCTTCGAGGCTCGCAGGATGCGCAGGGCCGCGAACCGCTCGCCCTCGAGGTTGATCACTGCGTCCACCAGGTGTTCGAGGGTCTTCGGGCCGGCGATCGAACCGTCCTTCGTCACGTGCCCGGCGAGGATGACGGCGACGCCCGCGCTCTTGGCATAGTCCATCAGGCGGACGGTGGACTCGCGGACCTGGCCCACGCTCCCCGCGGGCCCATCGAGCTCATCGATCGTCGCCGTCTGGACGGAATCGACGATGAGGGCGGTCGGACCGGCGGCGCGTGCCTCCTCGATGACCCGGCCGACCTCGTGCTCGGCGAGGATGCTCACGCGGATGGCGGCCACGCCGTCCAGCAAGCCAAGACGTCCGGCCCGAAGCCGGACCTGGGCCGACGACTCCTCACCGCTCGCGTAGAGGACGCGTGTCGCCGGATCGGGCCCGCGAACAAGACCGGCCGCGGCCTGGAGCAGGAGGGTCGACTTGCCGATGCCCGGCTCGCCGCCCAGGAGGATCAGCGACCCGGGCACGAGCCCGCCACCCAGGACGCGGTCGAGCTCACCGATCCCGACGGTCAGGCGTGGGAGGTCCGCGTCACCGACGTCGCCGAGCGCCTGCGCGCCGCTCGCGCCGGCCGGCCCGGGACGGACGGATGAACGAGTCGAGCGCGACGGTTCACGGATGACCGTCTCGACGAGGCTGTTCCACGCCCCGCAGACCCGGCACTGACCCTCCCACCGGAGGACGGCATCGCCGCAGGACTGGCAGACGTATCGGCTCTGTGGCTTGGCCACCGGGCGCTTAGCTGACCTCGACCGGCGTCCGCGGCTCCGATGCCTGGATGACCAGACCGGCATCCGGGTCACGGTCCACGACGATCGTGGTCCCGGACTCGTACTTGCCGAGGAGGAGGTGCTCCGCCAGCACGTCTTCCACCATGTTCTGGATGACCCGGCGCAGTGGTCGAGCGCCATACGCGACGTCGTAGCCAAGCTTGATGATGAGCTCCTTGGCCGGCTGGGTGACCTCGAGCGTCATGCCCTGCGCGCGCAGCTGGTCGCGGACACGCTCGAGCATCAGGTCGACGATCTGGGTGATCTCCTCGACGGTGAGGGATCGGAACACCACCGTCGCGTCGATGCGATTGAGGAACTCCGGGCGGAAGTTCTGCTTGAGTTCCGCCGCGACCTTCTCCTTCATGAGCTCGTACGAGCTCTCGGCCCGGGCGACGTCCGTGTCGCCCTGCGCCCGGAAGCCCAGACTCGAGTTGGTCTGGAGCGACTTGGCCCCGAGATTCGACGTCATGATCAGGATCGCGTTGCGGAAGTCCACGCGGCGGCCCTTGGCATCCGTCAGCTGCCCGTCCTCGAGGATCTGGAGCAGGATGTTGAACACCTCGGGATGGGCCTTCTCGACCTCGTCGAGCAGGATCACGCAGTAGTTCTTGCGGCGGACCGCCTCGGTCAGTTGGCCACCCTCGTCGAACCCGACGTACCCGGGAGGCGCCCCGACGAGACGGCTGACGTTGTGGCGTTCCATGAACTCGCTCATGTCGATCTTGATGAGCGAATCCTCGCTGCCGAACATGAACTCGGCGAGAGCCTTCGCGAGCTCCGTCTTGCCCACCCCCGTCGGCCCCAGGAAGATGAACGAGCCGATCGGGCGCTTCGGATCCTTGAGGCCGGCGCGGGCGCGGCGGACGGCCTTCGAGACGATGCCGATCGCCTCTTCCTGGCCGATGACCCGGCTGTGGAGGACCTCCTCCATCTTCAACAGGCGCTCGGACTCCTCCTGCGCGATCCGAGTGACCGGGATGCCCGTCCACATCGCGACGACCTGGGCGATCTCCTCCTCGTCGACGACGGGCTGCTCGCCCGATACCTGGGCCTGCCACTCGGTCCGCAGCCCATCCGCGGTCTCACGGGCGGTCGCCTCCGCTTCGCGCAGGGCGGCGGCCTCCTCGTATTCCTGGTTGTTGATCGCGGCGTCCTTCTCCTTCGAGATCCGGTCGAGGTCCTTCTGGGCCTCGCGCAGGGCGGGCGGTGCGGACGAGGAGCGAAGGCGGACGCGCGAGGCAGCCTCGTCGATCAGGTCGATCGCCTTGTCCGGAAGATGACGGTCCGTGATGTAGCGGGTCGACAGATCGGCGGCGGCCTGGACCGCGGCGTCGCTGATGGTGACCTTGTGGTGCTGTTCGTAGCGTTCGCGGATGCCCATCAGGATCTCGATGGTCTGCTCGAGCGTCGGCTCGTCGACCATGACCGGCTGGAAGCGCCGCTCGAGCGCGGCGTCGCGCTCGATGTACTTGCGGTACTCGTCGAGGGTCGTCGCGCCGATGCACTGGAGCTCGCCGCGCGAGAGCGGCGGCTTCAGGATGTTGGCGGCATCGATGGCCCCCTCGGCGGCGCCGGCGCCGACGAGCGTGTGCAGCTCGTCGATGAACAGGACGGCGTCGTTCGTGTTGCGCAGCTCCTCGATGATCTTCTTGAGCCGCTCCTCGAACTCGCCACGGTACTTGGTGCCGGCGACGAGCGAGCCGATGTCCAGGGTCAGGACGCGCTTGTTGAGCAGGATGTCCGGGACGTCGCCGGCGACGATGCGATGGGCAAGGCCCTCGGCGATGGCCGTCTTGCCGACGCCGGGCTCGCCGATGAGCGCCGGGTTGTTCTTCGTCTTGCGACCGAGGATCTGGATGACCCGCTCGATCTCCTTCTCCCTGCCGATGACGGGATCCAGCTTCCCGGCACGGGCCGCGTCGGTGAGGTTGATGCCGAGCTGGTCCACGGTCGGGGTCTTGCTGGCGCGCTTCGTCTCCTGCGCGGTCGGCCCGGCGGAGGAGCTCTGCGACAGGACCCGGATGACCTCGTGGCGGACCTTGTCGAGGTTCACGCCCAGCGACTCGAGCACACCGGCGGCGATCCCCTCACCCTCGCGGACGAGGCCCAGGAGCAGGTGCTCCGTGCCGATGTAGTTGTGCCCGAGGCGACGCGCCTCGTCGATGGCCAGCTCGATGACGCGCTTCGCGCGCGGGGTCAGGCCGACCTCGCCGACGACCGGGCGGTCACCCCGGCCGATGATGAACTCGACGGCCGTCCGGACCTTGGGCAACTCGACGTTCATGTTCTCGAGCACGCGCGCGGCGACGCCCTCGCCCTCGCGGACGAGGCCCAGCAGGAGGTGCTCCGTGCCGATGTAGTTGTGGTTGAACCGTTGCGCTTCGTCCTGCGCGAGTGTCAGGACCTTGCGCGCCCGATCCGTGAACTTGTCGAAGCGATCCATGCGGTCGAACGCCCGTTCCGTTGCGGACGCCGCGGGTGCGACGTTCCGGCCATGCTAGCACGGGACCCCCGTGCGGGGAGGCGGTCGCGCCAGCGCGCTCCCGTCACCTCATAGAACGCGCGCGCGGGCCGTCCGGATGCCTCCCGACAGGGTAAGGAATCGAAACGACCCGCCGGGTCCGGCGGGTCGTCTTCAGGTTCGGACGGGGTCAGGCGCCCTTGGTCTCGGCCTCGGCGGCTTCGTCGACGATCGCCTCGATCGCGTCGGCGGCGACGGCCTCCTCTGCGGTCTCGATCTCGGCTACGTCCTCGACGATCGCGGCGACCTCATCGGCGGCCACGGTCTCCTCGACGTATTCCTCGGCGGCCACGTCGTCGGCGATCGACTCGATCTCCTCGGCCGCGGCTGCCTCTTCGACCGCCTCGACGATGGCGACCTCCTCGACGATGGTCGCGATCTCCTCGGCCGCGACCTCCTCCTCGAGGGCTTCGACCGCGGCGACCTCTTCGATGACCTCGACGATGGCGTCCGCGGCCGGGGCCTCGTTGGCCTCGTTCGCATCGGCGGCATCGATGAGCTGTTCGATCTCCGCGGCGGCCTCGGTCTCGATGACGAACTCCTCGGCGGCGACGTCATCGACGATGGTCTCGATCGCGGCGGCAGCCTCGGACTCAAGGGCGGCCTCGTCCTGGACGACCGTCTCGACGATCTCGACGGCGTCGCTTGCTGCGGCCGTCTCCAGGACGGCCTCGTCGGTCGCCACGGTCTCGACGATGTCGACGATGTCCTCGGCGGCGGTCGTCTCCAGGACGGCTTCGTCCTCGGCGACGGCTTCGACCACCTCGGCGATCTCCTCGGCGGCGACGGCCTCGATGGCCGCGTCGACGACGGCTTCGCTCGGCGCCTCGCCCTCGGCCTCGGCCAGCTGCTGGCGGACCTGGGCGAACGCGGACGCGAGCGTGTTGTCGATCCCGCCTTCGGGTTCCTGGACCGCGTCGGACGGCGAGTAGCTGCGCTCCGGGCGCGGTCGGCGCTCGGCTCGCGGCGCGCCGGCGGTGCCGGTCGTCGGCTCCGGGGCCGGTCGGGCCGGCGGCTCCTCGGCCTGCTTCAGGCTGAGGCCCAGGCGGTGTCGCTCGGAGTCGAGCGAGATGATCTTGAGCTTGAGCTGCTGGCCCTCGTGGACGACGTCACCCGGGTGGGCGACCCGCTGGTGGGACAGCTCGCTGATGTGGATGAGGCCCTCGAGCCCATCGCGGACCCGCACGAACGCGCCGAAGTTGACGAGCTTCGTGACGGTCCCGTCGATGATGTCGCCGACGTTGAAGTCCGCGACCGTGGAGTGCCACGGATCCGGCTGGAGGCGGCGGATCGACAGGCTGATCCGGCCGCGCTCGTGGTTGATGTCGATGACCTCGGCCTCGACCTCTTCGCCGACGTGGTAGCCGGACTCGGGGTTGTTGACCTTGTTCCACGAGAGCTCGCTCTTGTGGACCAGGCCGTCGATGCCACCGAGGTCGATGAACACGCCGAATGGCGCGATCGAGCGGACGGAGCCGGTGACCTTCTGGCCGACCTGGAGGCTGCTGAACAGCTCATCCCGCTTCTCGCGGCGCTCCTCGTAGAGGGCGACCTTCTCGGACAGGATCAGGCGGTTCGCCTTGCGGTTGACCTCGAGGATCTTGAGCCGAAGCTTGCGGCCGACGAACGGCATGAGCTTCTCGGCGATCTCCTGCGCCGCGTCGCGCGGCTGGTCGTTCTGCGGGCGGCGCGGGAAGTCGACGATCTGGCTGATCGGGACGAAGCCGCGGATGCCGCAGTCGACGATGAGGCCGCCCTTGTTGTGGTCGATGACCGGGGCCTCGATGATGACGCCCGCCTCGAACTGCTCCTGCATCGCGCGCCACTTGCGCTCGAGACCGGCGCGGCGCAGCGAGAGGACGACGTGGCCCTCCGGCGACTCCGGCTGGAGGACGTAGACCAGGACCGTGTCACCGATGGCCAGCTCCGGCTGGCCCTCACCGTGACGACCGAACAGCTCGCGATTGCTGACGACGCCTTCGCTCTTGGCCCCGATGTCGACGAGGATCTCGTCCTTGTCGATGCGGACGACCTGGCCCTCGACGACGTCACCGTGCTTGAAGCTCTTGATGTCCGAGTCCTGCTCGGCGAGGAGCTCCTCCATGGTCGTCGGCTCGGGACCGAGGACGCGCACGGGCGCTGGCTCCTCGTCCTCGTCGCCGGCAGCCGGGGCATCGGCCGTGTCGTCGGCCGACAGCGTCGTGGACTCGTCGGCGGCGGCGATCGACGCGGGTGCGTCGGCTTGCGCGGCGGGCTCGTCGGCGGCCGGAGCGGGTGCCTCGGCTTCGATGGCCGGTGCGGTCGCCTGTGGCGCGTCGTCCACCGTGGCGGCGGCCTCGGTGGGATCATCCGTCGAGGCGCTGCCCTCGACGGCTTCGGTGATGGCGGCGGGCTCGTCGGCGACGGCGATCGCCGCGACGCTCTGCTCGGACACCTGGTCGACGGAGGCGTTCGCCTCCGCTTCAGGCGTGGTCCCGCCCTGCTGGTCTTCGGTCAATTGATCAGTCACTCCTGATGGTGGATTCGCTCCCGAGAATCAGGAACGGCTCGAGCCACGCTCAAGCCGTCATCTGTACGATCAAGTGGTCCGTGGTGATCGATCCGCGGTCCGCTCCTTCGTGCGTCTGTTCGACCTGCTGGCGCTCTTCAGCTGTCCTGCCTCTTGGGGCCGGGAGAGTCTAGCACACGCCTTTCCGAGGCTACAATCGGCAGACCGTGCCTGAATCCCCCGACCTGACGGTCGTCGCCGATGCGTTGCACGCGGCCATCAGCGGTCGATCGATCGCATCGATGTCGATGCCCGGTCCGCTGGCCGTCCGAGGGACCCCGGCCGAGGCGGCCGCGATGGTCGGTCAGCGGGTGACGGCCATCCGGCGGCGTGGCAAGTTCCTGCTGCTGGACCTGGAGCGCGACGGCATCGCGATCAATCCGATGCTGACCGGCCGACTGCAGCTCTCGCCTCCCGGCACCCCGCTCCCGTCCAAGACCGCGGTCGTCTGGGGGTTCGGTCCACGCGAGACGGGCCCGAAGGACGCGGCCACCTGGACGCGGCGGGCGGCGTGGCTGCCGGCGGACGCCGATCCGGCCGAGATCCGCTACCGGGACCCGACCCAGATGGGCAAGGTGTACCTGCGTCCGGCCGGGCTCGATCGCGCGATCCCGGGACTCGGTCCGGACGAACAGGGCCCCGACGCCGACGATCCGGCGCTCACCCTCGAGGTCTGGCGCGACCGGATCAAGCGGCATCCGGGCGAGCTCAAGAACCTGCTGCGGAACCAGGCGTTCGTCGCCGGCATCGGGAACGCCTACAGCGACGAGATCCTGCACGCCGCCGGCCTGCTCCCCTTCCGGAAGCGGTCGAGCCTGGCGCCCGAGGAGGTCGATGCGCTCTACCGGGCGACGCGCCAGACCCTGGCGGACGCCGTCGTCATCCTCAAGGAGCGGGTGCCACCGACGTTCGAGAAGCAGGTCCGCGACTTCCTCGCGGTCCACGACAAGGGTGGCGAGCCCTGCCCGCGCTGCGGGACGCGGATCACCGAGGTCAAGGCCGGCGGGTTCATCACCTCGTACTGTCGGGGCTGCCAATCCTGAGCGCGGCGCGGGCTACGGTAGCTGGAGGACGGTCCCGACGCGGAGGGCGGAGGGGTTCTCGATGTCATTCAGTTCGGCAAGCACCTGCCAGGTGGTCCCGAACTCGGCGGCGATGCCGCTGAGCGTGTCACCCCGCTGGACCGTGTAGGTCGCCGGCGCTGACGTCGACGGCGCGGGCGAATCCTCCGTCGGGACGAGCGTGATGCCCGGCGTCGGGCTGGTCTCGGCCGGTGTCGGCGAGACGACGACGGCGCCATCCGATGGGGCGGCCGTGACCGCCGCCGCGGTCGCGCCCGGACTCGGTGATGCCCCCACGCCACCGCGGGACCCATCCCCACCCGTCCCGAGCTGGGCGAAGACGATCCCGGCGAACGCGACGCCGAGCAGGATGACGAGGGCCGCCTGGCCCGCGGTCCGATCCGGTCGCATCGAGAGGGCCGGCAGGGCGAATCGACCGCGCTCCGTGATCACCGGCGTCGTTCGAGGCATGGGACGGGTCGTCGCGGCGGCCCGCTCCGCGGCCGGCTCGCGGACCGCGAGGGCGGCGGTGAACGTGGCGCACGTCTCGTGTTCGGCGACGAGACACAATCGGCGCTGCTTCTCGGTCGTGAGGCGGGCGGGCGGGTAGACCGCCGTGCAGCGATGCTCACCGGTGGCGTCGACGCTCCGCCAGTTCCCATCGGCGGCCAGCAGGAAGGGGCAGATGTCGCGCATGGTGCTTGCCGCGGAACCCGCGCGCGCGCGCTCGGTCGCGGCGGTCGGATCAGGCAGGGGCTGGGGCTCGGGGTCCACCCGCTCTCCGGTCATCCGGCAAGGATAGACCAGGCCCGCGGCGACGCCCGCCGGCGAGGGGCGGCGGTGTTGACCCCCGGAAACGCAAAAGATCCCGGCGACGACCTATTTTCCCGAAAGGCTGCCCTCTCAGTATCTTCGGCGCTGGAGAGCTTAACTTCCGTGTTCGGGATGGGAACGGGTGTGGCCTCTCCGCTAGAGTCACCGGGATCGATCTGCGTCTGGTATGGCTCGGCTGCGGTCGCCCGCCGGTCCGTCGGACCGGGCGCGCGGCGCCAAGGCTCGATCGTCGATCGTGTGTGTCGAGTAGTCAGATATCCATGATCCATGATCACGACCCCAGCCACCGACCCCTGGTCAGTTGCTGAAGAGGTCAAGCCCTCGACCGTTAGTACCGCTCAGCTTCATCCGTCACCGGACTTCCACATGCGGCCTATCGAACAGGTGGTCTCCCTGCGGTCTTACCCGGTTGACCCGGTGGGGAACCTCATCTTGAGGCGAGCTTCGCACTTAGATGCTTTCAGCGCTTATCCCGACCGAACATAGCTACCCAGCGGTGCCCCTGGCGGGACAACTGGCACACCAGCGGTTCGTTCACTCCGGTCCTCTCGTACTAGGAGCAACTCCTCTCAAGTTCCCTGCGCCCACGGCGGATAGAGACCGAACTGTCTCACGACGTTCTGAACCCAGCTCGCGTGCCGCTTTAATTGGCGAACAGCCAAACCCTTGGGACGTACTTCCGCCCCAGGATGCGACGAGCCGACATCGAGGTGCCAAACGGTGCCGTCGATGTGAACTCTTGGGCACCATCAGCCTGTTATCCCCGGGGTAGCTTTTATCCGTTGAGTGATACCCCTTCCACTCGGAGGTACCAGATCACTAAGCCCGACTTTCGTCTCTGCTCGACTTGTAGGTCTCGCAGTCAAGCTCCCTTATGCCTTTGCACTCTTCGGCTGGTTTCCATTCAGCCTGAGGGAACCTTTGGGCGCCTCCGTTACACTTTAGGAGGCGACCGCCCCAGTCAAACTACCCGCCTGACACTGTCCTGCGCCCGGATAACGGGTCGCGGTTAGAACCGGAATACAACAAGGGTGGTATTTCAACGTCGGCTCCACCGAGGCTAGCGCCCCAGTTTCACAGCCTCCCACCTATCCTACACAAGCTAAATCCCAATCCAATGTCAGGGTGTAGTAAAGCTCCACGGGGTCTTTTTGCCCTGCCGCGGGTAACCTGCATCTTCACAGGTATTTCAATTTCGCCGGATCCCTCGTTGAGACAGCGCCCAGATCGTTACGCCATTCGTGCGGGTCGGAACTTACCCGACAAGGAATTTCGCTACCTTAGGACCGTTATAGTTACGGCCGCCGTTTACCGGGGCTTCGATTCAAAGCTTGCACCTCTCCTCTTAACCTTCCGGCACTGGGCAGGCGTCAGCCCCTATACGTCAGCTTTCGCTTTCGCAGAGACCTGTGTTTTTGCTAAACAGTCGCCTGGGCCTTTTCACTGCGGCTTCGATCGACCACTGCAAGCAGCAGCCGCGAAGCGCCCCTTCTCCCGAAGTTACGGGGCCATGTTGCCGAGTTCCTTAACGAGGGTTCTCCCGATCGCCTTGGTATTCTCTACCCGCCTACCTGTGTCGGATTGCGGTACGGACACTATTGATCTCGCTAGACACTTTTCTCGCCAGCATGGCTCACTCGAATCGAGGCAGATGCCCCTTTCATTCACTGCTCGGGGTTGAATGATCGGACGGATTTACCTGTCCGATCCCCCTACCGGTTTAGACGCGTATAGCCAAAACGCGCTCGAGCTACCACACCGTGTCATGCCATCGCTCTCACCTGGGATCAGTTCCCGGACTCGAACCGGCTTTCGCCGGCCAACCTCCGTTCTCCTACCCCCAGGCGACACCTTGCGGTGCAAACGATCGTTAGTGGTTCCGGAATATCAACCGGATGTCCATCGCCTACGACGTTCGTCCTCGGCTTAGGCCCGACTAACCCTGAGCGGACAAGCCTTCCTCAGGAAACCTTAGGCTTACGGCGTGTGAGATTCTCACTCACATTGCGCTACTCATGCCGACATTCGCACTTCCGCCCACTCCAGCCGTCCTCACGGTCGACCTTCACTGCTGACGGAACGCTCCCCTACCAAACCACGACCGCGAACGGCCGTGGAGTCCGTAGCTTCGGTACCAAGCTTGAGCCCCGCTGAATTTTCGGCGCAGATCCACTTGACCAGTGAGCTGTTACGCACTCTTTCAATGATGGCTGCTTCTGAGCCAACATCCTGGTTGTCTATGCGAATCCACATCCTTTACCACTTAGCTTGGATTTAGGGACCTTAGCTGACGATCCGGACTGTTTTCCTTTTGACCACGAAGCTTAGCCCTCGCAGTCTGACTCCCGGGCTCTGAAATCACGGGATTCGGAGTTTGGTTGGGGTTGGTAAGCGGGAAGCCCCCTAGCCCATCCAGTGCTCTACCCCCGTGATTGAACGCCCGAGGCTAGCCCTAAAGCTATTTCGGGGAGAACCAGCTATCTCCGAGTTCGATTGGCATTTCACCTCTATCCACAGTTCATCCCCTAGCTTTTCAACGCTAGTGAGTTCGGTCCTCCACGAGACATTACTCTCGCTTCAACCTGACCATGGATAGGTCACTCGGTTTCGGGTCTACTACGTGCGACTCATGCCCTATTCAGACTCGCTTTCGCTCCGGCTCCGTCCTTCGCGGACTTAACCTCGCCACACGCAAGTAACTCGTCGGCTCATTCTTCAAAAGGCACGCCATCAGGCTACCGGCGAACCGGCAACACCCTCTGACTGCTTGTAGGCACGTGGTTTCAGATACTATTTCACTCCCCTTCCGGGGTACTTTTCACCTTTCCCTCACGGTACTCGTTCACTATCGGTCGCCAAGAGTATTTAGCCTTGGACGGTGGTCCGCCCAGCTTCCCACATGAGAGACCTTCCACGTGGTACTCAGGTGGCTGATCACGGAGGTCGTTCGCTTTCGCCTACGGGGCTCTCACCCACTATGGCCTGCCGTTCCAGGGCGGTTCGACTAACGAACGACTTGGTAACTCCGCCGGGACCTTGCCGGGTCCCGAAGATCGGCTCCTACAACCCCCACTCAGAAACGGCGGCAACCTATCGCGCTGAGTGAGTTTGGGCTCTTCCCTTTTCGCTCGCCACTACTCAGGGAATAGTCTCTTTTCCTCCAGCTACTGAGATGTTTCAGTTCGCTGGCTTACCTCTTCCCGGCCTATTTGATTCAACCGGGAGTGACTGGGCATGACCCCAGCCGGGTTTCCCCATTCGGACATCTCCGGATCACTGTCTGCTCGCGACTCCCCGAAGCTTTACGCAGCCTGCCACGTCCTTCATCGGCTCTTGGCGCCAAGGCATCCACCCCGTGCCCTTTGTAGCTTGACCCCCTCCAGCAATTGACCAGGCGGTCAGTCGCGGACGGGATCGATCGGGATCATGTTTCTTGACTACTCGACACGATCGAAGACTCGATCGGCCGAACCATATCCAGTTGTGAAGGTGCCGGGTCCCGTCGAGACGGGTCCCACGACGTGCCGGCCAGGCCGGTGCGTCGCCCAGCGTTCCGCTGGTCGGTGGCCTCCAGGGGTGGAGGACACGGATCAGGGGCTCGATGAGTGATGGAGGATCCGCGGCCGGTGTCCGGCTGCGTGATCGGTGTGGCTTCTTCAGTTACGACGTCCCGGCGAAGGGTGATCGGTTGGTGGAGACGAGGAGACTCGAACTCCTGACCCTCTCCTTGCAAAGGAGATGCTCTGCCAACTGAGCTACGTCCCCCGCGCCGGTGGGTGATGGTGGGCGATTCTGGACTCGAACCAGAGACCTCTGCCTTATCAGGGCAGCGCTCTAACCAGCTGAGCTAATCGCCCGCCGCGGGACAGCGATGCCGGTCGACGACGCGAAGTCGTCGCGGGCAGCTGCACCTTGACCCTTGAAGAGTGACAGGAACTCCGGAGATCGGATGATGGAGTGGGTTCGGTGTTCTTTCCAGGTCGCTTGCGGCCTCCGGCTGCATCCTTGCGGATGGTGCCGGCGAGCCCCCACCTGGCGGGGAGACTCGAACGACCGTGCGATCAACCCTAGGAGCCATCAACGCCTCGACCCCACCAAGAGTCGAGACTCGGATCTCCCTAGAAAGGAGGTGATCCAGCCGCACCTTCCGGTACGGCTACCTTGTTACGACTTCGTCCCAATCACCAACCCCACCTTCGACGGCTGCCTCCTTGCGGTTGGCCCACCGGCTTCGGGTGTTGCCAGCTTTCATGACGTGACGGGCGGTGTGTACAAGGCCCGGGAACATATTCACCGCCGTATGCTGACCGGCGGTTACTAGCAACTCCGGCTTCATGTAGGCGAGTTGCAGCCTACAATCCGAACTGAGACCGGCTTTAAGGGATTAGCTCCACCTCGCGGTTTCGCAGCCCGTTGTACCGGCCATTGTAGCGTGGGTGTAGCCCAGGACGTAAGGGCCATGCTGACTTGACGTCATCCCCACCTTCCTCCGAGTTTCTCTCGGCAGTCCCGTGTGAGTGATACAACACACAGTAGGGGTTGCGCTCGTTGCGGGACTTAACCCAACATCTCACGACACGAGCTGACG
>CAZOHT010000056.1:0-15246 GCA_964579825.1 uncultured Anaerolineaceae bacterium
ATGCCGCCATGCCCGCCAGCTACACGAGCGCGCGGTTCGTAGGCCGGGAGGTCGCCTTCGCACGACTCGCGGCCGTGCTCGACGACGCGGCCGGCGGGCGATCCCGGACCCTGATCCTCGGCGGGACGGCCGGGGTCGGGGTGAGCCGGTTCCTCGATGAAGGCCTGATGCGCGTCGCCGGCCTGTCCGAGCCGTGGACCGTCCTTCGGGCCGGCGCCTGGCCGAGCGCCGCGGACGATCCGTACGGTCCCGTCGTCCGGGCCATCGGGCCGGCGCTGCACGCCCTCGACGACGCCGACCTGGCCGACGTCCTGGGTCCGGCCGTGTCCGATGTCGTGCGGTTGCTGCCCGACCTGGCCGTGCGGCTGGGGGAGCCCGCCGATCCGATCGCCAGCGCCCCGGAACGTCGCCAGGCACGGACCTTCGAGGCCATCCTGGGCCTGCTCGGCCGCCTCGGGGAGCGGCGTCCGGTCGCCCTCGTCCTGGAGGACCTCCACCGATCCGATGCGGCCACCCGGGCCCTCGTCAGGTTCCTGTCGCGCATCGCGCGCGACCAGCGCCTGGCGATCGTCGCGTCGGACCAGCCCGACATCGTGCCGCGCGACGATCCGTGGGCCGCCGACCTGGCCGCGATCGCCGCGGCACCGCGTCGCTCGGATCGGCTGACCCTGGCACCGCTCGATCGCGATGACCTGGCCGCCTTGATCGATGGCATCGAAGGCGAGCGTGCGTCGGCCAGCCTGCTGCTGCTCGTCGTGGAGCGATCCGGTGGCCTGCCGCTCGTCGTCGAGGAGCTGCTCGCCGCCCGGCGCGAACTGCCGAATGCGTCCCTCAGCGGGTCGCTCGACGAGCTGGTCGTGGCCCGCCTGGCCGCTCGCTCACCCGAGTGCCGGCGCGTCCTGCGCTTGCTCGCGCCGGCCGGCCTGCCGCTCACCGCGCAGCAGCTCGCCGATGTCTCGGAGGCGTTCGAGGCGGAGACGGATCGGCCGGCGCCCCGCTCGTCGAGTGGACCGCGGCACGGTGACGGCGTCCTGGATGCGGATGTCCGGGCGGGCCTGGCCGAGGCGATGGAGCACGGCTTCGTGCTCGACGACCGTGGCTTGATCTCCTTCCGGCACGAGGCGATCGGGCGGGCCGTGGCGCGCGATCTGCTGCCGATCGCCCGGACCCGCCACCGCGTCGCCCTGGCGACGGCCCTGGCCGGCCCGCCGGCGCTGCTGGCGAAGCTGTGGTCCGAGGCGCACGATCCGGTCCTCGCCCGAGCGGCGTCGATCCAGGCGGCCGCGGTGGCCGCGACCCGCCACGCGCCCGACGACGAGCTGGCGGCCCTGGAGGAGGCCCTCGCCATCCCGGAGCGGTCGAGCGGTACGACCTCGGCGCGCCGCCGCGCCGAGCGCCAGTCGGTCAACCCGGACCTCCAGGTCCGGGCCGCGGAGGCGGCCTTCGCGGTCGGGCGAGCGTCGCGCGCGATGGCCTATCTCGAGGCCGCCATCGGCGCCCTGGATGGCCGTCGCGACCGGGTCCGCCTCGGCCTGCTGCACGAGCGGCTGGCCCACGTCCGTCGCGCGGCCGGGGATCCGGATGGCGCGATGCAGGCGGCCAGGCGCGCCGTGGAGCTCGTGCCGCGCGAGCCCACCCGGGAGCGGGCGATCGTCGTGGCCGGCCTGGCCCAGCTCAAGATGCTCGATGGAGCCTTCACCGACGCCCAGCGGCTCGCCAAGGAGGCGATCCGGGTCGCCCGCGCATGCGACCCGGTCGCCGTCGAGCAGGACATCCACGCCACGACGACCCTCGGCGTCGCGATGGCCTGGGGCAGCGATCCGGAAGGCGCCATCGACCTGCTGCGCGGAGCGGAGCGGAGCGCTCGCACGCTGGGCGACCCGGAAGCGCTGTTCCGGATCACCGCCAACCTGACCACCGTCCTGGACCTCGTCGGTCGCCGGACGGAGGCGGTCGACGTGGCCTACCGCGGGATCGACGACGCTCGCGCGGCCGGCCTCGAGGCCGTCTACGGCAACTTCCTGCGCGGCAACGTGTCCGAGTCGCTGTACCTGCTGGGGCGCTGGACCGAAGCGCGGGAGCTTGCCGCCCGAGCGCTCGACTGGCTCCCGACCGGTGTCATCTTCCTGACCGCCGCCGTGCAGCTGGCGATGATCGAGATCGAGACCGAGGCGGGTGAGCGGGCCGCCCGCTATCTCGGCCGGACGACGCTCGAGTTCGATGCGGTCCGCGAGCCACAGCTGGCCGGTTCGTACTACCTGGCCACCGCGTCGTACGCCCTGTGGCGCGGGGACGTGGCCGACGCCGCGCGATCGGTCGAGCGTGGCTGGGCCGCCGTCCGCGAGACGGAGGAGTGGGTGCTCGCCGCCCGGATGGCCGCCATGGTCGCCCGGGTGGACGCGGCGATCGGGGCCGAGGCCCACGCTCAGCGCCGGCTCGCGCCGCTCGCCACGGCCCGTGGCCGGACGGCCGAGGTCGTGCGGACGGTGGCGGGGCTGGTGCGAGCCAGCGGGGCCCCGCCGACGGCGGGCTCACGCCGCATCGCCGAGGCCTATCTCGCGACCGCCCGGGCCTTCCAGCGCCGGCTCGAGGGCGACGACGATCCGGCGATCTGGGATCGCGTGGCGGCGTCCTGGACGGACCTGTCCGCGCCGTACGACGTGGCGATGGCCCGCTGGCGCCAGGCCGAGGCCTCCCTGGCCTCGGCGACCGGACGGCCCGGTCGGGCCGACGCCCAGACCCCGATGCTGGAGGCGGCCAGGCTGGCCGTGGCGCTCGAGGCCCGGCCGCTGTTGCGCGAGCTGCGCGAGCTGGCCGGTCGGGCGCGGATCACGCTGCCATCCGACGTGGACGCGGTCCTCGAGGATCGGCCCGATCCGTCCGCCCCGGGGGTCCCGGTCGGGCCGGCCGACGCCGATCAGGCCGGTGCGGCGGCCGGCCGGTCGGACCTGATCCGCGCTGTCGCGGGCGAGCCGGCGGTCGTGGTCCGTCGCCCGGATGCCTTCGGGCTCAGCAGTCGCGAGCAGGAGGTGCTGCTCCTGGTCGCCCAGGGTCGCACCAACCGGGAGATCGGGGAGCGCCTGTTCATCAGCCAGAAGACGGTCGGCGTCCACGTCGGGAACATCCTCGCGAAGCTGGCCGTGTCGGGCCGGGTCGAGGCCGCGGCCGTCGCGATCCGCCTTGGGTTGACCGAGCGCAGCTGAACTCGCGAGAGGACGTCGCCCGAAGGATCGGACCCCGGACACACCGCGAGACCCGGAGGGAGGTCTCCGGGTCTCGATCGGGTTCGCGGAGTACTTCGCCCGGGGTGAGCCCGGGTGAAGGAGCGAGGCTAGATCTGGTCGACTACCACTTCCAGCCGGCTGCCAGGCTCAGCGCGATCGCGACGAGCGGGCCGACGGTGAGAGCGATGCGGCGGGTGCGGGTGACGAGGTCCTTGGACATCAGATGTGGCCCCCTGAGTGGTGGTTGGTTCTCGGTACTTCCCGACAGTTCGGGAGGTGGACAGGGAGCGTAGGTCCGCACCTGGAGCGCAACAACCGGCCCTTTGGTACGGGTGAGGACTCGCCGTAGGTACTGTCCGCCGCGCGTCCGGCGGCCTGGCGCGGTAGATTCCGGGTCTCACCTCGGGTCGTCACGACCCCCCATGGAAGGGACCCACCACCGATGCGTCTCGCGCGCCTGACGATGCTCTGCCTGCTGACCTCGCTCGCCCTCGTGGCCTGCGCGTCCGAGCCCGCGGCCTGGACCTACGCCCCGGCGCCGTCCACGACACCCGTCCCGAGCGGCTCGGCCGAGGCGTCCGCGGAGGCGAGTGCCGGCTCGGGCAACATCCAGATCAGCGCGCTGGGCGTGAAGTTCGAGCAGACCTCGGTCGACGTCCCGGCGTCCACGGCGTTCAAGATCGACTTCGACAACAAGGACCCGGGGACGCCCCACAACATCGTCATCCACCAGGGCGACATCAACGGTCCGGTCGTCTTCACCGGCGAGACGTTCAACGGGGTGGCGCTCAAGGTCTATGACGTGCCCGCGCTCGAGCCGGGTACCTACCTGTTCGTCTGCACCATCCACCCGGGCATGGAAGGGTCGATGACCGCCAAGTGACCCCGGCCGGCGAGCAGCTCTGCTACCTGGACGCCTACGCGCGACGGGTCGGCGCGCGGGTCACAGACGTCGCCGAGGGCGAGGTCATCCAGGTCATCCTCGATCGGACGACGTTCTACCCGGGTGGCGGTGGCCAGCCCTCGGACCGGGGGGTCCTCCTCCGGACGGCCGACGGCCGCAGCTGGACGGTCCGAGCCGCGCGCAAGCTGGGTGGCGAGATCGCCCATGAGCTGGAGCCGTCGCCGGACGGTCCGCCGGCGGTCGGCGATATCCTGGAGGTGGACGTCGAGTGGGCCCGGCGCCTCTCCCTCATGCGGACCCACACGGCCCTGCACGCGCTGTGCGGCGTCGTCTGGCGCGACCACGGCGCCCTCGTGACGGGCGGCAACATGGAGCCAGGGTCGGGCCGGATGGACTTCGAGTTCGAGCGGATGTCGGGCGACCTGGTCGACGCCATCGAAGCGGCCGTCAACGCCGAGTTGGCCGCCGAGCGCGATGTCCGCGTCGCCGTCCTGCCGCGCGAGGAGGCGTTCGCGATCCCCGACCTCATCCGCACGAAGGTGAACCTCCTGCCGGAGGGGATCGACCAGATCCGGACGATCGAGATCGTCGGGCTGGACCTCCAGGCGGACGGCGGGACCCACGTCGCCAATACCCGTGAGGTCGGCAGCATCAGGGTGACCGGCTACGAGTCGAAGGGCCGGATCAACAAGCGCATCCGGATCGAACTCGTCGACCCCGACTGACTGACCCGCCCCGGCCGGCGACCTCGCGCGAACCGCTAGAGTCAGGACGTGGGCGAGATCCGACGGCGACTCCGCATCTCGCTGGCAGCGATCAGGCAGGTCCTGCTGAATCCGGACCTGCGGCGCCTCGAGATCGCCTGGACGCTGTCCATCGCGGCCCAATGGGCGCTCATCGTCGCGCTCCTCATCTACGCCTACGAGCTGGAGGGTGCCCTCGGGGTCGGGCTCCTGGGCCTGGCCCGGACACTTCCGACCCTCGTCGGCGTCCCGCTGGCGACCAGCCTCGGCGACCGGCAGTCCCGCGTCCGCGTGCTCGTCGGGGTCTACCTGACCGCCCTCGCGAGCGCGGTCGTGGCCGCTGTCGCGTTGGCCATGGATGCCGGCCTGATCGCCGTGATGGCCATCGCGGCGGTCAACGCCATCGCCACGGCCGCGATCCGGCCGCTCCAGAACGCCATCATCCCGGGTCTCGCTCGATCCCCGGAGGAGCTCGTGGCGTCGAACGTGGCGTCCAGCACGGGTGAAGGGATCGGCCTGCTCGTCGGCCCGGCATTCGGCGGTCTGCTGCTCGTCTTCGGGACCCCGGTCGTCGCGCTGGCCGGGGCCGTCGGGATGGCGCTCGCCACGGTGGCCGTCACCCAGATCCGCCCCGATCGCCGCCTCCGCGCGCGCACGGCCCCGGCGAGCGCCACACCGGCGGGCGCCACACCGGCGGACGCCGCACCCGATGCTGCCGGCGCGAGACCGACGTCGACCGGCTTCACGGCCGGACTCCGTGCGCTTCGCTCCATGCCGACCGTGCTCCTCGTCATGGGCCTGTTCGGCGTCCAGCCGTTCGTCCGCGGTGCGCTGACGGTCCTGATCGTGGTCGCCTCGATCGAGCTGGTCGGCCTGGGGGATCCGGGCGTCGGCCTGCTCAATGCGGCGATCGGCCTGGGCGGCATCGTCGGATCGGTCGGGACCATCCTGCTCGTCGGTCGGCATCGGCTGGCCATCGTGTTCCTGGTCGCCCTCGTCGTGTGGGGCGCCCCGATCTCGGTGATGGGGCTCGTCACCGTCGCCTGGGTCGCCGTCGCGGCCATGGTCGTCGTGGGTGTCGCCAACGCCGTCCTCGACGTCGCCGGCTTCACGACCCTCCAGCGCATCGTCCCGAACGACGTCCGCGCCAGCGTCCTCGGGACGTTCGAGGGCTACGTGGCGGCCATGGCCGCGGTCGGGGGCATCGTGGCGCCCGCTCTGGTCGCGTGGCTCGGGATCGCCGGCGCCCTCGTCCTCACCGGCGCGATCCTGCCGCTCGCGGTCCTGGTCACGGCGCGTGGCGTCCGCAAGGCTGACGACATCGCGCTCGTCCCGGAGCGGCAGTGCCAGCTCCTGCGCGGCGTGGCCATGTTCGCGCCGCTGCCACTCGGCGCGATCGAGGAGCTGGCCTCCAGCCTCGAGCCCCTGACCTTCCGGCCCGACGAGGACCTGATGCGGGCGGGCGAGATGGGTGACCGGTTCATCCTCATCGACGCCGGCACGGTCGAGGTCGTGGCCGATGGGGCGCCGGTCAGGACCATCGGGGCCGGCGGCTACTGCGGCGAGATCGCCCTCCTGCGTGGGATCCCCCGGACCGCGACCGTCCGCGCCGTGACGGAGGTGACGGCCTTCGGCCTGCGCGGGGCGGACTTCGTCGCGGTGGTGACCGGCGACCGCGATGCGGCACGGTCGGCGGCGCGGGTCGTGGATGCCCGGCTGGCGAATGTGCCGGACGCGCCCGCCTGACGGTCCGGGACGACGGTCCGGCACGACGGTCCGACACGACGAGTCCTCGGTCAGATCCCGGTCTCGGCCTCGATCCGGCCGGTCGCGATGGCCGCCGTGAACGTCCCGAAGTCACGCTCCGTCTGGTCCGCATACGCCTCCGCGAACGCGCCGATGGCGTGGTCGAAGGTGTCATCGTCGCCGAGGTAGGCGGCGATGGTGGCGGGCTCGCCGGTCCTGGCGTGGCCGCGCGCCAACGCCCAGCCACACAGCTCGCCCCAGGTGGTCAGGTCGTCTTCGGTCATGGCCTCCACGACGGCGCTCGCCTTCTGGTCCTGGAGCTGGCGGATGTACCAGTGATGGCCCTGTGCGCCGACCCCCGAACCGAGCAGCACGTCGCTGGCAGCCTGCAGGCGCCGTTGTCCGGCGACGACCCGGGCCCCATGGCTCGGCTGGCCGCTGGGGCCGAGGAATCGCTCGAGCACGGACGCCTGGGCCTCCTTCACCTGCAGGAACAGGGGATCGTCATCGGATCCGCCATCGAGCAGGACGATGCCGGCGAAGAGCCCGACGCTCCCGACCCCGACGACCTTCATGGCGTAGTCCACGACCTCGTAGCGGTCGAGGAGCACCCGGCGGTCCTCCTGGAGCGACTCGCGATAGTGGTCCAGGACGGTGGAGACCAGCGGGTTGTCGATGTCGTCGCGATGGACGATCACCGGCGGGTGATCGACGATCCGTCGCCGACCGTCCGCGACTTCGGTCAGCTTCGGCAACTCGTGCAACGCGTCGTGGTGCGATGCCGACTTCACCGCCGACCGGATCATGGGGCGCGCGCGCTCGTCCACGAATGCAAGGATGCTCGCCACGGCGACGGATGAGTAGTACACGTCGATGGCCCGCATCGTGGCGTACTCGGCCATCCGCTCGCGATAGCTGCGGACCGCCCGGTGGGCGGCATGGCGGCAGTCGTGGGCGGCGAATCCCCGTGTCCGACCCGCGACGATCAGGCTCGCGGCCAGTCGCTCCAGGTCCCATTCGAACGGTCCGTGGAGCGTCTCGTCGAAGTCGTTGATGTCGAACAGCTCGGCGCGCTCGGGCGACGCGAAGAGGCCGAAGTTGGACAGGTGGGCGTCGCCGCACAGCTGGACGATGAGTCCGCTGGACGGGTTCACGGCCAGATCCGCGGCCATCTGCAGGGCCGCCCCACGATAGAAGGCGAAGGGCGAGACAGACATCCGGCCGTGCCGGACCGGGATCAGCTCGGCCACGCGGGTCGTCGCCTGCTCCTCGAGCAGGGTGACCGGATCGGGCCGGTCCGCGGCCGGTCGCCACGTCCCCACGGCCGTCAACGGGTGACGCTCGCGTGCCGCGATGCCGGCGGCCCGCAGGTCAGCGGTGGTGGGGCGCGGGGTCATGGCTCGGGGTCCTTCCTGGTTGCGCGTCGGTCGTGGGTCAGCGTAGCGGTTCCGCCATCGCCCGGGACGACGCCGGAACGGGCTGCACGGGCATGGGGGCCATCGCTATAGTGCCCCCTTGGCGGGCGCGACTCGCGGTGAGACCGATCCCCTCGGCGCGACCTGCCATCGGGAGGTGGACGTGGCCAGCGCAGCGACGACGAAGCGGAAGCCCGGCAAGCGGGCGCTGCCGTTCCTCGAGGGCCTCCTGCCCATCGACCCGGCACGCGTCCCCTCGGACATCATCGCCGGAGCCACGCTCGGTGCCCTGGCGATCCCGGAGACGATGGGCTATGCGTCGATGGCCGGCATGCCGCCGGTCACGGGCCTGTACACGATCGTCATCCCGATCTTCCTGTTCGCACTGTTCGGATCGTCGCGCCACCTCGTCGTCGGCGCGGACTCCGCCACGGCGGTCGTACTGGCCGCCGGCCTGACCGGCCTGGGGCTCGCAACGAGTTCCACGGAGTGGATCGCCATGGCCGGGCTGGCCGCGCTGATGGTCGCGGTCGTGCTCCTGGCGGCTCGGGTCCTGAAGCTCGGGTTCATCGCCAACTTCCTGTCACGGAGCGTCCTGATCGGATTCCTGACCGGCGTCGGGATCCAGGTGGCGATGGGCCAGTTGCACGGGGTCCTCGGCGTCAGTGACGGCTCCGGTACGACCCTCGAGAAGTTCGCCACCACCCTACGGAACATCGGCGAGACGAGCATCCCGACGCTCCTCGTGTCCATCGCGGTCTGGGTCATCATCCTGGGCTCGGACCGGATCAACAAGAAGATCCCCGGCGCCCTCATCGCGGTCGTCGGCATGATCGCGATCAGCTACCTCGGGCTGCTGCCCGACAGCGTCAGCCTGCTCGGCCCGGTCGCCGCCGGGCTGCCACCGATCGGCCTGCCCCAGGACGTCATCACCACGACCAATGTCGTCGCGCTGCTGCCGACCGTGCTGTCCTGTTTCATCATCATCCTGGCCCAGAGCGCCGCGACGTCCCGGGCCTACGCCGTCAAGTACGAGGACAGCTTCGACGAGAACGTCGACCTGATCGGCCTGAGCCTCGCCAACGTCGGAGCCGGTCTGTCGGGCACCTTCGTGGTCAACGGCAGCCCGACCAAGACCGAGATGGTCGACGGCGCGGGCGGCAAGAGTCAGATCGCGCAGGTCACCGCCGGCGCGATCGTCGTCGTGGTCCTGCTGTTCCTGACCGCCGCCCTGGCCTACATGCCGAACGCGGTCCTCGCGGCGGTCGTCCTGCTGATCGGCCTGCGCCTCGTGGACATCGCGGGGATGCAGGGCATCGCCAAGGTCCGTACCGGCGAGTTCGCGGTGGCGGCCCTGACCGCGGCCACCGTGGTCGTGGTCGGGATCGAGCAGGCGATCGTCCTGGCCATCGTCCTCTCGATCATCGAGCACCTGTCGCATGCCTACGCGCCGTTCGACACGACCATCGCCGTCAACGATCAGGGCCGCCTCCAGAGCCAGGCCGTGAAGACCGGGACGGTCATCCAGGCCGCACCCGGGCTCGTCATCTACCGGTTCGGGGCCGGCCTCTACTACGCCAACGCGACCCGGTTCACGGAAGAGGTCCTGGCCATCCTCGAGGAAGCGGATCCGAAGGTCGAGTGGTTCTGCCTGTCGGCAGCCTCCATGGGCGACATCGACTACTCCGGCGCCGGGGCCTTGCGCCAGGTGGCTTCGGAGATCAAGAAGCACGACGCGAGGTTCGTCATCTGCGAGCTCGAGCCGAGCGTGGCCGACGTGCCGGCCAAGTACGGCCTCCAGCCGGAGATCGGCGAGATCTATCCGTTCATCGAGGACGTCATCGCGGCGTACCAGGCAAGGAGCACGGCCCCCTGATCGTGTAGGGGCCACCTACCGCGCGCATGTCACGACTCAAGCTGCCGGTCCTGGCGAGTCCGCTCATCCGGCGGCTGAGCTGGCACGCCCGGCGTGTCGGCGGTCAGCTGGACCGTCGGTTCTTCATCACGTTGGCCGAGGGCATCGTCGCCGTCGTGTTGATCTCGGCGATCCTGATCACGCTGTTCGAGAAGTCGTGGACGTTCGAGTCCATCTTCGACTCGTTCAACTGGGGGATCGCCACCGTCCTGGGCCAGGGCGACTCGGCGTTCGTGTCGTCCCCGGCCGGCCGGGCCATCTCCTGGTTGCTCATCCTGTTCGGGGTGGCCATGCTGGGGATGATCACCGGCGCCCTCGTGGCGATGGTCATCGATTTCCTGCTGAAGGAGGGTCAGGGCTTGGGTGCATCCGGGTTCCAGGATCACATCGTCGTCTGCGGCTGGAACACGACCGCCCGAGACCTGATCGCCGAGCTGCGCGGTGACGACTACACGGCCAGGGTCGTCGTCATCGCTCAGGTCGAGAAGAACCCGGCCGGCGATGGCGTCTACTTCGTGCGCGGGGACTCCACCAACGCCGAGGACCTGGAGCGTGCCGGCATCAGGGAAGCGGCCGCGGCGCTCATCTTCCCGGCCGATCCCTCGGACGGCGCGGACATGCACTCGATCCTGACGATCATGGCCATCGAATCGCTGGCGCCGAACGTCCGGACCGTCGCCGAGGTCAACAATCCGCGCCACGAGCCGCACTTCCGGCGAGCCGAGGTGGACGAGCTCCTGGTGACGTCCAAGATCGCCTCGCATCTGCTCGCTCGATCCGCCCTCTATCCGGGCCTGACCGGGCTCGTGACCGACATCGTGTCGGGCGGCGAGGGCTCCGAGCTCTACCGGATCACCCTGCCGGACGAGTACATCGGGCTGACGATCGACGCCGTCTCCGTGCGGCTGCGCGCGGAACACGAGGCGACGCTCCTGTCGGTCAACCGCTACGGCCGGGCCTTCGTCAACCCGGCGGCGGACTTCGTCCTGGAGCCGGGCGACGACGCGATCGTGGTGGCCCAGTCGCTCGGATCCCTGGCGCCGCTCAAGGTGAGCGACCTCAATACGGCGCCCCGGTCTGCGGCGGTCGTCCCGAGCGCGTAGCCTCGTCGCCGATGGGCGGGGGGCCGGGGGGCGGGGGCCGGGGGCGGCCGCGGAGCACGACTCGTCCTTCCCGGACGCCCGGACGGCGGATCCTGCCAGATGTCCACGTGGTGATCATCAGGCAGCCTGGACCCGAGCTCTCGACCAGCGCGACGCATCGATATGCAACACAGGCGGATGGTCTCGCGCCTTCCACGAGGGCCACCGATCCGTCATGCATCGAGGCGCCTGCCGACGACTGTCGAGGGTCGCCGAACGAGCACCTGGTGATCGTTTGGCAGGATCGTCAGAGATCGAGGTCGGAGGGCACGGCCCGGTCCGTGACCCTGCGCGCGGCGGACGATGGCTGACCGCGAACGCCGGGTGCGGCCCTCGCGGGTCGCCGGGCGCAGCGAAGGTGCAGCGAAGCCCGTCCCGCCCCGGCCGAGCCCCCGCCTACAGCTCCTTGACCGCGGCCGTCAGTGACGCCAGGCCGTCCTTCGCGTCGGCGAAGAGCATCCCGGTCTTGGGGTCGGAGTAGAGCTCGTTGTCGATGCCGGCGTAGCCCTTGCCCATCGAGCGCTTGATGACGACGATCGACTTGGCGTGGTCGACGTCCAGGATCGGCATCCCCGACACCGGCGAGCCGGGCCGGCGGGCGGCCGGATTCGTCACGTCGTTCGCCCCGATGACCAGGGCCACGTCGCACCGATCGAACTCGGGGTTGATCTCCTCCATCTCCTTGAGCTGGGGATAGGGCACGTTGGCCTCCGCGAGGAGGACGTTCATGTGCCCGGGCATCCGGCCGGCGACGGGATGGATCGCATAGAGGACGCTGACCCCCCGCGCCTCCAGGAGCTCGGCCAGCTCGCGGACCGCGTGCTGGGCCTGGGCGACCGCCAGGCCGTAGCCGGGGACGATGATCACGGACTGGGCGTAGGCCAGCTGGATCGCGACATCGTCCGCTCCGATCTCGCGGACCGTGCCGCCGCTGCCGGCGGCCGCACCGGCGGCGTCGTCGCCACCACCGAAGCCGCCGACCATGATGTTCATGATCGAGCGATTCATCGCGTCGGCCATCAGCTTGGTCAGGATCGCGCCGGAGGCACCCACCAGGGCGCCCGCGATGATGAGGACCGGGTTGCCGATGACGAAGCCCGCCATCGCCGCGGCGGTGCCCGTGAACGAGTTCAACAGGCTGATGACGACGGGCATGTCCGCGCCGCCGATCGGCAGGACCATCGTGATCCCGAAGATCAGGCCGGCCACGACGACGACGGCGAGGATGGCCAGGGTCGTGGAGCTCCCGAGGGTGATCGCCCCGGCGGCTCCAAGGACCAGGGCGACGGTGCCGGCCACGGCGACGAGCGCCAGCGCGATCGTCACGAGCTGGCCGCCCGGGACGTAGATCGGCTTGCCGGCGATGAGGCCCTGCAGCTTGCCGCCGGCGATGAGCGAGCCGGTGAACGTGACCGAGCCGATCAGCGCGCCGAGCACGACGAAGATCGTCGTGTCCAGGGCGGCACTGCCGGTGTCGTTGAGCCGGATGAAGTCCTCGATGGCGACGAGTGCGGCGGCCCCGCCACCGACCGCATTGAACAGCGACACCAGCTGCGGCATCGCCGTCATCTTCACGGAGCGCGCCGTGTACAGACCTGCGCCGCCGCCGATCAGGAAGCCGACGACGATGATCGCCCACGCGGCGGCGCTCAGACCCTCCTCGCGCGTCGCGAGGTAGATCAGCGTCGCCAGGACCGCGATGGTCATGCCGGCCGCACTGAGCTGGTTGCCGCTCCGGCCCGTGGCCGGTGAGTTCATCCGATGGAGGCCCAGCACGAAGCAGGCGGCACCCGCCAGCCAGGCCAGATAGACGAGGGTGTAGACCCAGGCTTCAGACATCGACGCGCTCCTCGACTAGGACCGAGGGGCGTCCGACGCGCCCTCGGTCCCGGCCTTCGCGGCCGTCGGCTTCTTGCGGAACATCTGCAGCATGCGATCCGTGACCACATAGCCGCCGACGACATTCATCGCCCCGAACACCATCGCGATGAAGGCGAGGGCGTACCCGAATGGGTTGTTCGCCTCGGCGGCGATGAACATCGCGCCGACCAGGACGATGCCGTGGATCGAGTTGGCGCCGGACATCAGCGGGGTGTGGAGGGTCGCCGGGACCTTGCTGATGACCTCGAAGCCGACGAGGATCGCCAGCACGAAGATGGCCAGCGAGTTCAGGAGCTCTTCACTCACGCGGGACCTCCAGCGGCCGGAGCGGCCGGTTCGAGCAGGTTCCTGACCGACTCACTCAGGATGGCGCCGCCCTGCGTGACGACGGTGGACTTGGTCACTTCGTCCTCGAAGTCCAGGTGGAGCGCGCCGTCCTTGACCATCCCCAGCAGGAGGTTGGAGATGTTGCGGGCGTAGAAGGCCGAGGCGCCGGCCGGCATCGAGGCCGGCAGGTTCTCGGGGGCGATGATCGTCACGCCGTTCGAGCTGACGATCGTCTGGCCGGCCTGGCTCAGTTCGCAGTTGCCGCCAAGGGCGGAGGCCGCCATGTCGACGATGACCGAGCCGGATGCCATCTTGGCGACGGCATCCACCGTCACCAGGACCGGCGGCTTCCGGCCGGGGACCTGGGCCGTCGTGATGACGACATCCATGCCGCCGATGACCTCGTTGAGCTCCGCCTGCTGGGAGGCGCGCTCCTCCGCGGTCAGCTCGCGGGCGTAGCCGCCGGCGCCGGTCGCATCGATGGTCGTCTTGAGCTTGACGAACTGCGCGCCGAGGGACTCGGCCTGTTCGCGCGTCTCCGGGCGGACGTCGTAGGCCTTGACCACGGCACCGAGGCGTTTCGCCGTCCCGATCGCCTGGAGGCCGGCGACGCCGATCCCCAGGATCAGCACGTTGGCCGGCTTGGCGGTGCCGGCGGCGGTCGTCAGCAGCGGGAAGTAGCGGCCGTACGCGTTGGCCGCGATGAGGACCGCCTTGTAGCCACCCACGTTGGCCTGCGAGGAGAGGGCGTCCATCGTCTGGGCGCGCGAGAGGGTCCGCGGGATGGCGTCGAGGCTGATCGCCGTCACGCCTCCCCTGGCGAGGGTCGCCGCGAGGGCCGGGTCGATGAGCGGCGCCAGGAACCCGATGACGGTCTGGCCGGAGCGCAGGCGCCCGACCTCGGTCTCGGATGGCTTGGCGACGCGCAGCACGACGTCGGCATCGGCGTAGAGCGCGTCCGTCGACACGATCGTCGCGCCGGCGGCCTCGTAGGCGGTATCGGGGATGGACGAACCGGCGCCTGCACCCTGTTCGATGAGGATCTCCAGCCCGGCCGCCTTGAGCTTGCCGAGCGCTTCGGGTACCAGGGCGACGCGCCGCTCTCCGGGCGCGGTCTCCTTGGCGACACCGACCTTCATGGGCACCACCTGCTTGGACTGGGTCGTTGACGGGTCGCGCGAAGGATACCGCGGCGGCCGGTCGCCGTGAGGTTGCGGGACGGATGCGGCATCCGGCTGCCGAGGGGTAGTACCCCCGTTGACCGCTCGCACCGGTATCGGTGTGGGGTCCGGATGACAGTGTCTCTGACTGGTGTGGTGAGGTGGATTCCCCAGGTCGCCGACGGTACTAGACGGCCCTGGTACTCCCGTGGACACTCGGTTTCCGATCGAGGCGACGGTCCATCAGGTACCGGCTCGGACGGGGTCGTATCACCAGCGAATCGGGGAGACAGCGATGAACCGAACCACTCGACGGCGAACCGTCACCAAGGCCGCAGGGCTGATCGCGTCCATGGCGCTCATGGCGTCGGCGTCGTCGGTCTTCGCGAGCGAACAGTCCCATGTCGTCACCTGGCAGCTGCCTTCGGGCGCCTGGTCCGGCGACGGCGAGTTCTTCGACCTGCCGAACCGGTCGTACGGCTACAGCGGCCCGGTCAGCCAGAGCTCGACCTTCCCGCAGACCCTCGTCGGCGAGGGCCAGCTCATGCCGGACTGCGGCGAGTGGGCCCAGGTGGACTTCTACAAGGTCGACTCCGAGAGCGACCAGGATCTGTATGACTCCCTGATCGAGGGTGGCGTCCTTGGCTGGAACAAGGGCCCTGCGGATAGCGCCATCTACAGCGGATCGCAGGGCTACGGCTTCTACTTCGTCTACGGTGGCGATTGCGAGCAGCCCAGCGAGGAGCCCAGCGAGGAGCCGAGCGAGTCGCCCAGCGAGCAGCCCAGCGA
>CAZOHT010000057.1:0-14124 GCA_964579825.1 uncultured Anaerolineaceae bacterium
CGAGCCGGAGCCCGACCGTACCGCCGAGATCGCGGCCGCCGCGGCCGCCGCGGCCACCCTGGCGGCTGCCCGGGAGCGTCCGACCGACGTCGTCAGCCAGCCCACGTGGCGGATCGTCGCGCCCGATGCCGAGCCGACGACCCCGACCGTCGCGCCGCCGCCTGCCGCACCGGTCCCGTCGCCGGCTCCCCCGGTCCCACCGCCTGCCGCCGTCGCCCAGCCGCAGTGGCCCACCGCGCCCCAATGGCCGGAACAGCGAGCCTCGGCCGGGTTGCCCTTCCTGGGTCGTCCCGTCCAACCCACCGGTGGCCTCGACTCCCTATGGGCCGAGTCGAATCGCGAGGTCGCCTCCGCGGCCCCGGCGCCCGGCCGACCCGCCGCTCCTGCCGGCGTCCAGCCGTGCGTCAGCTGTGGGTTGTCACTCTCCGCCACCGCCCGGTTCTGCCGGCGCTGCGGGACCGCCCAGCACGGTTGATTCCCGGCTCCCGCGTTCGTCTTCGCGGACCTTCAGCCACGCCGCGCCGTAGAGCAGGGCCTGGAACACGAACGAGAGCCAGGCGAGCGCGATGAACGCCGTGGCGAGCGAGCCCGCCAGCGCGGCCACCCCGACGAGCCTCGGGATCAGGAACGTGAACGCCTGGGTCAGGAACCAGATCGCCGCGCCGGCCACGATCGCCGGCGGCAGGAGCGACCGCACGGTCGGCGGGTGCGGCGGCATGACCCGGTAGAGGATCCCGACGAGCGCGATCGTCCCGACCAGCAGGAACAGCTGTGACGTGGCGACACTGACGATCGCGGCGGCGGCCGGGAACGTACCCGGTACGAGGGCGTCGAACGCGGTCGCGAGGGACGCCAGGATGACCAAGCCGATGATCACGGCCGCCAGGATCGCGACCCAGATGAACCCACGAGCCGTGCGGCGGACCACATCCCGCTCCGGTACGGCGGAGAAGATCCGTGAGAAGGCGACGTCGAGGGTCACGTACAACTGGCTGACCGTCCAGACGACGCCGATCAGGCCCAGGACACCCGTGACGGCCGCTCCCTGCGTGAGCGCGGACATGGCCGAGTCGATGATCTCGGCCAGGGGCGGGAAGGCCTCGATCAGGGCGTCGGTCAGGCGCTCGACGACCTCGGGGTCGCCGGCGATCAAGCCGGCCAGTCCGAGGGCGAGCAGCAGCGTGGGGATCGCCGCGAACAGTGTGGAGAACGCCAGTCCATTGGCGAGCAATCCGCCAGGCGCCTTCCCGTACGTGTCGAGGACGGCCATGATCCTCGCGACCTTCGGATGGCCGAGCACGCGCTCAAGGATGGCCGCTGGATCCACGTGGATGGGAGTCAGCCCTTCCAATCCTCGAACAATGTCGGCTGGACATCCTCGGCCCTGACCCGCCGCGGGGCGGTGACCAGGGCCTTCACCTCGCCACGACGGACGAACCGGCGTCCACCCAGCTTGATGCTCTGCAGGCGCCCAGCCCGCGCCCATCGCCCGATCGTCTCCGGCTGGAACCGGATGTTCGACGCCTCGAGGATCTCGGAGGCCTCGGCCAGGGTGATCCAGTCGGTCGGGGCGGCCATCGTCAGTCGCCCGTCCCGGCCGCGCCCGAGGAGCCGTTGGACGCGGCTGCCGACGAGGCCTTGCCCGCCGTCGAGCTCGAGGCCTTGCCCGCCCCCTCGGACGAGGTCGCGGATGGGCCGCCGCCACCCGAGGTCGCCTCGGTCGACCCAGACTCCGAACGCGATCCGGGGGTACCGCCATCCGGCTTCGAGCCGTCGCCGCCGCTGGCCTTCGAGGCCCCGGGGGTCGCCGTCGCGCGCCGCTCCTTCTTCGCCCAGCCCGAGCCCTTGAAGTGGATCGCCGGGGCCGCGAATGCCTTCTTGAGCGGCCCTCCGCCACAGAGTGGGCAGGCGGTCGGCTCGACGTCGTGGACGCCGCGCAGGACCTCGGATCGTCGACCGCAGTTGGCGCAGTCGTAGTCGTACAGGGGCACGGGATGCTCGCGCTCAGCCGCGCAGCAGGCGCATACCGCACTTGGGGCAGTAGAACGCGCGCTCGTGCGCCGATGCGAAGCCGCAATGGGCGCACACCAGCCCGCCACGACCGGCCGCCGGGACCGGACGCTCGATCGTCGTCAGACCCGTCGCGAACTTGCTCGCGATGATGTTCGAGAGGATGCCTGCGAGGAGCTTGGCGCCGATGCGGTCCGTGTCCCCACGCACGCCCTTGCCGCCCCAGCCGACGACCGCCCGGCAGATGAGGTCGCCCGTGGCCTCGTCCCAGTGGGCCGCCACGCCGCCGAGGATGGCGTTGTACTCCGGGTACCCGGAGGTGTCCACTTCGCCGTCGAGCATCGTGCACACGAAGGTGTCGAAGGCGAGGTCCACGGCGTCGATCGATTCGAGCACGACCAGCGCGTGACGGGTGATCGGCGAGTGGATGTGGTGGGCATTGAGCCACTGCATGGCCTCGGACGGGCGCGCGATGGCCGGTGTCGCCTGGCTGAACTCGATCGGCAGCGGCTCGACGACCTCGACTTCGGTCTGGGCCAGTCCGATCAGCATCGACGGCAGCTCCGCCAGCGCGCCGGGTCCGGCCTTCATGCGAACGCCTTCGCTGCTCTTGCCCGCGAAGTACAGCTTCAGCTGATACTCCTGCGCCACGACCTCCTCCGGCATCGCGATCCCGGATGCCGAGACCGGCGCGGGTGCGGGTGTCGGGACGGTCTCCGCCGGGGCATCGGTGCTCCCCTTGCGCTTCAGGAACTCGAGCGGCACGTGCTGGCCTCCAGGCTGGTGGCTGGGTCGCCCGTCATGGTAGCAGGGGCTCTCAGCTGGAGCCGGGACCATCGGGGACGAGGATCAGGGCCTCCCGTGCCCGAAGCTCGAGGCGCCCCGGCGCGCTGACCGGCCCGGGCAGGCCTCGCTGGGACCCGACGACGGGCCGCAGGGTGCCCGAGGCGAGACGGGCCACATCCAGCTCCGTCGGCTGTGCGCCGAGGTTGAGGGCCACGACCGCCGAGCTCGGACCGTCGCCCCGTCGGTACGCGACGATCGCGGGGTCGCCTGCCTCGAGGATCGACAGGCCTCCCGACTGGAGGCCGGGCATCGACGCGCGGGCGGCCAGGAGACGCCGGTAACAGGCCAGCACCGAGTCCGGGTCGGCCTCCTGGGCCCGGACATTCCGACGATCCGTGTCGTCGTCAAGGCGGAGCCAGGGTCGACCCGTCGAGAAGCCGGCTCCCGGCCCGGATGTCCAGGGCATCGGGGTGCGGCACGGCGACCGATCCCACCACTCGGCACCGGATGCCCGACCCGCGGCGAGGTCCACACGTTCATCGGGCGGGATCTCGACGTCGCCCATCCCCAGCTCCTCGCCGTAGTACATGAACGGCGTCCCGCGGGTGGTCAGGAGCAGGACGGCTGCGGCCCGGGCGATGGCGTCCCGGTCGTCCGCCCCGGCCGACGCTGCGAACCGCGAGGCATGGCGCGGCTGGTCGTGATTCGACAGCACGACCGTCGGCCAGCGGTCGGCCCCGAATGCCGCCTCGCGACGAGCCAACGCCGCATGGATGCCGTCGGCGGTCCAGGGCATCGCGATCAGCTCCCAGTCGAAGACCAGGTGACGATCCGACGTGAGTGCGGCTGCCGCTTCGATCCCACCGTCGAACAACTCGCCGACCGACATCCGCCCAGGCCGCTCGTCGAGGATGGCACGGAAGCGCGCCATCAGCGCCCCCAGATCCGGCTGGTCGCGGTCATTGACGTGGCGCTGGCGCGACCAGGGCGACGTCCCGGGCTGCACGGGGTTCGACAGCAGGTCCGGATGCTTCAGGAACGCGTTGAACACATCGAGCCTGAAGCCATCCACGCCACGATCCAGCCAGCCGCGCACCATCTCGAACTGGGCCGCCTCGACCGCCGGGGTTCGCCAGTCCAGGTCCGGTTGTTCGGCGAGGAACGTGTGGAAGTACGACTGACCGCGATCCCCGACGTACGTCCAGCCGGAGCCCCCGAACCAGGACAGCCAATTGTTCGGCGGCAGCGGCTCCCCCTGGCTGTCGACGCCCGACGGATCCCGCCACAGATACCAGTCGGCATGCGGGCTGTCGCGCCCGGTGCGCGATGACGCGAACCAGGGATGGGCGTCACTGGTGTGGTTCATCACCAGGTCGAGGATCACCCGGATGCCGCGAGCGTGGGCCTCGTCGACGAGCCGGTCGAAGTCCGACTCCAGACCGAACAGCGGGTCGATCGACGAATGGTCGCAGACGTCATATCCAAGGTCGTGGCCGGGCGATCGGTAGATCGGCGACAGCCAGATCGCGTCCACGCCGAGTCCCGTCGGCCCGAGGTGGTCGAGGTGGTCGATGATGCCCCCGAGATCGCCGACCCCGTCACCGTCGGAGTCCGCGAAGCTCCGCGGATAGATCTGGTACACGACACCGCGACGCCACCAGTCGGCACCGAACCGGGCACCCGTGAGCGGTCGGACCTCCCGGGTCATCCCGCGCCCGATCCGTCGACCAGCCAGACCGCACTGCGCGCCGGGACCGGGATCGGACCAGCGGTCGAGCGACGGGTGTTGCGGAGCAGGTCCACGACGGTCTCGCCGGTCAGCACGGCGAGCGACGCCGGATCCACGTCGACGTCGACATCGCTGAAGCCGAACAGGGCGACGAGTGGCCCGAGCGGATGCTCCCTGATGAACCCGAACACCCGCGGATCCAGGCCGTCGATGATCCGCACCGGAGCGCTGGCCGAGAGCTGTGGCGTCGCACGGCGGACCTCGATCAGCGCACGAAGACCCGCGAAGGTGCGGCCTTCGACGGTCGCCGGGTCGTGTCGACGAGCGGCGGCGCCCCAGTCCATCTTGGGGCGGTGTAGCCAGCGGCTGTCGGCCGCACGGTCGGGATCGGCCAGATAGGCATGGTCGTTCAGGAGGGCGATCTCATCGCCCATGTAGATCAGCGGGATCCCGTCCCACGCGAAGATGAGGGCATGGCCCAGGATCACTCGCTCGATCGCCCGGGTCATCGCCACGGGGTCATCGGCGATGGCGGCGGCCTCCACGCCGGCCAGGCTGGCGAGTGTCCCGCTGACCCGCTGATCGCCCGTGTCCGGGTTCAGCTGGAAGCTCTCGCCGCGGGCGAAGGAGCCCGGTCGCCGGTTCGTGTAGAAGGCCGACAGGAATGCACGATGGCTGGGGCCGTCCCACCCGACGGCTTCGGCGTCCTCCTCGGTGACCGCCCAGCCGATATCGTCGTGGCAGCGGACATACGTCGCCCAGGCGGTGTTGGCCGGTCTGCGGGGGAAGTCGCGCAGGACGTGGGTCATCAGGCGCGTGTCGCCTGTCGCCAGCGATGACCAGAACTGGACCATCAGGGTGTTGTGATAGGCCAGGTCGGACACGCGACCGGAGTGTCGCCCGACGCCGAGGTAGGCCGCGAGCTGGTCGGGGCCCACGATCGCCTCGGCCTTGAAGATGACCGCCGGGGCGACGATCCGCGCGCAGGCTCGCAGCGCCTGGAGGAGATCGTGCACCTCCGGCTGGTTCTGGCTGTCCGTGCCCAGTCGCTTCCACATGAACGCGACCGCATCGAGCCGGAAGACATCGACCCCCAGGTTGGCCAGAGAAAGGAGCACGTCGGCCATCTCGATGAAGACCTGTGGATTGGACCAGTCGAGGTCCCACTGGTACGCGTGGAAGGTGGTCCAGACCCATCGCCCGTCCGGCAGTCGGGTGAAGTTGCCGGGCGCGAATGTCGGGAAGACCTCGGGCAGCGTCGCCTCGTATCGATCGGGCATCGTGCGGTCCGGGAAGATGCGGTAGAGCGATGCCGCCCAGGGATCCCCGGCGCGCGCGCGGACGGCCCACTCGTGCTCGGCGGCCGTGTGGTTCAGGACGAGGTCCACGCACACGCTGATGCCGCGCTCCCGGAACCGTGCGCAGAGCGCCTCGAGGTCGGCGATGGTCCCGAGCGACGGGTCGACGGCGCGATAGTCGGCGACCGCGTAGCCCCCGTCGTCCTCGCCGTCGCGTGACCGCAGCAACGGCATCAGGTGGACGTACCGCACGCCAAGCTCGGCGAAGTGATCGAGATGCGCCTCCACCCCGGCGAGCGTGTCGGCGAACCGGTCGACGTACAGGACATAGCCGATCATCGACGGCGCCTGGAACCAGTCCGGCCGCAGGGTCCTGGCCAGGTCGAGTCGCTTGAGGGGTCCACTCCGGGCGCGATAGTGGTCGGCCAGTCGCGAGATCAGATCGTCCAGGGCCGCGTCACGCTGCGGATGTCCGCCGTACGGGGCGGCCCAGCCGTCGAGCAGGTCCGGCAGCCAGCGCTCCAGGCGCAGTGTGAACAGGTCGATGTCGCGAGCGTCGGACCCGGCGAGACGTGTCTGGGCAAGGTCGATCGCGCGCGCGATCGGCGCTGGATGCGGCGACCCGGTCGAGGAGTCCCGGGTCGCCGCGGATGTCCTGGCCATGGTGGTCGACTCGACGGACCGATCAGCCCTTCACCGAGCCGGCCAGGAGACCACGGACGAAGTAGCGCTGCAGGCCGAGGAAGACCAACACGGGCACGATCATCGAGACGAAGGCGCCCGCGGTCAGGAGCTGCCAGTCCTGGCCCCTGGATCCGGTCATGGACACGAGGCGCGACGTCATCACGGCGACGTCGGCGTCCGTTCCGAGGAAGGTCGTGGCGACCAGCAGGTCGTTCCAGACCCACAGGAACTGGAAGATGGCGAAGGACGCGAGGGCCGGCAGCGAGAGCGGCAGGATCAGGCGCCGGAACGTCGTGAAGTGCGATGCCCCATCGATCGACGCGGACTCGATGATGTCCTTGGGCAACTGGCTGATGTAGTTGTAGAGCAGGTAGGTCGCCAGGGCGAGCCCGAAGCCGGCGTGCGCCAACCAGACCGCCAGGAACGTCCCGTTGAGATCGATCGCCAGATAGGCCTTGAGGACCGGGATCAGCGCGATCTGCAGTGGGACGACGAGCAGGGCCACCATGGTGATGAACAGGATCCGTCGCCCTGGGAAGCGCATCCAGGCGAACCCGTAGGCGGCGAAGGCGGCGATCAGGATCGGGATCACGACCGCCGGGATCGTCACGGCCAGGGTGTTCAGGAACGCCGTCGCCAGACCGTCGCCACCGAACAGCACCTTCTCGTAGTTATCCAGGGTCAGCTCGCCCTGGGGGTTGGTGAACACGGTCCACCACCCGGAGTCGGAGATGTTGTCCTTCGTCCGGAACGAGGTGATGAACAGGCCGAGGGTCGGCACCGTCCAGATCACGATGAGGGCGATCACGCTGAGGTTGATGGCCACGCGGGACCAGCGGCTGGGTCTCATCGCATCCTCCTCAGATCGCCCGGCCGCGGAACTGCCGCAGGTTGTACCAGATCACCGGCGTCACCGCGACCAGCAGGATGATCGCGAGGGCGGCGCCCCGACCGGCATCGAAGAACGTGAAGGCCTGTTTCCACATCAGGGTCGCGATGACCTGCGTATCGAAGTTGCCTCCCGTCGTGGCCGTGACGATGTCGTAGATCTTCAGGGTCAGGATCGCGATCGTCGTCGCGACGGTCACGATGGTCGGCCAGATCGTCGGGATGATGATCCGGCGGAAGATCTGGACCTCGGTGGCGCCGTCGATCCGGCCGGCCTCGAGGACTTCGTCGGGCACGCCCTTCAGGGCCGCCGAGAAGATGACCATCGCGAAGCCCGTCTGACCCCACACGAGGATCACCACGAGCAGGATGGTGTTGAGCGGGGCGCCCGTGAGCCACGACACGGGAGCCATCCCGAACGCGCCGAGGATGGCATTGAGCAGCCCGATCTGGGTCTCGCCCTCGGGCTGGTAGGAGTACACGAACCGCCAGATGATGCTGGCGCCCACGAAGGAGATCGCCATCGGCAGGAAGATCAGTGTCTTGGCGACCTTGTCCAGCCGAGATCGTTCGACGAGGACGGCGATGAGAAGGCCGAGGCCCGTGCTGAACAACGTGCCCACCACGAGCCACAGGACGTTGTTCCGGATCGCGACCAGCATCTCCGGGTTGGTGAACGCATAGACGTAGTTGTCGGCGCCGACGAACTCCTGTCCGGTGGCGTTGAACAGGCTGGCCCACGCGGTCAGGACGGCCGGTACCAGCAGGTAGAAGGCGAGGATCGCGACGGCGGGGCCGACGAAGACGAAGGGGAGGATCCGGCCCTGCCACCGGTGTGGCAGCTTCTCGGTCATCCAGTTCGCGACCACGTACAGCGTCGCGACGCCGCCGATGCCCCAGGCGATCGCGACGAGCACGATCACGAGCTTCGGCGCTCCACTGTCCTTCAGGAAGATGAAGCCCGCGTAGAGCACGATGAATGCGACGACGGGCACGAAGATCGAGATCGCGACGCGGCCGATGCCGGTCGCGACGATCTGGCCGACCCCTCGTGCCTGGGTCTCTGGAACGGCATCAGTCCCTTGCATCCCTGTGATCCTCCATCCACGGGGTACCGGGTCGGCGTGGCGGAGCCGTCGACGACGACTCCGCCACGATCGCGCGCTCGAATGCGAAGGGGTTACTTCGGCCAGCTGGCCTCGATGTTCGCCAGGGTCGTATCGATGTCCTGGCTCCCGTTCACCAGCTTCACGTTCTCGGACCAGAACGTACCTGAGCCGACCGCTGCCGGCATCGCGTCGCCACCGTCGAACCGAACGAACGACGCGTCGAGGAGCGACTGGGCGAAGGCCCGGTCCAGGTTGGTCGAGTAGTTCGCGAGATCCTGGTCCTTGTACGGGAAGATCGCGCCACCGGCCTTCGACCAGGACACCCCGGCCTCCTTGGTGGTGAGGTACTTCAGGAAGGCCCAGATCTCGGGGCGATCGGCGAACGCGACGGCCTGGTCGCCACCGACCTCAGCCGGCGTGCCGATCGCGCTGTCGATCTCGGGCAGGGTGAAGACCCCGACCTGACCGTCGAGGTCGGCCTGGACATCATCCGGGAAGAACGCGGTGATGAAGTTGCCCTGGTTGGTCAGCCAGCACTTGGGGGGATCCTCGAAGGCGGCCTTGGGCGCCTCACCGAAATTGGTCTGGACGATGTACTGGGGACCCCCGTAGACGTAGTCCTTGTTGCCCCAGATGTCCATCATGATCTGATAGGCGTTCTTGACCGTCGGGTCGTTGAACGGGATCTCGTGCTTCACCCACTTGTCGTAGCCCTCCTTGCCGACGGTTCGGAGCATGATCTCCTCGACCCAGTCGGTGGACGGCCAGCCGGTGGCCGCGCCGCTCTCGATACCGATGCACCAGGGCGGCGTGCCGTCGGCGACCATCTTGTCCTGGAGGGTCTCGAGCTCGTCCCACGTCGTGGGGGCGGTGTAGCCCTTGGCCTCGAACGCGGCCTTCGGATAGAAGACCTGGGCCTTCAAGTTGACGCGGTGGAAGACGCCGTAGACCTTGCCGTCGAGGCCGGTCCCTTCATCCTTCCAGCCGGCGCCGTAGTTCGAGTCGATGTTGGCCACGATGTCCGCTGGCAGGGCGAAGAGCTTGCCCTGCGACGCGTAGTTCCGCATGCCGCCCGGCTGCGGGAGAAGGGCCACGTCCGGCGGGTTACCGGCCTGGACCTGGACGTTCAACTGCTGCTCGAATGACTTGTCGCCGCTGTAGATGACATCGACGCCGGTCGCGTCTTCGAAGGGCTTGACGGCCTCCTCGAAGTTCGTCGCCTCGACGTCGACGAAGGCGCCACCGACCTTGACCGTGGTGCCCGCGAGGTCACCGCCCCCACCGCCCGATGGAGCGGCGGATCCACTACTGCCACCACATGCGGCCAGGGCGAACACCGTCACCCATAGGCCGACCGCCAGTCGCTTCCTCATGTACTCCTCCTCCATCGCCGGCCGGCACGGCCGGACGCGACATGAGCGTGTGGAACCGGTTCCACGCCTCGTATCGCAACGATACAGGCCCTGTCAATACCCGAGATGCGACCGACCCGGTGCGGGATCAGGACGACGGCGTGCCCGTGGAGCGACGGACGACCAGGCTGATCTGCTGGACTTCGCGAAGGGTGCCCGTCGGCCCACCCCTGACCAGGCCGAGCAGCCGCTCCACGGCCCGCAGACCGGAGTCGAACAACGGTTGTCGGACGGTGGTCAGGCCGAGGTGGTCGGCGAGTTCGAGGTCGTCATAGCCCGTCACCGAGAGGTCGGCCGGCACGCTCAGGCCGCGGGCCGCGGCCGCCTCGAGCACGCCCGCGGCCTGGGTATCGCTGGCACACACGATCGCGGTCGGGCGACGCCGTCGCGCGAGCATCCCCTCGGTCAGTTCCGCCGCGCGTCGGCGTGAGTGGTCGCCGATCCCCACCACCTCGTCCGGGAGCGACAGGCCGGCCGATTCGAGTTCCCGCCGAACGCCCAGCAGGCGCAGGCGGCTGGACGTGAAGGCCAGGGGGGTTCGCGGGATGTCCCCGATGAACCCGATCCGGCGGTGGCCGAGCTCGATCAGGTGTCGACTCGCGAGCCGACCCCCCAGGACGTCGTCGGCGACGACCCTGGGAAGCGCACGGTGGTGGGCGTCGACGAGCACGACCGGCAATCCGACACGGTCGATCCGCTCGATCTCGGAGGGTCGGGGCGACAGCGAGATGATGATCAGGCCGTCGACGCGTTCGCGCCGCGGCAGGTCCCGGAAGACGGCCTCGCGGCGCTCGTTGGTCTCGACGTTGAACACGATCATGTCGTATCCGCCGAGGACGAGCGCCTCCTCGACGCCGCGAAGGCGCTCGACCGCCGAGGGCCTCGTCAGGAACGGCAGGATGACCGCGACCGTCTGGGTCAGCCGCAGGGAGAGACGGCGCGCCGTCGGGCTCGGGACGAAGTCGAGTTCCGCGATGGCGGCAAGGACCTTCGCACGGGTCGCCGGGTCGACGTTGGCGCGCTCGTTCAGGACGCGGCTGACGGTCCCCCGCCCCACGCCAGCCCGCCGAGCGACGTCGCCGATCGTGACTCCCATGACCTCGCGCGCCTCCGTCCGTTCGTGTATGCGACCGGCACGGCAGTGTACGCGGTCGGCGGGGGCCGGTGCCTCCGTGGCGGACCGGCGCGCAAGGTCAGCCGCGGATCCGACCGCGCAGGCGCTCGACGAGCTCGGCCAGCTCGGCCTCCTGGCGGCGGGCGTTCTCGACCACCTGGGCCGGGGCCTTCCCCACGAAGGCGGTATCGGCGAGGCGCAGCCTCGTCGCCGCCAGACGCGTCTCGGCGGTCTCGAGCTCACGCTCGAGGCGAGCGGTCTCGAGGTGGACCGCCTCCGGGTCGGCGTCCGGTGTGGCGGATCGGACGACCGCTTCGATGCCGCCCGACACGATCGCCAGGTCGGTCGCACCGGCGCCCGATGGGCGGAGGCTCTCCACGGTGAGGTGGCGGGTCAGCGGTCGGGCGCGGGCCAGCCGGCCGAGCGCCGGCGCGAGGGCCTCGAAGGTGGGCCCGAGCCTCGTCGGGATCGCCACGTCCACGGCCAACCACGTGGCCGGCTCGATGCGGGCTTCCGAGCGTGCGTTGCGGATCCCGCGCACGAGGTCGATGCAGGCCTCGACGTCGGCCTCGGCCGTCGCGTCGCGGGCTCCGGCGCCGGGCCAGCGAGCGACGATCAGCAGCGCCGGGTCGGTCGCGCGATGCGGGATCGTCGTCCACAGCGCTTCGGTCACGAACGGCATGACCGGGTGGAGCAACCGCAGGTACGTGTCGAGGACGTCGACCAGGGTCCACCAGGTCGCCTCACGCTGGGCGGCGGACAGGCTGTCATCGGTCAGTCGGACCTTGGCGAACTCGAGACCCCAGTCGCAGAACTCGCTCCAGATCGCGTCGTACAGGAGGCGCGTGACCTCCCCGAAGGCGTAGTCCGCCATCGCCGCATCGACAGCGGCGGTCGTCGCAGCAGCCCGAGACAGGAGCCACCGCTCGGCCGGCCCACACCCGGCCGGGTCAGGGACCTGTCGGACCGCATCGGCCGGGATGCTCGCCGGCCGGGCGCCCTCGACGAACCGTGCCGCGTTCCAGAGCTTGTTGGCGAAGTTCCGGGCGTTCTCGAGCTTGGTCGCCCCGAACCGCTGGTCGATACCGGGCGTCGCGCCATGGATGAGCGCGAAGCGGAGGGCGTCGGCGCCCGACGCATCGATGACCCCGAGCGGGTCGACGACGTTGCCCTTCGTCTTCGACATCTTCTGGCCTTCCGGATCCCGGATGAGACCGGACAGGTAGACCGTATGGAACGGGACCTCGTCGGTCAGCGCGAGGCCCAGCATCATCATCCGGGCGACCCAGAAGAAGATGATGTCGTAGGCGGTCTCCATGACCGATGTCGGGTAGAAGCGCGCCAGGTCCTCGGTCGCGGCCGGCCAGCCCAATGTGGAGAACGGCCAGAGGCCGGAGCTGAACCACGTGTCGAAGATGTCCGGATCCTGCTGCAGCTCCGCGGCGGGTCGGCCGCAGACCTCGCATGAGGATGGGCCTGCGGCGTCCGACGATACCGTCACGTGCCCGTCGGGGCAGTACCAGGCCGGGATCCGGTGGCCCCACCACAACTGGCGACTCACGTTCCAGTCGCGGATGGTCGTCAGCCAGTGCTCCCAGGTCTTCTCGAACCGGTCCGGCAGGATCCGCGTTCGGCCATCGCGCGTGGCCGCCAGGGCCCGCTCGGCGAGCGGGGCCGTGGCGATGAACCACTGGGTCTTCAGGCGCGGCTCGACGACGTCATCGCTGCGCTGGCAGCGGCCGATGACCATCTCGTGCGCCTTCGAGCCGACGAGATCGCCGCTCGCCTCGAGGTCCGCGACCATCCGGAGCCTCGCCTCGTAACGGTCGAGGCCGTCATACGGTGTCCCCGTCCCGGCGATCGTCGCGTCGTCGGCCAGGATGGTCGGCGCCGGCAGGCCGTGGCGCTGGCCGGTCGCCCGGTCGTCGTGGTCGTGCGCCGGCGTGATCTTGACGGCGCCGGTCCCGAACGCCGGATCCACGACGTCGTCCGCGATGATCGGGACGTCCCGCTCGACGAATGGGATACGGACGGTACGACCGACGAGCGCCGCGTAGCGAGGATCGTCAGGATGGACGGCGACGGCCGTGTCGCCCAGGATCGTCTCGGGTCGGGTCGTCGCGACCGTGATGGTCCTGTCGGGATCCGGGTCCGGCGCCCCGGTCGCGGGATCGATCAGGTGGTAGCGCACGGACCAGAGGGTGCCGGTCTCCGGCGTCGGGACGACCTCGAGGTCGCTGACGCTGGTCCGACAGCCGGGGCACCAGTTGACGAGCGCCTCGGTGCGATAGGCGTGACCATCGCGATACAGCCGCTCGAACGCCGTGCGCACGGCGGCCGCGGAGCCCTCGTCCATCGTGAAGCGCAGACGTTCCCAGTCCGCCGACGCCCCGACACGGCGCTGCTGCCCGAGCATGACCTCGCGGGTCGACGCCACGAACGCCCGCATCCGCTCGAGGTATCGGTCACGACCCAGGCTGGCCCGGCTCTCCCCTTCCGTCGCGAGGATCCCGTCGAGCACGAACTGGGCGGCGATGCTGGCGTGGTCGAGTCCGGGCAGGAAGAGGGCCGCGTGGCCGCGCATCCTGGCGTGCCGGATCATGAGGTCTTCGACCGCGGTCCGCTGCGCGTGGCCCAGGTGGAGCGACCCGGTCACGTTCGGTGGCGGCTGGATGAGCGTGAACGGCGGCAGGGAGGGGTCGGCCGTCGATCCGGCACCGTCGGGCGCGAAGACGTCAGCGGCGAGCCAGCGCTCGTAGATCCCGCCCTCGACGTCGTGCGGCGTATAGGCCTTGGCGAGACTGGGACGCCCCTCGGGCTCGGTCATGTCATCGCTCCCGGATACGACAACGCCCGCTCGTCCAGCGGACGAACGGGTCGTGGTACCACCTGCTGGTTCGGCGTCGGCGCCGGCCGGTCATCGCGGCCGCTGATCTCCGATGCCCTCGTGGCGCGCTATCGGGCGCCGCCCGTCATGACTCGCGAGTGACGTTCGCGCCGGCTGACCACGCGGCTCGCACCATCCCGCGCTCGCTTCGGGCCGTCCCGACGCTACTCCTCTCGGTCGCTGCCGTGAGGGCGGGAGTGTAGCACG
>CAZOHT010000058.1:0-13433 GCA_964579825.1 uncultured Anaerolineaceae bacterium
CTCGTGTTCCTCATCGAGCAGATCGCGAGCGTCGCCGAGGGGAGCACGCGCAACGACGAGATGACCGTGAGCGGGCGCTCGCTCGAGGGGATCGCCATGGCCGAGCGCCTCGTCGAACCGCCGGCCGGCGAGAGCCACGACCGCCAGACGGCGGTCGCCGCGGAGACCGCGATCAAGCACTACCTGCGGGCGCATGCCGCCGACCTCGCCACGTCGGCACGGCAGGTCCCGGGGCTGGTGGTCGTTGCCGATGCCGCCCGAGGCCCGGCCGTGACCGTCAACGGCCGCTACCAGAGCGTGCTCGATCTCGTCCGCGAGATCGGCCTCGTGGCCGGGCTCGGCTGGGAGATCAAGTATGACCCGGGGTCGGGCGACTTCCGCTTCGACATCACTGACGGGGTCGATCGGAGCGCCTCGGTGTTCTTCGACTTCGCGTTCGAGACCCTCGAACGGTGGGAGGAGCTCGACTCGGTCATCGATGCCAAGACCGTGGCCGTCGTCGCGGGCCAGGGCGAAGGCACCGACCGCGACATCGCCACGCGATGGTCGGGCACCGAACCCACCGGGTTCGACCGCCGCGAGGCGTTCCTCGACGCACGCGACGTGGAGCAGGGCGAGGCGACCGTGCTCGCCCAGCGCGGCGACGCCTACCTTGCCGCGACGGGCGCCGAGACGAGCCTTGAAGCCGATGTCCACCAGTACGGCGGCTTCCGCTACCGCGAGCACTGGGATGTCGGCGACGTCGTCACCGTCCGCAACGCCGAGCGGGGCCTCGCCTACACGGCGCGGATCGTCGAGGTCGAGAAGACGCTCGAACGGAGCGCTGCCGCACCCGTCGTCAAGGCCACCCTCGGGCGGCCGTTCCCGACCCTGGCCTCGCAGGCAACGACGGGCCGTGCGGCCGCGACGGCCGACGGATCCGTGGGGACCGCATCGGGTGGCGTGCCGGTGGGATCGATCGTCCTGTGGGCCGCTACCGCCCTGCCGACGGATTGGCTCGCCTGCAACGGCGCGTCGCTGCTCCGCTCGGCGTACCCCGACCTGTTCGCCGTGCTCGGCACCACCTACGGCGCCGCCGATGGGACGCACTTCACCCTGCCTGACTACCGCGGCCGCGTGCCGGTGGGCCTCAAGGTGGGTGACACCGACTTCGACACGCTCGGCGAGACGTCGGGCGCCAAGACCGCGACGCCATCAGCCCATGCCGTGACCCAGCCAGCCGCGCATTCCGTCACCCAGCCCGCGGCCCACTCGAACCACGTGGTGACGCAGGCTGCGACGCATGCCGCCCTCGCCCACAGCGCCCATGCCGGCGCGGACGTCTCCTCGCATGCCGGCGCGGCGGTCGCGGCGCACTCGAGCCATAGCCACGAGCTGCCGTTCATCATCGACGACACCCACGCGATCAGCTCGCTCGATCAGGGCGTCTTCGGCACCGGGACATCGCGGACTCGGAACTGGACCTCGAGCGTCTCGTCGGCGACGGGCTCGTTCGCCGTCGCAAAGTCCCAGGCGGTCAGCGTGTCGGCGCATTCGGTCACCCAGGCATCCGACCACACGGTGACCCAGCCGTCCGCGCACAGCGATCACGCCGCGCAAAGCCACACCGGCGCCGCCGTCGATGCGCACTCGGCGCACACCGGAGCGGCCGTTTCGGCCCACACCGGCGCCGCTGTCGGGGACCACGCGGCGGTCTCGGTCGTGCAGCCCTCGATCGTCGCCAATTACATCATCAAGGCAGCCTAAGGAGCGCTCGATGGCCCAGCGATCCCGGTTCTTCGACAGTTCCGGCGGCGACCGGACGTACACCAGCGATGCCTGGGCGCAGGTGGTCGGCGCGATCATCGGCGACGGCGTCGTTGCGACCGGCAACGAGCTCGCGGTCGCCGAGGCGAGCCCGCCCGCGATGAGCGTCCGGGTGAACACCGGCAAGGCCTTCATCCAGGGCTACTACTTCGAGGTCTACACGGGGCAGGAGACGCTTGCGATCGCGGCGGCGCACGCGACCCTGGCACGGATCGACCGGGTCGTCGTCCGCCGCGACCTCGCCGGGCGAACCGCGGTCCTTGCGGTCCTGCCGGGTACGCCGGCCGCAAGCCCGACCGCGCCCGCCCTGACCCAGGTTGGGGCGGGCGTCTGGGAGATCCCCCTGGCATCGGTCGCGGTAGCGCCGGCCGTGGCGTCGATCGTCGACGCGGTTATCACCGACGAGCGCGGCGATCGCGCGACGGGCACCGACATCGCCAACCTCGCCGACGAGCTGCTCGACCCGACGAGCGGCCATCGCCACGAGGGCACCGCGGGCACCGGGCGAAAGGTCCGCCACGCCGACGTCGCCTCGGTCGGCGCCGACGACCACCACCCGAAGTCGCACACCCACAGCGGCGACGGGTCGGGCTCGATCGCCCACGGGGCCCTCACTGGGATCTCGGCGACCGACCACCACCCGGCGCCCACGGCGGGGCCGGACGCCAACATCGCGGTCGACGCCGCTGGCGCGGCCGGCACGGCGGCCACGTTCGCCCGCTCTGGTCACGGCCACCAGGTCGCGAGCTCGGGCACGACGCCTGCCGACGTTGCGGCCGCGGGCGCGGCCGGTGCGACCGGCGCCCTCGCTCGCGCCGCCCACGTTCACGCGCACGGTTCGGGCTACCTGCCCGATGCCCACCACCCGCAGGTCCACGCCCTCAACTCGCACACGGGCACCGCCGATGACATCGGCGCCTGGGCGCAAGGGTCGGCCGGCGGCGGGGCCGCAGGCGTGAAGGTCTGGGTCGGGACCACGGATCCCGGCGCGTCGGCCGTCGAAGGCGACATCTGGGTGAAGCAGTGAGCGCGGAGGCCTAGACGATGCCGACCGCGGGCTACACGTCCGAACCCGACTACGGATCTGAGTGGTTCGGGTCTGGGGCCGACAACCAGCACTGCACGGCGGTCACAATGACCGAGGCCGGGCGGATCACGCGGATCGGCGTCTGGTGCCGCGGCAAAGACGCGTCGTGCTCGTTCCGCGGCGTCGTCTGGAACAGCACCCGCAACACCGTGCTCGGGCAGACCGCGCTCCAGACCGCGTCCGGCGCGGCGCTCGCGGTCGGCGCGTCGTCGAAGTACGAGGCCGCGGTCACGACCCCGTTCGATGTCGCCGCAGGCACGATCTACGTCGGCTTCACCCGCAACCCGACAGGCGCGATGCAGTTCGGGTTCGAGAACACCGGCTCCCACTACGACGACGACAACGGCTCGTCGAACCCTTCGGGGATGAGCGGCGAGTCCAGCCACTCGGGCCGGCGAATGGGCGTGTACGTTGTGTACGAGGTCGGCTCGGAGACCTACGTCCGTCGATCCGGCGCGTGGGTTAAGGCAGGCAGCGTCCAGGTCCGCCGCTCGGGAGCCTGGGCTGATGTGGGGCCGGACGTCTACGTCCGGCGCGGCGGAGTATGGGTCAAGGCGTAGCGATCTGGTACGAGCGCGCGCCCGTCGCTACGACGGACGGCGTCGGGGGTCTCAGCCAAGCCGGTGAGAGGAAGAAGCTGCCTCCGGCAACGGGTCGGCTCGCGCACTCCGCGCCGGCGGCCCGATCTCGGGCCGAGCCCGACCAGCGCTCCGCGGGCGTCGCGGCAGTAATCTCTGCGCGTGGCCGGCAACGAGACACTCAGCAACCGGAACAGGTCGCCGCAGGACGAGTTCTACACCCAGCTGGTCGACATCGAGGCGGAGGTCCGCCACTACAAGGACCAACTCCGCGGGAAGGTCGTTCTCTGTAACTGCGACGACCCATACGAGTCGAACTTCTTCAAGTACTTCGCCATGAACTTCAACCACCTCGGGTTGAAGCGGCTCATCGCGACGGCCTACTCCGGCTCGCCGGTCATCGGGGAACAGATCCCGCTCTTCGACCTCCCCGGCGTCCCGAGGGGGACGAAGGCTCGGGCGGCGCACAAGCTTGTGATCAGCGAGGTCCCGGACGCGAACGGCGATGGCGCCATCGACCTCGCCGACGTCGAGTACCTGCTCAGGAACGACGCCAACGTCTTGACGCTCCTCGACGAGGGCGGCGACTTCCGTTCCGCCGAGTGTGTCGCGCTGCTGGCGGAGGCGGACGTGGTTGTGACCAACCCGCCGTTCTCCCTGTTCCGCGAGTACATCACCCAACTTGGCGAAAGCGGCAAGAAGTTCCTCGTCCTCGGGGACCAGAACGCGATCACATACGATGAGGTCTTCGCGCAGGTCATGGCGAACAACCTCTGGTTCGGCTACGAAAACGGCGGCACCAAGTGGTTCCGCGTGCCGGACGACTACGACATCACGACGGAGTCAAGGAAGAAGGTCGTCGACGGCGTCAAGTTCTTCAGCATGGGTCGGGTCTACTGGTACACCAACCTCGACACGTCGAAGCGCCACGAGCCCATCACGCTCTACAAGCGATACGCCCCCGAGGAGTACCCCACCTACACCAACTACCCGGCCATCGAGGTCTCAAAGGTCGCCGATATCCCGATGGACTACGAGGGGGAGATGGGAGTCCCCATCACATTCCTCGACCGATACAACCCCGAGCAGTTCGAGATCCTTGGGTACAGCCGCTGGCTTGCCAGGCCCATGTCGTCGTATGCCGCGAAGGAGGACTACATGAGCGCTAACGGCAAGGTCGTCGGCGGGACCGGGAAGTTCTTCCTGCCGGTCGGCGGCGGCAAGCACGAGGGTGTGTATCAACGCATCGTCATCCGGCGGATTGCGGGGAAGGCCGGATGAAGATCGAGCTGAAGGAGATCACGGTCCGAGAGGTCGCCGAGGGATATGCCGACAGCGCCGAGGAAGGTGTCGCTGGCTACGGCGGGCGGCTCGACATTCGCCCGAGGTACCAGCGCGAGTTCGTCTACGACGATAAGAAGCGGAACGCGGTCATCGAGACGATTCGCAAGGACTTCCCGCTGAACGTCATGTACTGGGTCGTCACCGACCAGGGCACGTACGAGGTCATGGACGGCCAGCAGCGGACCATCTCGTTCTGCCAATACGTGAACGGCGACTTCTCAATCGCGGTCGACGGCCACCCCATGGCGTTCCACAACCTGCCGAAGACCCTTCAAGACCAAGTGCTCGACTACAAGCTGATGGTGTACTTCTGCTCGGGCACCGACCAAGAAAAGCTCGACTGGTTCCGGATCATCAACATCGCCGGGGAGCGGCTGACCGAGCAGGAGCTACGAAACGCCGTCTACACGGGGCCTTGGCTATCTCACGCGAAGACCATCTTCTCCAAGTCGGGCTGCCCTGCCTTCTTGCTCGCGAGCAAGTACGTCAACGGCTCGCCAATCCGCCAGGACTTCCTGGAGACCGCTCTTGAGTGGATGTCGGGCGGGAAGGTCGAGCAGTACATGTCGGCTCACCAGCACGACCCCAACGCCAACGAGCTGTGGGCCCACTTTCAGGCGGTGATCGCGTGGGTGAAGCTGACCTTCACCACGTACCGCAGCGAGCAGAGGGGCATCGACTGGGGCGCCCTCTACAACCAGTTCAAGGACGGGCTCTACGACACCGCCAAGCTCGAGGACGAGATCAAGGCGCTGTTGATCGACGACGACGTGACGCGGAAGAAGGGCGTCTACCAGTACGTCCTGACTCGGGACGAGAAGTACCTCGCGATCCGCCAGTTCACGCCAGGGATGAGACGCGCTGCGTACGAGCGACAGGGCGGGATCTGCCCCGTGTGCACGAAGCCCTACGAGATTGACGGGATGGAGGCCGACCACATCACCCCGTGGTCCAAGGGCGGGCGGACCAACGCCGAGAACTGCCAGATGCTCTGTCTCGAGGACAACCGGCGCAAGGGCGCGGCGTGATGAGTAGCTCCGAGCGGAGAGCATTCGAACTCGACGAAACACCCGCGCGCGATCACGCCCTGGTCGCCGGCATGGCCGCCCTCCAACTCGTCCGCGTCGTCGGGTGAGTCGTGGCGACGTCTATCTCCAAGGACGCTTCCGCCCGCGCCCGAGCGGGCCTCATCATCGGATCCGGTGGTCGCCAATGTCGCGAGAGGTCCCAGCTAATTCAAGGCGAAGGACGGGAAGGTGGCGTACGAGCCCAAGCGGATCATGGTGGTCGTCAAGACCTACCCGAATCCCAGCCAGACCCACGTCGAGACGGTTTGTTGCGCCGGCGTTGATCTCGATACGGGACGTTGGGTGCGGATGTACCCGATCACGTTCCGGCACTTGGCCGACAACAGGTTCAAGAAGTACCAGGTCATCGAGTGCGCAGCCACAACTCCACGCAACGACGCCCGCCCGGAGAGCCTGAGAGTCGATCAGGACTCGATCAAGCTCACGGGCGATGTCATCCCGTCATCCGACGGATGGCGCCGCCGCATGGAACTGCTGCCCGCGCCATCGCGATCGCTTGAGGAGATCAGGGCAGCCAACGTCGCGGACGGCGTCAGCATCGGCATGTTCCGCCCGAAGTCCATCCGGCGTCTTATAAAGGGGTCAGCGGACCCATGGACCGACAAGGAGCGCGCGGCCCTTCGCCAGGAGCGCCTTGAACTTGGCCCTGAGGGAATCCGCGAGCTAGCCGAGCTCGAGCAGATTCCGTGGAAGTTCAGCTACGACTTCGACTGCGACGGGCCCGACTGTCGCGGACACAAGCTCCAGATCTTCGACTGGGAGCTCGGTCAGTCGTTTCGCCGCTGGTCGCGATCCGATCCCAGCCGATGGGAGGAGATGATCCGCCAGAAGTATGAGCGCGAGCTGCCGGCCAGGGATCTACACCTCGTCGTCGGTACGCTCGCTGCCCACCCGAAGACGTTCGTGATCATCGGGCTCGTCTATCCGCCCCGGCCGAAGGTGGACGGCGCTTACGTCCAGCAGAGCCTGGATCTCATGGGCCAGCAGCGACCGGTGGCAGGCGCTGGGATCGGCCTCGAAACAGAGGAAGCAGACCCGCTCGCTCTCGATGAGGGGGATGAGGCTCTCGAGCTCTTCCCGGACGAGGGCTAGCCGGTCTCGGTATCCATCGGCGAACCTGTCCCAGTCCGACACGAGCTCTCGGAGGGCACGCGGGGCTCCGAGGGCCGGCATCGACATGTACCGGATACCGGCGCTCGCCAGTGACGCACCGAGGGACCGGCTCCGGAATTCAGGTCGCCGCGAAGTCGGCCGCTCGCGGGTGTCCACGAGGACGGAGACTTCGGCGGCGGCGAGCACGTCGAGGACGCGGTCGAGGGTCGCGCCCTGGTAGCCGACAGTGAAGATCGGCTCATGGGTTCGGCGCCGGCCATCATCCTGGCGCTGCAGGATGTCCGCTGCCGCGGGGGCGGTAACCGTCACGCGCGCGCCCCCGCGGGAGCGTCGGCCCGGCGGACGTCGTCTGCTGGCCACGGCAGCCCGGCAGGAGGGTCCGCTTCCTCGCGGGCAGCCCACTCCTCGGGCGAACAAACCCAGACTACGGGGAAGTCGCGACCCATCTCGATCGACGTCAGCGCGACTCGCTCGAGCTGATCACCGAATGCTGTGCGAACGGTGACTCGGTCACCGCGATTGATATCCATGCTGCGCCTCCTCATCACACCGTAAGGGCACCCGCCAAAGTTCCTCTGGCATGGCCTCGCTCTCCGGCCCAGCGAAGGAGGCAACAGAGCTCCGGCGGCAGCGCGAAAGGAAGATGTGGCACTGTGGCTTGTGTTGTGGCACGACGCCGTGGCATACTTCCGCCAGCGCATGCCACACCACAAGGCGTGCCACTAGGAGATCCAGGACATGGCCGACGAGCCCGTCAAGCGCTACGCCCCGTACCTTGCGTGGCGGACCTTCTTCAACCTGATCCTCCAGCTCGATGAGAAGGGACTCCCGACCCGGATCGACAGGAGCTTCCTGAGCCAGCGGTCCGGTCTCGACCAGGGCTACCTGATCGCGACACTCAAGGCGTTCGGGATGATCGCCGACGACGGCACGGTCCTCGACCCGCTGAAGGACCTCGTCGCGGCGCGGGATGGGCGGCCGCCGATCGTGGCCGAGTTGCTCCATGCGCACTATCCCGAGGTCTTCGCACTACCGACGAACGCCACGCAGGCGCAGCTCGACGACGTCTTCCGCGAGGTCTTCGGCCAGAACGGTGCCACCCTCCGAAAGGCGGAAACGTTCTTCCTTCATGGTGCGACCTACGCGGGGCTGAAACTGAGCCCGTACTTCAAGGCTCCGCGTGGCGTCCAGGGAGGGTCCGCGCCAAGGCGTGCCCGCAAGCGGGCGTCTGCCCGAGGCACGACCACGCCGGCGCCTCAGCCGGTTGTCAGCGAGACCTTGGCAGCAAACGCGGACGTTGCATCCGACGACATGAGGCTGCGCTACTTCGACGTCCTGCTCAAGAAGGTCGACTCCATCGATGGGACCGACGCGGAACTCCTCGACCGTATCGAGCGCCTCATCGGAGTCGAGCGACCGGGGCCACGTCCCACGTCGAGCCGGCGCGCACGCGCCGAAGTCCCCGCCGGCGACGGCACCGCCACGGAGGTCCCACCGGCCGAACCCACCCCGGAGGCCTGATCGTCTAGCGAGCCACCCCACTGCCCGGGCATGCCATGAGGCATCCCGACCCTCTCATCATGTCGGCGGACATCGCCCGGTTGGCGTCTGAGCGCCCGGAGCTCGGAAACGAGTTGCTCCACGCGCTCTATCAACACCTCGTCCTGATCGAAGGCCGACAACCGACGCTCGACGAACTGCGGGACTACGTCGATCGTTTGTCCAGCCTGGACCAGGCCACGCTTCGGCAACGGCTTGGTCTGGGCGCGACGCGCAAGCGCGCCGCTCGATCCGATGAGCGTCCAAGGCGCGGACGACCGAAGGGATCCGGGCAGTTGTCGATGGAGTCGGTGAGGACGTCTCATGCTGCGCTGAAGCGCGAGCTCAAGCGTCGTCCGACCCAACAGCAGCTCGCCTCGCGACTCGATGTGGCCGTCCGCACCCTCCAAGACTTCCTGCAGGCGAACGACACCTCGTGGCCGCTCGCCGATTAGTTCGCGGCTAACCCGAGCCTTCTTCGCGCATTCGGCTCGTTTATCTCGCGCGTCCGCTCGGCGTCCAATTCGGGCGTGCCTTCACTGACGATCCGACTCCCCGATCACGCCGCCGCGGCCCTCAAGGACCTTGCCGAAGTCGAGTGTCGCTCGACCAGGGAGCAGGCAGCCTTCCTGATCCTCGAGGCCCTGCGCGCCTCTCGCCTGCCGCAGGGTGCCGCCGGCCGACGACCCAGGTCCGTCTCGCGACGACCCGGGGTCGGGCCCCAATCCGTCGCCCCTGGATCGCGGGCATGACCGACCCGGTCACGCTTCTGATCGATCGGCTCGAAGGCGTGCGCCGCGCAGGCCATGGCTGGGATGCCCGCTGTCCTGCTCACGAGGATCGACACGCGAGCCTGTCCGTCGCAGCAGGGGATGATGGCCGTGCTCTCCTGACTTGTCACGCCGGCTGTCCGACCGAAACGGTGGTTGGTGCTCTCGGTCTCGGAATGGCCGACCTCTATCCGCGCCCCAACGGTGCTGCCGGAATGGCGCGGCCGGCGCGTGGTCAGACCCAGGACCGTGAGACCCGCTACCGCGCGAGGGTCGCAGATGGAAGCCTCTCGGCCGAGCGCATCGAACATGTGCGCCTCGATCGCGCCGACGGCTCCAAGCGGATGTGGTGGGAGCGTGATGGACGCAGGGGGCTGTCGGGCGTGTCGACTTCCTCGTTCGCGCTCTACCGGATCGATGATGTCGTTGCGAGTGGTAGCGACCGCACGGTGCTGGTCGAGGGCGAGAAGGCCGCTGACGCGCTCGCTGCCGTGGGTATTCCAGTCGTCGGCACCGTCACCGGTGCGGCGACGATCCCGTGCCGCGACGCCCTGATGGCCCTGGCGGCCATGGACGTCGTCCTCTGGCCCGATGCCGACGGTTCGGGCCTCGGCCACATGCAGCGGATCGCGGCCGCGTTGGAGTCCATCGCTCGCACCGTCATTTGGGTCTCACCGCCCGCGGACGCACCGGCCGGCTGGGATGCTGCGGACGCTACGGCGGACGTCGCGCGGCGGCTCGTGGCCGAGGCTCGGGCCATTGACCACGTGGCTACCGCGACGCCGGATGTAATCGTTCCGGCCCCCTCGTCCCCGATGGGCGTGGCCCGCCGCCTCGTCGCCGACCGCTTCACGGACGCCGACGGCATGGTCGTCATTCGAAGCTGGCGCGGTGGCTACTGCGCCTGGGATGGGCGCTGTTGGCCGGAGCGCGACGGGGCGACGATCCGGTCCGAGATGTACGGCTACCTCGAGCATGCCGTCTACGAGGTCGAAACACAGCTGGGCACCGTCCAGAAGCGGTGGGACCCGACCAAGGCGAAGATCGCCAACGTCGGCGAGGCGCTGTCTGCGGTCACGCATCTCGCGCCGACGGTCGAGCCGCCCTCCTGGCTGGCTGGGGAAGGACTACCCGATCCCCACGATCTCGTGGTCACCGCCAACGGCATCCTGCACCTGCCCGACCGCAGGCTCTTGCCCCACGACGCGCGTCTCTTCGTGGGTCACAACGTCCCCTTCGCCTACGAGCCCGATGCTCCCGAGCCAAGCTGCTGGCTGGCCTTCTTGGCCGACCTGTGGGACGACGACCCTGACTCGATCGCCCTGCTACAGGAGATGTTCGGCTATGCGCTCTCGGGAGACACGAGCCTCCAGAAGATCATGCTGCTGGTGGGGCCAACCAGGGCCGGCAAGGGCGTCATCGCGCGGGTCCTGACGAATCTGCTGGGACGCCACAACGTTGGGGCGCCGACGCTGGCCGGCCTGACCACGAACTTCGGTCTCCAGGACCTCATCGGCAAGACGCTCGCTATCGTGTCCGACGCGCGCCTTGGACCCAAGGCCAATGTCCAAGCCCTCGCCGAGCGGCTGCTTTCCGTATCCGGTGAGGACTCGATCACGATCGACCGCAAGTACAAGGACCCGTGGACCGGCCGGCTCGACGTGCGCTTCATGTTGCTCACGAACGAGCTTCCACGTTTCACCGATGCGTCTGGTGCGCTGGCCAAGCGGTTCGTCGTCCTGGTCCTTTCCAAGACCTTCTATGGCAGGGAGGACCCGGGGCTGCTTGCGCGGCTTCTGCCGGAGCTGCCCGGAATCATGAACTGGGCGCTCGATGGCCTTGATCGCCTGCGCGCGAGGCACCAGTTCTCGGAGCCGGGTTCCGCTCGCGAGGCCATCCGGGAGCTCGAGGATCTATCGAGTCCGATGACCGCGTTCCTCCGCGACCGGTGCGTCGTCGGTCGGGACCTTCACGTGAGCGTCGATGACTTGTGGGCAGCCTGGAAGGCTTGGGCCGAGGACCAGTCCCAGCACCATGGCACCAAGCAGACATTCGGGCGCGATCTGCGGGCGGTTGTTCCCGGGTTGCACGTCAGCCGACCGCGCGAGGGCGAGCACAAGCGCGCGTATGTCGGGCTGACCCTCGGTTCCGAAGGAAACAATGGCGCCGACCGCGGACCACGCGGACCAATTGCACCAGAAGACGCCCGTGGTCCGCATGGTCCGCGGACCACTGCATTGTTTGCCCCCGATCCGGCCGAAGGCGCCGGGCCGAACACCGACGGGACGGATGGAAACGGTGGGGCCAGCGCCACCCTCGAAGTCGCCCGTGAGGCGCTGCGGATCTTCGAGGACGACCTCACCGAGGAGTCGGCGGCCCGCCTCAAGGCCATGGTCGATGGGGCCGACGGCTTCGATTGGGGTGGCCTCTCGTGAGTGGGCACGCGCACCCGCACGTCGAGCGCGATCCACTCGTCGCCGCCCTCGCTCGCTACGTGGAGGCCCTCCATCGGCGGTATCCAGACGGTCCCGACCAGATGCGCCAGGAATGCTTGGCTGTGGCGCCCCACAGCGCGAAGGTCGTCGCCATGGACACCACCCGCAAGGCAGGGGCCGCATGAAGCGGCTGCCGCGCTCACTCGACGAGATCGGGGGCCTCCGGGCCGCCCGCTGGATCCGGGAATCGACGGCCGGCCAATACGATCGCTACGGCCCGGCCAGCCAGCGCGAGCAGCAGGACCGGTTCATCGAGCGTCACGGCCTGGTCGACACCGGACTCGTGTACCAGGTCGCCCACAGCGGTCGCACCGTTTGGCGCTCGGCCACGATGGCCACGATGCTCGACGACCTCCGATCCGGTCGCTTTGACCTCCTGCTGACCGGGTACTCCGACCGTTGGCAGCGCAACCTGCGCCGGACGCTGGAGCTGCTCGAAGACGACCTGCACCCGAACGGGGTCGCGCTCGTGATGTGCGACCGCAAGATCCTCTCCTCCGACCCGTCCGACTGGGACGAGCTGATCTCCGAGGCGGCCGGGGCCGAAAAGTACAGCCGCCGACTCTCGGAACGTATCACCGAGGGCTATGCCGCCAAGTTCGACCAGGAGCGCGATCCCGGTGGCCACGCGGCCCTCGGGTTCCGACGCCTGCCGCAGCCGCCGCACACCCTCGAGATAGACCCAGAGACCATGGGCGTCGTAGTCGCACTGTTCGAGCGGTACGCCTTGGGCAACGTGAGCGCAACGCAGCTGGAGGCCGAGACCGGACTCGCCGCGACGCGTATCCGGATGATCCTGATGAACCCGCTGTACAACGGCTGGATCCGACGGCACCGCGGCAAGAACGAGACGCGCCGCCCGGCACCTTGGCGGGCGGCGCCACCGGTCTCGGACGAGCTCTGGGCGCGGGTGGAGGAGGTCCGGCGCTCCAAGACCCGCGGCGGGGGACCGAAGAACTGGGATCGGGTCGACCTGCTCGGCGGCCTCCTCGAATGCGTCTGTGGTCGGCAACTCCGCAACGACGGCACGTTCGCCGATGGCCGTCACCGCAAGCAGCACGCCAAGCCGTGTGAGGCCTGGGGTCGTAAGGCTCGCCTCGGCGATGCGACGTGGGAGGGCCCCGTGCTGGCCCAGGTCGCCGGCATCGCGCTGGATGACGTGACCATGGCATCGGTCGTCGCGGCCCTCGGCTCGACTCAGCAGCCGGTCGCGATCGATAGGGCACGGATCGACCGCCAGATCCGCGAGCTGGCGCTCGAGCACGCGGGCGGCCTGCTGGGCGACGACACATATCTGACGCGCCTGAAGGCGCTCCGGGACCAGCGCGACGCGATCGTGGAGCGCACGGCCCCCGGACTACCGGGCCAACGCGCAGTCGAGTGGCTACGAGCCCTCGGCGAGTCCTTCCAAGCCGCAGACGTACCCAAGGAGAAAGAAGAGCTGATGCACGCCATCTACGAACGGATCACGGTCGTAGGCCCCGAGATCGTCGGAGTCCGGCTGACCCAGGCGGCCTACGCGCACGGTTTGGCGCTGGCGCTGCCCGAAAAGGTTGAAATGGCGCGCCCGACAGGACTCGAACCTGCGACCTTTGGGTCCGGAACCCAACGCT
>CAZOHT010000059.1:0-13302 GCA_964579825.1 uncultured Anaerolineaceae bacterium
CGAACTACGGCAGCGTCGCCAGGTCGCCTTCGATGACCTCGCGGTCGTCCTTGTCGTCGACGAGATCCAGCGCGGCCTGGGCCTTGGCCTTCCATGCCGCGACCTCGGCCAGGTCCCCGGCCGTGAGGTACGCCCGCGCCATCGCCTCGTAGCCGGACGCGATGTCCCAGCCCGCGATGCCGTTCGCCTCGTAGATCGCCACGCACCGGCGGGCGTGCCACAGGGCCGGCTCCGCCCGCCCCAGCACCGCGTACACGCGGGAGCACTGCCACTCACCGCGCGCGAAGTTGACCGGCTCGCCGATCTCGCCCCAGTGGTAGCGCGAGGCGTGCGCCGAGTGGATCATCTCGTCGTCCTGCTCGGGCGTCCGGTCCGGCTTCTCGAGCAGGGTCCAGGTGTGGTTGAACAGGTCGACCGCCAGTGTCCGGCGGGTCGCGGGGTCGATCTCGGTGGGGATGGGGGTCGTGGTCACGGCGTCTGGGTCCTCCGAACTGAGCTGGCCAAGGATGTGCAGGACGCGCTGGAGCCGGAACGTCCGGGCCTCGATCCGGGATCGATGCTCGCGCAGGATCCGCCTCCGCTCCGCGGGGTCGTCCGTCCGGAGCAGGTCGCGGATCGTCTCGAGCGGGACCTCCAGGTCGCGCATCCGGACGATCGTGCGGGCCGTCTCGAGCTGATCGCGCCGGTACGAACGGTAGTTGGTCCACTCGTCGACGTGCGCCGGCCGGAGCAGGTCCAGCTCGTCGTAGTGCCGCAGCGCTCCGACGCTCAGGCCCGCCAGTCGCGCGAACCGCCCGATGGTCAGCAGGTCGTCCATTGGCGGCATGGTGGACCCTCGGGCTACCCGAGAGTCAAGCCCCGGCGGATCGCGACCGATCCGCGCGAGGTTGCCGCGGCAACGAACCGGGCCGTACCCTAGCCGCGTGACCCCTTCCCGACTGCCAGCCGCGCCCGCGTCCCCGCCGGACCGTGACATGGCCTGGATCCCGGGCGGCACCTTCCGGATGGGCTCCGACGCCCACTACGCCGAGGAGAAGCCGGTCCACGAGGTCACCGTCGATGGCTTCTGGATGGACGACCACCAGGTCACCGTCAGCGAGTTCCGTCGGTTCGTGAAGGCGACCGGCTACGTCACCGTCGCGGAACGTCCGCTGGACGCCGTCGACTACCCGGACGCCGATCCGACCCTGCTCATCCCGGGCTCCCTGGTGTTCAAGCCCACGCGCGGCCCGGTCGATCTGACCGACTATCGCAACTGGTGGCACTGGGTCCCCGGCGCGCAATGGCGTCATCCCGACGGACCGGGCAGCGACCTGGCCGGCCGGGATCGCCATCCCGTGACCCACGTCGCCTATGAGGACGCCACCACGTACGCCACCTGGGCGGGCAAGACGCTGCCGACCGAGGCCGAATGGGAATTCGCCGCGCGCGGCGGTCTCGATGGCAAGGTCTACGTCTGGGGCGACGAGTTCGCGCCCAAGGGCCGGATGATGGCGAACACCTGGCAAGGCGAGTTCCCGTGGCAGAACCTGCTCACCGACAAGTACGCCGGCACCTCCCCGATCCGATCCTTCCCGCCGAACGGCTTCGGCCTGTTCGACATGGCCGGCAACGTCTGGGAGTGGACGACGGACTTCTACGCCCCGTCCCACCCCGACGAGCAGATCCACGCCTGCTGTGGACCGTCCGGGCCGCGGCTCAACCCGCGCGTCACCGACCCAAGCGCGTCCTTTAACCTTGGCCAGCCCGGGGCGCAGTTCCCGCGGATGGTGGTCAAGGGTGGCTCGCACCTGTGTGCGCCCAACTACTGCCTGCGCTACCGACCTGCCGCTCGCCAGCCACAGTCCATCGATACATCGATGGCCCATATCGGGTTCCGCTGCATCGTCAGACCGTCCTAGTCAGCAGACCGTCCTGGAGGAGTCGACATTGGCCACGACCAAGGCACCCGCGGGCTCGAAGCCGAACATCCTCGTCATCTGGGGTGACGACATCGGGATCTCCAACCTGAGCTGCTACAGCGACGGGTTGATGGGCTACCGGACGCCGAACATCGACCGGATCGCCGATGAGGGCATGCGCTTCACCGACTCGTACGGCGAGCAGAGCTGCACCGCCGGTCGCTCCTCGTTCATCACCGGCCAGAGCGTGTTCCGGACCGGGCTCAGCAAGGTCGGGATGCCGGGGGTGGACGTCGGTCTCCAGGCCGAGGACGTCACGATCGCCGAGCTGCTCAAGCCCCTCGGCTACGCGACCGGGCAGTTCGGGAAGAACCATCTCGGCGACCTGAACAAGTTCCTGCCGACGGTGCATGGCTTCGACGAGTTCTTCGGCAACCTCTATCACCTCAACGCCGAGGAGGAGCCGGAACTGCCCAACTGGCCGTCGGTGGAGGAGTTCCCCGGGTTCAACGCGAGATTCCGTCCACGCGGCGTGTTGCACTGCCACGCGACCGACAAGGACGACAAGACGGTCGATCCGCGGTACGGGAAGGTCGGCAAGCAGACGATCGTGGACACCGGGCCGCTCACCAAGGCGCGGATGGAGACCATCGACGACGAGGTGCTCGAGAAGGGCCTCGACTTCATCGACCGCCAGGCCGCCGCCGAGACCCCGTTCTTCGTCTGGTTCAACACCACGCACATGCACTTCCGGACCCACCCGAAGCCGGAAAGCGTCGGGCAGGCCGGGCGCTGGCAGTCGCCCTACCACGACACGATGATCGACCACGACAAGGTGGTCGGCGCGCTGCTGGACAAGCTGGATGCCCTGGGGATCGCGGACGACACGATCGTCGTCTACAGCACGGACAACGGACCGCACATGAACTCCTGGCCGGATGCCGGGATGACGCCGTTCCGCAGCGAGAAGAACACGAACTGGGAGGGTGCCTTCCGGATCCCCGAGGTCGTCCGCTGGCCAGGCAAGATCCCCGCGGGCGTCGTGTCGAACGAGATCATCCAGCACCACGACTGGCTGCCGACGTTCCTGGCGGCGGCCGGCGAGCCGGACATCGTGGAGAAGCTCAAGAAGGGCCACAAGATCGGCAGCACGACCTACAAGGTCCATATCGACGGCTACGACCTGCTGCCCCACCTGACCGGCCAGGACCCGCACTCGCCGCGCCAGGGCCTCGTCTACTTCTCCGACGACGGGGACGTCCTGGCCCTGCGCTACGACAACTGGAAGGTCGTCTTCATGGAGCAGCGCGTGCAGGGCTCACTCCAGATCTGGGCCGAGCCGTTCGTGCCGCTCCGCGTGCCGAAGCTCTTCAACCTGCGGACGGATCCGTTCGAGCGAGCCGATGTCACGTCGAACAGCTACTACGACTGGATGCTCGACAACACCTACCTGATCCTGGCGGGATCGACGCTCGTCGCCCAGTTCCTCGAAACGTTCAAGGAGTTCCCGCCGCGCCAGAAGGCGGCCAGCTTCACCATCGACCGGGTCGTCGAGAAGCTCGAACAGGCGTTGACCGTCGGCCACTAGCCCGCGGATCGTCGACAACCCGCGGATCGCGCTGCGGCAGGAGCGCCGCGGCTGGATCTCGGCCCGCCTGGATCTCGCCCCGACTGGACCGAGGCGCGTCAGGCGCGGTCCAGCTCGCGGTCGATCGCGCGCAGGATGAACCTCGCGGCCTCGGCGCTCTTGCCGCCGAGCTTCTGGTCGTCGTCCTGCTCGAGCGCCTGGCTGAGGTCGTGCAGGAACTGGTCCATCGACGCGGTCCGCTCCAGGTCGCCCGCGGCGAATGCCGCGTCCAGTCGGGCGACGACGGCTCGGGCGTTGTCCACGGTGTGACCCTTGGCCTCGATGAGCGCCCGGACGTCGGCCCGCGCGGCGTCGGCGGCGGGCCCCTCGGTCGTCATCGAAGGCGTTCCATGACCCGTTGCAGGCGACTGGTGGCGTCCGGTTCCGCCGGGGCGACCGATGCGGCCCCCCCACGCCCGGGCGCGTCCGGCTCGTCCGGCTCGGTCGCCGGGTTCGGCTGGGTCCCGATCCCCGCCTCGGCCCGGATCCGCCGCCAGTCCGTGTCGAGCATGCTCATCGCCAGCTCGTCCCACCATCGGCCGTCACGCCGGATCGACTGGCGCGCCCGTCCCTCCTGGACGAACCCGACTCGCTCGTAGGCTCGGATGGCCCGCTCGTTGAATTCGAAGACGAACAGCCCGATGCGGTGGAGGCCCAGGGTCCCGAACGCGTGGTCCATCATCAGCCGGGTCGCCTCGGTGCCGTAGCCCTGGCCCCACGTATCGGCCTCCCCGATCGTGATGTGGAACAGCGCGGAGCCGTTGTCGCCGTCGAGCTGGCTGAAGGCGCAGGTCCCGATCAGGCGTCCGGTCGAGGCCTCGTGGACGGCCATCGCCAGGGATTCGGGTCCGACGACGCGAGCCGTGAAGAACCGCTCGATCTCCTCGGGACGCATGGGGCTGTCCTGGTAGCGCGCCAGGCGCGCGATCTCGGGATCCGCGTACCAGCGGCGGAACGCCGCCAGGTTCGCCGGGACGTGGCGACGCAGGATGACCTTCGAGCCGGCCAGGACCTCCGGGAACCACGGTTTCTGCGCCATCGTCGGCACGGTATACCATCCCCGCCATGCGTCGCTGGAGCCTGCTGGCGGAGCGTCTCGCGGCGACCTCGCGAACCTCCGAGAAGACCGCCCTGCTGGCCGACTACTTCCACACCCTCGATGCCGACGAGCTGCCGATCGCGGCCGTCTTCCTGACCGGCCGGGCGTTCGCCGAGACGGACACGCGCAAGACCGGCATCGGCTGGGCCGCGATCTCGACCGCGATCACCGAGGTCGCGCCCGTCACGCGGGCGGACCTGGGCGCCGCGTACGACCGGACGTCGGACCTGGGCCTGGCCGTGGCGGACGCGCTGGCTCGGGCCGGTCATGCGCCGGATCCCGAGCTCAGCCCGACCCTGCCCGAGGTGGCCGCCGCGTTCGCCGCGATCGAGGCCGCATCCGGCCCGACTCGCAAGTCCGCGATCCTGCGCGACCTGCTCGCCCGATCGGATCCGACGACGGCGAAGGGCATCGTCAAGGTCCTCGGCGGCGACCTGCGCATCGGACTCCGCGACGGGCTCGTCGAGGCCGCGATCGCCAGGGCGTTCGATCGTCCCCTCGACGATGTCAAGTGGGCCGGGATGCTCGTCGGGGACATCGGCCGGCTGGCCGGGCTCGCCCGCGACGACGCGCTGGCCACCGCCGAACTCGCACTGTTCCATCCGCTCAAGTTCATGCTCGCCTCGCCGGCCGAGGATGCGGCCGAGATCCTGGCGAGGCTGGGGCCGGTGGTCTGGGTGGAGGACAAGTACGACGGCATCCGGGCGCAGCTCCACAAGCGCGGGACCGACGTTCGGCTGTACTCGCGCGACCTCAACGACATCGGGAGCCAGTTCCCGGAGATCGTGGAGGCCGCTCGCCCACTCGCGTGGGACGGGATCCTGGACGGCGAGATCCTGGCCTGGAAGGACGGCCTCGTCCTGCCCTTCATCTCGCTCCAGGGCCGCCTCGGCCGGAAGTCGCCGTCGGCCGCGATCCAGGCGGACGTGCCCGTCATCTACGTGGCCTTCGATGCGCTCGCCCTGGGCGCCGGGGCGGACGGCGCCGGACCCGTCGAGCCGCTCCTGCGCGTGGACCTGCGGACCCGTCGGGCTCGGCTGGACGCCGTGGACCTGCCCGACGCCGCGGACGGAGGTCGGTTCATCCGCTCGCACCTCGCCATCGCGGCGGATGTGGACGCGCTCGAGGCGGCCTTCGCCGATGCCCGGGGTCGCCGCAACGAGGGCCTGATGGTCAAGGACCCGACGAGCGGGTACTCACCCGGTCGGCGCGGGCTTGGCTGGCTGAAGATGAAGAAGGCGCTGGCGACGATCGACTGCGTCGTGGTCGGGGTCGAGGTGGGTCATGGCAAGCGGCATGGCGTCCTCTCGGACTACACGTTCGCCATCCGCGACACGGCCGACGACCGGCTGGTCACGATCGGCAAGGCGTACAGCGGCTTGACCGACGCGGAGATCGCCGAGATGACCCGCTGGTTCGAGGACCACACGATCGCCCGCTACGGTCGGTATCGCCAGGTGGAGCCGCGCATCGTCGTCGAGATCGCCTTCGACGTGATCGTCCGCTCGAATCGCCACAAGTCCGGCTTCTCGCTGCGCTTCCCGCGGATCGCGAACCTGCGGCCGGACAAGTCGCCCGACGAGATCGACACGGTCGAGACGGTGACGGCCCTGTTCGAGGGTCTCCAGCACGGGACGGAGCTGCTGATGACGGCGACCAAGCGAGAAGCGGCCGGCGCCGAGGTCGAGCCCTAGGCGCGCGTCGTCACGCCCGGATGCATCCCGGCGAGGATCGAGCGCGGAGGCGGGCGGGATCCAGCCAGGCGTGGCGGCTGGTCGAGGAGCCACGAGGGACCCGTCCCGAAACGGCATCTCACAGGTGCGTGATCGCTGGCTACCGGTCCACCGGCAGGTCCAGGCGGTTGCCCCACTCGGCCCAGCCGCCGTCGTAGACAGCGACCTCGTCGTGGCCCAGCAGCGTCAGCACGAGGGCGAGCTTGGCGGCCGCCACCCCCGACCCGTCGTAGCAGACCATCCGCCGGCCTCGGCTCACGTTGGCCCCATGGAGCAGGTCGCGCAGGGAGGCGGCATCGCGCAGCCGCTGGCTGCCGGGCAGGCTCGTCGCCCCGACCGGGACGTTGACCGCGCCCGGGATGTGGCCCAGGCGCATCGTGTTGCCCTCGAAACCCTTGAATTCGGCCGGGGCGCGGGCGTCGAGCAGGGTCACACTCGGGGACCCGAGCATGGCGCGGACATCGCTCGTCGTGACCCGCATGCGTGCGGGATCGCCCGCGGTGAAGGTCGCCGGCAACGGCGTCGAGGCACTGCCCGAGACCGGGTACCCGGCCTCCACCCAGGCCGCGAACCCACCGTCGAGCACCCGGACCGACTTGAGCCCGTACGCCCGCAGCGTCCACCAGACGCGCGCCGCGAAGAGGCTCTGGCTGTCGTCGTAGACCACGACCTCCGTTCCGTCGCCGATCCCGAGGCGCGTCGTGAGCGCGGTGATCGCCTCCGGGCCGGCCAGCAGGAGGGCGTCCGTGCCGGTCGGATCGATCAGGTCGGTCCGCCAATCGACGTGGACGGCACCCGGGATGTGGCCCAGGGCGTGGACCTCGGCGCCGCTCCCGTCGGGACGCCAGCGAGCATCCACCACGCGGAGTCCGGCCCGGTCGACGGCGTCCGCCAGCCACTCGCTCGTGGCCAGATGCTCGGAGCGGGCCCAGCCATCCATGGCCCGTATCATAGGGCGGTGGTGAGCCCCTTCCAGGCCGATGCGGACAAGCTCGCCGCCGTGCGCGACGCCATCCCGTCCCTGGCGGCCGGGATCTACCTCAACACCGGGTCGGTCGGGCCCCTGCCGGCGGAGACGGCGGCCGCCATGGCCGAGATCGCCGCGTGGGAACGGGACATCGGCCGCGCCCACGTCGACGCCTTCCCGGAGACCCTCCAGCGGATGGCCGAAGCGCGGGCGGCCGTCGCCGCCCTCATGGGGACGGACGTGCCCTCGGTCGCTCTGACCCACTCCACGACGGATGGGTTGAACGCCGCGACCCTCGCCATCGACTGGGGGCAGGGCGACCGGGCCGTCACGACCCGCCTCGAACATCCGGGCGGCCTCGGCCCCCTGTACGCGTTGCGGGCGAGCGGCCGCGCGAGCGTGGAGCTGCTCGACGTGGGCGACGACGGCGACGATGCCCGCACGATCGCGGCGTTCGATGCCGCCATCGGACCTGGGACGCGCCTGGTGTCTGTCTCGCATGTGGCCTGGACGACCGGGGCGATCCTGCCGGTCGCGGCCATCGCCGAGATCGCCCACGCACGTGGAGCCTTGATCGCGGTCGACGGGGCCCAGGCGGCCGGGGCGATCCCGACAAGGTTCGATGACCTCGATGTCGATCTCTACGCGCTGCCCGCGCAGAAATGGCTCCTCGGACCCGAAGGCATGGGGGCCCTGCTCGTCGGGCCGCGGGCGCTCGAGCGGCTGACCCCGGCCATCGCCGGCTCGTTCAGCTTCGAGCGGGTGGACGGCCAGGGGAGCGCCGAGTGGTGGCCGGACGCCCGCCGCTTCGAGTGGCCGACGTTCCACCGCCCGTCGGTCGGAGGCATGGCGCGCTCGATCGGCTGGATGTCCATGTTCGTGGGTCTCGATTTCGTCTACCGGCGCGGCCTGGCGATGGCCCGGCGGGCCGCCGAGCGGCTGGCCGCGATCCCCGGGGTCGTCGTTCTGACCCCGCCGGAGCGGATGGCGACGCTCGTCACATTCACGATCGCGGGCTGGTCGGCGCCGTCCGCTCTGGATGAACTGGGCCGACGCACGTTCGCGATCGCCCGGACGATCCCCGGCCTCGACGCCATCCGGATCAGCGTCGGCTTCTTCACGTCCGAACCGGAGCTGGAGCGGTTCTGCGAGGGCGTCGAGCTGCTCGCCAGCCACACGCCGGAAACGCTGCCGCAGCGCCGGACGCTGGAGATGCTGGTCGACTCGTGAGCCCACCCCGACCCGTCCGTCGCCGCTCGTGGGCGGAGGTCCGCTGGCGCCAGTTCCGCAATGCCCCGCGCCCGGTCGTCCGGGCGGTCATGGCCAGTCTCAGCGTCGCCGTCGTCCTGGCGGTCGCCTACCTGCTCTACGACGTGGCCCTGTCCCGCGGCATCGACCTGCCCGGGGGCGACCTGCGGCTCCTGGCGATGACCGCGTACGTGCTGCTGGTCCTGGCCATCGGCAGCCTGGTCACCTACCTCATCGTGCCCCAGCCGAGCGGCTCGGGACCGTCCGGTCGACGGACCGCCTGGAGTGCCGCGCTGGGACTGTTCGCGGCCGTCCCCATCGCCTACCTGGTGATGGTCGTCGCTGTCCAGGTCGTCCGGCCGCTGATCGGCTGAGTCCCGACAGGCTCCCACCGACACGCTGGACTGTGGACTGGGCGCACCACTTCGGGCTCGGCACATGCCCGCCGGCCTAGCCCTTCCGTACCATTCCGCGGTACTCTCCGGTGGCTATCATCTGTCGGTGCAGACCGGATATCCGGTCGTGCCGCACTCTGCTCGAGGTCTACGCGTGTCCATCGAAGAGCAGCACGTCGCGCTGCCGAAGCTCTACGGAGCTCCCGCGTACTCACGCCCCGCCGCTCCGGTCGCGGTGACGCCGCGGCCGTTCGACCCGGACGACCTGCCGCTCGTCGCCCATCAGTCGGACGACGAGCGCGAGATCTCGGCGGCCATCGATGCCCACGCGTATGCCGCGGATGGCTCCCTGAGTTCGGCCTCGGACGGGTCGGGCTCATCGACCGGCGCGAGCCGCCTGCAGCCCCGCTCGTTCAGCCTTCGAGCGATCGCCGGTCGCCTCATCAGCTCCGACTGACCTCCGAGACCCTGCCCCGCAGGCAGCGTGGCCGCGCCGTGGAGCGGGTGTAGCATCCGTCGGGCGGGGGAGTAGCTCAATCGGTCAGAGCGGCGGGCTTATATCCCGCTGGTTCCAGGTTCGAGTCCTGGCTCCCCTACCAGCCCGGGGCCGTCACGACCGGCTGACGGCCTCGCGCACCTGCTGGGCGATCCCGTCGAGACGCGATGGCGACAGGCTGCGCTGGGCGGGCAGCGACGCGATGAACGCCGGCATCTGCTCCGCTGCGACGACCGCGCACGATGCGCTGCGGGCGATGCCACGCTCAGCTGGGGCGATCACGACCGCATAGGTCTTCACCAGGAAGTCACGGTCGTCATGCGACAGCCAGTGCCGGACGCGCTCGGCATCTCGCGCGGCTCGCTCCAGCGGGTTCTCCATCGGCGCCCAGCCCGCCCGGGTCCTGATCTCCCAGGTGGACCCGGAGAACCGGCTCAGGCCCGGCCGAGGCGGCTCGCGCAGGATGATGGCGCCGAATGGCCCGACCAGCAGGCCGGGGATCGTCCGGCCGTCGTACAAGGTCACGTCGGACGCTCCCACGACCTCCGGCGGCAACGTGGCCGCCAGCCGCTCGAGCGTCGTCCGGTGGGTGGCTCTCGGGCGGAGCGAGGCGATCAGCCTGGCCAGCCGGCTGGCTCCGACCGCGATGAACGTGATCGGTGCCACCAGGGCGACCGCCATGATGATCATCCCGGAGACCATCGCGCCCGCGTCGAGGCGGCCGCTCGGGAGCAACGCCCGCAACATGGGTGTGGCGAGGGCGAGGTACGCGAGTGACAGGCCGCCCGCGATCAGCGTCGCCCCGACCAGCGTCCCGCTGACGATCGAGCCCACGGGGCGGCGGGCCGGCGCGGACCCGGCGGAGATCAGCTGCATGGCGGCAGCGTAGGGCCACGCTCATGGCCGGCCCATAGCCTGAACGGTGTGCCCAGCCACGCCGGTGGGCCCAACGACCTCCCCGGACCACACCGCATCGCCCAAGGTCGCCGGACGGCTGGCTCGACCGGGACCCCCGTACCATTGCTGGCCGTCACGCTCGCCACCCATCCTCCCGAGTGAGACCCGGTGTCCTGTCCCGGGCGTGGAGGCAAGCTGTCGTGCGTATCGGAAGGCGAGGAGACCAGCCTGGCGCCGCCCGTCTGATCGGGTCGGTGGCTGCGGCGGTGCTCACGGTCCTCGTCCTCGCCGCACCCGCGCTGGCCGCACCGACCTCGTCGACGATCCTGTCGCGCGATGAATACTCGCCGCACACCGGGACGAGCGCCACCACCTTCACCTTCGCGGTCACCTACCAGAACCTGACCGGATCGCCCGCGGCCTACGTCGAGGCGTGGGTCGGGACGGACAAGTACCCGCTCTCGCCGGACACGTCCAAGGACTGGAAGCACGGCGTCCGATTCACCTGGTCCGGCAAGCTCCATGCCTCCCTCGGGCCCGGTACCTACAACGTCACGTTCCACGCCCGCAGCGAGAGCGGCTTCGAAGACACATCATCGGAAGCCCCCCTGACCTACAGCCTGGCACCCACGCCGACCCCGAAGCCGACCCCGACCCCGGCGCCGACACCCACGCCCACGCCCAAGCCGACGCCGACCCCGGCCCCCACGCCGACCCCGGCCCCCACGCCGACCCCGGCCCCCACGCCCACGCCCGCCCCGACGCCGACGCCGACGCCCAAGCCCACCGCGGCGCCGACCCCGACCCCGCGCACGACGACCGCGCCCACCCCGGCTCCGACCGCGAACGCGACCCCCACCGCGACGGCCGCGCCGACCCCGACGCCCGGTGCTGGGACACCGGCGGCCGCGACCCCGGCCCCGACGGCCGACCCGACCGCGACCGCCGAGCCGACGACCGCGACGCCGTCGACCGGCCCGTCCGACAGCCCATCCGACAGCCCGGCACCGTCCCCGTCGCCCACCGACCCCGTCACCGCCGTCGGCGGTCCGACCAGCCCGAACGGCCCGACCGATGGCACCGACCCCGGTTCCGCCACGGGTGGATCCGGCTCGGGCGGAACCGGTGAGAGCTGGGGCCCGCTCGCGAACTCCCTGGCCGCCCTCGGCATCACGGGGCCGCTCTTCCCGCCGCTCCCGTTGGCACCGGCGCTCGTGACGACGACCGGGGTCGTCACGGCGGCGATGGCCTTCGGCGTCTTCGGGCGTCGCCGGCGCGATGATGGGCCCCCGGCACCTGACGAGGTCCTCGCCGCCGAAGCCGCGCTCGGCATCGACCTGACGATGGCCGGCCTGACGTCCGATCGACCGGGCCCGAACCACAACTCCGGCGCCGGCCGTCCGCCCGACGTCGTCGATTCGATCGCAGCGGCGGCACTCGCGGCCGGACCGCACGACGCCGAGTCGGACCTGCCCCGCTGGCGACGTCCGTCGCTCCTCGTCGCGCGCAAGGCCGACCCAGCCCGTGACATGACCGCACCGGCCCGACTGTCGTTCGATCGCGGGCTCGTCGGGCCGCTCGACGGCCGCGAACGCCGGCTCATCCGCTACAACGTCGTCCGACTGCTGGACGTGCCCGATGAACTGCGCGGCATCGAGATCGGCTTCCTCGACCAGGGCGACGAGGTCCAGCTCCTCGAGCGCCACGGGACGTACTGGCTCGTCCTGTGCCCGAACGGCGGGCAGGGCTGGATCCACAAGATGACGCTCGGTGACGTCGTGTCCGACGACGAGGCCGTGGTCGCGAACGGGGCGACGGCGACCATGCCGATCGCCGCGGACACCTGGACGATGGGCGACGTCGACGAGGACGTCCAGGGTGCGTACAGCGCCTACCTCGCGTCGCGAGAGGTCGACGAGGACTAGGTCGGGCCGCGCCCCGTCAGGACCGGCCGGCCTCCTTGCGGAACACCAGGATGTGCTGGTGGACGATATTCGGGACGAAGACCCGCGGGTAGCCGTACGGCCGCAGCCGTGAGCCGGCCTGGTACCAGATGAGATCGCCCTTCGGCACGAACCCGACACGGGACGCCCGTGCCGCGAGGTCGGATCCGGTGAACACGTAGCGGCCGTCCTGGTAGGCATCGCGGACGATGACCAGCGCGTAGCGTCGGTCCCGCAGCACCCGGTGGAGCTCGAGGAAGACCGCCTCCATCCGGTCGAGGAACGTCGCGTAGTCCGGCGCGTTGGCCAGGTCCGCTTCGAGGTCGCCCACCATCGCGTAGTCCGTCCGGCGGTTGGCGTGCGTTTCCGCGAGGGTGCCGCCGGCCATCGTCAGCGGCAACTGGACGTTGTAGGGCGGGTCCGTCGCGACCAGGTCCACCGAGTCGACATCCAGCGTCGGCAGGACCGTCAGCGCGTCCCCGACCAGCAGGCGCGCGCCGGACGGGTCGAATCGGCGCGGCTCGCCCGGGTCGGCCGTGCCGAGGTCGGCCAGGACCGGTCCCCGGCCGTCCCGCTCGGCCAGCAGGGTCGGCACGAGCCGCTCGTACACGTCCGCCCAGCGCGGATCGAGTTCGATGCCGATCGCCCGGCGGGGGCCGCGCGCGATGGACGCCCCAAGGAGCGTCCCGCCCACGCCCGCGAACGGGTCGAGCACGAGTTCGCCGGTCTTCGTGAAGAACTCGATCAGGCGGGCCATCAGCCGCGGAGGCTTGTTGGCACCGTGCGCCTTGCGCTCGGCATGACCGAGTTCCGACGGGTAGGCCGTGGTCATGACCGACTTGGTGAAGTACAGCCACTCCTCACCGCTCAGGTCGTTGAGGCCGTTGGCCGGATGGGGGAGCGGGCGAGCTTCGGTCACACGGCCCAGCGTAGCCCCTAGAATGCCGCCATGCCCGCCAGCTACACGAGCGCGCGGTTCGTAGGCCGGGAGGTCGC
>CAZOHT010000060.1:0-13285 GCA_964579825.1 uncultured Anaerolineaceae bacterium
TCGACGTCGAGGGCCGCCGCCCGGCGCGCTTGCGGTGCGACCATCGATTCGAACATCCGGTACTTGAGCGGCAGCCCGATCCGGACGGACCAGCGCAGCGTCGTGGCAAGGTCGCCGTCCGGGGCCAGCCCGGCATCGAACTGGATCGTCACGCCGTCGGCATCGCGGCCACGCACGGCGAAGGTGGTGTCCGCGGTGAGGGCCGTCACCTCCGCGTCCACCACCGTCGCCCGGCCGGCGACGACCTGGCGGATGGTCAGCCGGGACCCGACCGCGAGGTCTGCCGTGCTTCCGCCGGCCCGCTCGACCGCGACGATGCCCGACGCGATGAGCCACTCCGGGAATCGCTCGACGGCGATCAGCGCCGCGAAGACGTCGCGCGGCAGGCGCCCGATCCGGGTCGTGACCGTGACATCGACGGCCATCAGCCGGACGTCCCTGGCGCGTCGCTCTCGCCGGCCGGGACGAGGCGGAACGACGGTCCGTGCCCGAGGCCCTCGGCCGACGTCCCGTAGCGCAGGATCAGGGTTCGGATGGCGGCGGCGTGGTCCACATCCGCGAGTGGCTCCGCCACGGCACGGAACGTGCGAGCGCCGATGGTCGCGTCGCACGCCGGATCCGCCAGGAGGTTGAGGGCCCAGTCCGAGTCGGCCTGGCCAGAGGCGATGACGATCGCGCCGGGAAGGCCGCGCGGGTCGTCGGCGAACCCGACCGTCACGTGGCGCGGCGCACCCGATGCGCGCCCGAGGGTCACGAGGCGGACGTACCGGCCGCCGGCGACGAGATCGTCATCGAGCGAGCCCCCGCTGACGTCCGTCAGCGGCTCCGCTGCCAGGACTTGCCCTCGGTCTGGGTGGACGGCGCATAGACCATCTCGACGCGCTGCATGTCGGCGATCGTCCGCGCCCCGAGGGCGGCCATGGACTGGCGCAGGGCGCCGACCAGGTTCTCGCTGCCGTCCGTCACGTGGGCCGGCCCGAACAGGATCCGCTCGAGCGACCCGACGGTGCCCACCTTGATCCGTGTGCCGCGGGGGAGCGTCGGCGACGGCGCGGCCATACCCCAGTTCATGCCCCGGCCGGGCGCTTCCTCGGCGCGGGCCAGCGGCGAGCCGATCATCAGCGCGTCCGCGCCCGCGGCGATGGCCTTCGCCAACTCGCCACCGCGGCGCATGCCGCCGTCCGCAACGACCGGGACGTAGCGGCCCGTCTCGGCGAGATAGGCATCGCGCGCGGCGGCCACGTCGCTGATGGCCGTGACCTGCGGGACGCCGATGCCCAGCACCTCGCGGGTCGTGCAGGCCGCGCCGGGGCCGACGCCGACGAAGACCGCCGCCGCGCCCTGCTCCATCAGCGCGAAGGCCGCTTCCGCGTTGGTCGTGTTGCCGACCGCGACCGGGATCGGCATGTAGCGGGTGAAGTCCTCGAGCGACAGCGGGTCGTAGTCGGTCGCGAGATGGCGGGCGCTGCTGACCTGGCTCTGGACGAGGAACAGGTCCGCGCCGTGCTCCGCGCAGAACGGCCCGAACCTGCGGGCGGCCCCCGGAGTCGCGGCGACGGCGGCCTTGGAGCCGGCGGCATGGATCTCGTCCAGGCGTCGAGCGATGAGGTCCTCGCGCACGGGCTGCAGGTATGCCTCGGCAAGGAGCGTCTGGACCTCGGCGTCGGGCGCGTCGGCGATCCGGCCGAGCAGCTCAGCGGGGTCGTCGTAGCGCGTCTGGACGCCTTCGAGATTGAGGATCGCGAGGCCCCCGAGCCGTCCGAGGGCGCCGGCGAAGGCCGGATCCACCACGGCGTCCATGGCGGACGCCAGGATCGGGATGGCGAGATCGAGGCCGGCGAACGACTGGGTCAGGTCCACGTCGGCCGGCTCGATGGTGTCCGTGCCCGGGGCGAGTGAGACGTCCTCGAACCCGTACGTCGGGCGGATCGTGTCCACCTTCGAATGGAAGACGCGGCGCTGGGCCGCCGAGCTGAGATCCGCCTGGGTTCGGTCGATCACGTGGCCCTCCTGTGCCGCCTCACGGTGGGCTGCCGGCGACGCCAAGTCTACCCGAGGCCCGGCCCACCGGACGATACTGGTCGTCGCAGGAGGTGGACCGATGGCGAAGTCGAAGGCCGAGCAGGACCAGCAGGACGTAGACCTGTCGCCGATCTGGCCGGACCCACCGGTCGAGACGCTCGGCACCACCGCGAGGACGATCCCCGGCAAGCGCTACCGCGAGGAACTCGCACGGCTCCAGGTGGAGCTCGTGAAGTGCCAGGAGTGGATCAAGGCTCGCGGCCTCAAGGTCGTGATCCTGTTCGAGGGTCGCGATGCGGCCGGCAAGGGCGGCGCGATCAAGACGTTCACCCTCTCGCTCAACCCCCGCTACGCCCGCGTGGCGGCGCTCCCGGCACCGACCGAGCGCGAGCGCACCCAGTGGTATTTCCAGCGGTACGTCGCCCACCTCCCGGCGGCCGGCGAGATGGTCCTGTTCGATCGGAGCTGGTACAACCGCGCCGGCGTCGAGCGGGTCATGGGCTTCTGTTCGGACGAGGAGTACGAGGAGTTCGGCCGGTCGTGTCCCGAATTCGAGCGCATGCTCGTGCGGTCCGGGGTGATGATCGTCAAGTACTGGTTCTCCGTCAGCGACGAGGAACAGGAACGTCGCTTCCAGGCCCGCCTCGATGATCCGACCAAGCGCTGGAAGTTGAGCCCCATGGATCTCCAGTCGCGCGCCCGCTGGGTCGAGTACTCGATCGCGAAGGACGAGATGTTCGCGCACACGGACATCAAGCAGGCGCCCTGGTATGTCGTGAACGCCGACGACAAGAAGCGCGCCCGGCTCAACGTGATCAGCCACTTCCTGACGCTCATCCCGTACGAGGACCTGACGCCCGAGCCCATCGTCCTGCCGCCTCGACAGACGGACCGCGGATACGTGCGCCCGCCGCTGTCGGATCAGACGTTCGTGCCGGAGATCTTCTAGCCGATCACGTGGGGACGCGGTCCCCGGCGAGGCTCAACTCGAACCAGGCGGCCCGGGCCGGGTCCGCCAGGTCGTCGCGGATCCGCTCGATGGCGGTGCGGTAGCCCGGCCAGATGACCTCACGATGCGCGACTTCGACGCCGAGCCAGCGGGCCGCGTCGTGCTCGTGGGAGAGGTTCGGCTCGGCGTCGGCCGCCACCCGGACGGCAAAGACCGCCGCCGTCACCACGCCATCCATCGACGGTTCGTGGAACTGGTTGACGAGGTCGAGGTCGTAGAAGGCCGCGATGTCGTTCGGGCCGAAGCCGGTCTCCTCCTCGAGTTCGCGAAGGGCTCCCACGGCCACCCGCTCGCCGTCCTCCAGCGAGCCCGACACGCACTGCCAGAGTCCAGCCAGGATCCGGCCCGGGGCGCGCCGAAGCAGGAGGACCTCGGGTCCGGCGTCACTCGAGCGGAAGATCCAGCAGTCGACCAGGTCCGGCCGGAACGTCATCGGTCGCCCGTCGCGAGCCGTCCGAGCAACGCGTGGAGCTGGTCCAGGTGCATGAGGTCGTGCACGCCGGCGAACAGGACCCACTCGCCGCAGCGCAGCCGGCCGACCTGCGGGTGATCGAGCGGACAGGCGTCCGACTCGTGGCCGACGACAGCCCGGGTCGCCCGCTCCACGATCCGCTGGCTCTGGGCGATCTTGCGGAGCAGCGTCTCGCGATCCGCGTCCGGTGGACCCGGGACGCCCGGGACGACCGTCGGGGCGTCCGCCGGCCAGCGATCGCCGGCCGCGAGCGACGCGGCCAGGCACAACCCCACACGCGACTCGCAGGTGTGCCCGATGCACTGCGCCACGTTCCAGTCCCCTTCCCCGCCGGGAGCCCGCAGCGCCTCCTCGGGGAGTGTCTCGACGATCGCGCTGAGCGCCCGGGCGATCGTCGCGAGCTGGGCCGACAGGCCGGCGGCGGTCCCGGGCGCGGCACGGCGCCGGACCTCGCGACGCACCGTGATGAGCTGGCCCGCCTCGATGCCGCGCCACGCCGCGACCACGTCCGGCGCACCCGGCTCCAACGCGTCGACCCAGCCGTACGCCATCGCCGTCATCCGCTCACAGCCTCCGCAGGTAGGCGTCCGGGTCGTTCAGGAAGTCCCGGGTGATCGTCACGTGGTCCAGGTCGCCGTAGGCCACCGGCGCGATCGGCACCCGGTCGAAGGTCAGGATGGTCGCGCCGGGGAAGGCCATCAGGATCGGCGAGTGGGTCACGATGAGGCATTGTGCGCGCCGTTCCTCGACGACTTCTCGGAGCATCGAGAGGAAGGCGAGCTGGCGGAGCGGCGACAGCGGGGCCTCGGGCTCGTCCAGCAGGTACAGGCCGTCCGGGACGAGGCGAGAGCGGAACAGGTCCAGGAATCCTTCGCCGTGGGACCGGTCGTCCAGGTCCCCGCCGTACGCGGCCTCGATCGCGCCGAGCTCGTTCCGGTATGGCGTCCGGGCCAGCTCCTTCGCGTAGTCCGACGCGCCGGCCTGGACCGTGTCCACGTCCCGGAGGCCCTGCTCCAGGTCCTGGCGCACCGTGGCCATCCGGCGGGCATATCCGAAGAAGTCCTCGGCCCGCAGGAAGAACCCGCGCCGCGTCCGCTTCGTCCACGACAGGGTCAGGGCATCGGACAGGCGGCGGACCGCGTCCAGGGTCCGGTCACGGTCCAGTTCCGCACTCCCCACGGCGACCATCCCGGCCGCCGCGGCGACCGCCTCGAGGAACGTGGACTTGCCGGACCCGTTCTCGCCGACCAGGAACGTGACGGGCGTCGTGAACCCGACGGTCGTGAGCTCGCGGATCGCCGGGACGTCGAATGGGAATCGATCGGCCTCGCGCGGGTCGATGCCCCGGAGGGTGACCTGGCGTAGGTGGATCGCGCCGGTCAAAGACGTTCGAAGCGCTCGACCGGCAGGACCATGACGGTCGCTCCGCCGACCTCGACCTCCAGCGGATAGGGCATGAAGAACTCACCCGGCTCCATGATCGGCGGCATCGGATTGACGACCTGGGTGCGCGAGACGCAGTTGGCCCGGACGATGCCCATGACCTCGTCCACGTCCGACTCCTCGACCACGAGCAGGATCGTGGCGTTCGACTGCTTGAGGAATCCGCCGGAGCTGTGGAGCCGCGTGGCGCGGAACTCCTTCTCGAGCAGGGCGTCCACCAGGGCGCCTGCGTCCTCGCTGTGGACGATCGCGACGATGAGCTTCACGTCGCGGAGTATCGGGGCGCGAGCGACGGCAGGTCAACGGGCAGGTCGAGCGCCGCGGTCGACGGTGTACGATGCGGCCCTTCACTCCCCTTGCGCGCAGGAGTCCCCAGTGCCCGACGACGGATCCGCCCTCGATCCCCGCGCATGCCTGCCGGCCGCCATCGATGCGGTCGCCGCGGCCGACGATCTCGACAGCTCGCTCGAGGCCCTGCTGGCCGTCGCCGACCTGGCGCTCCACCCGGCGATGGCCGCGATCTTCATCTCCGACCCGGACCGTGCCGCCCTCCAGTTGATCGCCTCGCACGGGATGGACGACGAGGCCCGCGAGCGGCTGGCGATCGAGGTCGAGGATCCGAGCCACCCGTTCACGGCAGCGGCGATGGGCCGGATCGCCACGTTCGGTCGCGAGGCGGCGCTGCCGTCCGGTGGCTCGTTCGTCGGGGCGTACCTGCCACTCATCGTGTCCAGCGGCGGCGTCGACGTGACCCTCGGGTCGTTCGGGATGGGCTGGCCGGCGCCGCGCGACCTGGACGAGGCCGAACGCGAGACGATCTCCGCGCTGGCCGCGCTGGCCGCCGTGTCGATGGATCGCGCTCGCCTGGCCTCGACCGCCGCCGAGCGCTCCGAGTGGTTCGAGCGCATGGCCCACACGGACCCGCTGACCGGCCTCGCGAACGAACGCACCGTCGCCCGCATCCTGGAACTCGAGATCGCGCGGGCCGCACGCCAGGGCTCCGAATTGTCGCTGGCGCTGTTCGACGTGGACGACTTCCAGGAGACGAATCGCGAGAGCGGGCCCGAGGCCGGGGACGCCGTCCTGCGGCGCGTGGCGGCGGTGCTCGCAGAATCCGTGCGGCTCGTGGATACCGTGGGCCGGATCGGTGGCGACGAGTTCGTCCTGGTGGCACCGGGCTCGGCCGGCGGAACGGTCGCCCGGCGCGTCATCGACGGGATCGCGGCACTCCCCGCGGTCGCCGGCAAGGCGATGTCCGTCTCGGCCGGCGTCGCGAAGTTCCCCGTGGACGGTGGCGATGCCGAGACGCTCATCGCGGCCGCGACGGCCGCGCTGGTCCTGGCGCAGGGCGCCGGACCGGGCTATGTCGCGGAGACCGGGGTCACCGCCGAGGGCTGAGGCCTGGATCGGAGCCGCGCGTCCCGCGCACGGCCCGCCCGTCAACCGGCCGAGGTGGCCACGCCCTTCGAGATGATGGGCATCGTCGGCGTCGTGGCGCCCGCCGCCGGCTCCAGGGTCAGGGCCAGGACCAGCCCATCCGAGGCCGGCACGGCCTCTGCGTCCAGGAACGCCGTCCCGCCGCGTCCCACCTGGAAACTGCCGAGCGGGATCGGCACCCCGTCCGACCCGATGACCCACGCCTCGTAGACCTGGTCGCCGCTCGTCGCGGCGAGGTCGTGCATCGCCATCGTGATGTCACCGGTCGCGGTGATCGCGGCGACGCCCGAACCCGTCCCGCCATCCGGCGAGAGGATCGCGGCCACGGCTCCGGGTTGCTGGGCGGCATCCAGGACCGCGGCGACGTTCCGCTCGTACTGCTGCGCATCCGTGAGCTGGCCCTGCAGGAGCAGGTTCCAGCCGGCAAGCGCGACGATGGCGACGACGGCCGCGATACGCATCGCCCAGGCGAGTGCCGACGTTCGTGGCTTGGCGGTCGGGAACGGGATCGGCGTCTCGGGCGGAGCCGCTGCGACGACCGACGCCACGGGGGCCACGGCTGCCGCGGGCGCCAGGGCCGGGCGCTCGGCCGCGGCCGCCGCCAGGATCCGGCCCTTCAGGGCGACAGGCGGCTCGACGACCGGGACGGACGCATCGAGCACCGGTAGGACGGACCCCAGCTCGGCGATCTCGGCATGCGCATCCGAGCACGACGCGAGGTGCGCTCGAACCTCGGCGGCTTCCCCGTCGGGCAGCGCACCGAGCACGAACGAACCCGCCAGCTCGCGGACATCGTCACAGGTCAGCTCGGTGGGGCGCACGGGATCGCTCATGGCTCGCCGCCAAGCGTACCGGCATCGCGCCCGTCGCCTTCCCCCACCAGGAACCCACGCATCGCGAGCAATCCCAGGCGCATCCGGCTCTTGACCGTCCCGAGCGGGGCGCCCGTCCGGTCCGCGATCTCGACCTGGGTCAGGCCACCGAAGTAGGCGAGTTCGATGGCCTCCCGCTGGGGCGGCGAGAGCACGTCCATCGCGCCGCGCACCATCTCGGCATCGAGGCCGGAGGCGACCTCGGCCCAGATGTCGGGTTCGGTCAAGGCGGCGGGTGGCGCTTCGGTGGGCTCGGGCAGTTCGCTCGTCGGTCGGCGGCGCCGGATGGCATCGATGGCCCGGTGATGGACGATCGAGAGCAGCCAGGTCTTCACGCTGCCGCGACCTTCGACGTACTTGGCGGCATTGCGCCATGCGCCCAGGAACGCGTCCTGGACGACATCCTCGGCGAGGCTGGCGTCATTCGTGATGCGGTAGGCGATCGAGTAGGCCATCGTCTTGTATCGGTCGTACAGCTCTTCAAGGGCATCGAGTTCCCCGACCGCGACCCGCACGAGCACGTCCCGGTCCGCGTCATCGACGGCAGTCGCGACGCGCAGGGGGAGCGGCTCGGGCGACTCGCTCATGAGGTGATGCGCTGGCGCGCCGCATCCGGTTCACTCGCCGTGGTGCCGCCCGTCACCTGCCCGTCCAGGATCCCTCCGACCGTCGCCGCGACCTCGTCCCGCGAGCCGGTCGCATCGACCACCACGAATCGCACCGGCTCAGCGGCTGCGAGCGTCAGGAACCCGTCGCGCACCCGCACATGGAAGTCGAGATCGAACTCGGCCTCGAACCGGGTCACCTCGCCGGGCGACTTGCGCGCCAGGCCCACCTCGGGTGGGACGTCGAGGAGGATCGTCAGGTCGGGCCGGAGGCCGTCGGTCGCCGCCGCCTCCAATTGCGCCAGCCGGTCGAGCGGCACGCCCGCGCCGTAGCCCTGGTAGGCGAGGGTCGAATCGGCGAAGCGGGCGCACAGGACGGTCGTGCCCGCCTCGAGCGCCGGGCGGATGACCTCGGTGACGAGCTGGCGGCGGGCGGCGTTGAACAGCAGCGCGTCGGTCGTCGCGTCCGTCGGGGCGTTCGCGCCGGTCCGGGCGAGGAGCACCTCGCGCAGCCGCTCGCCGAGCCAGGTCCCACCGGGTTCGCGCGTCACGAGCACGTCCACGCCCCGAGCGGCGAGGGCGGCGGCGGCGCGCTCCAGCTGGCTCGTCTTGCCGGCCCCCTCGGGCCCCTCGAACGTGATGAACGAGCCGCGAGGGCGCGTCGTCCCGGGTCGTGTCACGCCGCCGAGTGTAGCCGCTCCCCCCGGGTGATCCGGATCGCGGTCGATCCCGTATGCCCGTCGACCAGCCCGCCCCGCCCGAAGGAGACCGCCACTGCCCGAACCGCGAGCCCACGCCACCACCCTTTCGATCCCTGGAGGAACCACGATCCACATGCCGACGATCAAGAAGACCGCATCGGGGATCGGCCTGCTGGCCGCCGCCGGCGCGATCGCCGCCCTCGGGACCGGCCCGCTCCTCGTCGGAGCCGCCGACCACCTCGATGCGCCGACCGCCAAGTCCGATCACCGCATCGACATCACCGACATCTACGCGTTCAAGTCGACCGGCGGCACGACCCTCGTCGTGAACGTCAACCCGCTCACCAGCCCGGCCGATACCAAGTCCGCGACCCTCAACGGCAAGGCGCTGTACGAGCTCCAGATCGACACGGATCTGAACGGCTTCGCCGACATCTCGTACCGCATCAAGTTCGGCAACACACGCACGCTCGGTGACGGAGCGAAGGTGCAGGACTACTACATCAAGCGAGCGACGGGCGCCGATGCCCGACTGCATCGCTGGTCCGGCGTCACCGTGGCCCACGGCTACACGACCGCCTATGGCCGTGCGGTCCGGACGACCGGCGTCCTCGGCGGGGGCAAGGCCTTCGTCGGCCCGCGTGACGACCCCTTCTTCTTCGATCTTCCGGGGTTCGTCGAGTTCAAGAAGCAGCTGCTCGCCGGGTCGACCGACACGGGCGCCCTGCTCGGTGGCTTCACCGGCATGGATACCTTCGCCGGCACGAACGTGACTAGCATCGCCATCGAAGTCCCGAACGCTCGCCTCGGCGGGACCGGACGGACCGTCGGCTTCTGGGCGACGACGTCGCTTCCGGCCGGTGGTGGCTACACCCAGGTCGAGCGGATGGGTCGCCCGGCCATCAACACCGTCTTCAACAACACCAACGCGGAGAAGGAAGCGGCCAACCGGCTCAAGCCGTCCTCCGACCGGGCTTTCGACCGGGACAACGTCCTGAACGTCCTGGACGCGATCGGCAACGTGCTGGATGCGAACTCGCTGCCCGCCTACGACGCACCGACCAAGTCGGCCATCGCCGACGTCCTCCTGCCTGACACCCTGACCGTGAAGCTCGGTGACGCCGCCGGGTTCCTCAACGGGCGCCAGCCGGCGAACGACGTCATCGATGCCGAGTTCTCGCTCCTGACCAACGGGAACATCACGAGCGACGGCGTCAACGCCAACGACATGGCGTTCCCGTCCTCGTTCCCCTACCTCGCCGCACCGCACTGAGCCATCGATCCGCGGGGCCGGCCACCGGTCGGTCCCGCGGCCCATCCGCCCGCATCCACGACCGAGACCAAGGGACGACGCTAGACATGCTCACTTCGCTGAACCGACGGGCGGCCGGCCTGCCCCGGATCCCGCTGGCGATCCTGCTGCTCACGATCCTGGTCGTGACGTTCGGCCAGGTCGTCGCCCATCTCGCGACCGGATCGTCGGGCCCCACCGAGGTCACCGCCCCGGGGGCCGTGACCGAACCCGAGGCGGTCGCCGACCCGGACCCGCCCGTCACCCTCGATCCGCTCGCGCCGGCCGTCGAGAGCGTCACCTCCGCGGACCTGGACCGGATCCGCGCCGATACCGCGTTCTGGGGCGACCGGTTCCGAGCGAACCCTCGCGACTTCGTCAGCGCCACGCGCCTGGCGGTGTCCGAGATCGAACTGGCCCGCGCCACCGGCGACCTCAGCGCCTACCTGGCCGCCGAAGCCGCCGTAGACGGTGCGCTGACCGCCTACCCCGACTACCCGATCGCGCTCGACTTTCGCGGCGTCGTGCTCGTGGCCCTGCATCGGTTCGAGGCCGCGCGCGACCATGCCGGGGCCATCCTGGAGATGACGCCCGACGACCCGACGGCGCTCGCGACACTCGGTGACGCGTCACTCGAACTGGGCGATGTCTCGGGCGCCGCCGGGGCGTACCAGACACTCGCGCTCCTGGCGGACTCCGCGGCGGCACACGTCCGCCTGAGCCATCTCTCGTTCATCCAGGGCCGGACCGCCGACGCGGTCGAGGCCTCACGCGCCGCCGTCGTGGCCGCCACGGACGAGGGTGCCGGTGGCTCGGCGATGGCCTGGTTCCAGTACCAGCTTGGCGACACGCTCATCGCCACCGGCGACCGGGCCGGGGCCGCGGAGGCGTATGCCACCGCCCTCGTCGCGGACCCGTCGTCGCACCTCGCCCGCTGGGGGCTGGCCCGGGTCGCCGCCGCCGACGGCCGGATGGACGAGGCGATCGACCTGCTGGACGCGGCCATCGCCGCCGTGCCACTCCCCGAGTTCCTGGCACGGCGCGCGGATCTCTACACGTTGCGTGCCGCGGACGGGGATGCGAAGCGCGCCGCCGACGACCGCGCGACGGTCCTCGCCATCGCCCAGCTGGCCGGCGACGCGGCGGGCGTCTACGACCGGACGCTGTCGCTGTTCCTGGCGAACACGGGCGCCGATCCGGCCCGTGCCCTGGCCCTCGCCGAGGGCGAACTGACGGCCCGCAAGGACGTCTACGGCTACGATGCGCTCGCCTGGGCGCTGCTCGCCGATGACCGCCCGGCGGAGGCCGACGACGCGATGACCACCGCCCTCGCCTTCGGGACGCGGGACGCCAAGCTGCTGTACCACGCGGGGATGATCAAGGCCGCCCTTGGCGACGACACCGCGGCTCGGACCCTGCTGACGGACGCGCTGACCCTGGACGACAGCTTCGATCCGGCGGCGGCGGCGCGTGCCCGGGCGACCCTGGATCGCCTGCCGTGACCCGGCGTCGTCGGGTCGGCGGGCTCGCGTCGATCGTCGGCCTGGTCGCGCTGGTCGCGCTGCCGGCCATCGCGCTCGCCCATCCGTTGGGCAACTTCACGATCAACCACTACGCCGGGATCCGGGTCGAGCCGGATGCCGTCCTCCTCGACATCGTCGTCGACCAGGCGGAGATCCCGACCTTCCAGGCGCGCCTCGACTTCGACACGGACTCGGACGGAGAGATCTCCGACGAGGAGGCCGATGCCGGACGCGTGGCCGCGTGTGACGAGCTGACCCCCGACCTCGAGCTGACGGTCCGCGATGTCCGCCAGGCGATCGTCCTGACCCATGCCGGGCTGTCGTTCCCGCAGGGCGTCGGCGGTCTCCCGACGATGCGGGTCGTGTGCGAGTACCGAGCCGACCTACCGGCGCCGATCGCCGAGGCGACGCCGGTCACGTTCGCCGATGTCTCGTTCTCGGAGCGGCTCGGATGGCGCGAGATCGTCATCGAGGGCTCGGGCGTGGTCCTGACGCCGGTCTTCGGCGAGATCCGAGCCACGACGCTGTCAGGCCGGTTGACCGCGTATCCCGCGGATCTGGTGTCGAACACCCTGAACGACGTCGCGATCGCGGTCTCGGCGACCGCCGGCGGCGAGCGGCTGGCACCGTTCGTGGCACCCGACGCGACCGCCATCCCGGGCGCCGTCCTGCCGGTCCCCTCCGCGACCACCGTCCCGGGCGCCGGTCCGTCTGGCGGCCCCGGCGCGGGGACAGGGGCGGTCGCCGGGAGTGGCGGAGCGCCAGGTGGTGTGACCAGTGCGGATCTGCCGTCGGTCTTCCGGGAGACGGACCTGACCCCGTTCGTGCTGCTGCTGTCGTTGGCGACGGCTGGGGCGCTGGGGGCCGGGCACGCCCTGACACCCGGCCACGGGAAGACGCTGATGGCCGCGTACCTGGTCGGGTCGCGCGGCACGGTCTGGCACGCGGCCGGCCTCGGCCTGTCGGTGACGCTGTCGCACACCTTGGGCATCCTGGTGCTGGCGGCGCTCGTCGTCGGGGCGTCGGATCTCATCGCACCTGATGCGGTGGTGCGCGCGGCCCCGCTGGTCGCCGCCGTCTCCATCGTGGCCATCGGCGGCTGGATGCTCTTCTCAGAACTTCGACGGCGTCGACGGATGGCGGCGAGTGCCGCGATGGCAGCCATCGACCACGCACACGAGCACGAGCATCCGCACGACCACGAGGCCGCACACGACCACGGCCATCCGCCGGCCGGCGTCCACAGGCATGGCGGCATCGCCCACAGCCACCTCCCCGCGGAGGGCTCGACGATCACCTGGCGCAGCCTGTTCGTCCTCGGACTGGCCGGCGGTCTGATTCCGTCGACGAGTGCGCTCCTCATCCTCCTGGGCTCGATCGCGGCCGGCCGCGCCGGCTTCGGGTTCGTGCTGGTCGTCGCGTTCGGTCTCGGCATGGCCCTGGTGATGGGCGGGATCGGCGTCGCCCTGGTCCTGGCGCGCGGCCGCGTCGACCGGATGGCCCCCTCCTCGCCACTCGGCCGCGCCTCCGGCTACATCCCGCTCGCCGCGGCGTGCCTCGTCCTCGCGCTGGGCGTGTACCTGACCGTCCAGGCCGTGACCGGCGTTCCCGCCCTGTAGTGCGGTGCTGGCCCTGGAGCGGCGGGTTCGCCCGGCCAGCCCGGCGGCGGATCGGCCAGCCGCGCCGGCGGATCCGCCAGCCACCCATGACGACAGACTTGCACCCGGGGACGCTTGGGCAGGCTCGTCACGTGGATCGACCGCTCGATCCAGGCTCACACCGGACCGCCAAGGGTGGCGCCGACGACCCTGACCGTTCACGACTCTCGGATCCTCCCTGGAGACGCCATCGGGCTCGCCCAACGTGCTGCCGGTGCAGATCTGACGGGTTCGTCGGGTGGGCGGTCAAGG
>CAZOHT010000061.1:0-4744 GCA_964579825.1 uncultured Anaerolineaceae bacterium
GCTCGCCGGGCAGGTTGTCGACCACGGTGTAGCCGAGATCCTCGAAGAGCTTGGCCGCGGCCGTCTTCCCGCCGCCCGACAGGCCGCTCAGGATGATCACGGCCGGTTCGACCGGTTCGGCCGGTTCGACCGGTTCGGGCGGGATGGATCCCCTCTCGGGCGGCAGGTCGACTCGATCGCCCAGCCCGCGCCCGGACCCGGCTCGCCCGGTCACCGTCCGGTGCGCCGGATGAAGAAGACGGTGCCTTCGAACAGGAGGTACATCGTCCCGCCGAGGGCGAGTGGACTCACGATGTCGCCCCCGGGCGTCGCGATCGCGGCGAAGATCGCGATGCCGAGGATGACCATGCGACGCGAGTCGGTCAGTCGCTGCGAGGTCACGATGCCGACCCGGGACAGGCCCACGAGCAGGATCGGGAACTCCATGATCAACCCGAAGACGAGGAACATCGTGGTCACGAAGTCGAAGTACGGCCCGGCCGCGAAGCCCGCGACCAGGGTCTCGTTCGTGAACGAGATCAGGAAGGTGAGCGCGTACGGAAGGATCGCGTAGGCGACCCCGACCCCGAGAGCGAAGAACACGAGGGCGAGCGGGACCCACGGACGGACGGTCCGGCGCTCGGCTGCGGTCAAGCCCGGCGAGACGAACGCCCAGATCTGGTAGAGCAGGACCGGCATCGCGAGGATGATCCCGAGGACGACCGAGATCCGCAGGTAGATGGCGAAGGCGTCCCCGGGGCCAAGGACCTGGACCGTCGGTGGCTCGCCGGTCGCCGTCGGCATGAGATCGATCAGGGCCTTCTGAACCCGCTCCGTGAGGACGATCCACGCGAACGCGGTGGTGACGGCGACGGCCAGGATCGCCCGGAACAGCCGCGTGCGCAGCTCGCCGAGGTGATCCACCAGCGTCATGACGCTGGCGTCCTCGGGTGCGGCCGATGGCGGGGTCGCGGTCGGGAGGCCGGGGGCGGTCGGTTCGAGCAGGGCGTCGGCGTCGGCCATCGCGGCGGTCCGTGGACCGATCAGTTGGCGGGTGCGCTCGACCCGCTGGTCGTCGACGACGGTGCGGTGGTCGCAGGATCGACACCGGCGGCCTCGGCGGCGGCCAGCGTCGCCTTGGCGGCCGCGATCGCATCCGCGTCAGGTGCCGGGGCCGGCGCGGCGTCCACCGCCGCTGCCGTGGTTGCCGCTGCCGCGGACGCCGTGGCGGCCGCGACCGGGGCCGCGGCCTCGACCGGGGCGGGCGGGATCGGAGCGACCGACACGTCGAGCTTCGTGGCCTCCTGGACATCCGACGACGCCTTGCGGAACTCGCGCAGGCTCTTGCCGATGGATGCGCCGACTTCCGGCAGCTTGCCCGGGCCAAGGATGAGCAGGGCGATCACCAGGATGATGATGAGTTCGGGGGCCCCGATGTTCGGCATGTCAGATGGTGCTCCAGTGGTGGGATGACGCTGGGGGCAGCGTGTCCATGAACGGGATCGGGACGGTCAGGTTCGCGAATCAGGGTAGCACAGGGAGTCTGCGCGACCACTCACGAGCCGCCGTTCCCAGCGCCTCGCCGACGTCTCCCGCGGTGGGCGTCCTCGCGCCCGCGGCGGAGGCGATCCCGCGCGAGATGTTGACGAGCAAGCCGCCGCCGGGGCGCCCGCCGGCCGGGGCGGCCGTGGCCGGTCCGGAGGCGAGCACGGGCTCCACCTCCCCACCCTGGGCTCCGACGCCCGGCACCAGGAACGCGAGCCCTGGCGAGATGGCCCGGATGGCGGCCAGTTCCGCCGGCGCCGTGGCGCCGACGACGAGGCCCACCGTCCCGCCCGGTCCCCAGCCGGTGGCGAGTCGTGCGACGCGCGCGTAGAGCGGCTCGGCCGGGGCGCCGGCGATCGGGGCGGCCGGGACGTCCAGGTCCTGCAACTCGCCGGCGCCGGGGTTGGACGTCCGGCACAGCAGGTAGGCGAATCGATCCAGGCGCTCGAGGAGGGGCATGACCGCCTCGGAACCGAGATACGGGTTGACCGTCACGGCGTCCGCCCCGAGGCCATCGAACAGGGCGACGGCCTGCCGGGCGGCGGTGCTGCCGATATCACCGCGCTTGGCGTCGGCGACGACCGGGATGTCCGCCGGGATCGACGCCCGGATCCGCTCCAGGGCGGCCAGCCCATCCGACCCGAACGCCTCGAAGAACGCCAGGTTCGGCTTGAAGGCGGCCGCGTACGGCGCGGCCGCCTCGACGAGGAGGCCGCAGAACCGCTCGACGCCGGCGAGGTCCTGGCTGAACCCGACGGGAAGCGACGTGGGATCCGGATCCAGGCCGACACAGAGGACGGAGTCGACCGCCGCGGACCGGGCGCCGAGGCGCTCGAGGTAGGTACCCGTCACGGGGCCGCGGACGAGGACGACGGCGCCGTGGACGCCGGCAGGCTCGGGACCGGCGTCGCCGGGAGGAGGTCGGCCGGGATGAACCAGTCCGGGCGAGAGGACCCGTCGAGGCCGGACACGTCGGTCAGGGCCTTGACCTCGGTGACGGTCCAGTCCGGGCCCTTGCCGCCCAGGACGGCCATGCGCAGGTCGACGATCTGGCCCTCGATGTGGAAGAACGCGATCGCGTCCCCGGCCGGGGACCAGACCGGCGCCCAGGACCCGCCGTCGTTGGTCACGCGCAGCAGCTCGCGACCGCGATTGGCGTCCAGGATGACGACGTCGTTGCCGAACGCGTTCGTCCGGGTCGCGGCGATGTACCGGCCGTCCGGCGAGAAGGACGGCTCGAGGTACCCCGGTCCCGTCACGGGCGACGACGTCTTCTTGGCCAGGTCCCAGCGGTAGATGACCGGGGCGCCCTTCGCGCCCTCGCGTCCGTTGCGAACGTAGAACAGCATCTTCCCGTCCGGACGCCAGGCGGGATCCTGGTGGCCCAGGGGCGGGATCTCGGTGACGTCCGGGATACTCGACTTGTCCGTCGCCGGCGTCCAGAACTGCAGGATGACGTCCGACTTGGTCGGATCCGGCGCGTCGGACACGAGCGCGAAGGTCTTGCCGTTGGGTGACATGACCGGCTGGCGCATCCAGAAGAACCACGTCCTGCCGGCCTTCTTGAACTTGCCGGTCCGGAGCCGCTCCGGCTTGGTCGAGGCATCGGCGGGCACGCTCATCAGGTTGGGCACGGTCATGAGGTAGCGACGATCCTGTCCCTGCGACGGCCAGACCCCGATCTCCTCCGTGGTCCGGATGAAGTAGACCGTCTGGCCGTCCGGCGACCACGACGGCATCGAGTCCGTCCCGGCGCTCGTCAGCTGGCGGACCTCGTCGCCGGTCTGGATCCAGATGTTCCCGGCCTTGGCGTACAGGATCGAACCCGGGAAGGCGGCCTCCGGCTCCGGCAGGACGACGCCCGATGGTGCCGGCGTCCGGTCCACGTTGCCCTGGCCGTTCCCGTCCGGGCCGATCGGGTCGCCGCCGGTGCCGATGTTCAGGTTGACGCCGAGCAGGCTCAAGGTGATCACGAAGACGATGACCAGACCGATGGCCGACAGCAGCGGGGGTAGCCAGGTGCCCACCGGCATCGCCCCGAACGGGTCGCCCACGCCGCGCGCGCCGGGTCTCGTCGAGCGGGACTGGCGGGTCACGCGGGCACCCCTGCCGGCGCGGTGTCGGCTCGACGACCGACCCCATGCAGGTCGGCGTCGTCGTGCCGATGGCCGCTCAGGGCCACGTCCCGGATCTCCAGCTGGAGCGTCTCGTAGCCGCCGAACGTCCGGCTCGCCAGGCGGGCCACCACATCGAGACGGTCGCCCTCATGGATGACCTCGGCCAGATCGGCTCGCCCGAACGCGATCCCATCGAGGACGTCACGCTCGCGGCGCAAGGTGAGCTGGGTGTGGCCGCCCGTCGCGGAACGGACGCGCGTCACCGTCAGGCCCAGCACGGCGACGAGCGGGTCGGGGTTGCCGGGGCCGGCCGGGGCCAGCGCGGCGAACTCGCGGTAGAGGGTGTAGTCCACCTCGAGGGCCGGCAGGGCGAGGTCGATGCGCAGCGGCACCCGCGGATCGGGCGGACGGCTCTGCGCCGCCAGGTCCAGGAACCGGGCACGGAACTGGTCCCAGCGATCGGCCGGGAGCTCGAAGCCGGCGGCGCCGGCATGGCCGCCGAACCGCGTGAAGAGGTCGCCGCAGCGCTCCAGCGCGGCGCCAAGGTCCATGGTCCCGTCACTCCGGCAGGACGCGCGGATGACGTCGCCGAGTTCCGCTCCCACCACCGCCGGACGGCCGCGATCCTCGGCCAGTCGGGCGGCGACGAGGCCCACGATGCCGACGCCCCACGGGCCGTGGACCACGGTGGCCGCGGCATCCGGGTCGTCCGCGGCGATGACCCGGGCCTCCGCCACGGCCGTCTTCATCAGGTCGCGACGCGCGAGGTTGGCCGTCTCGAGCGCGTCGGCGTGCCGGGCCGCCTCGGTCGCGTCCTTGGACAGGAGGAGGCGGGCCGCCTCCATGGCCTCGCCGACGCGGCCGGCCGCGTTCAGGCGTGGCGCGAGGGCGAAGGACACGGTCTCGAGATCGACCGCTGCGGGCAGCACGCGAGCCCGCTCGAGCAGGGCCGCGATCCCCGGGCGTGGCGCTTGGCGGATCCGCTCCAACCCGAGCCGTGCGATCGCGCGGTTCTCCCCGACGACCGGTGCCACGTCCGCGACGGACCCGATCGTGGCGAGATCCGCCAGGGCGAGCGCCGCCGCCGGTCCGCCCGGCTCGTC
>CAZOHT010000061.1:4844-12915 GCA_964579825.1 uncultured Anaerolineaceae bacterium
CGATCGTGGCGAGATCCGCCAGGGCGAGCGCCGCCGCCGGTCCGCCCGGCTCGTCCCGCAGGAGCCACTGGGCGATCTTGAAAGCCACCCCGCTGCCCGCCAGTCGGCTGTCCGGATAGGCCGAGTCGGCGCGATGCGGGTTGACGACCGCGACAGCGGCCGGCAGCCGTGGTGGCACGCGATGGTGGTCCGTGACGATCACGTCCACACCGCGGGTCCCCGCGAACGCGATCTCCGCCACGCTCGTCGTGCCGCAGTCCACGGTCACGATGACCGTGGCACCCAGCGCCAGCGCGGCCTCGATCGCGGCGAGCGACAGGCCATGCCCTTCGTCCAGACGGCTTGGCACGTACGGCTCCACGGTCAACCCGAAGCGACGCAGTGCCACGGTCATGATCGCGAGGCCGGTGAGCCCATCCGCATCGAAGTCACCGAACACCAGGACGCGCTCGCCGCGGGCCCGAGCCAGCGTCAGGCGTTCGAGCAGTCGGTCGGCGTCCGGCAACAGCGCCGGGTCGTGGAGGCCATCGAGTGGGTCGGCGAACCAGGCAGCCAGCCCGGCCGAGTCGACCACGCCGCGGCGGGCCAGCAGGCCGGCCATCCGCTCCGAGACCCCCAGGGCCCGGGCATCGGACGCCTGTTCGGGCGACAGTCCGACCGGGGTCGGCAGGATCCAACGGAAGCGCGGCTCTACCACGTGGTCAGGATGCCATGGGCGGCTGCACCGCGCCTTTACCGGCGGGGACCGCCACCGCGGTCAGGAGGCCGAGCGTCGCGCTCGGGGCGTACGCGACGCGGCGATGCGGCCGTGTCGACGGTCCTCCCAGAGGTGCCAGTCCACGACGATCGGGCTCGCGACGAAGATCGACGAGTAGGTCCCGGAGATGATGCCGATGAGCAGCGCGAGGATGAAGTCCTGGATCGCGGCACCGCCGAACAACAGTAGCGCGAGCAGGGTCAGGACGACGGTGAGGCTGGTCATGATCGACCGGCCGAACGTCTGGAGGATCGAGTGGTTGACGATCTGGTCGAGCGGCTCGCCGGCATGCCGGGCCCGATTCTCGCGGACACGGTCGAACACGACGATGGTGTCGTGCACGCTGAAGCCGATGATCGTCAGCATCGCCGTCACGAACAGCGCATCCACCTCGACGCCGAAGAACGTCCCGGCGATGGCGAACGCGCCGAGGACGACCAGGACGTCGTGGAGCAGCGCGATGAGGGCCGCGAACCCGAACTTGACGTCACGGAAGCGGTACGTGATCCAGGTGATGATGCCGAGTGAGCCGACCAGGATCAGGACGAGCGCCTGGGTGACGAGGTCCGAGCTCACGACGGGGCCGATCGTGGTCAGGCTGCGCTGTTCGGCGATCGGGCCCAGCTCATCCTCGAGGGCGTAGCGGACCTCGCCCATGACGCCGGTCGTCGGCAGGTTCGTGTTGCCGCCCGGTGCGACCGAGGGGGACGGCGACGCCGACGCGCTCGGCGAGCCGGAGGGCGACGCCGACGCGCTCGGCGAAGCCGACGGGGACGGGCTCGGGCTGGGCGAAGCCGATGGGGATGCCGAGGCCGATGCGGCCGGTGAGCCGGACGCGCCGGGCGAGGCGGACGTACCCGGACTGCCGCTGGCGCTGGGCGGGCTGGGCGTCGGTGACGCCTCCGGCACCGGCGCGAGGCCGATCGGTTCCGTCTTGATCTGGATGAAGCCGTCGCTCGTCTTCACCGCGATCGCCTCGAGCCCCTGCGCGGCGAAGACCGCCTCGACCTGCTCGGGCGTGACCGCGGGGTCTTCGAACTTGATCTCCCACACCGTCCCGCCGGTGAAGTCCACCGAGAACTGGATGCCGGCGTTGGTGAAGGGGGTCAGAAGCAGGAAGACCAGGCCCGGGATGGTGACCAGCAGCGAGAACGCGTAGAACCAGCGCCGCTTGCCGATGACGTCATACACGGGTGACGACCCCACGCCGGCCGGTCGGGCGGGCCGCGCCAAGGGCGACGAACTCGTCGGAGCGCATCCCGTACAGGCGCGGTTTGCGGGCCCAGTCGTGTCGGACCATCCACCGCATGATCGTGCGCGTGACGACGATCGCGCTGAACATCGAGACGAGGACGCCGATGATCAGGACGAGCGCGAAGCCGCGGATCGTCGACGACCCGAACGAGTACAGGATCGTGGCCGTGATCAACGACGAGACGTTCGAGTCGAGGATCGAATTCCAGGCCCGATTGAACCCGGCTTCGACGGCCGCCGGCAGCGACTTGCCGAGCCGGAGTTCCTCCTTCATCCGCTCGAAGATGAGGATGTTCGCGTCCACGGCCATGCCGATCGACAGGACGAAGCCGGCGATCCCGGCGAGCGTCAGGGTCACCGGGACGATCCGGAAGATCGCGTAGACCACGATCGTGTAGTAGATGAGGGCGAAGCTCGCGACCACGCCGGGCAACCGGTAGTAGGCCACCATGAACACGATGACCAGGAGGATGCCGATCGCACCGGCGATGAGGCTCTGGGCGAGGAATTGCTCGCCCAGCGTGGCGCTGATCTGCTGGGCCGACACTTCCTGGATCGGGAACGGCAGCGAGCCGAACTTGAGGATGGTGACCAGCTCGTTGGCCTCGGCCGCCGTGAACCCGCCGATGCCGCCGGCCGAGATCTGGACCTGGCCGTTCGGGATGGGCTCGTTGATGACCGGCGCCGAGATGACGTTGCCGTCGAGGACGATGGCGAAGTACTCGCCGGTGTGGTTCGTCGTGTAGTCCGCGAACAGCTTGGCGCCCTCGTCCTTCAGGTCGAAGTTGACGGTCAGGCCCTGGGTGTCGCTCTGACCGATGGTCGCGGACGACACCTGGTCGCCGCTGAACAACGGCGGATAGGCCTCGAGGTCGAGTTCCTGGCCCACCTGGACCTGGGTGGTCCCGAGGGGGACGAAGTCGAGCCGACCGGTCTGCCCGACAAGCCGCCGGACGGCGTCCGGGTCGGTCACACCGGGGAGTTCCACCACGATGCGGTCGTCGCCCTGGACCACGACGACGGGTTCGGATACGCCGGTCGCGTTGACGCGGCGCTCGATGATGTCCTTGAGGATGGCCATGTCCGCGGGCGTCGGTTCGACGCCGTCGACCGGCAGCGCCTGGTACTCGACGCGCAGGCCGCCCTGCAGGTCCAGCCCCAGCTTCGTCTCGATCGGGCGTGTGCCGGTCGGGCTGCTGGCGTCGGGCAGCGTCAGCCCGGGGACGAAGCAGATGATGAGGGCGAGCACGCCGATGACGGCGATGAGGATCGGTCCGGCTTTACGCATCGAGGCGGGATGTTACACGGAACGTGGTCCGACCGCCGCCGGGGCGATCTACGCCTCTAGGGTCGCCTTGATCCGTTCCGCGAGCGAGCGCCCGATGCCGGGTACCGCGGCGATCTGTTCGACCGGTGCATCTCGCACGCGCTTGATCGAACCGAAGACCTTGAGGAGCTCGCGCTTGCGCTTCGGGCCCACGCCGGGCAGGTCGTCGAATGCGGAGCGGACACTCTTCCTGGCGCGGAGGTCGCGGTGGTAGGTGATGGCGAACCGATGCGCCTCGTCGCGCAGCCGCTGCACGAGGTACAGCGCGGGTGAGGTGGCCGGCAGGACGATCGGTGTCACCTGGCCGGGCAGGAACAGCTCCTCGCGCTCCTTGGCCAGACCGGCGAGCGGCAGATCGTGCAGGCCCAGTTCGTCGAGGACTTCCTTGGCCGCGCTCACCTGGCCCTTGCCGCCGTCGACGATGACCAGATCCGGCATCGCCCAGCGGCGCTCCTCGTCGCCGCCCTCCTCCCCGTGCCTGGCGAGCCGGAACCGTCGGCGCAGCACCTCCTGATGGCTGGCGAAGTCGTTCGGGCCCTGGACCGACCGGATCTTGAACCGGCGGTACTCGCCCGAGCGCGGCTTGCCGTCCTCGAACACGACCATGCTGCCGACCGACTCGCTGCCCTGGAAGTTGCTGATGTCGTAGCACTCGATGCGCAGCGGCGGTCCGGCGAGCCCCAGGGCGGTCGCCAGCTCCTCGAGGGCCGCCAGCGTCTTGCCCTGGTCGGCCAGCCAGCGTGCCTGCTCACGGGCCAGCGTCTCGGCTGCGTTCCGCTCGGCGAGGGCCGCCAGCTTGCGCTTCTCGCCGCGCTGGGCGAGCCGGAGGTGGACCGGTCCGCCGCGGCGTTCGGCGAGGAACGCCTCGAGATCGGGGGCCTCCGCGATCAGGCTCGGCAGGTAGATCTCGCGCGGGATCGACGTCGCCCGGACGTAGTACTGCTCCAGGAACCCGCTCAGAACCTCGTCATCCGGCGCGTCGCGGGCCGCGTCGAGCAGGTAGACGTCTCGCCCGATGAGCTTCCCGTCACGCAGCACGAACAGCTGGATGGCGGCCTGGTTGTCCTGGCGGGCCATGCCGATCAGGTCCAGCTCCGTCCTGGCGAAGGCCTCCATCTTCTGGCTCTCCATCGTTCGCTCGATGGCCCGGATCTTGTCCCGCAGGGTCGCGGCGCGCTCGTATTCGGTCCGCTCGGCGGCGACCGCCATCTCGGCGGTCAGGGCCTTGACCAGGGTCTCCTGGCGGCCCTCCAGGAACAGCTCCACCTGGGCGATGTCCTGGGCGTAGTCGGCCTTCGAGATGGCCGTGATGCACGGGCCCTGGCAGCGCTTGATGTGATACAGGAGGCACGGTCGCTGGAGGGCCTTCACGCCGTCGGTGATGTCGACCGTGCAGGTCCGGAACGGGAAGAGGCGACGGACGAGGTTCATCGACTCGTCGACGCTCGACGCCGAGGCGTACGGGCCGAAGTAGCGGCTCCCGTCGTTGACGAGCTTTCGCGTCCGTTCGATGCGCGGGAAGTCGTCGGCCTTCGTGATCTTGATGTACGGATAGCTCTTGTCGTCCTTGAGCCGGACGTTGAACCGCGGCCGAAACCGCTTGATGAGGTTCGCCTCCAGCAGGAGGGCCTCCGACACGGAGTCGGTGAGGGTGATCTCGAGGTCCGTCACCCGGTCGATGACGCTTCGGATCCGATGGATCTCGCCGGCCGGCGTGGCCTTCTGCCAGTACGACCGGACGCGATTGCGCAGGCTCTGCGCCTTGCCGACATAGAGGACCTCGCCGCGGGCCCCCTTCATCAGATAGACGCCGGGTCGATCGGGCAACTTGGCGAGCGCTGACTCGAGTTCGGGGGTCACCATCCGATGCTAGGGCATGGGGGCGAATCGAGAAGGCCGGCCCTCGCGGGCCGGCCTTCGTCGTGTGGCGAGTCTGCGTGCCGAGGGCTACGGCAGCTCGTTGACCCGGTTCGTGCCGGGAGGGGCGATCGGTCCCTGGCTGCCCAGGTAGGCGTTGAGCTGGTCGAGGTCGATACCCCCACCGATGCGGGACGCGACCGGCGTGTCCTTGAAGGCCGCGAAGTTGTCCCCGCCGTCGGCAAGGAAGTTGTTGACCGCGACCATGTAGGTGGTGCCGTCGGCGATATCGACACCGTTCAACTTGAGGTTGGAGACGGTGACCGCCGTGCACGTCGCCTTGCCGGCGGAATCCACGGTGATCGTCTTCTGCAGGTCGTAGGTCACGCCGGCCGAGACGCCGAGGTGGAGGAACGGCCTGGACGAGGTGGCCGGCTGGCACTGCTGCACGAGCGCGGCCTTGATCTGGGCGCCGGTCATCGGCATGGTCGACATGAGGTTGCCGAACGGCTGGACGGTGAACGCCTCGGCATAGGTGACGACACCGTCGCCTTCACCGGTCGCCTGCGGGAACAGGAGGTCGCCTCGGATGCCGCCTGGATTCATGAGCGCCAGCTGAGCCCCGCTGCCGAGGCTCGCCCAGAGCTGGGCGTCAGCGATCATGTTGCCAAGATCGGACTCGGACGCACGGTCCTCGCTGCCCGACGCCGTCTTCGCTCGGGCGATCGTCGCCGTGATGTTGCCGACCGGCTTGTTCCCGACGACATCCGAGATGGCCTTCCACTTGGCGATGATGGCCGTCTGCTTTGGATCCTTGGCGACGGTCTGGTCGACCAGGTGGTTGACCACGGTGACGTCCGCGCGGACGACCTCGCCGGTCCGCTTGTTGATCGGCAGGTCGATCTCCGAGATGATCCGGCCGAACGAGAAGGCGCTGGTGACGTGGCGCGGCTTGCCGGCCGGGTCGGTCATGACGCAGTTGTAGGGCTGATGGGTATGACCGGTGACCAGGAGGTCGATCTCCGGGTCGAGGCCGGCCTGGATCTCGACGATCGGGCCGGAGATCCCGACGCACTCGTCGAACGTCCCGGTCTGGAGTCCACCTTCATGCAGGAGCACGACGATGGCCTGGACACCGAGGCGGCGGAGCTTCGGGACGAGTTTGTTGGCCGTCTCGACCTCATCCTTGAAGTCCCAACCTTCGATGCCGGACTGGGCGACCAGCGACGGCGTGTCTTCGAGGGTCATCCCGATGAAGCCGACCTTCACGCCCTGGAACTTCTTGATCCAGTAGGGCGGCAGGACGGTCCGGTTCGTGCCTTCCTTGACGACGTTCGCGGCCAGCCACGGGAAGTCCGCGCCCCGGTACGGCTTGTTGGGGAAGTAACAGCCGTCGACGGGATGACAGCCGCCGTACTGCATGCGCCGCAGTTCCTTGACGCCCTGGTCGAACTCGTGATTGCCGACGCTCGAGACGTCGAGACCGAGCGCGTTGAGCGACTCGACCGATGGCTCGTCGTGGAAGATGCCGGACAGGAATGGCGTCCCGCCGATGAGGTCGCCGGCGGCGACGGTGACGGTGTTGCGATGGCCCTTGCGGAGGGTCTTGAGGTGCGTCGCGAGGTACTCACTGCCACCGGCCGGCACCGTACCCACGGTGCCCGGGGTGGTGGCCTCGAGGTGGCCGTGGTAGTCGTTGAAGGCCAACACCTGGACATTGACGATCGGATCGGGCTTCGGCTTCGGGCGTGGTCGGTGATCGCCACCGTGCGCCGACACGGGCACGGCGAACGTCAACGACAGTACGACCGCTGACAGGAGCGCGAGGCGACGACGTCGCCGGGTGCCGGGTTTCATACGTACGATCCTCCTCCGGAAGTACGACGGGGTCCGTCAGTGGGACGGGGCGGCAAGGGCACATCGTACCGACCCGGGACCCTCGCGTCGTCACCATCCGACGACGTTCCGTGTATGGATGGTGCCGATAAGCACCGGATATGTGCGTCGGGTCACCATCGGCGAGATGGACCTCCATCCGGCCGTCGCGGAACGTCTGGCCCGCCTTGCGCCGGACCAGCGGGCGGCGGCGACCGCTCCATCTGGTCCGTCGTTGTGCATCGCGCCGGCTGGGAGCGGCAAGACGACGACCCTGGTCGCCCGGGCGACCTGGCTGATCGCGACCGGGGTCCCCGCCACGTCCATCCGGGCGATCACGTTCAACACCCGAGCCGCCAGAGAGTTGACCGAGCGGCTGGACGCGGCGCTGGACCCACTGGGCGTCGCGGCCGGGGCTGTCCGGGTCCGCACCTTCCACGCGCTCGGTCGCGAGATCCTGCGCGACGCCGGCCGCCCGGTCGAGCCGGTCGTGGACCGGACCCGGATCCTGCGCGACATCGCGCCGTGGGCCGACGACACGGCGGTCGCCCGGCTCGACACGTTCATCTCGCGGCTCAAGGTCGGCCTTGGCGTGCCAGCCGGGCCGGTCGCCGCGGACCCGGAGGCCGGACCGTTCGCTCGAGCGTACGTCGCCTACGAGCGCGCCGTGGCGGCCATGGGCGGACTCGACTTCGACGACCTCATCATCCGGGCCATCGCCGCGCTCTCGGACGATCCGGCGCTGCTGGGGCGCTGGCGGGAGCGATGCGCGGAACTGCTCGTCGATGAGGTCCAGGACGTGGACGAGCGGCAGCTGGACCTGGCGCTCCTCCTGGCGGCGCCGGCGAACCGGATCTTCCTCGTCGGCGACGACGACCAGTCCATCTACGGCTGGCGCCTGGCCGATGTGCGTCGGATCCTGGGTCTCGAGGGTCGACTGCCGGGCCTGCGCCGGGTCGATCTCGAGGTCAACTACCGCTGCCCCGCGCCCGTGGTCGAGC
>CAZOHT010000062.1:0-11805 GCA_964579825.1 uncultured Anaerolineaceae bacterium
GGGCCGGCCTTCGAACGTGGTTCCGGGTGGGATCCGACGGCTCAGTTGCCGCCCGGGGTGACCTCCACGGTGCCCTTCTGGAAGTCCGCTCCGGTCGTGTCCATGTCCGGCAGGCTCGCCAGGACCTCCTGCACGATGGAGGTGTCGTACGAATTGAGTCCCGGCGCGCCCTTGATGACACCGGCGTTCGTCGCGATCTTGACGGTCTGGCCCCAGAAGACCGGGTCGATAACGCCGATCCCGAGCGGGGACGGCCACACGAGGGCGTTGACCTCGTTCATCTGCCAGGCCTGGTGACCTGCGCCGAGCTGGCTGCCGGCCTCGAGCGTGTACCCGACGCAGTCGGCCGGGTTGTCGCGGCAGTAGATCCAGCCCTTGATCGACGCCCGCACGAAGCGGACGGCGATGTCGCGGTTGGCAGGCTCAGCGAGCCACGCGGCGCGGGCGAAGATCGCGTCCTGCAGCATCGCCGTGCGGAAATCGTTGTAGTTGATGACGTTGAGGTCGGACGGCTGGTAGAGCGCGCCGGTCTCGGGGTTGGTCGCTTCGAGGACCTGGGCGTACTCGTTGTAGATCATCGCCTCGGCGACGCCGATCTGCTTGGTCAGGAGCAGGCTCATGTCGAACGGCTGGATGACCTTCTCGTACTGGGTCGCTGGATCGCCACCGGCCTCAAGGCCAGGCGTCAGTCCGCAGTTCGAGGCGGCGGCCGTCACTTCGAACTCATTGCCGAAGTCCCAGACGCCGATCTTCTTGCCGGCGAACATGCACGGATCCGTGATGCCATCGCCGACCCAGGACACCGACAGCGTGCCGGAGCGCTGGAAGATCTGCGCGATGTCGACGAGGTCTGAGCCCTCCTCGCGGGCCTGCAGGACCTTGGGGACCCAGGAGATCGTGAATTCGGGGCCGTCCGGCTGCGAGCCGACGGCCTGCGGGATGACGTTCGGGCCGCCCGGGATGATGTTGACCGTCAGGTTCTCGGCCGCGAAATAGCCCTGCTTGTCAGCCGCGAAGTAGCCGGCGAACTGGGCCTGCGGCGCCCACTGCAGCTGGAGGCTGACCGTCGCCGCCTCGGCAGCGGGCTCGGACGGAGCCGCCGATGCGCCCGTCGACGGGGCGGTCGTCGGCGCGGTCGATGGGGCGGTCGATGGGGCCGTGCTCGCCGCCGGCGAGCAGGCGCTGAAGGCGAGGGCTGCGCCCGCCGCCAGCACGAAGATGGATCTGACCTTCATCTGATCTCCTCAACTCGGACCCGCTCGGCGGGATCTCCTCCGCTACGGACAGCCTCCACCATCCGGACCGCCGAACGATACATCCGTCCGGGGGCTCACGACACCTCGTTGCGCGCGGATGCGTGCCACGGGATGACCAGTCGTTCCGCCAGCGCCACGAGCAGGTAGGCCACGATCCCCGCGATCGCCGCGACCATGATCGCCGCCCAGGTGACATCGAACTTCAACGCGCTCGCGCTCTGGACGATGATCCGGCCGATCACGAGTGACGCCCCGCCGAAGTACTCCCCGACGATCGCCCCGATGAGCGCCAGGGTCGTCGCCAGCTTCAGCGCCGTGAAGAAGTACGGAAGGGCGTTCGGGACCCGCACCTTGCGCAGGACCTGGGTGTCGGTCGCGGCGTAGGAACGCATCAGCTCGAGCGCTCCGGGCTCCACCTGGGTCAGTCCCTTGGTGACGTTGGCCATGACCGGGAAGAAGACGAGGACCGCCGCCATCATCATCTTGGAGAGCGGGCTGACGACACCGAACCAGTTGTTCATCAGCGGGGCGAACGCGATGATCGGGATCGCCCCCGCCGCGACCGCCAGCGGCAGGAGCGCATGACGGGCCGACAGCCAGCGAGCCGAGGCGAACGCGACCAGGACCCCGGCGACGGTCCCGATGATGAGCCCGCCGATCGCCTCGATGACGGTCGCCCGGGCGGACGGGAAGATGCCGAAGCCGTCGGTCCAGTTCTCCTGGAGCGCGGCCACGATCGCGCTCGGCTTCGGCAGCACGAACGACTTGATGCCCAGGACGTCGATGAGCACCTCCCAGGCGATGATCGCGACGAAGAAGACGATCACCGGGGGCAGCACGTCCCCCAGGACCCGCCGCAGCCGACCGGGTCGACGGCCTCCCGCGGCGGGTGCGTCGGTCGGGCCGGACAGGCCGCCGGCCGCGACGCTCACCCGACGACGCCTTCGGCCATCGTTCGCGATGCCGAGGCGACACCGGCCACGAGGCCATCCCGCTGGCGGAGCGTCTCGCGGACATCGGTCACGAGCTCGAAGTAGCGCGGACTCTCGCGCGTGTCCTCGGAGCGGGGGCGCGCCAGGTCGATGTCGATCACCTTGGTGATCCGGCCCGGACGCGCGCTCATCACGACGACCCGCGAGGACAGGAAGACGGCCTCCGGGATGGAGTGCGTGACGAACACGATCGTGGTGCCGGTGCGCTCCCAGATCCGCAGCACCTCCGCGTTCATCCGCTCGCGGGTCATCTCGTCCAGGGCCCCGAACGGCTCGTCCATCAGCAACAGGGCCGGCTCGAAGGCCAGCGCCCGGGCGATGGCGACGCGTTGCTGCATCCCACCGGACAGCTGGCTCGGGCTGTGGCCGGCGAAGCCGCCGAGGTCGACGAGCTCGAGCATCTCCTTCGCCCGCGCCTTCCGCTCGGCGGCGGGCCTGCCGAGGATCTCGAGCGGCAGTTCGACGTTCCCGGCGACATCGCGCCACTCGAAGAGGACCGGGGCCTGGAAGACCATCCCGTAGTCCCGGTCCAGGCGGGCCCTGGCGGCCGGCTTGCCATTGACCAGGACGTGCCCTTCGGTCGGATGGATCAGGTCGCCGATGACGCGCAACAGCGTGGACTTGCCGCAGCCGGACGGGCCGATCAGCGAGACGAACTCGCCCCGCGCGATCGTCAGGTCGATCCCCTGGAGGGCGACGGTCGTCTCCTGGTCGCCTCTCGAGAAGGTCTTGCCCACCCCGCTGAGACTGACGACGGGCTGGTCGGTCGTGGCGGTCATCGCTCGTCGCGCTCCTTCAGGATCGTCATCAGTGTCAGCCGAGGCTCACGCGGGCTCGCCGGCGCAGCACGAGGTGCTCCACGAGGCTGACCAGCAGGTAGAAGGTGATCCCGAGCAGTCCGGACGCGATGATCGCCGCCCAGAGCTTCTCGGGTCCCGTGATGTAGTACTGGTTGAAGGTCAGGATGACCAGGCCGAGGCCGTCGTTGATGCCGCCCGTGCTCTCGCCGATGATCGCCCCCACGATGCTCGCGGTCGCCGCGATCTTGAGCGCGACGAACAGGAAGGGCAGGGACGCCGGCAGGCGCAGCTTCCAGTAGATCTGGCTCCGGGATGCCGCGTACGAGCGCATGAGCTCCATCGCCCGCGGGTCGAACGAGCGCAGCCCGCGGATCATCGCGATCGTCACCGGGAAGAAGGTCAGGTACGTCGCGATCACGACGATGGAGGCGACGTTCTTCGCCCCGAGCGCGAACACGATCAAGGGACTCAAGGCGATGATCGGGATGGTCTGGCTGGCGACGACGAACGGGACGAACGAGCGCTCCAGCCAGCGGGAGTGGACGAACAGCGTCGCGAGCCCCAACCCGATGACCGTCCCGAGGGCGAACCCGAGGAACGCCTCCTTCCAGGTGTACAAGGCCGCGTCGAACAGGAACTGGGCGATGTTGCGATCGGCGCCGCGCTGCCACGGCTCGAGGAACACCAGCGCGATGTTCCAGACGTGGGGCAGGTTGAGGTCGTTGGCGAACGGGAACCGGAACGGCGGGTTCCAGAGGATCTCGGTCGTCGGCACGAAGCCGGGTGCGCGCCACGGCGTGCCGCCCACGAACTTGACGCCCTCCCAGACCAGGAGGACGACGATGATGAAGGCGACGAACGACCAGACCCCGCGGGCGCGACCGCGGATCGAGGGACTCGAGCGGCGGCCGAGCGAAGCCGAAGCCGAAGCCGTCGCCATCCGCTAGCCCTTGACCGCCTCGTCGGCGATGTCGAGCGCGCGGTCGATGATGTCGATGCCCTCCGCCAGCTGCTCCTCGGTGATGCACAGCGGCGGATTCGTATGGATCGAGTTGTTCGCGATCATCACGTAGATGTCGTGGTCGCGCAGGTACTTGCCGACCGCCTTCATCTCGTCCGACGTGCCGTTGAACGGCGTCATCGGCGTCCACGGATCGCGGCTCCGGACCAGGTCGATGATCCCGAACAGGCCCAGGTTGCGGACCGCCCCGACGCTCGGGTGCTTGGCGGCCAGGCGCTGGTGATGTGCCGCCAGGATCGGTCCGAGCCGGGTGGCGTGCTCCAGGAGGCCGTCCTCCTCGTAGACGGAGATGGTCGCGAGCGCCGCGGCGAGGCTGACCGGATGGCTGCTGTAGGTCAGGCCGCCGAAGAACATCTTCGTCTCGAACTGCTCGGCGATGCCGTGGCGCATGGCCACCGCACCCAGCGGCAGATAGGAGCTCGTCAGGCCCTTGGCCATCGTCATCAGGTCCGGCGTGACATCCCAGTTGTCGATGGCGAACCACTTCCCGGTCCGTCCGAAGCCGGCCATGACCTCGTCCGCGACCATCAGGATGCCGTGCCGGTCGCAGATCTCGCGGACCCCGGCGATGTAGCCGTCCGGCGGGATGAGGATGCCGTTCGTGCCGACGATCGTCTCGAGGAAGACCGCGGCGATCGAGTTCGCGCCCTCGTAGCGGATGACGTCCTCGAGACCCTGGAGCGACTCCCCGACCGGGCGCGGCTCGGCCTCTCCCCAGCGGTGCGTGTCCGGGTAGCGGACGACGCCGACGATGCCGGGCTCGTTGGCCCAGCGGCGCGGGTCGCCGGTGAGCGACATCGCCCCGAGCGTCGCTCCGTGGTAGGAGCGGTAGCGGGCCAGGACCTTGTGGCGGCCGGTCGCATGGCGGGCGAGCTTGATGGCGTTCTCGATCGCTTCGGCGCCGCCGAGGGTGAAGAAGACCTTGTCCAGGTCGCCCGGCATGATCTCGGCCAGCTTGGCCCCCAGCCTGGCCCGGATCTCGGTCGCGAACGCGGGCTGGACGTACTGCAGCTTCAGGGCCTGGGCGGTGATGGCATCGATGACCCGGCGGTCGCCGTGGCCGATGTTGACCGACATCAGCTGGCTGTTGAAGTCGAGGATCCGGCGACCCTCGGGCGTGTACAGGTACACGCCTTCGGCGCGGTCGATGGCGATCGGATCGAGGGCTCCCTGGACGGACCAGGAGAAGAACGTGTGCTGCCTCGTGAGCGCGACGATCTCTTCGCTGGTCATGGTGGCGGGGGTCGTGTCGATGCTCATGGGTGACCTCGCGGTGGGCAGACGGGGCGGGCCGCGGACGGGCGTCTGGGGCGCCATCGTACAGCGCCGTCGGGCGCCGACGCTCGGTCAGCGAAAGGCTCGGCGACGGATCTCGCCCAGGTTGTCCAGGATCAGGATCAGGCCCAGGCCGAGCAGGCCGATGAGCACGATCTCGCGGATGAACTCGTACGCCAGGATGATCGCCGTGATGATCGCGAGGAACACGCTGATCTTGAGCACGAGTCCCTGGACCGCCTTGCTGAAGAAGGCCTCGATGGCGAGGTACAGCCCGAGCAGGACGACGACCGCCACCACGGGCGGCAGGATCCGGAACCAGACGATGACGGCCAGGGCGACCACGAGCAGGCCGACGCTCAGGGCGGCCCAGGCCTCGCCGAACGCCCGGCGTGAACGTTCGTTCGGGTGCTCCGGTTCGGAGGCATGGCGGAGGTGGGCCCGTGGGTCCTCGAGGACGCCCGCCTGGACGTCCTCGACCCGGCGCTCGGCGGCCTGGATGGCCCCGTCGAGCTCGACGATCTGCAGCCGCAGGGCACCCAGCCGGGCCTCGCCGGCGGAGAGCTCGGCGACGCGCTCCGTCGCGTAGCGCTCCAGGCCGGCGTTCCCCCGCAGCGACGCGACCTCCTGCTCGAGCGACGGGAGCGACGCGGCCAGCGCGGCGGCTTCGGTCGCGGCCTCCGACCGCGTGGCGACCAGGTCCGCGATGCGCGCCTCGAGCACGGCCGCACGCTGGGACGGAGGCGCGACCTTGCCGAGGCCCGCGAACCCGAGGGGGTCGTACCAGGCCTGGCGGACCGAACCGGTCCGTGTGTACTTCGGACCGGCGGGCGCCCGCTCACCCGCGAACCGGTCGCCCGTGTCCAGGCCCCACAGGCCGCGGTAGCCGTCCACCCACGGGTCGTCGTCGCCGATCGGGATCGGCGTCCATTCGCTGTCACCGCCCGGACCTACCCGGTAGCCGTCACCTCGGGCGTAGTCGACGAACGGGACGCTGAACGCCTTGCGGACCTTGCCGGCGAGGTCGCCGGGGTCGGGCTGCGACAGGGTGTCGCGCCAGAACCCGCGAAGCAGGTCCAGGGGACCGTGCAGCTTCTGCTCGCCGGGGAACGGCAGGGCCATGATGTACTCGCCCTGTTCCAGGTAGGTCGCGTGCGAGCCGGCGCCGGGATAGACCATCGGATGGTCGCCGGTCTTGGCCAGCCGCGGGTCGTCCCAGCGGCGGCGCAGGTCGTCGCCCTTCTCGTCATGGGCCGCGGCACAGAACCACGCCGGGGTGACGTCCCCGTCCGGCAGGGCCTCCAGGATGACGAAGCACTGCTCCCAGTCCGACTCGTGGTCGTTGGCGCCGTCGAAGGTGGACCGCCAGTCGTTCATCGCGTAGAAGAACAGGTAGTGGAGGATGATCCAGGGTCCGTCCCGCAGGACTCGGGCGTGGTAGACGGTCCGCGGATCCTTCGCCCGGATGGCCTCGTACTTGACGGAGGCGGCGGCGGCGGTCCCGCCCGGCACCCGACCGCGGAGCAGGAGCGATGTCACGAGGCCCGCGTCCACGAGCCGTGCCGCCAGACCCACCCGGGCCAGCCGCCCGGGGGCATCGAACGTGGGCGCGCCAGGGCGATTGCGCCAGCGCGTGAGCTCGACAGCGTTCATCGGATGGGGCACGAACCGCAGGTACTGCGCCTGGCCCGGCGGCGGGTCGTCGACCGCCCCGAGGCGATCGAGGTCGAGCTGGGCGGATGGGATGGCGACCCGCGCCTCGCGCAGCGTGGGCCCTTCCAGCAGGTCGCACGACTCGACGAACGGTCCCGTCGCCATCGGGAAGAACAGCTCCCCCTGGGTGAACGTCAGGATCGGCTCGAACCGGCGAAGGAGGGCGAGATCGGCGTCCGACAGGGTCATGGCGACCTTCTCACAGCGAGCTCGGCAGGAAGATCGTTCGAACGTCCCGCTGGTTCAGGTAGAAGACCGCGACCATGTTGAGGAACATCCCCGGATAGCGCGGCTGCCCCACCATCCACCAGCCGATGTCGACCGCCAGGATCAGACCGGAGATGATCAGCGCGAGCGACCAGCCCCAGGTCCTGTAGCGCCACAGACCGATGACGCTCGCGGCCGTCAAGACGAGCAACAGGACGAGCACGCCTCGACCGACCCACCAGACCGGCGAGCCGACGTCGAACACCGGGACATTCGAGCCGCTGGCGACCCAGTCGAGCACGCGGTTCCCCTGCACGCCGGCGAGAGCGACCACCTCGATGATGATCCGGCCGACGCTGAGGGCCATGACCACGTACAGCCCGAGCGGCCGGCGGCGGGTCGACAGGGGGGCCTCGGCGTCGCGCGGGTCCGGTGCGTCGACGACGTCAGCGGTCATCGTCGGAGCGTAGCAGGATGGCGTCCCGCAGAACGGGCCGTGCCCCGACGAACGGGTCAGTTGCCCCGGCGAACGGGGTCAGTACCCCGGCGCGGGCACGAGCAACGTCAGCGCGCCGGGCACGACCTGTGCCTCCAGCCAACCCGTGTCGTGCACGTCGCCGTCGATCTGGGTGGGCTGGGCCGGCTCGGCATCCACCCGCACGCGCAGCGCCGTCCGACGCAGGCTGTCGTGACCGTCCGACCCGTCCGTTCGCAGCAGCAGCTCCAGGCCACCGCGCGCCGCCCCGATGAGTCCGCGACCGCCCAGGACGAGCACGTCGAGGCGGCCGTCCGTGGGATCGATCGGCCGGCGCGGACCGAGCAGGCCGGGGATGAGTTCGCCGGCGTTGGCGATCAGGACGGCCTGGCCGGTCAGTTCATGCGACTCCCCGTCAATCACGACGGTGAACCGCGACGGCCTCGGGTGGATCGCCTCGCGGAGGCCGGAAGCGACGTACGCCCCGAAGCTGAACCGTCGCTTCAGCCCGCGGTCCGTGCCGGCCATGATCCGGGCATCGAGGCCCATCCCGCAGGCGACGACGAAGGTCTCCTCGCCGACCGCCTCGAGCGTGCCGTGGGGTCCCCAGCGGACGACGCCGAGGTCCAGCGTCCGTTCGACCGCCGTGCCCAGCGAGCGGACGGCGGCGGCCGGCCCACCGATCCGCAAGCCCCGGGCGAGGACATTGCCGGTGCCGGACGGGATGATCGCCAGGGGCACGCCGGAGCCCGACAAGGCCGCGCCGGCCTGCCGGACGCTGCCATCGCCGCCGGCCACGACGACGAGCGCCGGCCGCTCCTTCGCGGCCGCGGCGAAGGCCGCCTGGGCCTCTTCCTTGGTACCGGCGACGACGTGGGGAACCTGCCCGGTCCGCCCTCGCACCGCGCGGACCAGGGCCTCGGTCAGGGCTCGTCGCGTCTCGGCATCGTGCAGCCGCGAGGCGTGCGGGTTCAGGACGATGAGCGAGGTGGCCGGCGTGGTCATCGCCCTGATGCTACCGTGACCGGGGACTCGCGGATCGGAGGCGGACATGGACCACGCAGACTTCAAGGCCTGGCTGGATCGATACGTGGACGCCTGGCGCCTCAACGATCCGGTCGCCATCGGCGACCTGTTCAGCCACGACGTGCGATACGCCTACGACCCGTTCAGCGAGGCGGTCGTCGGGCGAGCGGCCCTCATCGCCTCGTGGCTGGCCGACCCCGATGCGGACGGCTCGTGGACGGCGGACTACGAGGTCCTCGCCATCGACGGCGACACCTATGTCGCCCACGGCCGGACGCGCTACCTCACGGACGACCGGTCCGCGGTCGATCGCGAGTTCGCCAACGTCTTCGTCTGTCGATTCGATGACGAAGGTCGCTGCCGTGAGTTCACCGAGTGGTACATGCGGCGCCGACCGGAGGCCATCCCGGACTGAACCGCGCCGGGCCGGCGGTGTACCCTCCGTCTTCTTCCCACCCGACCCCATCTGAGCGAGGTAGAGATGTCCCGGATCGTTCGTGGAGCGCTCGTCCAGGCGAGCTGGACCGGCGACAAGGAATCGATGATCCAGAAGCACGAAGAGCGGGCTCACGAGGCCGCCAAGCAGGGTGCCCAGTTCATCCTGTTCCAGGAGCTCTTCTACGGTCCCTACTTCTGCCAGGTCCAGGACGCCCAGTACTACAGCTACACGGAGCTGATCCCAGACGGCCCGACCACCAGGCGGATGCAGGATCTCGCCAAGCAGACCGGCATGGTCCTCATCGCGCCGATGTACGAGGAGGACGAGAAGGCCTCGGGCATCTACTACAACACCGCCGCCGTGATCGACGCCGACGGGACGTACCTCGGCAAGTACCGCAAGACCCATATCCCGCACGTGAAGGGCTTCTGGGAGAAGTTCTACTTCCGGCCCGGCAACACGGGGTACCCGGTCTTCCAGACGGCCGTCGGCAAGGTGGGCGTGTACATCTGCTACGACCGCCACTTCCCCGAAGGGGCCCGGGCCCTCGGCCTGAACGGCGCCGAGATCGTGCTCATCCCGAGCGCGACGTCGCGCGGCCTGTCCGAGTACCTGTGGCGCATCGAGCAGCCCAGCCATGCGGTCGCCAACGGGTACTACGTCGGGACGATCAATCGGGTCGGCATCGAGACCGACTATGGCGACGACGACTTCTATGGCCAGAGCTACTTCGTGAACCCGCGCGGCCAGTTCGTGGGTGAGGTGGCCAGCGCGTTCGAGGAGGAGCTCGTCGTGCGGGACCTGGACATGGACCTCATCACGGAGGTCCGCAACACGTGGCAGTTCTATCGTGATCGCCGGCCCGACGCCTACGCCGATCTGACTCGACCGTAGGGCCGTCGGAACGCCGCGCGCACGTCCCGGAATCGCGCTACTATCCGCCCCGGCTCGACCGTCTGGAGGAGGACGGCCGAGCCGCTTCAGTCTTCGGCAGCCGGAGGGCGCCTGACATGCAGTTCGGTTTCACGCTCAAGCCCGAGCACAGCATCGAACGCACCCTGGCCCTGACCCGTCAGGCCGAGGCGGCTGGGTTCGACTACGGCTGGCTGTTCGACTCGCACGTCCTGTGGCGCGAGCCGTATGTCCTGCTGACGCTGATGGCCCAGGCGACCACCCGGCTGCGGCTCGGGACCTGCGTCACGAACCCGGCCACCCGGGAGCCGAGCGTCACCGCCTCCACGCTGGCGGTCCTCGACGAGATCTCCGGCGGCCGGATGGATCTCGGGATCGGCCGGGGCGACTCGGCGCGGCGCGTCCTGGGCAAGCCACCGACGACGATGGCCACCCTGGAAGAGGCCGTCGTGGTCATCAAGGCGCTGGTCGAAGGTCGCCCCGTCGAGTACGAGGGCAAGGCGCTCAGCCTGCCGTGGACCGGTTCGTGGACGTTACCCGTTTGGGTCGCGGGGTACGGACCGATGGCCCTCGCGATGACCGGGCGCGTCGCGGATGGGATCATCCTCCAGCTCGCCGACCCCGACCTGATCCGCTGGTTCGTCGGCCAGGTGCGTGACGCCGCCTCGGCCGCCGGCCGCGACCCGGGCTCGATCAAGGTCCAGGCAGCGGCGCCGGCGCACGTCGGTCCGCTCGACGTCGGCCGCGAGCGGACACGCTGGTTCCCGGCGCTCGTGAGCAACCATGTCGTGGACCTCGTGAACAAGTACCCGCGCGAGGACCTGCCGGAGAGCCTGACCGGCTACATCACGGACCGGACCGGCTACGACTACCTCCACCACGCGGAGGTCGGGTCATCCAACGCCGGCTTCGTCGGGGACGAGGTGACGGACCGGTTCTGCGTCCTGGGCTCGGCCGAAGATCACGTCGCCAAGCTGCGCGAGCTCGCCGAGGCCGGTGTCGACCAGTTCAACCTGTACCTGATGAACGGCGACGAAGAGGCCCAACTGGAGATCTACGGCCGCGACATCATCCCGGCCCTCCGCGGCTAGGGCTTCGCGGCCCGGCCGGACGCGGCCCGGCGCGGCGCGACTCGGCTCGGCTCGTCGCGGGCTCGGCAGGCTCTCGCGCGGGTGCCGATGCGGATCTTCCGGTCAGATGCTGCCCGGGCCAGCGCGCGATCGGCCGAATCACCCGCAACGCCGGTTCCGCCGCCCTCCCGATGGCGTGTGGTCGTCAGCTGCCGGGCTCACCCTTCGACTGACGGAAGGATCGGTGCACGTGCCGGGCTGGCCTTCATCTGACGAGAACCCGCGGCGGCGCACCGAGCGGGACCGCCTCCATGGCCTGGGCCCCACGTCGAGACGCGCGACCCTGCCGCCCGTCTCCCGCCGAGGGTCATGGGTCAGAGGTCACTCTGGCGCCGGACCCCGTCCGCGAGGATGATGGAGGCGATCGTCGGACGACGCGGCTCGGGGTTCCGCGACCACGATCGATGACGTTTGCTGGAGGTGAGGCGATGGCTCGATTGTTCGCTGCGCGCGACCCGTTCTGGGACATGGATGGACACGGTGTCAAGCGGGATCGCAAGCGCGGGCGGATCGTCGGCATCGTCGCCCTGGCTGTCTCCATCGCCGCGGTCGGGCTGAC
>CAZOHT010000063.1:0-5282 GCA_964579825.1 uncultured Anaerolineaceae bacterium
GCGAGCGGCAACGTCCTGGCCGGAACGCACGGCGCCCTCGATGAACCCGGGATACAAGGGCAGGACGTGGCCAGCCGACAGCCCGGCGGATCCGGCCCCGATGATGGAGACATCGACGGTGGTCATCGGGTCATCGGTCCTCACTTCTCGGTCGCACGGCGGCGCTCGGCGGGATGCGCCCGCTCGTAGGGCACGTACGCCGGCCACCACATCGCGGCATCGATCATCGTCTCGAGCGCCGCGTCGTCGGCCGGAGCGACGGCGGCGAGCCCGGTCTCGATCGCCTCGCGGGCGACCGCGATCGCGATCGAGCGGGACACGGACCGCAGCATCGACACCGGCGGGTAGAGCGCGCCCGTCTCGCGCCGCTCGGGCGTGACGGCGTCGGCCAGCGTCCGCGCCGCGAGCAGGAACATCCGGTCCGTGATGGCGCGACTCTCGGCGACGATCGCCCCGAGGCCCAACCCCGGGAAGATGAACACGTTATTCGCCTGGCCGATGTCGTGGCGCAGGCCGTACCGTTCGACTGGCTCGAACGGCGACCCCGTCGCGACGAGGGCCTTGCCATCGGTCCACTCGAGGATGTCGGCCGGCGTCGCCTCGGCGGCGGAGGTCGGGTTCGACAGCGGCATGACGACCGGCCTGGGGCTGGCTTCGGCCATCGCGCGGATGACGGCCTCGCTGAACGTGCCGGCCACCCCGGTGGTCCCGACGAGGATCTGCGGACGGATCCGTCGCACCGTCTCGAGCAAGTCCGGGGTCGGGCCGTCCACGGCGGGCGCGGCGACTTCCCGTTTGGTGGCATCCAGGTCGTCCCGCCCGGCGTGCACGAGGCCATGAGAGTCGACGGCCACGATCGCCCCCCGGATGACGTCCTTCGGGACGCCTTCATCGGCGAGGAGCATGCGGAGGAGCCGGGCGATACCGGTGCCGGCCGCCCCGGCGCCCACCAGCACGATCCGCGCGTCCGCGGCGGCCAGTTCCAGCGCACGCAGCGCCGAGATGACCCCGGTCGCGACGATGGCGGCCGTCCCCTGGATGTCGTCGTTGAACGACGGGACACGATCCCGGTAGCGATCGAGGATGCGGAGCGCGTTCTGTTGCTTGAAGTCCTCCCACTGGATGACGCAGCCGGGCCAGACCTCGGCCACACCGGCGACGAAGGCCTCGATGAGCGCGTCGTACTCGGCACCTCGGAGCCGGGGCGCGCGATAGCCGAGGTACAGCGGGTCGGCGAGGAGTGCCGGGTTGTCGGTTCCCACGTCGAGCGAGATCGGCAGGGTGAGGGCCGGGTGGATGCCGCAGGCCGCGGTGTAGAGGGCGAGCTTGCCGATCGGGATGGCCATGCCACCCGCCCCCTGGTCGCCGAGACCCAGGATCCGCTCGTTGTCGGTGACGACGATCAGGCGGACATCTTCGTACGGCCCCTGCCGGAGGAGTTCGGGGATCCGGTCGCGGTCGGCCGGCGTGATCCAGGCGCCACGGGTCCGCCGGATGATGTGGCTGAACTCCTGGCAGGCTCGGCCGACGGTCGGCGTGTAGACGATCGGCAGGAACTCGTCGAGATGCTCGGCGAGCAGCCGGTAGAACAGGGTCGCATTGCGGTCCTGGAGGGCGGCCAGGCCGATGTACTGCTCGAGCGCGTCGTGCTTGACCCGGAGGTGCTCGAGTTCGAGGGCGATCTGCTCATCGATGGTCAGGACCCGGTCCGGCAGCAGGCCGCGCAGCCCGAACGCGTCGCGCTCGGCCGGCGGGAACGCGAGGTCCTTGGTCAGGAGGCGGCTCCCCAGCAGGGCCGGCCCGGCGAGCGCGATCGTGGCGGGTTTGCCGGCGGCGATGGCATCGAACGGAGCGGGCAGGGGACGCACGCTCGCGAGCATAGCGGCCGGGCCACAGCTGAGCGGTGCGGCCACGGCGCCGCCACGGCGCTGGCTCGGCGCAGCCATCGTGCTGGCTCGGCGCAGCCACGGCGCCGGCACGGCGCAGCCACGGCGCCGGCACGGCGCAGCCACGGGGCGCCACGGGGCAGCCAAGTGGCAGCCACGGCGCCGGCTCAGAGCCGGCGAATCGCGCAGATCTCGACGTCGCGCGCCCGAACGCTGGCTGAGAGCCGGCGATCGCCGCAGTCTCGCGGCGCCCACGGTCAGCTCGCTGGCTCTGAGCGGGCGATCAGCGCGTTCGCGGGGCAGTTCGGGCCAGATCGCTGGCTCTGAGCGGGCGATCGGCACGTTGGCGGGACGTCTTGCCCAGATCGCTGGCTCTGAGCCAGCGATCGAAGTTGAGCGGGGGCACGGCTGCCGACCTGCTGGCTCTGAGCATGGGCGCCGGACCCGGCGAGCGCACGCGGCGAGGGTCCCGTTAGCACCTAGCCCCATCGCGGTATGGCCGGATCCGGCCGGACAGGGCAGACTTCCCGCATGCGCATCCCCAACCTGGCGCCCCGAGCGCCTCGCGCGGCTCGCTTCGCCCTGGTCCTTGCCGCCGTCGTCGGCCTGTCCGGGATCGCGGCCGGGCCCGCCGCCCCGACCACCTCCGCCGCTGACTTCCCGGCCGCCGACTCCGACTATCACACGTACGCCGAGATGGTCGCCGAGATCCAGGCGACCGAGGCCGCCCACCCGGACATCGTCGACCTGTCGGTCATCGGCCAGAGCTACCAGGGTCGTGACATCTGGGTCGCCAAGGTGTCGGACAACGTCGGGACGGACGAGAACGAGCCCGAGGTCATGTTCGACAGCCTCCATCACGCCCGCGAGCACCTCACGCTCGAGCAGACCCTCGCCATCCTGCGCTGGCTGGCGACCGGCTACGGCACGGACAGCCGAGTCACGGCCATGGTCGACACGCGCGAGATCTGGATCATCTTCTCGGTCAACCCGGATGGCGCCGAGTACGACCTGACCGGCGACCCGTATCGCGAGTGGCGCAAGAACCGCCAGCCCAACTCGGGCACGACCGCGGTCGGGACGGACCTCAACCGCAACTACGGCTATCGATGGGGCTGCTGCGGCGGGTCATCGAGCAGCAAGTCCGCGCTGACCTACCGTGGGCCGTCGGCCTTCTCCGCGCCCGAGACGCGGGCCATCCGCGACTTCATGGCCAGTCGCCGGATCGGTGGCCGCCAGCAGATCAAGGTCGCCATCACGTTCCACACCGCCGGCGAACAGGTCCTGTGGCCGTACGGCTACACGTACACGGATGTCCCGGCCGACATGACCGTCGAGGACCACGCCGCGCTCGTCGCGATGGGCAAGAAGATGGCCAGCCTCAACGGCTACACGCCGATGCAATCGAGTGGCCTGTACGTCACCGACGGCGACGAGATCGACTACGCGTACGGCGCCCAGCGCATCTGGATGTACACGTTCGAGATGTACCCGTCCCATTCGAAGGTCAGCTCGGACCTTCGCTTCTACCCGCCGGACGAGGTCATCCCGCGCGAGACGGACCGCAACAAGGAAGCGATCTACTACCTGATCGAGCGGGCCTGGTGCCCGTACGCGGTCATCGGCAAGTCCACCCAGAACTGCGGTCCGCTGTTCGACGACTTCGAGACGACGGCGCCGTGGGGGCGCGACCCGCTGGGCACCGACACGGCGACCGGCGGCGGCTGGGAGCGGGCCATCCCCGCGCTCACGACCCGCCAGTCGAACAAGGTCACGTCCGGCGCGCGCGCGCTCGTGACCCGGGCGCCGGCCGGCACCACGGCGAACAGCTATGACGTCGACGGGATCACCAGCATCCGCGGACCGCTCGTCCAGCTCGGCGCGACCACCGGCTCGCTGACCTTCCGCTACTACTTCGCGCACGCCTCGAACTCGTCGTCCGCCGACTACTTCCGTGCCTATGTCGAACGCGAGGATGGCTCCCGAACGCTCGTGCGCCAGGAGGTCGGGGCGGCGAACGACGACAAGCCCATCTGGAGTTCGGTCAGCGTCTCGATGGCGCCGTGGGCCGGTGAGAAGGTCCGGATCGTGTTCGAGGCGGCCGACGTGTCGACCGCGAGCACGGTCGAGGCCGCCGTGGACGACGTCCGGATCACCCGCCCGTAGGCTGACTCGCCCGCGGCGGATGCCTATGCGCCCGCGGGCAGCTCCACGCTGAACGTGGCGCCCGCCCCAGGCGTGGACGACACGGAGATCGTGCCGCCGTGGGCTTCCACGAGCCCGCGGGCGATCGCCAGGCCGAGACCGGATCCGCGCGAGGATTCGCCCTTCACGAACCGCTCGAAGACGTCGGCGAGCAGCTCCGGTGCGATGCCCGGACCCGTGTCCGCGACGCGGATCGTCACGAGGCGCTCGCCCGGGGAGTGGCTCCCCGTCACCGTCACGCGCCCGCCGGCCGGCGTGTGCCGCAGCGCATTCGCGACCAGGTTGGAGAGCACCTCGCCGATCCGCACCGGATCCACGTCCAGGATCGGCAGGTCGTCGGTGGTGGCGTCGGTCAGCGTCACCCCGGCGGTCGCCGCCGCCGCACCGAACGAGCGGACCGTCTCCGCGATGAGCAGGTCGAGCGCTGTCGGTTCGAGATGGAGCGCCAGCGTGCCGGCCTCGGACAGCGTGAGCGTTCGCAGGTCGTCGATGAGCCGCTCCATGAGCCGGGTCTGATCGAGGATCGGGGCGAGGTGGGCCTCGTCGGGCGGGTAGACGCCATCGATGATCGCCTCGAGATTGCCCGCGATGACGGTCAGCGGCGTCCGCAGTTCGTGGCTGACGTCGGCCAGGAGGGCCCGGCGCGATGCCTCGTCCGCTTCGAGGCGGGCGGCCATCGTGTCGAACCCGGACACGAGCTGGCGGGTGGACCGCATCCCGCGCCGGGCGGGACCCACGCGCACGGTGTAGTCGCCGGCCTCCACCCGCCGCGTGGCCTCCACGAGCCGATCCAGCGTGGCTCCGGTGCCACGGAACGTCCGCCCGATGCCGACCAGGACGCCGACGACGACGAGCGCGGCGATGATCCCCGGGACCGGCCCGAGCTGCGAGAGCACGAACGCGCTGCCGGCGACGAGCGAGCCGGCCACGATGAGGAACAGGAGCCCGAACAGACAGCCGAAGCCCCGCCAGGCGCCGCGCCGCCGACCGCGCCGACCGCCCCAGCCGCCGGGACCGGACCACGGGTCGTGCATCCCAGGTCGCCCGGGTCGTCCGGGTGGTCCAGGGGGGCCAGGCCGTCCGGAGGGTCCCGCGGCTCGCGGATCGGTCATGTGCCAGCGTCCCGGCCGCCCAGCTCGTCGCGGTCGTCGGCGAAGCGGTAGCCGACGCCGTAGACGGTCAGCACGTATC
>CAZOHT010000063.1:5382-6750 GCA_964579825.1 uncultured Anaerolineaceae bacterium
TCGTCGCGGTCGTCGGCGAAGCGGTAGCCGACGCCGTAGACGGTCAGCACGTATCGAGGCTGGCGCGGATCCGGCTCGAGCTTGCGCCGGAGGTTCTTGACGTGGGTGTCGATGGCGCGCTCGTACGACTCGAAGGCGATGCCGCGCAGCGCATCGAGCAACTGGGAGCGGGTGAAGATCCTGCCCGGGCTGGAGGCGAGGGTCCGGAGCAGGCCGAACTCGGTCGGCGTGAGGTCCAGCGCACGGCCGGCGACCTCGGCGCGCATCCGCGGGACATCGAGTGTGACGTCGGCCGCGCGGATCGTGTCGGTCGGTGCGGCCGGTCGAGGCTCGGCGCGCCGGAGGACGGCTCGGACGCGGGCGACCAGTTCCCGCGGTGAAAAGGGCTTGGTCAGATAGTCGTCGGCCCCGAGTTCGAGGCCCAGCAGCTTGTCGAGCTCGTCGTCACGGGCTGTGAGCATCACGATCGGCGTCGTCGAGTCGCGCCGGACCTCGCGGGTGACGTCGAGGCCGTCGGTGCCGGGCAGGCCCAGGTCCAGGACGATCAGGTCCGGCCGCTGGCGCCGGTAGGTCTCGAGGGCGGCCGTGCCGTCGGCGGCGGTCAGGACCGTGTAGCCGGCGTGCTCGAGGTAGTCGCGCGCGAGCTGCACGATCGCGGGTTCGTCATCGACGACGAGGATGGTCTTCATCGCGGGCATCGTAGAGGGTGTGGATGCGCCCCCGGCAGGAGCCGAGGGCGCGGGAAACGGGGAGGGAGCCGGCGTCAGGCCGGGGTCGTGGGCGGTGGTGGCGTGTCGTGAGCCTCCGCCGGGTGGTCGGTGGTGCCCGAGGCGGCGTGTGACTCGCGGTGCCACTCCTCGAAGGTGCTCCGAAACCGGTCGCGGCGGCCCCACGAGGACGGGCCGTTCCCGCCGCCCTGGCCGTCGGGCCCGGGTCCCCACGTGCCGGGACCACCCGGGCCCCAGCCAGCCCCGCCGTTCGGGCCCCAGCCGTGGCGGTGTCGGCCGCCGCCGATGATCGCCCGGAACAGGCCGAACACGAGGATCAGGAAGACGATCGTGCCGAGCAAGCCGAGGAACCCGAACCCGAAGCCGGGCTGGAAGCCCCAGGCGGGGACGACGATCGGCGCGACGACCGTCGAGCCGTCGGTGACGACCGTGGCGGCGCCAGTGGTGACGCCGGCCTGGTAGGCCGTGGCGGCGATGGCACTGCCGCCGATCGCCAGGACGACGATGAGCAGGAACGCCGCGAAGAGGCGGGACATGCGAGGTGACTCCTTGTGCGTGGGATCCGCCGTGGATCCCTGATGCCACGCATGCTGCCGCCCGAATGTGGCGTGGATGTGGAGACGCCGTGGCGGTCTGGGCG
>CAZOHT010000063.1:6850-11111 GCA_964579825.1 uncultured Anaerolineaceae bacterium
CGCTCGGTCGACCACATCGCGGCATCGCCTCGGACTCCCTACGATGACGCCGATGTTCGACACCCCCGCACGAAGCGCCATCGACTGGGTGGATCTCACGCGCGTGCCGACCCTGCACGGGACGACCGACCGCGTCGTCCGCAGCGGGCCAGCCGCCGGCGCCGCGGGTCGCCTCGGTCGCCTCGGCCGCCTCGGCATGTGCGGCCTGGCCCGTGCCGTGACGCTGGAGCCCGGGGACGGGATCGATGTCCTCGTCACCCTGGTCGAGACCGCGGCCACGTTCGAGGAGATCGAGCCGCGGACCCGGGTCGTGCGCTACCCGATCGTCGACATGGGCGTGCCGTCGGATGTCCCGTTGTTCGCGGACGTCGTGGACGGGATCGCCGCCGACGTCCGTGCCGGGCGCACGGTCGTGGTCTCGTGCCAGGCGGGGTACGGACGGACCGGGATGACCGTCGCGTGCGTGCTCATCACGGCCGGGCTGGGCGCTGAGGATGCCGTGGATCTCGTCCGGGCCGCGCGTCTGGGCACCATCGAGACCGACGAGCAACTCGCGTTCGTCCAAGCCTGGGCGGCGCGAGACTAGACAGAGCAGGCCAGCCCTGACGACTTGACAGTGGCACGTCACGCTGTCAAGATAGCGCCATGCCGGACAACGATACCGCCATCTACACCATCGCCGAGCTGGCCGACCTGGCCGGCGTGACCCCGCGGACGATCCGCTACTACCTGGCGCAAGGGCTGCTGCCCTCGCCGGGCCAGACGGGACCGGGCACACGCTACACGGAGATGCACCTCGCGCGGCTGCGCCTGATCCGGAACCTCCAGGCCGAGCACCTGCCGCTCGCGGAGATCCGGCGCCGACTGGCGGACCTCGACGACGACCAGATCGTCGCCCTGGCCGAGCAGGAGGCCGTCCCGCCGTCGGACTCGGCGCTGGACTACGTCCGCGCGGTCCTGCGCGAGACGCCCACCCCGTATGGCCGGCCCGTCAGGCGAGCCCAGGCCTCGATGGCCATGCCCGCCTTCGAACGGGTCGCCTTCGAGCCGGCGGCGTCCATGCCGCCGCCCACCCTGCCTGCCCCCACGTCCGCCGAGCGCCTCGGCGAGTCCCATCACTCGACGGCAAAGCCCGGCGAACGCTCCCAATGGGAGCGGATCGTCCTGGCCACGGATGTCGAGCTGCACATCCGTCGGCCACTGGGCCGGACGCAGAACAAGCGGGTGGACCGTCTCGTGACGATCGCCCGAGAACTCCTCGAGGAGGACCCGTCATGACCATCCCCGCCGTCGACATCAAGACCGACCGTCGATTCATCCGCGCCAACGGCAAGAGCACTCGCTTCATCCTGGCCAGGCTCACCGCGCCGGCCGCCCCACCTCGCTCGACCCGGGCGCCCGTCAACCTGTCCATCGTCCTGGACCGCTCGGGCTCCATGTCCGGCGCCAAGCTCGACACGGCCAAGCGCGCCGTGGCCGAGGCCATCGACCACCTCCAGTCCACGGACCGCTTCAGCGTCATCGTCTATGACGACAAGGTGGACGTCGTCATCGAATCCACTCACGCGACAGCCGAATCCAAGCACGCGGCGTTGCGCCGCCTGGCGGAGATCCAGGCGCGGGGGAGCACGGACCTGGGCAGCGGCTGGCTGCGCGGCTGCGAGCAGATCGCGGCGCACCTCATGGACCAGGGCGTCAATCGCTGCCTGCTGCTGACGGACGGCCTCGCCAACGTCGGCATCACGGACCAGACGGACCTGGCCCGTCATGCGTCGGAACTCCGTGCCCGAGGCGTGGCGACCACCACGTTCGGTGTCGGCAACGACTTCGACGAGCGGCTCCTGGCCGACCTCGCCGATGCCGGCGGCGGCCACTTCTACTACATCTCGGATGTTGCGCAGATCCGCGACGCCATCACGAGCGAGGTGGGGGAGACGCTCGAGGTCGTCGCTCGCGACGTCAGCCTCGAGGTCCTCGCTCGCGATGAGATCGAGGTGGAGGCCATCACGCCGCACAAGGTCGCGCGGCGCGGCGGGCGGTCCGTCATCCTCATCGGCGACCTCGTGTCGGAACAGGTGGTCCAGGTCGTCCTGCGCCTCACCTTCCCGTACGGGACGGTGGGACACGACGCCGGGGCGATCCTGAGCGTCACGGACCGTGACGGCGTGTTCGGGAACGAGTCGAGCCAGGTCCGCCTCACGTGGGACTACGCCGACTCGGCCACGAACGACCACCAGCCTCGGGAGCGCGACGTGGATCGCATCGTCGCCCGGATGTTCGCCGCCCGGGCGACACAGGAGGCCGTCCGCCTCAACCGCGAAGGCGACTACCGGCGAGCCGCGGACCTGCTCGCGAGGACGGCCGCGCGCATCCGCTCGTATGCCGGCAACGACACGGAACTGCGTGCCATCGTGGACGAACTCGACGCTCGACACGTCGTCATGGAGGCCCCGGTCCCCGAGTACGACCGCAAGCAGATGCACTACGCAAGCTCGAACATGGCCCGCAGCCGGAGCGTCCAGGGCCTCGCGATGCGGGCCGCGCCACCCGAGAAGCGCGTGTAACCCTGCACGGGAATGACCCTTGCGCGGACGCACCAGCGTGCTAGAGTCGCCACCGCTGGGACGCCACGGCTCGGAGGGTGAGCCCCTTGTAGAGACGTCCCGCGACTTGAGGGAGGTTCACGTGTCCATCGAGGGCATTCTCGTCGGGCTCCTGGCGATCGGCGCCGGAGCAGCCTGGGCGTTCTTCGGCTTGCGATTCTTCGCGATCCTGCTGCCCATCTGGGCGTTCTTCTTCGGCCTGTCGTCCGGCATCGACTTCGCCTCGACCATCTTCGCTGACGGCGTCATCGGGACCGTCCTGTCGTGGGGCATCGGCCTCGTGTTCGGGATCGTGCTCGCGCTGATCTCGTTCCTCTGGTACTACGCGGCCGTCACCATCGCGGTGGGTGCCCTGGGGTACATGCTCGGCGCCGGCCTCGTGGCCGCGCTCGGGATCGATTCCGGGTTCCTGCAGTTCATCGCCGGCATGGTCGTCGGTGCGATCTTCGCCGTCGGTGCGTTCGTCCTGGCGTTCCCGGCCGTGCTGGTCATCGTGGTCTCGGCCGCGAGCGGCGCGATCGCGGTCGTCAACGGCGCGCTGATCATGATCGGCTCGATCAAGGTCGAGGACCTCAGCTCCGGTGTCTTCGGGGCCCTCATCGACTACGGCATCGTGGCGATCATCGCCTGGATCGTGATCGCCGTCGCGGCGGTCCTGTTCCAGACGAGGGACGTGGCCCGCATGGCGGCGACGATGCCGACCCAGGCGGACTACCGCTACTAGTCGAACGCCCGGCGGGATGCCCACCCGCTGACCCACGCGACTCCGAACGGGAGGTCCTCCGGGACCTCCCGTTCTCGTTACCATCCACCGCAATGCCGTCATACGTCGCCGCCATCGACCAGGGAACCACCAGCAGCCGCTGCATCTTGTTCGACCACGCCGGCAGGCCCGTGGCCAGCCACCAGCTCGAACACACCCAGATCACGCCGCGGCCCGGCTGGGTGGAACACGACGCGGACGAGATCCTCGACCGCGTGCGAACGTGCCTCCGCGAGGCGATGCGCGAAGCGGGGATCGGGCCACGCGACCTCGTGGCGATCGGGATCAGCGACCAACGCGAGACGACCGTCGTCTGGGATCGGCGCACCGGCCGACCCGTCCACCACGCGATTGTGTGGCAGGACACCCGGACCGCCGAGGCCGGTGCGGCGCTGGCGGCAGCGGATCCGGCTGGCGGAGGCATGGACCGCTTCCGCGCCACGACCGGCCTGCCGATCTCCACCTACTCGTCCGCGCTGAAGCTCGCCTGGATCCTGCACGAGGCGGGCCATCGAGCCGCCGCGGAACGGGGCGACCTGCTGTTCGGCACCATCGACACCTGGCTGACCTGGCAACTGACGGGTGGGCCGGATGGCGGCATCCACGTGACCGACGTGACGAACGCGTCGCGCACGATGCTGATGGACCTCGCCACGCTCCACTGGGATCCGGCGCTACTGGACCTGATGCGCATCCCGGCCGCGATGCTCCCCGAGATCCGCGGCTCGTCCGAGGTCTACGGGCACGGGACGGGCGACATCGCCGGCGTGCCGATCGCGGGGATCCTCGGCGACCAGCAGGCGGCGCTGTTCGGGCAGACCTGCTTCGATCCCGGCGACGTGAAATGCACGTACGGCACGGGCTGCTTCATGTTGATGCACACGGGCGAGGCGCC
>CAZOHT010000064.1:0-10960 GCA_964579825.1 uncultured Anaerolineaceae bacterium
GGTGGAAGGAAGAGCGCCACGGCGTGTTCCTCGACTACAACCAGAACGCGAAGGACCGGACCGTCGCCTCCGCGTACTCCATCCGGCCGCTGCCGGATGCCCGCGTCTCGACCCCGCTGGCCTGGGACGAAGTGCCCACGGTCGAGGCCGAGGCGTTCACGATCGAGACCGTGCCGACCCGGTTCGCGACGATCGGCGATCCCGGGGCCGGGATCGACGGGGCCGTGGGCTCGCTGGAGGCGCTCCTCGAGCTCAGCCGACGCCACGAGGCCGAAGGTGAAGGCGACGCCCCGTGGCCACCCAACTACGCCAAGCAGGCCGGCGAACCTCCGCGGGTCCAGCCGTCGAAGGCCCGCCGGCCCAAGTCCGAGTACGAGCCGGGTCGTGGGGAAGGGGGCGGCCCTCCCCCGGAGGTCGCCGCGGCACGCGCGGCCGCTGTCGCCGCCGGCGACCCGAACGCGGGCCTGCCGACCGAATGGGAAGGGTCGCGGCCGACGCCGACCGGTCGCCGCAAGACCGCGATCCCCGTGGTCGAGATCTCCCGGGCGGTGTCCAAGGCGGAGGCCCTGGCCGGCCTCGAGACGTGGAAGGCCCGCCACCCGGAGGTCGTCCCGTACCTGGAGCCGGCCGACATCCTGGTCGACGGGATGCGCGGCCGCTCGTCGCTCTGGTACCGGGTCCGGGTGAACCTCATCCACGTCCCGGAAGCGGATCGGCCCGGGCAGGAAGCGCTCGAATCCGACTTCGACCCATGGGCCGGCATGGACATCGAGGCCTGGCGAGCCCAGACGAACCGTTCCCGAACGCCGACGAGCCGCAAGCCGAAGGCCGCCGCCGGCCCGGAGTCCGAGGGCCCCGGCACGTGACCCGCGACGAGTTCCAGGCCGTGCTGGACCGGGCCGCGGCCGGCTGGGCGGATGGGGATGCGGCGGCCGTGGGTGACTGCTTCGCCGAGGACGTCGAGTATCTCGACCCGTACCTGTACCGGTTCGATCGACGCGACGACCTGCTGCCGTTCTTCGAGCCCCCGCCGGGCGGCCATCGGGTGACGTGGCATACGGTCATCTGGGACGACGACGCCCAGACCGCCGCGGTGGAGTACACCTACGAGGGCCACCACCGCTACCACGGCACGGCCATCGTCCGTCCCGGATCGGACGGTCGCATCGCGCTCTGGCGTGAGTGGCAGCACCTGGACGATGCCCAGGACTGGGACTCGCGGATCCTGGGGCCGGCGGCGGATCCGTCACGCCTCGCCTCGATCGACCACGTCCAGCTCGGGATGCCGGCCGGTGGTGAAGACGCCGCTCGCGCGTTCTACGTCGGCATCCTCGGCCTCCGCGAGATCCCCAAGCCGCCACAGCTCGCCGGGCGGGGCGGCGCCTGGTTCGCCGGTCGGTCCGTGGCGGTCCATCTGGGCGTGGAGTCCGACTTCCGGGCGGCCTCGAAGGCGCATCCGGCATTCGTGGTCGACGATCTGGTGGCCATCCGCGAGCACTTCGTGGGCGCAGGCATCGAGGTCCTGGAGGACGACAGCGGCGTGCCGGTCGCGCGCTGCTACGTCCGCGACCCGTTCGGCAACCGCCTGGAACTCATCGACGCGGCCGACGCCGGGTTCAGCGCCCGCTGAGCGTCAGCCGGCGCGTCGCGGCGCCGGCGGCCCACGAAGATTGAACCGATCGGCCGGTCGGTTTGTCCATACCTAGTGAGCGTCGATGACGCGCAGGCGCGCCCAGTCACACGCCCGCGGCATCGACGGTGGGGAGGTCGACATGATCGGCAGATCGTCCATCCGGATCGCCCTGGTCGGCGCGGGGCTGCTCGTCGCCCTGAGTCCGGGCGTCACGACCGCGCACGGCTTCGGCGGCTGGGGACCGGCCGTCGCCGAAGCCGGGATCAACACGACGGCCGCCGAGGGGTGTCCGATCGAGTCCCCGAGCGGACGCGCCCTGTACTTCGCCTCGAACCGTGCGGGCTCGGTCGGCTCACCCGATCCCAACGACATCTGGGTCGCCCGGCGAGCCAGGGTGACCGCGCCGTTCGGCGCGGCGCTGAACCTCGGCGTTCCGGTCAACAGCACGTCGGCCGACTTCTGCCCGACGCCGCTCCCGGGTCGACGGCTCCTGTTCGTGTCCGCTCGGCCCGGCCCGGACGCCTGCGGCGTCGCGCCCGCCGGTGACATCTACCTGACCCGCCAGACCGCAAAGCACGGTTGGCTCGAGCCGATCCATCTGGGCTGCGATGCCGCGGGGACCGGCCCCAACTTCCCGGGTGGCGAATTCGGCCCGACGCTGATCACGACCCGCCAGGGGACCTTCCTCTACTTCTCCAGCAATGGCTACGGCGGCGACCAGGACATCTACGTGAGCCGTCGCGCGCACGACGGCACCTTCGGCAAGGCCACCGTGGTCGCCGAACTCAGCACCGACTACGACGACTTCATGCCGAACATCAGCCCGGACGGACGGGAGATCGTCTTCAACTCGAACCGACCCGGCGGCTTCGGCGGGCAGGATGTCTACACCGCCCACCGCGCGCGAACGTCCGACCCATGGTCCGCACCGATCAACGTCGGGGCCAACGTCAACACGGCCGGCAACGAGACCCGTTCATCACTCTCGAGCGACGGGAAGCGTCTCCACTTCGGCCGGGACGGCGACATCTACGTCAGCACCCGAACGTGGTCCTGGGGCCACGACTGAACATCCCCCACGGAACGTGGCGATCGGGCCTGGTCCACGACCGGACCCGATCGTCCCCAGTCAGGCAGCGTCGGCCGAACGCCGCCCACCTAATCGCGAAACGACCGACCGCTCTCCGCGAGCGCGCGCCTGAGGACCTCGATCGCCTTCGGCCCGACACCGTGAAGCTGCAGCAGGTCGGCTTCGCGCACGTCGGTCAGCTGGTCGAGGCGGGTGATCCCGGCCCCCTGCAGTGCGCGCGTCGCCGGGCGGCCGATGCCGGTCGGCAGGGCGGCGTCACGTTCGGGTGGCGTCACGTCCCGAAGATCGAGGCGAGCAGGTACGGCGCGCTGGTCTCGAGCTGGTCGTACCGACAGTCGCTCACCGGTTTGTCCGGGCGCCAGCGCTTGAACGTCGTCCCGTGGCGGAAGCGATCGCCCTGGAGGTGGTCGTAGGCGACCTCGGCGACCCGCTCCGTCCGGAGCGGCTCCCACGACAGGTCCTTGCCACGATTCCAGCGTGAGGTGGCGCCGGGGACGCGCTGGCCGCTTTCGGCCTGCTCCGCCGCCCATTCGGCCCAGCCGGACCAGGGATGGCCATCGAGGGCGTTCACGCGCAACGGGGCCAGCTCTTCGGCGAGCGCCGCTCGGCGATCCCAGGTGAACGACGACGTGACCCCGACGTGGTGGAGCGTGCCCTCGTCATCGAACAGCCCGAGCAGCAGCGATCCGACATGCGTGCCCGGCCCGTTCTTGTGCCAGCGGAACCCGGCAACGACGCATTCCGCGGTGCGCTGGTGCTTGATCTTCAGCATCGCCCGCTTGCCCGGCTGGTAGGTCCCGTCGAGCCGCTTGGCGACGACCCCATCCAGGCCGGCGCCCTCGAACCGATCGAACCAGTCCGCCGCCGTCGCGCGGTCCAGCGTGAAGGGCGAGAGATGGACCGGCGGCCGCGCGTCGCCCAGGACCGCGTCCAATCGAGCACGTCGCTCGTGCTGCGGCACCTCCCGCAGGTCCTCGTCGCCCAGCGCCAGAAGATCCCAGGCCACGTAGGACGCGGGTGACGCTTCGGCCAGCATCTTCACCCGCGAGGCCGCCGGGTGGATCCGGAGCAGCAGCGATTCGAACTCCAGGACGCCGTCGTGGGCGATGACCACCTCGCCATCCAGGACGCACCGCGCCGGGAGCGTGGCCCGGAGCGGGTCCGCCAGCTCCGGAAAGTAGCGATCGAGCGGCTTCAGGTCGCGCGACTGGATGTACACCTCGTCGCCGTCGCGGAAGACGAGGGCGCGGAAGCCGTCCCACTTCGGCTCGAACAGCCAGCCGTCGTCGGTCGGCAGCCCATCGGACGCCTTCGCGAGCATGGGTTCGATGGGCGGTCCGAAAGGCAGGTCCATCGCCCGAGTGTACAGGCGGTCAGCGGGCCGGCCCCAGCGCAGCCCGCGCGCGCTCACGTCCGAGGTTCCAGGCCCAGGGACCCTGGTACGCAGGATCCCGCGCGAGCTCGACGCGCCGGGTCTCGAGGAACGACTCGATGGCGGACCGATCCGGTTCGGGCAGCCGCGGCAGGGCGGCCACGACCACCGGGATGGCGTCGTCGGGCAGGACGGCGAGGTAGCCCAGATCCAGTCCGGCGTGGCCATCGGCGGGCACGAGCGACGGGTCCAGGACGCGCGCGATGTTGTGCTCGGCCACGACCGCGGACGGCGCGACCAAGTTGAGCCCGACGAGGGCCACGACCCCGATGACCGCCAGGGCGTGGCCCAGCCAGCGCGTCCGATCGGCCAGGACGAGGACGGCGGTCGCGACGAGGGCCATACCCAATGAGGCGATCGCCACGAGGACGTACAGCCGCAACTCCGTCCAGCCGTAGGCGTCCTGGTACAGGCGCAGCCGCATGGCCGCCGAGATGAGTACGACGGCGGACAGGGCGACCAGGGCGAGCAGCGCCGCCAGGTACGGCCGGCTCCGCCGCTCGACCGTCGTCTCGAGGGCGACGACGACCGCGCAGGCGAGACAGGTCGCCGCGACGAGCTCGAAGAATCCGCGCCGCGCGTAGTCGCTGTAGGTCATGCCGATGGCGGCCAGGGTGTCCACGCCGCCGAAGAGGTACGCGAGCTGGAGGCCGACGAACGCCGCCACGACGAGATCGACGACGAGCAGGATGACCAGCGCCTCCACCACGCCGAGGCCGCGCAGGCGGTCGATGTTCGAGGACGAGGCCGCCGCACCGAGCGACGTCCCGCGTTCCATCGCCGGCAGGCCGCCGGCCGCGATGGCCAGCATCGCGATCGCGAACCAGGCGGTCGCCGCGACGAAGAGGACACGCCCGGGGAACGAGCCGAGGTCGATCCGGAGCCCCAGGACATCGTCCAGGCCGCGCCGGAAGATGGGGTCCGCCGAGGCGAACAGGACCGCGAAGATGAGGGCCAGCGGGACCCCGACCATCAGGCCGCGCGCGACCGGTCCGGTCCAGCTCGGGAGGCGCGACGTCGCGTCCTCGGTGCCGTCCCAGCCCTCGCGCGCGGTGGGCGGCGCGGGACGGGCGGCGAGCAGCGCCCGCGTCGGGCCCCAGGCGAGGGCGCCGACGACCCACACGCCGATCCCGGCGATGATCGAGGCGGACCGACGCGTGACGGGCAGCCCGGAGAAGGCCGCCATCGAGGCGCCGGTGAACGCGAGGGCGACCAGGCCGTCGAGCAGGGCCAGGAAGGGGTCGCCACGCACGGCCACGAACCCGGCCATCACCACGGCCACGACCGGGAGCCAGGCGTCGAGCGGATCCGGGGCCCGTCCCGGACGTCGGAGCAGCCAGGCGGCGCCGAGCAACGCGAGTGTCATGAGCGGGACGTTGAGCCCGAAGGCGGGGCCGTCGAGGATGACCTCCCCGAGGAGGCCGAGCCCGAGTCCGACAGCCAGGATGCGGCGCGCGATCGATCGATCCATGCAGGTCCTCCCGCGACCGGCGCGCGGGCTGACGCGGCGTCGGTCGGTCGGGTCAGGGACGACTCGCCATCGCCGGATGTGGCGCGGCCGCGCGTGCGACGGCCATCGCGGAACCTGGCCCGTCGCACCGGCGTCCTCGCGGTGCCGGCCCCGGCCGTCCAGGTCGGAGCGGCGATGGAGGTCACCATGCGAACCTTCCGCTCGATCCTCATCCTCGCGATCCTCGGGGTCGCGCTCGGCGCCTGTTCCAGCTCCGGGTCCGCGGCGATGCCCGATCCCGCCCAGGGCGAAGGCGGTGTGGTCCGGCCCGACGGCGGAGGCGTCGTCGGATCCGACTCCGGTGTCGATCCGGACCCCGCCGTGGAGCCGGGCACGCCGGACGATGGCAACGTCGTGGGTGCTGTCGACGATGCGAAGATCATCCGGACCGGCACGATGGACCTGGAAGTCAGCGACGTCGCGGCGGCCGTCCGGGCCGCTCGCACCGCCGTCATCTCGATGGGCGGCTATGTCGGAGCCAGCAACGCCGGAACGAACGGCGACACGCCGTTCGCCGAGATCGCCTACCGCATCCCGGCGGACCGTTGGGAGGATGCCCTCGCCGAACTGCGGGTCCTGGGCGGCCTGACCACCAAGATCGTCTCGGAGCAGACCCAGGCCGTCGAAGTCACCTCGCAGGTCGTCGATCTCGAGGCTCGGATCCGGAACCTGGAGGCCAGCGAGACCGCGCTGCAGGGGATCGCGGCGAAGGCGACCAAGATCAGCGACGTCCTCGAGATCCAGGCCCAGCTGACCGGCGTCCGCGGCGAGATCGAACAGCTGACCGCCCAGCTGAAGGACCTCAACGATCGGGCGGCCTACGCGACGATGACCGCGCGCTACAGCGTGCCGATCGTCGCCGTCGAGGTCGCGACCAAGGACTGGACTCCGGCGACGGCCATCGACGAGGCCATGGCCAGCCTCATCTCCAGCCTCCAGGGGCTGACCGACGCCGGCATCTGGTTCGTCATCGTCTGGCTGCCGATCCTCATCGTCCTGGGCGTCATCGCCGGGGTGGCCGTGTTCATCGCGCGGCGGATGGGCGTCGGCCGGAGCCGAAACCTGCCGCCGACCCCGCCGGCCGGGGCGCCCGCCGCCGGCTAGACCGCCGGACCCGACCCACCTTCGCCCGGTTCGCGGCACGACCCGCGGGCCGGGCGATCCCATGTCAGGATGCCGGGATGACCGACCAGGGCGAGCGCTACGACCGGATGGCCGACGGCTACGAACGATGGTGGGCGCCGGTCCTCGCCCCGAGCGCCGTCGCCCTGCTCGATCACCTCGACGAGGCGGTCGTTGGCGGAGCCACGTCGATCCTCGACGTCGGGATCGGGACGGGCAACCTGGCCCTTCCCGCGTTGGCCCGATGGCCGCAGGTCCGGGTGACCGGCATCGATGCGTCCGGCGAGATGGTCAAGACGGCGCAGGCCCTGGCCGAGGACCGTTTGCCGCCGGGCGCGCACGCTCGGCTCACGGCCGTGACAGCCTTCGCCGACAGCCTCCCGTTCCCGGACGGGTCATTCGATGCCGCCATGTCGTCGTTCGTCCTGCAGCTCGTCCCGAGCCGGGCCCGTGCGTTGCGCGAGATCCGGCGGGTGCTCCGCCCTGGCGGAACCCTGGCGTATGTCACGTGGGTCAGGGACGATCGGGCATTCAAGCCGGACCGGATCTTCGACGCCCTGCTGGACGAGTTCGGGTTCGACGACGCCGAGGGCGACGGCCGGTCGGGCGACGTGCCGTCCGTCGAGACGGCGGCCGGCGAGCTTCGGCGGGCCGGGTTCCGCGAGGTCCGGACGGTCGGCGCGATGCTGGCCTACCCGTTCACAGTCAGTGGCTACATCTCGTTCCTGGTCGAGTTCGACGAAGAGACGCTGTTCGCCGAGATGCGCGTGGCCGAACGCCGCCGGTTCCTGGCGACGTTCCGCGAGCGCCTGATGGCGTTGAGCGAGGACGATCTGACGTTCCGCGCCCCGATCGTCTACGCGACCGGGCGCCGGGCCTGACGGACCCGGGTCAGCCCTCGTCCGAGCCGCTGTCGGAGCTGGGGCCGGCGTCGGACTCGGCGCCGGAGTCGGCCGCCGCTTCGGCGCCTTCCTCGGTCACGGCCTCGGCCGGGATCGGCGCCTCCTCGACGCGCGGCGCCTGGACCTTGGCGACGATCTCGTCCCCGTCGGTCAGCAGCGTCACATCGTCCGGGACCGTCAGGTCGCGGACATAGATGGCGGCATCGAAGTCCACCAGGCTCTCGATCGGGTACTCGATCGACGACGGCAGGTGGTCCGGCAGCGCCTTCACCCTGACGGTGTCGGTCATGTGCAGCAGGGTGCCGCCCGCCGTGTCGACCGCCTCGGACGTGCCGACCGGCACGAGCGGGACGTCGACGGTCATCTCCTCGGTCATCCGGACGAGGAACAGGTCCACGTGCACGATGCGGCGATCCACCGGGTGGACCTGGACGCTCTGGATGAGGACCGGCTGGGCCTTCTTGCCGTCGATCGACAGGTCCACGAGGGCGTTGGGGCCCGTGTGGCGACGGAGGAGTTCGAAGTCATGGGTATCGACCGAGAGGTTGCTCGAATCGACGCCGTGACCGTAGACGACGGCGGGCAGGCGGCCGGCCTTGCGCAGGCGGCTGACGGCCTTGCCGGTGATGTCGCGGTGCTCGGCGGCCAGCGTCGGGCGGGCAGTGGACATGGGATGCGGACCTCTGGATGCGGTTCGGTTCGTCGGTATGCGGGCTGCGGCTCGCGCGCACGGCTGTGGCGCGGGCGCCCGGACGGTGCCGTTCAGGGTACCACGCTCCGCCACGAGAGCCGGACCGACGGACGTGACTGGCACGCCGACCACGCTCGGCCCGGCGCTCGGTGTAGCATCCACGCGTGCCAGCCACCATCCTGATCGTCGAGGACGAGCACGCGGTCGCCCGCGGCATCCAGTACGCCCTGCAGCAGGAGGGCTACGAGGTCGCCGTCGCGCGTTCCGGCGAGGAGGGCCTGGACATCGCCACGCACCAGGCCCCGGACCTGGTCGTCCTCGACGTCCGCCTGCCGGGCATGGACGGCTTCGAGGTCCTGCGCCGGCTGCGCGCCGCCGGGGCCAAGATGCCCGTGCTGGTCCTGACCGCCCGTGACGACGAGGTCGACAAGGTCATCGGCCTCGAGCTGGGCGCGGACGACTACCTGACCAAGCCGTTCGGCCTGCGCGAGCTGATGAGCCGGATCCGAGCGCTCCTCCGCCGCTCGTACGGCGACCTGTCGGACGCGGTCGGCGGGCGGGTCATCCGCCACAGCGACCTCGTCATCGACCTCGAGCGCCGGCGCGTCCAGCGCGGCGACCGTCGGATCAGCCTGACCCCCACGGAGTTCGAGATCCTGCGCCACCTGGCCTCGCGACCGGGCCGCGTCTACACGCGCGGCGAACTGCTCGAGCTCCTGCGCGACTACGACGCGCTCGACCAGGACGAGAAGACGATCAACGTCCACGTCAGCCACCTGCGCGAGAAGATCGAGGACGATCCGGCCGTGCCCGTCTTCGTCCTGACCGTCCGGGGTGTCGGCTACGCCTTCGCCGAGCGCTGAGGGAGCCGGCGCCAAACGCCGCTGGCCGGACCCCATGCGCCGGCTGCTGCCGAGGACCTTCCAGGGTCGCCTGACCGTCGCGTTCGTGGGCGTCGTCGCCCTGGTCCTCCTGCTCGTCTCCGCGCTCGTCCTCAATCGCCTGGACGACTACTTCACGAGTCAGCAGAAGGCGGACCTGGAACTCCGCACGGAGACGGTGGGGGTCTACGTCCAGGGCATCGCCCGCGCCGCGGCGGACGGGTCGCCGGTGGTCGCGCCGGATGGACGGCTGGACCCGCGGGTCGTCGAGATCCTGTCCGAACCGACCCAGCAGACGTTCATCGCGGACTACCTCGGCCGAGCGGACGTCGTGATCGAATTCGGGCTGCTGGACCCCGACCTGGCCGACCCGTTCATCCCGGCGACGCACGGACCGTTCGTCATGCCCCTCCAGGCGCCACCGCAGAAGGGCCAGACCCGGGAGGCCATCTCCAGCCACGACTCGCGCCGGGGCGGCGGCGTGTTCGATCCGTACGTGGTCCGGGTCGACCTGTCCGATCCGTACACGTTCCGGGCGACCGCCATCGCCAACGTCGCCGCGATCCTGGGCGCCATCGCGATGCTCGCCCTCGGGCTCAGCGTGCTGGTGTCGGCCGCCCTGACCCGCCGGTTCACGACCCCACTGCGCCGCCTGACCGAGGCGTCCCGCGGGATGGCCGGCGGTGACCTGACGGTCCGGGTCCCGAGCTCGGAGGAACGCGCCGGCTCGGTCGAGATGGTCGAACTGGCGGTCGCATTCAACGCGATGGCCGACCGCGTCCAGGAGAGCGTCGAGATCATCCGTCGCGATCGCGACCGGAGCCGCGACTTCCTGGCCGACGTGTCGCACGAATTGCGGACGCCGCTGGCCGCCTTGCGCACGTTCAACGAGCTGCTCAAGGAGCGGGCCGGCTCGGATCCGGACGCCCGCGCCGAATTCCTCGAGTCGAGCGGCCAGCAGATCGAGCGGCTGGACTGGCTGGCCCAGAACCTGCTCGAGCTGTCGAAGCTCGATTCCGGCCTCGTCCTGCTCGACCTGCGCCCGGACGACCTGCGCACGTCGGTCGAGTCGGCGGTGGAGCAACACGCCGCGGCGGCCACCCGGCGCCACATCACGCTCGCCGCGCACCTGCCCGCGGCGCCCGTCCGGATCCGCCACGATCCCCCACGTCTCGGCCAGGTCGTCGGCAACCTCATCGGCAACGCCATCAAGTTCACGCCGCCGGGCGGCTCGGTGACCGTGGACCTGGCGGCCACCGCCGACGGCGCCCGGATCGAGGTGACGGACACCGGGATCGGCATCGATCCGGCTGAGCTCCCGCACATCTTCGAGCGGTTCTACCGCGGGTCGCGCTCGAACGAGGCACGCGGCAGCGGGAGCGGCCTGGGCCTGGCCATCGTCCGCTCCATCGTGGAGATGCACGGCGGCCGAGTCGCCGTCGAGAGCCGCATCGGGCAGGGCAGCACCTTCACCGTGACCCTCCCGCGCGATCCGCGACTGGTGCCGGGCACCCCGGCCGCGGACCGGGCGGATGTCGCGTCCGCTTCGCAGGCGGACCCGCGGAACGTGACGGAAACTTCACCGTCCCGCGCGCCGAAGGTGAACCCGGAGAGCGCACCCTGAGGCTCACCGTCTCCCGTCCCAGGCCGCTCACCGGCCATCCCCAGAAGGACCGACCCGCGACATGACCGACGATCC
>CAZOHT010000065.1:0-4071 GCA_964579825.1 uncultured Anaerolineaceae bacterium
GTCGGCATCCGCGCCTGGGGCCTCGTCCGCTACGCCTTCCTGCAGAACAAGATGTTCCGCTGGACCCGGGCTGGCGTCGTCCACTACGTCGTCTTCCTTGGTTCCACGATCCTGCTCATCGGCAACATCAACGTCGTGACAGGCGGCCTCCTGCAGGCGGTCGTCGGCTGGCCGTTCGGGGGTGCGCTGTGGACGCTCGCGGTCGCGATGCAGAACCTGATCGCCGTCGGGGTGTTCGCCGGCCTCGTCTACTTCTACAAGCGACGCCTGGTGGACCGGCCGGAACGACTGAGCCTGGGCCCGACCGGTCTCCTGGTGCTGACGATGATCGCCCTCGTCGTGTCGACCGAGTTCTTCGCGCTGGCCTTCGAGGCGGCGGCGTATGGCGATGTCCCGGGAGCCTTCATCACGAACGCCCTTGCCGTCCCCCTTCGATCACTGTCGGTCGAGGCGAATGAGGCCGCCTTCGCGTTCCTATGGTGGGCCCACGTGTTCGTGCTCGCGGCTTTCCTGCTGTTCATCCCGACCAACAAGCACTTCCACGTCTACACGAGCTTCGTGAACATCTGGTTTCGCAAGCTCGCCCCACGTGGGGTCCTGCCGAGGATGGACCTCGAGGCCGAGGACGCCACCTTCGGGCTCAAGACGCTCCAGGACCTCGGCTGGAAGGACGTCCTCGACGGATTCACCTGCACGGAATGCGGTCGATGCCAGGAGGCCTGTCCGGCGTACAACACGGGGAAGCCGCTCAACCCCAAGACCTTCATCATGGGCATCCGGGACATGTCCGAGATGGCCGAGCAGACCATCGACATCATCCCGAACTCGCCGATCGTCCGCGAGACCTACGGCCTCGACGACACGACCCTGTCTCCGGTCACGATGTCGACGGCGATCGTGGACACGGCCATCCCGTACGACGCGGTCTGGGACTGCGTGACCTGCGGCGCGTGTGTCGAGGCGTGCCCGGTCCTCATCGAGCATGTCGACAAGATCGTCGGGCTACGGCGGAACCTCGTGCTCGAGGAGAGCCGGTTCCCGACCGAGCTGACCGGCGCGTTCCGGGCGATGGAGAACCAGGGCAATCCGTGGGGCCAGCCGTCGTCCGCCCGGCTCGATTGGACGAAACCGCTGCCGTTCCAGGTCTCGACCGTGGCCGAGATGGCGTCGAGTGGGCGGTTGGACGAGCTCGAGGTCCTGTACTGGGTGGGCTGCGCGGCGGCGTTCGATACCCGCAACCAGAAGGTCGCCCGGGCGGTCGCCACGTGCCTGCATGCCGCTGGCGTGCCGTTCGCGATCCTGGGCCAGGAGGAGTCGTGCACGGGCGATCCGGCCCGCCGGATGGGCAACGACTACGTGTTCCAGATGCTGGCGATGGGCAACGTCGAGACCCTCGACAAGTACGCCATGGGCCAGCGCACGATCGTCACCGCCTGCCCGCACTGCTTCAACTCGCTCTCGAACGAGTACAGCCAGCTTGGCGGGAACTACACGGTCGTGCACCACAGCCAGTACCTGGCGGGGTTGGTGTCGTCGGGACGGCTCGCGACCATCCCGCCGGATGCCACGAACGGGACCGAAACTGGCGACCACGGTCTCGGGACCGTCACGGTCCATGACTCCTGCTACCTGGCCCGCTACAACGGGGTCGTGGCGGCGCCACGGGACGTCCTGGGGGCCGCGGGTGTGACCGTCACCGAGATGGCCAAGTCGGGTAAGCAGACCTTCTGCTGCGGGGCTGGCGGCGGCCGGATGTGGATGGAAGAGGACCGCGGATCCCGGATCAACGCCGAGCGGTCGCGCCAGATCATCGAGACCGGCGCCGATGTCGTCGCGACGTCCTGCCCGTTCTGCATGGTCATGCTGAGCGACGGCCTGGCCTCGGCCGAGGGCGGCGCCGCGGTCGCGTCAGCGGACATCAGTGAGATCCTGGCGGCCCGGATCGCAGCCACGCCGGCGGAGCGACGTCTGCCGGTGATCTGACGAGGGCCCCCGCCCAGCAGGTCAGTCTGGCAGGCGCTTCCCGCAGCTGCTGCAGGTGGCGTCCGTGACGAGGTTGCCGAAACCGCAATTGGGGCAGCGTTTCATGCCCTCGGTGCTCACGGCGAACGGGTTCTCGCGCGTCGCGTCCGCACGCTCGGACTGCTGGCGCCGCAGGATCAAGAGCGTGGCGACCACACCGAGCGCCGCGGCTGCCAGCAACGCGATCAAGGGCAGGTCGTCCATGGACAGAGCCTACCGCGGCCGTCCAGCGTCCAGCCGTCCCAGGGCCAACCTCGTTGCGCGCTGGCCACGAACGAAGGTCCCGCCCGGTCCCGCACTCGACTGGCGCTGCTAGCATGGCCGCCGTGACCGAGCAGCCCAGCGCGAGCACCTACCGCCTCACCGAGGACCAGCAGATGCTGCGCGACGCCGTGCGCGTCCTGGCCGATGAGCAGATCGCGCCGCGGGCCGCCGAGATCGACCGGACCGGCGAGTTCCCGCAGGACGTCCGGGCGTTGCTCGCCTCGCACGACATCCTCGGCCTGCCGTTCCCCGAGGCGTACGGTGGCCTCGGCGTGGACCTGCTCACGATCTGCCTCGCCATCGAGCAGATCAGCCGCGCCTGTGCCACCTCGGGCCTGATCCTCGCCGTCCAGGAGCTGGCCTCGCTCCCGCTCCTGATGGCCGGGACCGACGAGCAGAAGCAGCGCTGGTTCCCGTCTCTGGCATCCGGTGAGAAGCTCATCGCGTTCGCCCTGACCGAGGCCGACGCCGGCTCCGATGTCTCCGCGATCCGAACTTCCGCCGGACGTGACGGCGACGACTACATCCTGTCGGGTTCCAAGCGGTTCATCAGCCAGGGATCCGTCGCGGATCTGATCACAGTCTTCGCCGTGACCGATCCCATGGGACCGAAGACCAAGCGCCTGTCCTGCTTCATCGTCGAGGTCCCGACGCCGGGTTTCTCGGTCGCCCGGGTCGAGCACAAGATGGGCCTGCGCGGCAGCCCGACCGCCGAGCTCGTCTTCGATGGCGTCCGGGTCCCATCGGCAAACCTCGTCGGCGCCGAAGGCGACGGCTTCGAACTCGCCATGCGGACGCTGGACCGCAGCCGGCCGGGGATCGCCGCCCAGGCCGTCGGCATCGCCCAGGGCGCCATGGAGGTGGCCGCGGCCTACGCCCGGGAGCGCAGGCAATTCGGGCAGCGGATCGGCGACTTCCAGATGATCGGCGCGATGCTGGCCGACATGGACGCCGGCGTCGAAGCGGCGCGGCAGCTCCTGTACAAGGCCTGCACGGAGATCGAGGCGGGGGCGCCGGACGCCAGCCGGTGGTCGGCGATGTGTAAACTCGTGGCCGGTGACACCGCGATGCGGGTCACCACGGATGCCGTCCAGGTCCTTGGGGGCTATGGCTACATCGACGAGTTCCCGGTCGAGCGGATGATGCGCGACGCGAAGATCACCCAGCTCTACGAGGGGACCCAGCAGATCCAACGGCTCGTCATCGCGCGGGACCTGCTCGGCAAGGGCAGCTGACCGGGCAGGAGGTCCTTCACCCCGTGCGTATCGTCGTCCTCACGAAGCCCGTCCCGGACCCGGCGTCCATGGGCGAGCGGCTCGGCCCTGACCGCCGCCTGGATCGGGCCGCCGTCCCGGCCGTCGTCAACGGCAACGACGAGTACGCGCTCGAGGCGGGACTCAAGCTGGTCGAGGCGCACGGCGGCGAGGTCACCCTGCTGTCGATGGCGCCGGCCAGTGCCCCCGAGACGATGCGCAAGGCGCTCGCGATGGGCGCCGCCAGCGGGACGCTCGTGACGGACGAGGCGCTCGCCGGTTCCTGCACCGTCTCCACGGCCCGCGTCCTGGCGGCGGCCCTCAAGACGCTCGAATTCGACCTCGTCCTGGCCGGCGTGGATACCTCCGATGGGGTCGCCGGCGTCGTCGGGCCGGCGGTGGCCGCCCTGGCCGGGCTGCCACTGCTGTCGTATGCCACGAAGATCGAGCCCGATCCGGCCGCCGGGACGGTGCGCGTCCGGCGCATCTCGCCGACCGGATACGACGTCCTGGATGCCCCGATGCCGGCGCT
>CAZOHT010000065.1:4171-10858 GCA_964579825.1 uncultured Anaerolineaceae bacterium
GTCCTCGCGAGTGTCGCCCCGCCGTCCCGTGGCGCGACACGAGTGATCCGGGAGGCACCGGACGAGGCCGCTCGGCAGGTCGTCGCCTACCTCGCCGAGCGGAGGATCATCTGATGGGCGCCATCTGGGTGATCGGGGAAGTCACCGCGACCGGGGAGCTGGCCCGGATCAGCACCGAGGTCGCCACGCTCGGTCGGTCCCTGGCGGAGGCCTCGGGCAAGGACCTGGTCGGGATCGTGGTCGCCGCGGATCCGGCCGCGGCCGCCGCGGACCTCGCCGCGTATGTGCCGAGCGTCCGTTCCGTGGCGGACCCCGCGGCGGGCGGTCATGCCTGGTCCACCATCGCCGCTCAACACATCGCCGCCCTCGCCGCCACCGACGCCCCAGACCTCATCCTGGTCGGTGCCGGACCGGACGGCCGTGACGTGGCCGGGGTCGTCTCGGCGCTCACCGGCCTCGGCGTCCTCGTCAACGCCATCGGGGTCAGCTGGACCGCAGACGGCGTCGCCGTCGAGATGAGCGTGTTCGGTGGCCGACTGTTGACCACGTCCGGCTTTACGGACGGCCGGGGTATCGTCACGCTCCGACCGACGGTCGTGACCGCACGACCCGCGGCGGCGGCCGGGACCGTGACCGCCACCACGTCCGGCTCCACCGCGGCCCTGCCCGCGGTCGTGGTCTCGGATCGCGTCTCGGAAGCCAGTGCGGCCGCGCCCATCGAGGAGGCGCGGATCATCGTCTCCGGCGGTCGCGGCGTCGGTGGTCCGGAGGGCTTCGGGCTCGTCCGCGACCTCGCCGCTCAGCTCGGCGGCGCCGTCGGCGCGTCGCGTGCGGCGGTGGACTCGGGCTGGATCCCGTACGCCCAGCAGATCGGCCAGACCGGCAAGATCGTCCGCCCGCAGCTGTACCTCGCCCTCGGGATCAGCGGGGCGATCCAGCACAAGGTCGGGATGCAGGCCGCCGAGACGATCGTCGCGATCAACCGCGACCCGGACGCGCCGATCGCTGAATTCGCCGACGTCATCGTCATCGGGGACCTGTTCGAGGTCGGCCCGGCCATGCTCGACGAGCTTCGCGCTCGGGCGGGCTGAGCGCACCCGGCCCGCGACCCCGGACGTGGAACTGACGATCCTTCTACCGATCCTGGCATTCGTGGCCCTCGCTGCGGGGCTGGTGGTCGTCTTCCGCCGCACCAACCGGATCGTGGCGCGGACCCGCGAGGTGGAGGAGTTCCGCGTCGCGGTCGTGGACCTCGCCACCCGCATCGACGTGTCCCTCGAGGGCGCGACCGGTCGGATCGACGCTGTCCGGCACCACGAACTGCCGGCCGACGAGCTCGCGGAGACCATCGTCGCCGCAACCGACGCCGTGGACCGCTACATCGAGGAAGCCGAGGCCCTCCGGCCACCGACCCAGGCGGTCTCGATCCAGAAGGACCTCGTCAATGACCTGGGGCGAGCCAGGCGAGCCCTGGCGATGGTCGACCACGGGGCGACGATCCTGGTCGCTGTCCGGCGTGGGAACCGTGAGCTGGAAGGGAATACCTCGGTCAAGCGCGGCTACCTGAACCTCCTCCACGCGCGGGAGGCGATCGCCCGTCACGCGGCGATGGCGGATGAGCTCGCGACCCAGGCCAAGGACTCCCAGGACGTCCTCCGGCGAAGCGCCTGATCGACCGGCGGACCGCCCCCTCGTCCGCCTCTCCGGTCCACCTGTCGGACCCCACCGCACCACACCATGTAGTGGTATCCTCGGGCGACACCACACCATGTAGTGGTCCGGCAGGACAGGAGAGCGATGCGCTGCCCCCAATGCGGCGAACGGGAGACCCGAGTCGTCGACTCGCGCGACCTCGATGACTCCGCCACGATCCGTCGTCGCCGCGAGTGCGCCTCCTGTGCGATGCGCTTCACCACCTACGAGCGTGTCGAGGCCGCCCGGCTGGTCGTCGTCAAGCGCGACGGCGTACGCCAGGAGTTCGATCGCGACAAGCTAGCGTCCGGCCTGCGCAAGGCCTTGACCCGCCGACCCGTGCCGGCCGGCGCCGCCGAGACGGCCGCCGATCAGATCGAGGCGGACCTGCGCGCCTCCGGGGCCAGCGAGGTGCCGTCATCGCGCGTCGGGGCGCTCGCGATGGAGCAGCTCCGGGCCATCGACCAGATCGCGTACATCCGCTTTGCCAGTGTCTACCAGAGCTTCGAGGACCTCGAGGACCTCAAGCGCGAGGTGGACAGCCTGTACGCAGAGCGAGGCCCCACGATCGCCGTCGACCTGCGCGGGGATCCAGCCGGGTCGACCCGATGAGCGTCCTGTCGGATCGCGACATCCGGGCCGCGCTCGAGTCGGGCGTCGTCCGCATCGACCCGTACGATCCCGAGGACCTCCAGCCGTCCTCCGTGGACCTCCACCTGGACCGCCGATTCCGCGTCTTTCGCAACAACCGCTACCCGTACATCGACGTTCGGGCGGTCCAGCCGGACCTGACCGAACTCCTGTCGATCGAGGACGACGAGCCGTTCATCCTGCACCCGGGCGAGTTCGTCCTGGGGCAGACCCTCGAATGGGTCGAGCTGCCGACGGACCTCGTCGCAAGGTTGGAAGGGAAGAGCTCGCTGGGGAGGCTTGGGCTGCTCATCCACTCGACGGCGGGCTATGTCGATCCGGGTTGGAAGGGCAACCTGACCCTCGAGCTGTCGAACGTCGCGAACCTGCCGATCGCCCTGTACCACGGCATGCGCATCGGCCAGATCAGCTTCTTCGGGATGTCCTCGCCCGTCGAGCGGCCGTACGGGTCGCCGTCACTGCGCTCCCGCTATCAGGGCCAGTCCGAACCGACGGCATCCGCGTTCCACCAGGACTACGAGGCCGGCCGCAAGGCCGGGGAGCCCGACCGGTCCTAGGTCGTGGCCGTGAATGACGCCGCCGACTGGATCGCGGACCTCGGACGTGGCACGCGCGTCGCGCTCGTCCAGGCCGGGACGTTCCGCTCCGACGCCGGCACGCTGTTCGGGCCTGTGCCATGGGTCCTGTGGGGCTCGCTCGTCACCGACGAGGTCGACGACCGCCGGCGCCTCCTCCAGGCGCTCAACTGCCTCCTGATCGAGACACCGTCGGGTCGCGTCCTCGTGGAGACCGGGATCGGGGAGCGGCTGGACGACAAGACGCGGGCGATGCGGACGTACGAGGGTCCGTGGATCGCGGCGGCCCTGGAGCGGGTGGGCTTCCTGCCGGAGACCGTCAATGTCGTCGCGATGAGCCACCTGCACTTCGATCATGCTGGCGGGCTCTTGCGCCCGGACGGGGAGCGGACATTCCCGTATGCGACGATCGTCGCCCAGAAGGCCGAGTGGGAGGTCGCGCTCGGTGACAATCCGCGGCTCGTCGCCTCGTATGTCCAACCGGAGCTCGCCCTCGTGAAGGATTGGGGCGCCCAGGGCTGGGCCGACGGCGAACGGGAGATCATGCCGGGCGTGACGGTCGTCCCGACCGGCGGGCACTCCACGGGCCACCAGGCTGTCGTCGTCCGAGGTAGCGGCGACGGGGCGAGGACGCTCGCCTTCTTCGGAGATCTGCTCATGCGGCCGTGGGCGGCCAACCCGCGCTGGGTGACCGCCTTCGACGACTTCCCGCTCGACTCCGTCGTCCGCAAGGCCGAGCTGTTCGCCCAGGCCGCCGACGAGGACTGGATCGTCGTCCTGTCGCACGAGGTCAAGCATCCGGTGGGCCGGCTGGTCCGCGACCGCGACCGCTTCCGCTACGAGCCGGTCTAGGGACTCGAACTCGGGCTGGGCGAGGCGGCCGACGATGGCCCGGCAGATGCCGGCAGGATCCGCTCGATGTAGGCGCTGGCGGCCTCGACCGTCATCGGCCCCTGGGCGACGTCGCTGATGACCCCGTTCGGGTCGATGAAGAACTGAGTCGGCAGCGCGTAGACGCGGTAGGCGTCGAAGACATGCCCGGACGCATCGAAGCCGATGGTGTACTCGAGCTGATACCGGTCCGCGTACGCCTGGACGTCGGCAGGCGACGTCTCCTGGACGCTGACGGCCACCAGTTCGAAGCCCTGGTCGCGGTACTTGGCGCTGATCTCGCGCATGACCGGCGTCTCGGCCTGGCACGGTGGGCACCAGGTCGCGAAGAAGTTGAGCCATACCGCCTTGCCACGCAGGTCCGCGAGGCGGATCGGGTTGCCATCGAGATCGGCCAGCTGGTAGGTCGTGCCGTCAGGGAGGGCGACCGCGAAGTCGGGCGCCTGGTCCCCCGGCTTGAGGCCGACGCTCGGGGCGTCATCGATGATGTAGGCGGTCGCCCGGGGATCCACGGGGCCGGGGCCTGCGCCGATCGCGCCGAGCGGTGTCGTGGCGGCCACAAGGACCACCACCGCGACGACGACGATCGCGAAGACCGTGGCGAGCTGTCGCCCACTGAAGGGCCCGATCAGGCCGTGGCGCTCCTTCTTGTGCGTGAACTCCGGGCGGTCTGTCACGTCAGACCCCGCCGAAGCTGAAGAACCGCGGGAGCAGGCTGAGCCAATCCATGACCATCGCCAGGCCGATCCCGGCGACGAGCAGGCCACCGATCAGCGAAACGGTCCTGCCGTGGCGAACGAGCGGTCGGGTGAGGGCGGGCGCCTTGTCGTAGACGGCCGCGATGGCGATGAACGGCAGCCCGAGCCCGAGCGTGTAGGCGATGAGGAGGATGGCGCCCTGGGCGATCGTGCCGGACGTCGCGGCCATCGTCAGGATCCCCCCGAGGATCAGCCCGATGCACGGGGTCCAGCCGATGGCGAAGATCGCCCCGAGCCCGAACGACGCCAGCCAGCCGCCCTTGGACGAGACGAGGCGACTGCCCAGGCGGTCGGCCATGCCGGGTGTGGTGGCTGCGCTCCCAGCCCCAGGGGCGGCGAGTGACACCGACCCGGTGACGGTCGCGAGGGACTGGGTCGCCCCGGTGTCGAGGGGGCGCCAGGTCCGCTCGAGGGCCGCGATCGGCAGGATCCCGGCCAGCGCGAGGCCCATGACGATGAGGATGAGTCCGCCGATGACGCGCAGGGCCGGCAGGAAGTCGGCCAAAGGCCCGGCAAGGAACGTGGCCGTGATGCCCAGGATCGTGAAGACGACCCCGAACCCGGCCACGTACGCCAGGGCGTGACGGACGGCCGTCCAGCGCGACGGGGGAGCGCCCGACTCGGACGCCGCGACGGCGATGGCCGTCATCTGCCCGAGGTAGGCGGGGACGAGCGGCAGGACGCACGGCGACAGGAAGCTGATCACACCCGCTCCGACGGCCACCGCGATGGAGAGTTCCGTGCCCGCCATCGGTTCAGTCCAGCGCGTCGGCGAGGAGTCGCCGGATCTTGGCCTGGCTCGTGGCGAGCTCGAGCCGCCGGTCGCCGAGCTCGAGCACGGGGATCGACGCGAAGTACGCGCGCTGCCAGGTGTCGTCCGTCTCGATGTCTCGCTCGACCAGCGTCGGGCTGGCCTGCCCGGTGGCCGCGCGCTGGCGGAGGAGCGCGATCACCGTTTCCTTAGCCTCATCACACAGGCGGCAGTCGGGGCGGCTATACAGGATCAGGTCGGGCAGGGGAGCGTCGTGCATCTCGTGGCGGATTGTAGGCGAGGTCCGCGAGGAGGCCGGTCCGCCGGGCCGGGAGTGTCTGGCGCGGACGACTTCCTGGCCCTTGCGGACGCGAGTACCTTGTGAGGGCCTAACCGGTGCGTTGGCGCAACCTCGCCCGCCCGGACGTGTCGCGGAGACCAGCGGAGGGAGACCGTATGAATCTCGTGGATACCCTGGCCCAGGCATTCAACGACGCCATGGCGGATGTCGTGAACGCCATCCCGACCGTCATCGGGGCGTTGCTGATCCTGCTCATCGGCATGATCGTCGGCCGGATCGTCGGGGGCGTCGTCACCGGCATCCTGTCGCGCGCCAAGGCCGACGCGATGTTCGCGCGCTATGCCGGCCCCATCTATGGCGAGACGCCGGGGTCGACCCGTCCCAGCGAGTACATCGGCATCCTCGCGAAGTGGCTCATCTACCTGGTCTTCTTCCTGTCGGCGGCCAACTTCCTCGGTTGGAGCCAGGTGAGCCTGCTCATCAACGACTTCCTGGCGTGGCTGCCGAACCTGATCGTGGCGATCATCATCGTGCTCGCGGCACCCGTCCTCGGGCGGATCCTGCGGCGTGCGATCGAGGCTTCCGGCGGCGGCATCGGACTGTCCAACACCGGCCTCCTGGGCCGGGTGGCCGAGTTCACGGTCATCGCCTTCGGCGTCATCCTCGCCCTGTACCAGGTCGGGATCGCGTCGGAGCTCGTAAACATCCTGTTCATCGGCGTGGTCCTGGCGATGGCGCTCGCCTTCGGGCTTGCGTTCGGCCTGGGCGGCCGTGCGGTCGCGGAGGAGATGTCGCGGGCGTGGTACCAGCGGTCGATGGAGGTCGCGTCGAAGATCGCCGAGGCGACGGACGACACGCCGACGGCACCTACCCGACCGACGGCCGCGCCGAGCGCGCCACCTCCGGCCTCGACGGACCCGACCCTCTAGCGCCAGTCGTCCCAGGCGTTCTCGCAGGACCGGTACGCGGGCGCGGTACGATGGGTGCCGCGCCCCCGTAGCTCAGTGGACAGAGCGAGGCCGTCCTAAGGCCTGCGTCGGCGGTTCGAGTCCGTCCGGGGGCGCCAGC
>CAZOHT010000066.1:0-10675 GCA_964579825.1 uncultured Anaerolineaceae bacterium
CGCGATCTCATGCTCCCAAAGCATGTGCGTTGCCAGGCTACGCTACTCCCCGGTGAATCGTGCTCAGGAACCGCACATAACGGCTGAACACCGCCGGATGGACTGGCCTACATCGCTCTAATCGCATATGCTGGACCACGCTTGGGGGCGGTCACGATGCGAGGTCAACATGGCGGTCAGTACGCCCGACACGTCACATGATACGGGCACGTCGGAGCTGGAGGCACTCAACGCGTCCTGGCGACGCCATCTGGCAGCCCAGCGGATGAGCTCGGCGACGCTCGACACGTATGGGACCAGCGTCCGACTCCTCGATCGATATCTGACGGCTCAGGGCATGCCGACTTCACCGGCGGCGATCACCCGTGAGCACGTCGAGGCCTTCATCTCCGACCTGCTCGAGCGCTGGAAGCCGGCCACCGCCCACAACCGCTACCGGGCGCTCAACTCGTACTTTCGCTGGCTCGTCGACGAAGGCGAAATCCGCGAGTCGCCGATGGCACGCATGCGGCCGCCACGGCTACCGGAGACACCCCCGCCGGTGCTCTCCGCCGACGAGCTCGGCCGGATCCTGGACGCCTGCGATCGGGACAAGACCTTCGCGGGGCGCCGCGATGACGCCGTCCTCCGGGTGTTCATGGACACGGGCGCCAGACGGGCCGAGGTCCTCGGGATGATGGTCTCCGACGTCAACCTGGACGACGGTCGGATCACGGTTACAGGCAAGGGCTCGCGGAGGCGCCAGGTCCAGGTCGGCGTCGACACGGTCCGCTCGATCGATCGCTACCTCCGTGCTCGTGGCAAGCATCCTGGTGCCACGCTCCCGGACCTGTGGCTGGGCCGGAAGGGGCCGTTGCGCGCGTCGGGGATGGCCGAGCTCGTCCGCGATCGAGGCCTGCAGGCTGGCCTTCCGGGCCGGTTGCACCCGCACTCGTTCCGTCACGCATACGCCCACCACGTCCTGGCTGCCGGCATGAGCGAGGGCGACCTGATGGCGATCGCTGGTTGGCGGACCCGGGAGATGGTGACGAGGTACGCGGCGTCGACCCGCCAAGAGCGGGCACTCGCGTCAGCGAAGGCCCTCAGCCCCGTGGACCGCCTTGCGGACCGTAAGCGATGAGCCGAAACAACGTGAGCGTCAACGCCGGCCACGCGTCCGCGACCGCCCAGGCGTTCGATGCGAGGGTCAAGCGACCCATCGAGGTGGTTGGCCCCGATCCAGAGGTCATCGGGCCGCGTTCGCTCCTAAGCGCAGCCGCCTCGGCGGGCCGCACGGCGAAGGCCGATGCGAAGGGCACTCGTGCTCGGGAGTTGCGCCTCGCTGGCCAGACGAGGAAGCAAATTGCGTACACCATGGCTAGAGAGGATGGCCGTGTAGACGAGAGCGGGGAGGTCCGCGAATACGACCTGACGCAGATCGGTAGATGGCTGAAGCGACCGCCAAAATAGGACGCTACCCGTAGCGCCCCTCGACGGAGCGCTCTACCCCCTGCATCGTGCGGGAGTGGATCACCTCACGCAGTTCCGGAGCTGGGGCCGCATCGGCGGCCTCACCGCTTGGTCACGGAACGAGCCAGAGACCATGGTAGGCCCGGCACATCGAGCCTTCCGTGCGCGCTTCGAGCGCCTTGTGGATCCCGAAGGGAACCTAGACCCAGTCGAGCGCACGTTGCGAGCAGATCGGGCACGCCGCGCCCACATGCTCTCGCTCGCGGCCAAGTCCGCCGAGTCTCGCAGACTAAAGAAGGCCGCCGCGGCGATCGAGACGCCCGCGACGGCCACGGAGGGAAGACGCCATGCTCGCGTCGACCGACCGTCGCCAGGATAGCCCCACGTGTCGCCTGCTGGCCAGACTCGGCGCCCGGCTGATCGCCGCAGACCGAGATCCCGCCTACGTCTTCGCGACTGGTCGGACGCTCGCCTCGTGCCCCCGCTGCGAACGCTGGGATGCCCTCCACGTCGAGCGCGATGGGACGTGGCGAGCCGCGTGTCGCTGCTGGGGCATGCCATGGCGACGCCTCGATCGCGTCGATGCTCTAGCGGCCGTCCTGAAGATCGAGACCGCTCCGTGACGAAGCTCGCGACCGCCGATGACCACGCCGAGGCGCCGATCATGGTCGACCCAGACGAGCCGATCCCGTTTCCGTCCGGCGAGCGCTCCGACCTCCTCAGCGAGCACACCCCGATGACAGAACCTGGCCGCCCAGAGCCGCGACCGCGTAGCGAGGCCGACCCCGCGGCGGCGCTGGCCGATACCTGGCGGATCGACGGCCTGCTCCGGCCGGGTCGCCTCCTGGTCGTTGCGGCGGCCGAGAGCACCGGCAAGTCGTACGTGCGAGTTGAGATGGCCATCCGGCTCTCGACCGGGTCGGGCGCCCTGTTCAACCACTACCGGATCCCCGAGCGGGTCCGTGTCGTGTCGTTCGACGTCGAGAATGGCGAGGAGGAGGAGACCCGGCGCGAGGAGGAGGCCCTGGCGACGCTGGGCCTCGAGCGAACGGCGCTCACCGACTACTGGGGCGTAAGCCTCGAGGGCCTGTCCTTGGGACAGCCTGACGACCAGGCCTACATCCGGACGTCGATCGAGCAGATCCAGCCGGACGTGGCGTTCTTCGACACTGGATCGTCGATGGTGGGCGACGAGTGGGGCACCGAGCTCAAGGAGGCGATCCGCTTCCTCCGCGGCCTGGCGCGCGAGTACGGGACCTCGGTCGTCGTGTTCGTCCACCTGGTCAAGCCAGCCAAGGCCGGCTCCGGGAAGGCCGCCAGCAAGCCGGAGGCGCAGCACGGGACGGCCCTCCGGGACGTCATGGGGCAGTGGACGCGCCAGGCCGACACGGTGGCGATGATGGCCGACGCCGGGGCTGAGCGACGGCTGTGGACGGTGCGCAAGCGGGCGCCGCATTCGCAACTCGTGTTGCGGATCAACGATGGCACGTTCGACGTGGTCCAGATCACGGCCGGGGAAGACCTCGGGGTCAGCACGATGGAGCGGGTCCACCGCTGCATCGCCACGGGCCAGGCGGATGCTGGCGCGATCGCGACCTACCTCGAGGTGTCCGAGCGAACCGTCTGGCGGCACGTTGCCAAGCTCCGGGAAGCTGGCCGAATCGGGGCCGAAGGCCCGTTGCGTGTGTCAGTCCCGATGTCAGCGGCTGTCAGTCCCGATGTCAGTGGCTCCCCGAGCACGAAGGAGCCTGTGACGTCAACCGATGTCACTGACATGTCAGTGGGTCGCCCTGACAGTGTCACTCCCCCCGTAGGGGGTGACGCACTGTCAGTGTCAGTCAGCCCGCTCGACGTCCCTTGGTGGATGTAACCGTGCGTCCCCTCCACCTGGTGCCTCGTACTGGGAGCGACTGCCAACCGTCATCCCCATGCGAATGCGGGCCCGTCCAGCACACGGACATCAGCGAGCCCAGCCTGATCGCATGGGTGCATCGCGACCACACGAGCGTCCCCATCCGAGAGCGCCCACGATCCTCCTGGGTCGGCCTCGATCGTGACGCAACGGCCGGGGATCCGGCGCCTGACTCCCGTGTCGGGTCCCCATCCTCCCCACGTTCGACCCCGGGGGTACCCACCGACGGGCACGCTCACCGTACAGCCGGCCGCCTCGTTTCTTGTGAGGTAGGACTCCCACTCGGATTTTTTCGAGGCTGGCGCTCGTGTTCGCTCGACCGCCGGTTCGTACTTGGCGGGAGCGTCGGTGGGAGCCGTGATTCGACAATATCGGGCCCTGTCAAGTCCTGAATCTGAGCACCGAGGAGGCGATACCGATGACCCCACGCCAGGAACTGGCCGAGCTCAACGAACGGCGCGCGGCCCTCGAGGCGCGGATCGCCCTCGGTCGCGACCTGACACCGGCGACGGGGCCTGACGGCACGTTGACGGCTGCCGACCTCGCGACGATTGCCCGCGACCCAGCGGAGTACGAACTCCGCCGCACCGAAGTCCACGAAGCCCTCGCCAACGCAGCCGGAGGCACGAAGTGAACATTGACACGCATTCGAATAGGGACGACCAGGCGCTCCACGCGCTGATCGACGGCCAGGCGCCAGGGGTGTATACGCTGCCGGACGCCATCCTGGAGGCCGTGACCGGGATCGCGACCAGCGATGCCGAACGTCTGCGGCTCGCGGCCCTCGCTGGGCCGACGAACGTGTCGGCCCAGGACGCCCTCGCGGCTTCGATCTTCGACCGACTGGCAGCCGACGCGGGTATCGGGATCGTGGCCGAGGATGCCCTCGCCCCGCACCGCGACATGATCGCCCTGCACGCCCGTCTCACGCCGGAGATCGCCCTGCACACCCGCAGCTGGAAATACTGGTCAGCGCAACTCGTCGAGCGGGTCCGCCGTGATGCCGAGCCGATCGCCGACGTCCTGGGGACAGCGACCGACCACGTCTTGCGGGAGGCCGCCCCGATCGCGGCCGAGCTAGCCGGCTTCCGGTTCGGCGACCCAGCCGCGCTCCATCGGGCCTCCAAGGCTGCCATCGCGGCCTTCGCTGCCGCCGAGCCGCTGGTTGTCCGGCACGACGCCGTGCGACACGCCGCCTGGGGCTTCGTGGAGATCGTCCGGCCGCGGGGCGGGTCCGACGGCAGCGAGGTCCGCCACGACGCTTGGGTGGCCCTGGCGTATCGGTTCGCCGGCGGTGGGATCGAGCTCCGGGAGACCGAGCAGTGGTTCAGCAACGACCAGGGGCAGCCCACGGTCCGCCAGGCGAAGCTCGCCGAGGTGGTGTGGCGACCGGCCGGCCATCCCGTCGAGCGGCTCGTCCGGGCGGTCGCGGCGGCTCATCGTGAGCCCGTAGACGTTCTCGACGGTCGGGTCCGGTCGACCACCGTGGCCGCCCGACTCTAGCCATGACGTCTGGCCGCTAGACTGCTCCGACGGAGCGAGTAAGGGTTACCGCGAGGGACCGACACTGGAACCCCAGGAGCTGCTGACACCCCAGGCGTTCGCGCAGAAGTGGCGTGACGTCACGACGACCGAGAAGGCATCGTCGCAGTCCCATTTCATCGACCTGTGCCGAATGCTGGGCGAGCCCACGCCTCACGAGGCCGATCCCACCGGCGAGCAGTACGCCTTCGAGAAGCGCGTGTCGAAGGCTGGGGGAGGGGATGGCTTCGCGGACGTCTGGAAGCGCGGCTTCTTCGCCTGGGAGTACAAGGGCAAGGACAGGGACCTGCGCGCCGCCTACGTCCAGCTCATGGGCTACAAGGACGACCTGGACAACCCGCCGCTCCTGATCGTCAGCGACATCGAGCGGATCGAGATCCACACCAACTTCACCGGGCTCAAGCCGGTCGTGACGACCATCACGCTCGACGAGTTGGCCAGCGACAACCCCTCGCGCGCCCTGTTCATCCTGCGCGACGTTTTCGCGGCACCGGAGGAGTTCCGGCCGCGCATCGAGCAGGCCCAGATCACCGAGAAGGCCGCTCGCCACTTCGCCGAGCTGGCCCAAGGCCTGCAGGCGCGTGGCCACGACCCGGACGACGTCGCCCACTTCCTGGACCGGATCCTGTTCTGCTTGTTCGCCGAGGACGCCGGCCTGCTGCCCAAGGGCATCCTGTCCCGCCTGTCGGCGGCGTCCAAGGGCCGGTCCGACACCTTCACGAGGGCACTCGCCGGCCTCTTCGCCACGATGAGCGAGGGTGGCGGCCTGTTCGGCACGGAGGACGTCGAGTGGTTCAACGGCGGCCTGTTCGACTCAGCGGACGTCATCCCGCTGACGGGCACGGAGATCGGCACGCTCCTGGAGGTGAGCAAGCTCAACTGGGCGCTCATCGAACCGGCGATCTTCGGCACGCTGTTCGAACGCGGCCTGGACCCAGCGCAGCGTGCCCAGCTCGGTGCCCACTACACGGACCGCGACGCCATCTGGGGTCTGGTGGAGCCGGTCATCATGCGGCCGCTCCGGCGCGAGTACGCCGCGATGCAGGCGACCGTCACCCAGCTCCTGCTGTCCGGCCGCAAGGTGACGAAGGCGACGCCCCGAGATCAGAACCCGACCGCCATCTTCGAGGCGTTTCTGGATCGACTCCGCGGCGTCCGCGTGCTGGACCCGGCATGCGGCTCGGGCAACTTCCTGATCGTCACCCTGTGGGCGCTCAAGGACCTGGAGTTCGAGGCCATCCAGTGGGGCTCGCTCGTGCTGGAGCGCCCGATGCAGCTCCCGCAGATCGGCCCGGAGGCGGTCCTGGGCATCGAACTCAACGCCTACGCCGCCGAGCTCGCCCGCGTGACCATCTGGATCGGCGAGATCCAGTGGATGATCCGGCACGGCCTTGGCTACCGCCGCAATCCGATCCTCAAGTCGCTCCACCACATCGAGAACCGCGACGCCCTGCTGGACCTGACCGATCCGACGAAGCCCCAGGAGGCCGAGTGGCCCGCGGCCGAGTTCATCGTCGGCAACCCGCCATTTCTAGGCGGCAAGCTCCTGCGTCGCGGGCTCGGCGACGACTACGTGGATGCTGTGTTCGACGTCTTTGACCGCCGAGTCCCGCGGGAAGCCGACTTCGTCACCTATTGGCACGAGAAGGCGCGAGCTCAGATCGAACGTAAGATGACGAACCGTGCCGGCCTGCTAGCAACTCAGGGCATTCGCGGTGGCGCCAATCGCCGAGTGCTCGAGCGCATCAAGGAAACGGGCGACATCTTCTTCGCCCGATCGGACGAGCCGTGGGTTCTGTCCGGCGCAGCAGTCCACATTAGCTTCGTGGGGCAGGACGCCGGAACTGACACGGCCCGCGAGCTCGATGGCCACCAAGTTCCGGTCATCAACGCAAACCTCACAACAGGGCTCGATCTCTCTCGTGCAAGGCGTCTGACCGAGAATCTCGGGCTTGCCTTCATCGGTGACTCAAAAGGCGGCCCGTTCGAGATCGATGCCGCGGTGGCATCGGCCATGCTGGCGGCGCCTAATCCGCACGGCCTCCCGAGCAGCGACGTCATTCGCCCTTGGGTCAACGGACACGATGTGAGCCGGCGGCCGATGGGTAGACACATCATCGACTTCGGGGTGTCGATGGATGCCAGGTCCGCGGCACTCTACGAATGGCCATTCGAGTACGTCCGCGAGCACGTGCGACCGGGTCGACTTGGCAACAGTCGCCCGGCATACGAGGAGCGCTGGTGGATTCACGAGGAGGCACGGTCCGGGCTGCGGAAGGCGCTCCTGGGTCTCCCTCGCTTTATCGTGACGATTCGACACTCGAAGCACCGGCTGTTCGTGTGGATGCCGGCCGACACCCTCCCGGATTCCGCCTTGGTGGCCATCGCTCGCGCCGACGATTACACGTTCGGCTTGCTCCACTCTCGAGTGCACGAGATCTGGGCCTTGGCACTCGGGACGCAGCTCGAGACCCGCCCGCGCTACACGCCGACCACGACCTTCGAGACGTTCCCATTCCCGCGCCCCACCCATGAGCAGCGCGAGACAGTAGGGGAGGCCGCCCGCCGCCTCGTCGAACTCCGCGACGGCTGGCTCAACCCGCCCGGCCTCGATCCCGCCGAACTCGAGAAGCGCACCCTCACCAACCTCTACAACCAGCGCCCAACCTGGCTCGACGACGCCCACGCCACTCTGGATCGGGCCGTCTTCGCCGCCTACGCTTGGCCGCCAGATCTTGACGACGCGGAGATTCTAGGAAGGCTCCTGTCGCTCAACCTGGAGCGCGCAGAATCTGCGCAGGCGGCCACCCCCCATGATCAAACTGACTAGACAGTGCCGCCCTCGCTCGAGCTCCTGACACGAGAGAACCCCTGGGTCCGCACACCCGGAGCCCCGCCTTACGTGCTGCCGGGCGATGCTACGGGCGCGGCTCCGTATCGGCTCGAGAAGATTCCGAGTCCATGGTCCGGCCCGGCGTTCACGGCTGACGTCGTCATGCTTCTCCTGAATCCCGGTTTTGGCGAGCAGGTCGACCATCAGGACCTACGAGACCCCGAGTTCGTGGCGCTATGTCGTGCACAGCTGTCTGGCGTAGATCCATTCCCGTGGCTTCTGCAACGCTGGAGTGCGACGGGAGCCTCGGGATACTGGCGACCGCGCCTCCGACATCTTTGCGCCGACGTTGGCGACGGTGCGATCGCCGAGAGGTTCGCGACGATCCAGTGGACCGCCTACGCGTCGAAGACCTGGGAGCCACCTTCTGCGCCGATCCCCAGCCAAGAGTTCACGGCCGAGGTCGTTCGTGCTGCTATCGCCCGAGACGCCCTGATCGTCGTCGCACGAAGCTGGGCGCAGTGGATGGCGCTCGTGCCTGAGCTGACCGGCGCCCCTGTCCTACGCCTCCGGTCCCCTCGGAGTCCGTTCCTGACGCCGGGGAATGTCGGGGACGAGGGTTATCGCAACGTCGTGAAACGGTTGCGGGCATGACCGCCTGGTTCCGTCAACATCGAGACTCGCTCCTGTTCCGGATGCCCTGGCACCTCGAGGAGCCGATGCCGAAGCGCCTGGCTCTGCTTGGGATGCGCCAAGCCATCTGCGCAACGACGATGAGCGGCGAGGATCGCGGCTTCGACACGATGGAGGACCCACCCGTGGACGACCCGCTGCGCGTAGTGTCAGGGGCCATGGGTCCGCGGAGAGTCCGTCTGACGGGGGCTTCAGTCTTCGCGGGCTTCAGGTAGCAGGAACTAGCTCCTCGGGCCGATGCTCGGCGATGGAGAAGACGGTCTCGAGGGACAGGAAGTGGAGCCGTTGATAGTTCGGAATGAGTCGGAGACGTGGCACCAGCGACTCTCGCGAGGCCATGGATGCGACAGCCACGATCAGCTCGTCAGCGTTCTCCCCGGTGAGACGCAGCCAATAACCGATCTCCGCCGCCTGGCCATCAGGGATGCCTGCGCCAGCCTTGCATTCCAAGGCCTCCCAGTCTCGCGCGCCGCAGACGCCGAGGACGTCGATCGGGGCGGTCTCCTCGCCAGATGTGAACTGAACCCGCGTCTCCGGATGGACCTCGACGGGCGGGTCTCGTTCAGCGAGCAGGTTCGCAACTAATCGCTCGACGATCGCGCCCTTGCGACGCCCCTGCTCCTCCGCGCCAAGGTCGGCCCGCCATGTGCCGAGTGCGCTTGCGATTGCGTCGATGACCTCGATGTCGGCAGGCGACGTCGCGAACCGTTCCCGTAGAGGGATTTCGAGAGTTTCGAAGTCGACGATGCGTACGAAGCCCGTCATCGCGAACACAAGGATGTCGACCCGCTTCTGACGGGCAATGCCGGTGGCCACTTTCTCCACGAGCGGGTCAGCTCGGGCATCGGCCATCTCATGGCGGAGCAGCTGGCCCCCCAGCCGCATCAAGCAGGCTCGACAGCGTGTTGGTGCAGGTGGTCTCGGACGTCAACCGTAGGGAGCGGCGGCAGGCCGATGTCCATCGCACGGGCAATGTCTCCGACAATCGCCCGGGCATACGGCCACAGCAAGATGGCCGAGTCCGCTTCGCGGAAACGATTCTCCTCATCTGCATCGAGCGGGCCGATCCTGACGAATACCCCGTTGACCCTCGCGTTGATCTGGGCAACGGCCTCATCCCGGAACCGGAAGCCAACCTCAATCGACAGCTGAACTACAAACCCGTCGAGGTCCTCCTGGTCGTGAGCGTCCAGGCTTGTGAGGAACGTCGGCTGCGTCGGATCGTCTTTGGTAACGTCGCGCCGAACGACCGTACAGTCATACAGGTACACATCGGCAAGCTGAATTGGGAACGCCGGGACAGGCTCATCCAGATACTTCTCGGGCGTGGCTTCAACCTCAGGCGACAGCGGCTTCACGCCTAGACGCGGTACCTGGCGACTCCCAGGGCGATGCGGGGGGCATGTTCGCCACCAGACCCTGGGCGAGGCGCCGCTCTCGACTTCGGTAGACGACCGGAGCGACATCGACAAGGGCTAGGGCGTTCTGTGGGAGAAGGTCCATCCATTCCAGGAGGACATCGACGTCCTCCGTCCGTGTGTGCGCATGGGCGAGGTCGTCGAGGGCCTTGCCAGCGGCCTCCGTCAGGATGAAGTTCGGCAGCAGTCGAGAGGCGGCCTCGAGCCGCACGTCCCAACCCTGGTAGACCTCGCGGATTACCGGATCCTGGCCAGCGCCGAGCTGAACGGCCAGATCGCGCATAGCATCTCGGGTGATGGCTAGGCCATCTCGACGGGTCATGCTTCCGACCCTGATCGCAGGCAAGGTCCCCCTCCTCTTATCGGACGAGCCAGGGCGACGTGGTACCGGCGTACTCCCTGGACGGCGACTATGCGACATCGGCGTAGGTCAGTACAAGGGGGAAATGCGTTCGAATCACAGAATATCTGACGCGTCGTCGCTCCAAGTTGTGGCGCTCAGAAAACCCTACACTACACCGCACGTCGCCCCAAGGCTCCCAAAGCATGTGCGTTGCCAGGCTACGCTACTCCCCGGTGGGCGGCGCCCATGATACGGCAGCGTCAGGAGGCGACCGTCCGACCGTGACCGCCTGGCACATCAGGGCACCGTCAAAGGCGATCCGGTTTCATCGGCCGAGCGTCCAACGAGGACCCCGCGCCGCCCATCGAGGGCCCGCCCGTGGTGTGCGCGGGGGCAACGCTGCCTGCATCGGTCTGGACCGCTCGGGGGCGGTTCGGAGTATTCTGCCCCTCCGACCCTGACGCAGCAGACACGAGGCGCGGAGG
>CAZOHT010000067.1:0-10120 GCA_964579825.1 uncultured Anaerolineaceae bacterium
CCGTCCTGGAGGATGGGGATGTGGCGGAACCCGCCGATGGCCATCTTGTGGATGGCGACGGCGATCGGGTCGTCGTGGCGGAGGACCACCGGATCCGGCGTCATGTAGTCGCGAACGAGCAGCCCGTCGATGGGCCGACCGGCCAGCTTCACGACGGCATCGCGATCGGTGAAGATCCCGACGAGGCGGTCGGCTGCCACGACGAGCACGCAATCCGCGCCGGCATCGTGCATCGCCTCGATGGCGTCGCCGACGGGTGCATCGAGCTCGACCATGATGGGTGCCGGCGCGCCGAGCTCGTCGAGATGCTCGCCGAGCAGCGTGGAGTGGAAGGTCACGGCCGGCTGTGGCAGATCGTGGCCGGCCAGGTCCGCACCGCAGTTATCGCAGACCTCGGTCCCGATCAGGTTGTCGTAGCCACATGCCGGGCAGTGCATCGCCCCTCCGCTCCTCTACTCGACGGTCCAGGTCTCGCCGCCCCGCAGGACGCGTTCCAGGTCCCCTTCCCCACTCCGCGCGATCGCGGTGGCGATCTGCTCCTCGATGAGCTGGTCGTGGGTGGGTCGCGGCACCGCGCGCAGGACGCCGACCGGGACCGGGAACTCGGGCCAGAACATGCGCGACAGGACCAGGGCGAGGTACGGATCCTCCGCGCGCTCGTCGTGGACCAGGAGGTCCGCCTCGGTCACGCCGTCCTCGCCGATGGTCACGACCTCGGGATGGAGGCCGCGCAGGCGGATCCCCCGGTCGCGGTCCTTGCCGAAGATCATCGGCTTGCCGTGCTCCAGGACGAGCATCCGATCCTCGCGGACCTCGCGGTCCGTGAAGTCCCGCCACGCCCCGTCATTGAAGATGTTGCAGTTCTGGAGGACCTCGACGAACGATCCGCCCTTGTGCCGGCCGGCTCGCTCAAGGGTCCCCTGGAGATGCTCGGTGTGGGTGTCCACGGACCGGGCGACGAAGCTCGCCTCGGCGGCCAGCGCGATCGTCAGCGGCATGATCGGCGTATCGACCGAACCCAGCGGCGTGGACTTCGTCTTCTTGCCGAACTCGGACGTCGGCGATGCCTGGCCCTTGGTCAACCCGTAGATCCGGTTGTTGAACATGATCAGGTTGATGTCGACGTTGCGGCGCATCGAGTGGATGACGTGGTTGCCGCCGATCGACAGCGCGTCGCCGTCGCCGGTGATGACCCAGACCATCAGGTCCGGGCGCGCGGCCTTGAGGCCAGTGGCGAGTGTCGGCGCGCGGCCGTGGATCGTGTGGAACCCGAACGTGTTCATGTAGTACGGCAGCCGGCCGGAACAGCCGATGCCCGAGATGAACACGATGTTCTCGCGGGCGTACCCGAAGTCGGGCATGACCTTCTGGGTCTGGGCGAGGATGGAGTAGTCGCCGCAGCCCGGGCACCAGCGGACCTCCTGGTCCGAGACGAAGTCCTTGCGGGTGAGCTGGATGATGGCGGCGTTCTCGGGGCTCAACGCGAGCTGGGGTGGCTGGTCGGCGGTCATGCGTCCTCCGCCATGAGGCGCTCCGCCTCCGCGACGATCTCGCTGATGGTGAACGGCTTGCCCCGAACCCGGTCGTAGCCGCGGGCGTCGATGAGGTAGCGCGCCCGGATGAGCATGAGCAACTGGCCGAGGTTGACCTCCGGGATCAGGACCCGGCGATAGCTTCGCAGGACGTCCTCGGTGTCCGCCGGGAATGGGTTGAGGTGGCGAAGGTGGGCGTGCGCGACGAGCTTGCCGCCGGCCTGCATCCGTTCGACCGCCGAGCGGATGGCGCCGTAGGTGGACCCCCAGCCCAGGATGAGCAGATCCCCGCGCTCCGGACCGTAGACATCGAGCGGCGGGATGTCCTTCGCGATCCCCGCGATCTTCGCCTGGCGGTACAGCTGCATCCGGTGATGGTTGTCCGGGTCGTAGCTGACGTTGCCGGTGATGTCCGCCTTCTCGAGCCCGCCGATGCGATGCTCCAATCCGGGTGTGCCCGGCACGGCCCACGGGCGAGCGAGCGTGTCCGGATCGCGCTGGTACGGCCGGTACGTCGCCGGGTCCGTCGCGTTCGCCACGCTGATATCGGGGAGTGACGCCAGGTCCGGGATGCTCCACGGCTCCGACCCGGTCGCCAGGAACGCGTCCGACAGGTAGACCACGGGTGTCATGTACTTGAGCGCCAGGCGGCAGGCCTCGATGGCGATCGCGAAGCAGTCGCCCGGGGTGGCCGGCGCGACGACGGGCAGCGGCGAGTCCGAGTTGCGCCCGAACATGACCTGGAGCAGATCCGCCTGCTCGTTCTTCGTCGGCATGCCGGTGGATGGGCCGGCGCGCTGGACGTCGATGACGACGAGCGGCAGCTCGACCATGACCGCGAGGCCCATCGCCTCCGTCTTGAGCGCGATGCCGGGACCGGACGAGGCGGTCATCGCGAGCGCCCCGCCGTACGCCGCCCCGATGGACGCCCCGATGGCCGCGATCTCGTCCTCGGCCTGGAACGTCTTGACCCCGAACGTCTTGTAGCCCGCGAGCTGGTGGAGGATGTCGCTGGCCGGGGTGATCGGATAGGACCCGTAGAAGAGCTCGCGCTTGGCCAGCTTCGACGCGGTCAGGAAGCCGAGCGCGGCGGCCTCGTTGCCGGTGATGTTCCGGTACGTGCCGGGCGCCAGGTGGGCCGGCGCGACGCGGTAGTGGGTGTGGAAGATCTCGGTCGTCTCGCCGAACGCGTAGCCGGCCTTGAGGGCCCGCTTGTTCGCCTCGGCCACGACCGGCCGGGCGCCGAACTTGTCGTCCACCCAGGCGATGGTCGGATCCATGCTCCGCTCGTACAGCCAGAACATGAGCCCGAGCGCGAAGAAGTTCTTGGTCAGGTCGACCTGCTTGGACGTCATCCCGAGGCCTTCGAGCGCGCCCGCGTTCAGCGTGGAGATGGGGATCTCGAAGACCGTGTACGGCGCGAGGGATCCGTCCGTGAGTGGGTTGCTGGCGTAGGCCGCCTTGTTCAGGTTCTGTTGGGTGAACGCGTCGCTGTTGACGATGAGCGCGCCGCCGGCCGGCAGGTCGCCGATGTTCGTCTTGAGCGCCGCCGGGTTCATCGCCACCAGGACATCGGGCTGGTCGCCCGGGGTGTGGATGTCGCTCGAGGAGAAGCTGATCTGGAAGCCGGATACGCCCGGCAGCGATCCGGCCGGGGCGCGGATCTCGGCCGGGAAGTCGGGCAGGGTGCTGATGTCGTTGCCGAAGACCGCGGCGGTCCGGGTGAACTGGGTGCCGGTGAGCTGCATCCCGTCACCGGAGTCCCCGGCGAATCGGATCGTGACGCGTTCGAGCTCCTCGATGTCCGGTCCGAGTTCGGGGATGGTCGCCGTCACGCGCCTTCCGCCTTCTTCATCTTCTGGTGCGGTCGCGGCGGGAGGTTCAGGAGCTCCTCGGGGAACGACTCGGCGAGGTACGCGATGATGTCCTGCTGGCGAACGACCCCGACGAGGTGGCCGCCGTCGTCCACCAGGGGCACGTTCCGGTACCGCCCGGTCTGCATCAGCTCGATCGCGTCGCGGATGGTCTGGTCGAGATCCAGGGTGCGCGGGCCGGTCGTCATCAACGTCTCGACCGGTTGACCGAGGTCCACGTCGCCGCCGACGATCCGCCCGAAGATGTCGCGCTCCGTGAGGACGCCCGTCAGCCGGCCCGACGGGTCGCAGACGAACACCGAGTCACCGGTCCGGGTGCGCTGGATGGCCCGCAGGCAATCGGCGATCGACGTCCCGGGCAGGACCGTCACGGGCTGGCGGCGACTGAGCACACGGAGCCGCTCCTCGGCGAGGGCTGGCACGCGTCGGACCATGTCCGCCTCGGTGGTTTCGCTCACGACCGAAGTGTAGTCCGACCGGCCGGAGCGAGCGGGCGGCTCAGGCTCGGCCGGCGGCCGCGAGCATCGCCCGGGCGCCGTTCATCACGAAGCCGCCGTCGGAGCCCAGGCCGATGAAGGTGAACCCACGCTCCAGGTGCGGAGCGATCGCCGCCGGGTCGTAGAGCAGGATCCCGGCCGCCTTGCCATGCGCTCGACACGCCGCGACCACCTCGTCGATCGCGGCCAGGTAGATCGGCTCGTCGAACCGGCCCGGGACGCCCAGGGCGTGTGAGAGGTCCGCCGGGCCGACGAACAGGACGTCCGCGCCCGGCAGGGCCGCGATCGCCTCGGCATCGGCGACGGCCGAGGCATTCTCGATCTGGAAGGCGCCCAGCACGACGTCGTTCAGGGTCCCGATGTCGGCATGCCCGACCCGCCCGAATCCCTGGCCGCGGATGCCGAGCGCGATCCCGCGCTGGCCGGCCGGCGGGAAGCGCATCCAGCCAAGCGCCTGCTCGACGTCGGTGGCCCCGTCCACCCGTGGTACGACCAGCCCGCCGGCTCCCATGTCGAGCGGCCGGGACACGCGCAGTCGGTCGCTCCGTTCGATGCGGACGAGCGCGGTCGCTCCGGTGGTCCCGATCGCGTGGATCTGCGGCAGGAGGGTCGCCTCCGTGCTCATCCCGTGTTCGGTGTCGATGACCGCCCAGTCGAAGCCGGCCTGGCCGACGATCTCCGCCGCGACCGGCGAGGCCATCGATAGCCAGGTCCCGAACGTGGTCTCGCCGCCGAGGACGCGTTCTCGCAAGGTCGCCATGGTGGGATGATAAGCACGCGATACGTGCTCGATACGGCCGCGGTACGCGGACCGGACGATGCTACCCTCGTGAGAATCCCGCATCTCGTCACACACCGTGGCCCGCTCCGGCACGCGGTCGGCATGGCGGTCGCTCTGCTTCGCGAGGAGCGCGCCCTTCGACGGGCCGCCCGACACGTGCCCATGCCGATGTCGTGGGACTGGGCGGCGCCACGGCTCATCCCGTTGCTCTCAAGACCGGCCTTCGATCCACCCGGATCCGGCCTGGTACGAGTCACGACCGAACTCGGCTTCGCCGTCGAGTTCGGCGTGGATCTGGGCATCGCGATCACCGAAGTCGACGAGTCCGTCGCACAGCGCTGGGAATGCTCGCCGGACCAGCTCTGGTCGACAGCGCTGCAAAACCTGAAGGACCGCAGTGAGCGCCTGCCGGTGTCGACAGCCATGAGCGGTGCCCTGAGCGGTCGAAGGATCCGCATCGTGAGGGGCCGACCCCTGTGGGCATCATCACTGGTCCTGGTTCCCGATCAGCTCATGAGGCTCTTCGGCGACCACGACCAGTTGATCGCCGCCGCGGGTCGGGCGACACTGATCAGCCTGCCGTTCGACACGCCGACGGAGGTCGCGGCAAGTCTTGTGATCGACTTCGAGATGGCCGAACCCTGGCCACTGTTCTTCGCACCGTTCGCCCTCGAGGACCGGGCCCTGCGTTGGATGGATCAGGCCGCGGATGAAGACTGGTAGACATCATGATGCTTGATGAGTACGCTTCATGATGTGCCATCTCGCACGACCTTGACGCTCGAGGACGACGTCATCTCGGCGATCCGGGGCGAAGTCCGTCGCAGCGGGCGATCGTTCAAGGCCGTCGTCAATGACGCGATCCGCCGTGGGCTCGAGCGACCCGGCGGTCGGATGCCCTTCGTCGTGACACCCCACGACCTGCGGACCAGACCCGGATTCGACCTGGACGACATCGAAGGGCTGCTGGACCAGCTCGATGGACCCGATCGACGGTGATCCTGGTCGACGCGAACCTCGTGATCTACGCCTACCACAGCAGCCATCCGCATCATGTGGCGGCTCGGTCGTGGCTGGAGGACAGCATCGGCGGCTCGGAGCCGGTCGGCTTTGCCGTGGTCACGCTGCTGGCCTTCCTCCGGATCTCCACCGACCCCCGGATCCACCGTGAACCGCTTTCGACGGCAACCGCGATCGGGATCATCAGGTCGTGGCTTGACCATCCGAACGTCCGCCTGGTGTCGCCCACAGAGGCGCATTGGAGGACGCTCCAGGAGGTCTCCGCCAAGGGTCAGGCGCGCGGTCCCCTGTTGATGGATGCGCATCTGGCTGCCCTGGCCATCGAGCACGGAGCGACCCTGGCCACGACCGATCGCGACTTCAGCCGCTTTCCTGGCCTGCGCACGATGGACCCGGTGACGGCAGCTAGGGCCCGTTGACCAGCCCGGTCGTGTCGACGACCTCGAGGTCCCGGCCGGTGATGACATCCAGCTCGTGCAGCACGTCGTCATCGAAGCGCGGATCACTCGCACCCGAGATGTACCAGTCGGAGCCGTTGTCCGCCAGGATCATCCCGTAGTCCTTCAGGGCCTCGGCGATGACCCGGGCCTGTGGCGAGAGCCCGCTCGTGTCGTAGCTGGCCTTGAGCCGGACGCGCAGACCCATCGGCGGGAGCGATGCCGACGAAGACTCGCCGGCCTGATGACGGGCCGGGTAGATGTAGCTGGTCCGGGTCCGGTCGGTCGTGAACCGCAGGGCGTGCAGGATCTGGCCGGCCGCCACCTCGTCGTAGCGGACGAGCCCGGGCAGGATCGGCAGGCCGGCCGCATCGGCGCTCGTCCAACCGGCGGTTCGCAACGCGTTCGAGTCCATGTCCCACGTCGCGCCGCTGCCGGCGATCCATGACCCGTTCACCTTGCGGGCGTTGAACAACTCGTACAGGCGGCAGTCGTCCTTGTCGACCATGAGGATGTGTCGATCCGAGCCACCCTCGACCAATGGGCTCGCCGGGATCGGGTAGCCGACGTGATCGGAGTCCTCGTCGTAGTCGAACGTGACCGTGGAGCGCGGTGTCGTCGACGACACGACCTGCCACGGGATGCCGTACCCCGCGTACGACCCGAAGTCCATGTGCAGGCCGGTCGAGAGGCCGATGGTGTTGATCATCGTCGCCGAGTTCGATGCGACCGGGCGACCGTCGATCCGGACGTTCCAGACGTTGGTCGACGGGAACACCGTGCAGGCCGGGGCGCCCGGCAGGACCGGCGCGGATCCGGGTGGCGGCGTCGGCCGCGGCGTGGGGGTGGGCCTCGGGGTGGGTGTGGGCGACGGCGTGGGGGTCGGGGTCGGGGTCGGGCCATCCGGGTGACTCGAGGCGAGGCGCGGATCCGTCCCGGCCTTGTGCTCGGCGCCGTCCGACCAGCCATCGCGGTCCGTGTCGTAGAGGCGCGGGTTGGTGAGATAGAGCTGTTCGTAGTAGTTGTTGAGTCCGTCGTTGTCGGGATTCTCGGAGCGGTCGAGCAGGCCGTCGCCGTCGGTGTCGGGCTTCTTCGGCGACGTGCCGGCCGAGAACTCGAAGCCGGTTCGGAGCGTGTCCTTGTCCGGATCCTCGCGGGCGTCCTTGACGCCGTTGCCGTTCGTGTCCGCGCGGCGGGGGTTCGTCCCGACGAGCCACTCCATGCGGTTCGTGAGCGTGTCCCGGTCCGGATCCTCCAGGGCGTCGCTCAAGCCGTCGTCATCGGTGTCGAGCTTGAGCGGATCGGTCAGCGAGGTCGTGCGCTCCCAGTCGTTCGGCAAACCGTCGTGGTCGGAATCGGACGCGGCGGCCACCAGGGACGGGACGATCAGGCCGGTGCCCAGCAGGCCTATGAGGATGAGCATCCAGGCGCGGGACGGGCGCGTGACGGATCGGTCCATCGGCCCATCGTGCGGGCTGGTGAGCGGCGAGGGAATGCCTCGGTCGTCCCGTCGAGTCGGTGCGGGTGGTCCGGTTCCGCCAGGCACCGGGCGGCCCGGCGGCCGCACGTGGAGACGCCGCCGGAGCCCCGTTGAACCTTTTCGACGATGCGACCATCTGTGCGTGGTGAAGCGCCTAGACCGGGCGCCGTCGGGAGTACCGCACATGCGGACGAGGCTGGTCGAACTGGCGCAGGCGGGCGACGATGTCGTCTTCTCCGAGCTGGTCGACCTGGAGGGCGACCGCTGCTACGCCATCGCGTATCGGATCCTGCGCGATGCGGAGCGGGCCCAGGACGCCGTCCAGCAGGCATTCCTCCAGGCCTGGCGCGAACTCCCCCGGCTGCGCGATCCGGAACGCTTCGGCCCATGGCTCCATCGACTCCTCGTGAACGCCTGTTACGAGGAGGCGCGTCGCCAACGCCGCTGGAGCACGCGTATCCGGACCCTCCCGGTCGACGGACCGGGCGGACCCGACACCACCGTCTCGGTCGACGATCGGGACACCCTCGATCGAGCCTTCCTTCGGCTCACGCCGGAGCATCGCTCGGTCTTCGTCCTGCACCACCATGCGGGCCTGTCGCTGGGCGAGATCGCCGACGTCGTCGGGGTCCCGCTCGGAACGGTCAAGTCCCGCCTGCACTACGCGACACGGACCCTGCGCGCGGCGATCGTCGCTGACAGCCAGGTCGACACCACGGAGGCACGACCGGCATGACGACTCCGCGCGATCCCGACGAGATCCTGTCCGCCTGGCTGGATGAGGGGCCGAACCGGCTCCCCGACCAGACCCGTCGCGCGATCGTCGTCGCCCTTCCAACCACCACCCAACGTCGGCGCGGGATCGTCGCGCCATGGAGGACTCCCTTGACCTCATACGCCCGTCTCGCCGTCGCGGCCCTAGCGACCATCGCCGTGATCGGTGGGGCGATCTACATCCTCGGACCTCGCCAGAGTGTCGGCGGGACCCCGGGCACGCCATCCCCGGTCCCGACCGCGTGGACGTCCTTCACGTCGAACCGCTTTGCCTATTCGATCGACCATCCGAGCGACTGGATCGTGACCGCCGCGACGGGCGATTGGACGAACCACCAGCTACCGCACCCGCTAGGACACGACCAGGACCGGTTCGCGTCGGCACCGGACGGCGGGTCGTTCGTCCAGGCGTCCTCCGACCCGCTGGGTCCAGGTCAGGTTCCCGCCGAGCGGATCGCCCAGATCGACTTCGCCAATGCCGGTGCCGGCAATCCCGCTGGCGCCTGCACGAGCACGGATCGTCAGACGTTCCTACTCGATGGTGTCGAGGCCCGGCGAGAGGAACTGACCTGCCAGGGCGAGCATTGGCTCGAAGTGGTCGTGGTCCATGACGCGCGCATCTACCTGATCAACCTGTTTGCTCCGTCGGCGCTCGACGAAACCGACCGGGCGACCTTCGACCGCTTCCTTGCGTCGTTCCGGTTCGGCGGATAGTCAGCGACCGTCGCGCCGTCAGTCCGGGAACGCCTCCGGCCCACGCTCGCTCAGTTCGCGGGCCTCGCCGGAGGCGTCCTCGGCCGGCAGCCAGCTGTACGGATAGCGAGCATCCTCCAGGGCGGCCGCCTGGCGGGTGATCCTGAGCGGATGGAACGTATCGACCATCACCGCCAGCTCTTCGGTCGCCTCCTTCCCGATGGAGGCTTCGGCCGTCCCTGGGTGCGGACCGTGCGGGATCCCGGCCGGGTGCAGCGTGAACGACGAGATGCCCACGCCGCGGCGGCTCATGAAGTTGCCGGCCACGTAGTAGATGACCTCGTCGCTGTTGATGTTGCTGTGGTTGTAGGGCGCCGGGATCGCCAGCGGGTGGTAGTCGAACTTGCGCGGGACGAACGAGCACACGACGAAGTTCCGGGCCTGGAAGGTCTGGTGGACCGGCGGCGGCTGATGGACTCGACCCGTGATCGGCTGGAAGTTCGCGATGTCGAAGGCGAACGGCCACAGGTACCCGTCCCACCCGACGACATCGAACGGGTGGAACGTGTAGTGGTACGCCGTGAGGCGGTTGCGCATCTTCACGTGGACCCGGAACTCGCCCTCGTCCGTCCGCGGCGGGACGTCGTCGGGCAGTCGGATGTCTCGCTGGGAGTACGGCGAGTGCTCGAGGAGCTGTCCGTAGTCGTTCCGATAGCGCTTGGGCGCCTCGATCTCCGACGGGCATTCGAGGTACAGCATCCGCTGCTCGCTGCCGGCGTCGGGTGCCAGTCGCCAGGTCGTGCCGATCGGCAGGACGAGGTAGTCGCCCGGGCCGTAGCGCAGCGGGCCGAAGACCGTATCGAGCAACCCCGTCCCCTCGTGGACGTAGAGCATCTCGTCCGCTTCGCCGTTCCGGTAGAAGACGTTCTCCGGCATCGCGTCGGCGGGGCGGACGACGCCCATGACGACGTCGTTGTTGAAGAACAGCGGGATGCGGCCGGTGATCGCGTCACCGTGGATCGGGACCGCGGC
>CAZOHT010000068.1:0-4208 GCA_964579825.1 uncultured Anaerolineaceae bacterium
CAGTCCGGCGTCCCTATAGTCCGCCCACTTCCTGGTACTCCCGTACTGGGAAGCAATGTGAAGTAGCTCGGACGCGTCGAAGCCTCACCTGAAATGGGCACTTAGGGTGAGGCCGAGCGACTAGTGCACCCGACCGACCAATAGTCTGGTTGGTTCCGTGCTCCTCGGAGTTCGGATCCCAACAGAGGAGGTTCGATCGTGCAGACCGAGTCCGTCAACAAGGGCTGGTAGCAGCCATGAAAGCCCGCGTCACCCGAATCTTGGTCACCCTCTCGACGGTGGCCATGATTGCGGTTGCAGGTGGAGCGTCCCTGAGGGTCTTCTAGTACGTTAGTGTCATCGTTCGGCCGATCACCAGCAGGTAGATTCGCCGACATGGACGGCGGCTAGCGGGGCATCATGCCAAGGCTCCTCAAGGCATACATCGCCGGAGTCGTGGCCCTGAGCGCTATTGCGCTCGTGGCTGCGACTCTTGTGATTCCTGTTAATCCGAGCATTGCGCTGCCGCTCGGTGAGTCAAGCTCGTCAACTCCGACACAGGTCGAGTTGCTGGCAGGCATTGTCTTCTGGATCCTGCTCAACCTCGTTGTCGCAGCGCTGCCGGTGACCTTGACTCACGGGACTCAACAATCCGTCGGGAATGCCCCGATTCTGGCTGCCGTGTTTCTAGGGGGGCCTGCCGCAGCCGGCTGGGTAACCTTGATTGGAACGACCGAGGGTCGCGAGCTCCGCGGAGAAATCCCCTGGTACGGGACCCTGGCGAACCATGCAGGGATTGTCCTGCCGGCAATCGTTGCCGGACTGGTCCTCGAGGTGCTGCCCGCGAAGGATCAGGGTGCCCTGGCTGACTTCATTCGCGCAATGCTGGCCGCGGCGGTCTTCTATGTTCTCAATGTCACCCTTGCCGGAACACTCCTTGCCCTTCGGACAGGCAAGTCTCTGCGAACCGTCTTGGTGGGCGACTCAGGCAGTACAGCCTTCCAGAACCTTGCCCTTGGCCCCCTTGGATGGTTGATGTCTGTCGTCTACTCGCTCGAGTGGTGGGCGACTTTGGTGTTCGCGTTGCCGCTGTACACGACGCGCATGGCGTCGCAGCGGCTGGTCGAGATGCGCGACATGTTCACGCAGACCATCGGGGCGCTGGCGGAAGCCGTGGACAAGCGCGATCCGTTCACCGCGAAGCACAGCCACCGGGTCAAGGAGATCGCGGTCGACATCGGCCGGGTCATGCAGGTGAGTGCAGGCGAACTCGAGGCGCTCGAGTGGGGCGGGCTATTGCACGATGTCGGGAAGATCGGCGTACCCGACAACGTCCTGTTGAAGCAGGAGCGATTGACCCGCGAGGAGCGCATGATCATGAACGCGCATCCCGTGCTCGGTGCCCAGATCATCGCCCCGGTCACCAAGCTTGCCCCCGAGCTGCCGATCATCCGCCACCACCACGAGTGGTACAACGGTTCGGGCTACCCGGACCGGCTGATCGGCGACGAGATCCCCAAGTTGGCGCGCATCCTTCACGTGGCCGATGCCTTCGAGGCCATGACGGCCGCCCGTCCGTATCGCATGACGCCGCTGACGGCCGAGCAGGCACTCGGCGAGTTGCGCAAGTTCGCCGGGATCCAGTTCGATCCGGAGATGGTCGACGCCTTCGTCCAGACGCATCACGTCGACGGCGTGCCGGACCCGGGTCGCACCGTCGAGTTGCGCCCGATCCCGCTCCTGGCGCAGGCGGCCACAAGGATGACCGCCAGTGCGGTCGAGCCGACGCCCGCCGAGACCACCGCAGCCCAGCTCGAAAGCGCCGCGTCCGCCGCGAGCAGCACGGCGGGCCATTCCCCGGCCAAGCCCGCCTGATCGTCGCTCGACACGCCCGGCATGATGCTCGGGTGCAGTCGCCTGTCCGGCCCCCGCTCCTCCCTGCCCTGACGCCGACCGGCCCCCGATGCTGATCGGCGGCATCCTTCTCGGCCTGCTCCTCGGCCTGCTCGCCGGTGGCAGCCTCACCAACCTGGCCGCCGTTCGCCTCCGATGGCTCGGCCTCCTCCTGGCTGCCATCGCCCTCCGGTTCTCGACGGACTGGCTGCTCAACGCCGACGTCGCCATCGTCGACACGCTGCGACTGCCACTTCTGGCGACCGCATTCACGATGCTCCTGGTCGGCCTGTGGGCGAACCGGGACTACCCGGGCCTCAGCCTGGCGTTCGTCGGGGTCCTGTCCAACACCGCCGTCATCGTCATCAACGGCGGCTACATGCCGATCTACGAGCCCAGCCTGATCGCCGCCGGGTTCACCGCAGCCGACGTGTCGTCGGCCATCCACGTGATCCTCCCTGCCGGGCTGGATGCCGCTTTCCTGCTGCGCCTCGGTCCCTTCGGCGACGTCATCCCGATCCCGGTGCCGATCATCCAGAACGTCATCTCGATCGGCGACGTGTTCCTCAGCGCGGGCCTCGCCTTCTTCCTGTTCGCCAGCGTCGTCCGGTCGCCGGAACGCCAACTCGACGAGGGTCCCAATCGATCCCCGGGTGAGACCGGCTACTCGTCCGCCCTGACCGACACCGCCGCCCTCCAGCGCCCGATCATGCTTGGCGGGACGCGCCCAGGCCTGGCATCCCCGTCACCTGAACCGATGATCGAGTTCGGCGAGGGCGGCGTCATCCCGCTGCGACCCGAACCGGCCGTCGGCGACCGCATCCGGGAACACCCGTACGTCCGCCTGGCGCTCAACGGGTCGTTCTCCGGACTGTGGACCGGCCAGCTCATCTCCCTCTTCGGCGACCGGATCCACCAGCTGGCGCTGGCCGGGATCGTCCTGTCGGTGACCGGTTCGATCGTCGCGACGGCGTTCTCATTCTTCGCATCCGCCCTGCCGAACCTGTTCTTGTCGCCCGTCGCCGGGACCTTCGTCGATCGCTGGAACAAGAAGGAGGTGATGGTCGTCAGCGACATCCTCCGGGCCGCCCTGATCCTGCTGATCCCGGTCGCTGCCGTGACGAACGTGCTCCTCGTCTACCCGTTGAGCTTCATGGTCACCGCCATCTCGGTCTTCTTCCGCCCCGCCCGGATCGCGATCCTGCCGCAGATCGTCGACGATGACGAGCTCGTGACGGCCAACTCGGCGCTGTGGCTCGGAGAGACGATCGCGGATGTCATCGGGTATGCGCTGGCCGCGCTGCTCGTGGCCGCCCTCGCCACCGCGCTGCCGCTGGCATTCTGGTTGGACGCGGCGACCTACCTGGCATCCGCGGTACTCATCGCGGTGACCGTCGTGAACCCGGCACGGAACAAGGTCGCGGACGACGGCGACGTCGAGGACACCGAGTCGACCGGCTTCGTCGACGAGATGCTCCAGGGTTGGGCGTTCCTGCGCCGGGAGACCGTCCTGCTGGCCAACACGCTCCAGGCGACGGTCGGTCAGTTCACCATCGGGATCCTCATCTCGCTGACGGTCATCTACGCCGAACAGGTCTTCGACGACGAACCCGGCGGCTATCTCGCCGTCTGGGGGTTCATCGAGACGGCGATCGGTCTCGGCAACCTCGTCGGTGGGTTCGCGATCGGCCTGATCGGGGCGCGGTTGGCCAAGGGCCGGATGGTCATCTTCGGGTACGCGTTCTGGGGACTCATGGTGTTCCTGTTCGCGATGACGGACCACCTCTGGCTGGCTATCGGCCTGTCGTTCGGCCAGGGCGTGTCGAACATGATCTTCGTGATCCCGAGCCAGACGCTCTTCCAGCAACGCACGCCGGCCTCCCTGATGGGCCGGGTCGTGGGATTCAGGTTCTCGCTCGTGTTCGGGTCCATGACGATCGCGATGGCGGTCGGCGGCCTGTTGACCCTGGTCCTGCCCGTGCCGACCATCATCGCGACCTTCGGCCTGCTAACGATGTTCGCGGGGCTGGCCGGACTCCTGGTCCCGGCCGTCCGCGACGCATGACGGGCGCCCTTGGGTACACTGTCGCCCGCGTGCCCGTGCACCTGAAGGCCGACACCGCACGCCAGGAGTGACCACACCGGATGACTGACCGACCCGAAGGCGCGCCCGAGGAGCTCCCGGCTGAGCCCGAGGAGCTGCCGACCGAGCCCGACGCGCCGGCGATCGAGCCCGAGCCCGCGCCGGAGCCTGAGCCGGAGCCCGAACCCGAGCCGGAGCCGGAGCCGGAGCCCGAGCCGGAGCCGGAGCCCGAGCCGGAGCCGGAGCCGGAGCC
>CAZOHT010000068.1:4308-9269 GCA_964579825.1 uncultured Anaerolineaceae bacterium
GAGCCGGAGCCGGAGCCCGAGCCGGAGCCGGAGCCGGAGCCGGAGCCGGAGCCGGAGCCTGAACCGGTCCCTGCGATCGCGATGGGGAGCGCCGCCGCGGGTGCCGCCAAGGCGGCCGTCCCGAGCGCGCCGCGCACGGTCAAGGACTCGGCGTCCGGGATCTTCGTCCTGGCGACGCTGGCGATCTTCGTCGGGATCCTCGCGTACGGGATGCTCGCCGGGAATGGCGGCACGTTCACCGGAACGCCTACCCCCACCCCGGCTCCATCGGTGTCGCCTGCACCGTCCAGTAGCGCGTCAGCATCACCGTCGGCAAACGCATCGGCGTCTCCGTCCGCGTCGGCCGCCCCGTCGGCAAGTGCCGCGCCGAGCGAGTCAGCCGCGCCGAGCGACTCGGCGGCGCCGAGCCCCGCGCCGTCTGACTCCGCCGCACCGAGCCCGGCACCGTCCGAGGCACCGTCACCTTCCTGAGGCCTGGTCTCGAGCAGGGATCAGGACCGCTTGACCGCCCTCGTGGCGGACTGGAAGCCCGGTATACTCGCCCGGCCATGACCCATGTGTTCGTCGCGCCCCACCCGGACGACGTCGCCCTCTCGTGCGGCGGCCTGATCGCGTCCCTTCGAGAGCTCGGCCAGAACGTGACGATCATCACGGTCTTCTCGGGAGACGGCGCCACGGACCGGCTGACCGGCTACCAGCGCGAGGCACTGGGGTTCGGGTCCAAGGCCATGTGGCCGGCGACCGAGGCCTTCAATCGGAGCTCCATCCTGGCCGACTACCCCACCGCCGCCCAGGTCCCGTCCTGGGCCGCGGACGAGGCCCAGCTGGACGCGACACAGGCCGACGCCGATGCCGCCGCCAAGCGGTTCTGGCAGCGCTCCTCCTGGTACCGCCGCGCCAGCGTCCGCAACGGCTCGATCGCCGACCAGCCCGTGATGGACGACCTGCCGACCCAGGGCGCGATCCTCACCGAGGAGGTGATGGACGATGCCGCCGCCGGTGACCTGATGGCGCGGCGACGGGTCGAGGACGAGCGGTTCGCCTACTTCGCGGAGGCCTCGATCGTCTTCCTCGACCTCCCCGACGCCGTCTTCCGCGGCTACGAGGGCGACGACCAGCTCCTCGGGGAGCCGCGCCCGGATGACGACGCCCCGTTCGACCTGCTCCGCCGCGAGATCGCTCGACTCGAGCCGCAGAAGGTCTACTTCCCGCTCGGCGTGGGCGGGCACGTCGACCACCAGCTGTGCCGTGAAGTGGGCCTCGGGCTCCTGCGCGAGGGCCGCGCCTGGGTCATGCCAGGTCCGGACTACGCCGGCAAGATCGCCTTCTACGAGGACTTCCCGTACGCCTGGTGGACCGACTTCCGCCGGCTGGAGGACCTCGGACCGCGGGGGCTCCACGGCGTCCCGGACGACGTCAGCATCTCGCCCGTCTACGCCGACATCACGGACCAGATCGAGCGCAAGATCACCGGCGTGACGATCTACGAGAGCCAGCTCGAGCGACTCTTCGATGGCGACCAGGAGATGGCCGCGGCCGTGCGTGCCCATGGCCATGCGATCGCCGAGCTCGGGTCCGTGGCGGGCGCCGCCGAGCGCTACTGGGTCTCCGGCCGCGCCTGACGCCGTGACCGCCGGCACCGCCGAGGCGCCGACCAGCGCCGCGGGCTGGACGCGCGGCCGGCAAGCCACCCTCCTCGCGGCGCTCATCGTCGGCGTCGTCATCCGCCTCGCCTTGCTGCCGACGGACGGCTTCCGCCCGGATCTCGACCAGTTCGTCCTATGGGTCCATGGGATCGCCGTGAGCGGCCTGCCGCCGGCCTACGACATGGACATCACGTTCGGGCCCGTGATGGCCTACATCTGGGGGATCCTGGCGGCAGTCCAGCCCGCGTTCCAGACCGTCACCGACGCCTCCGATCCGGCGATCCGGGCCCTGATGAAGACGCCGGCGTCGCTGGCGGACCTGGGCCTCGCGGCGCTGGTGGTCTATGCCCTTCGCGCACGCCCCGCGTGGGCCGTCGTGGGTGGCGTGGCGATGCTCCTGCACCCGGCGGTCTTCGACATCTCCGCCTGGTGGGGACAGTACGAGTCCATCTACCTGCTCTCGGCGCTGGGGGCCGTCGTGTTCGCGATCAACGGGCACAACGGGCCGGCGGCCGCCCTCGTGGCCGTCTCGCTGATGACGAAGCCCCAGGCGCTGCCGTTCATCCTGCCGTTCGCCGCGTGGTTCTGGGCGACCGGCGGCTGGCGCGAGGTCGCGCGAGCCACCGTCATCGGGCTCGCCGTGATCGTCGCGCTCTGGCTGCCATTCATCCCCGAAGGCGGGCCTGTCGCGTACCTCGGCAACCTGGCCGAGTACCAGAGCGGCGTCTTCGCGATCCTGTCGTTACGAGCGTGGAACGCCTGGTGGCTCGTCCAGGAGCTCGCCGGCGGGGGCGAGTTCATCGCCGACGACGTCGCTTTCCTTGGACCGCTCACGCTGCGCACCGTGGGCTACCTGATCACCGCGCTCATGTCGGCCGTCGTCGCCCTCGCGGTCGCGCGGGATGCTCGCCCGCGGACGCTGGCCCTGGGCCTCGCCGCTGCGACCCTGGTCGCGTTCTGCTTCCTCACCGCGATGCACGAACGCTACTCGTTCGGGGCGCTCGTCTTCCTGATGCTCCTGGTGCCGGATGTCCGGATGCGCTGGCTGGGCCTGGCGTTCGGTGTCGTCTTCACGCTCAACCTGCTGGCGGCCGTGCCCCCGACGCCGCAGATCGGCGAGTGGCTGCCGGTGGCCGGGCCGCTCGGGATCGCCGGCTCCATCGCCATGCTGTCGATCACGGGCACGCTCCTCGTCATCCTGAGGCGACCACAGGACCATCGGGCGGAGGTCGGAGCTCCCATCCCGGGGCTATAGTCCCGCCGTGCTGACGCGGACACGCCGACCGGACCTCGCCGACGCCGTCGTGGCGGTCGCCGTCGTGGTGGCCGTCGTGGTCCTGCTGTGGCTGGGTCGCGGCCTGACGTTCTTCGCCGACGAATGGGCGGTCATGGCGGATCGCACGATCTCGCTCGACAGCTTCATCCAGCCATTCAACGAACACTGGCTCGGCGTCACGATCGTCATCTACCGGCTGATGCTCGAGACGTTCGGGCTCGACACCTACATGCCGTACCTGGCGCTCCTCGTGGCCCTCCACGTGGTCGTCGTGCTGCTCGTGTACGCGGTCGCCCGTCGCTCCACGAGCCCCTGGCTGGCCGCCGCTGCGGCCGTGGTCATCGCCTTCTTCGGGAGCGGCTTCGAGAACCTGTACTGGTCCATGCAGATCGGGTTCCTGATCTCGATCGCCCTCGGACTCGCTGCGCTCCTGCTGGTGGACGGCACGCCGGCACGATCCAGGATCGCGCTCGCGACCGGCCTCCTGACGATCGGGATGATGACGTCGGGCTTCGGGATCTTCATGCTCGTGCTGGTCGGACTGGACCTGCTCCTCGACCGATCCCGCTGGCGCCTCGTACCGGCGATGTTCATCCCGGGCCTCGTCTACGTCGCCTGGTACCTGGCGTTCGGGCGATCCGGCGTGGCCACCGCGCGCGACCCGTTCACGCTCGACGCCGTCCTTGGGATCCCGCGATTCCTGCTCGAAGGGGTCGGGACCGCATTCGGGTCCGTGCTGGGCGTCGGGCCGGAGGTCGGGATCGTCGTCGGGCTGGCGCTCGGCGTCGGGATCGTCGTACAGCTCGTCCGTGGTCGGGCGGTCTCGAGCCGGGCCATCGCCTGCCTCGGGGCGATCGTCTTCATGTACGCGCTGCTCGCGCTCATCCGCGCGCAACTCTTCGACGGTGCCGCCCTGTACAGCCGGTACGCCTACCTCTCGGGGATCTTCGCCATCCTGGGCATCGCGGCTCTCATCGGGCGTCGCCCGCTCCCGGCCTCACGGGGCCCTCGACTCGCCGCGCTCGCCGGACTGGTCGCGGTCCTCGCACTCGCACTGATCTGGAACGTCTGGCTGCTGATCGCCGGCCGCGCCATCTTCGAGGAGCGGGCCGCCTACACGCGGGCCGTGGTGGCGGTCGTCCTCGGGGAGCTCGATCCGACGATCGATCCCGGCAAGGTCGAGCTCCTGGACCGGACGGTCACGCGCCTGCGCGAAGTGCTGGTGGAGTTCGGCTCGCCACTGGAAGACTCCATCGCCGGCGATGCGGTCCCGCCGGTCGATCCGGCCATCGTCGAGCGGGTCAGGCAGGACCTGCTGGACCAGCAGGCGGCACCGTAGACCGGCGTCGGGCGAACCGTCCGACGAACGCCACCCGATACCAGTGCAGGTAGTGGGGCAGCCACTTGCGCAGCTTGAAGTTGCTCTGCCCCGCCGTGCGATCGCGCCAGGTGGTCGGGACCTCGGCCACGCGGCGGCCCTGGAGGGTCGCCTTGACGGTGAGCTCAAGGGCCAGCTCGAACCCCGCCTCGCTCTCGATCGTCGTCGCATCCAGGAAGCGGCGCGAGTAGAGCTTGAAGTTGTTCGTCGGGTCGTGCGTGGGCACGCCCGCGAACCAGTGCAGCGTCAGTCCAGCGGTGCGGCTCATCAGCCGCTTGAGCAACGGCCCGCCCACCTGGTGACCGCCGCGCATGTAGCGCGACGCCGAGACGACATCCGCCCCGCCGCGCGCCAGGACGACCATCGGGTCCACGACGTGCGGCTCGTCCGAGCCGTCGGCCATCGAGATCAGGACATACGGGGCCGTCGTGCCGGCGATGCCGGCCTTCATGGCATTGAGGACGCCGCGCCCGAGGTCGTTCCGCAGGCCGCGCAGACCGGGGATGTCCTCGACCAGCCGGGCGACCACTGGGACGGTCGTGTCGCCGTCGAAGTCGTAGACGACGACGAGTTCGTGGGGGGTCGCCACGCCAGCCGATAGGGCGCGCAGGACCGGCTCGACCGCCTCGCCCTCGTTGTAGACGGGCAGGACGATCGCCAG
>CAZOHT010000069.1:0-8731 GCA_964579825.1 uncultured Anaerolineaceae bacterium
CTCGACGTGGCCGGCCGACGCCGTGGCCGACCCTCCTCTGGCTCGGGACGTTCGCCTTCATCGGCGCCTACGCCGCCCGCGGACAGGCGTGGTGGCCGCTGGTCGCCGTCTTCGCCATCGCCGGCGTGCTCGTGACCGGTCCGTCGGACACGACGAACGAGTCCGCCCGGCTGGACCCGCCGGACACGCGGCTCATCCGTCGCCTGAACCTCATCGTCGTGGGCGTGCTCGCACTCGTGACGATCGCCCTGCTCCCGATCTGGCGACCGGTGGAGCCCGCGACCGGAGCCCCGGTGGGCGTCCTGTCGGATGCGCCTCCGGGGATCACCGCCGCGCTTCGTGACGTGGCCGGACCTGAGGACCGGATCTTCAATCCACAGCCGTGGGGTTCGTGGTTCGAGTTCGCCCTCCCGGACACGCTCGTCGCGATCGATTCGCGGATCGAGCTCTTCCCGACCGCGGTCTGGGACGACTACGCCCAAGTGGCGGCGGGCGTGGACGGCTGGCAGGAGATTCTGGAAAGCTGGGGGGCGGACTTCGTCGTGATCGAAGGGGTGGATGCGGAGTTCATGGCGCGCCTGGAGACTGCCGGGTGGCGGCCCGTCGTCGCCGGTCAGACCGGGTCGATCTGGACGCGCGGTGACCCAGGGTGAGCCTGGATGACCCTGGCCAGCCTTCGAGGTCCTGGCGTCAACGACTCGGTGAGGCCTATGGCATCCGGATCGTCGTCGGTTGGGGGGTCGAACGCACGCTGCGCGTCCTGGCGCTCGTCGTGTGGGCCGGGCTTCTGGCTAACGTCATCCTGGTGGCCCGCCCCGACCTGCTGCACACCGCCGACTTCGGCTCGGACACGTCCAACTACGCGGCGTTCGGGGAGCGCCTCGCCGAGCAAGGTGACCTCTACGCGCTGAGCCCAGGGGATCGCCCGGTACCGGCCGACAATCCGCCGGTCTGGACGGTCCCCATCCTCTCGCCACCACAGATGGCCGTGCCATGGGCCGCCATGGCGTGGATGCCCGACCCGGTCCGTTTCTATCTTCCATGGGCGTTAGGCGTGTGCGCCACGATCGCCGTCGGCGTGCTCTTCCTGCGCCGCGCTCCGGTCTTGCTGGTCCTGGTCACGCTGCCGTTCCTGAAAGGTCTCGCGATCACGGCCTGGTCGGGCAACGTGAACGCCTTTGTCGCTCCGGCGGCGCTACTCGCCTGGTGGGCGGGGGAGGCGCAGATCCGTCGAACCGGGGTCCTCACGGCAGGCGCTGCCGCCGCGGCGCTTGGAGCCGTGAAGATCGGTCCGACGCTGTTGTGGGCCTGGATCGTCGGCCGCCGACCGCTCCAAGCCCTCTCGAGCGGCTTGCTCGCGATCAGCATGTTGACCGGAGTCGTCCTTCTGCTCGTTGGCTTGACGCCGTTCCAGGACTACCTGGCCATCGCCGCAGGCAGCACGTCGGACCCATCCGCCTTGAGCCTGCTCGGGATCCTGACCGATCTCGGCCTTTCTCCGACGATGGCGCAGATCCTGTGGGCTGTCGTGGCCATCGGGCTCGGAATCACGGCCCTGCTCAGCCGTCGTCGACCAGGCCTGGCGATGGCCGCCGCCGCCGCGGGACTCATCGTTCTGACTCCGGTCGTCAGGAATGAGACCGTGTCCGTTGCCCTCATCGTGGCTGGGACGCCGTGGATCATGAGCCGTGGCTCCCCCGACACCAAGCCGACGATGCTGATCGCAGCCCTTGTGGCGGTCACGGCTGTCGCGATCTCGATCTTGACCGGTGGGTTGGACCGCTCCACGTTTCAGATCGAGAATGCCTCCGACCGACCGGTGATTGTCCGATTCTCGGCGTCCGGGCAGTCGGCTTCGTGGGGGTACCTAGTCGAGCCCGGTCAGATCGGGGCCGGTTGGCTTAGCCAGACCGGTGGTGTGCTCGGTCCATTCAGGGTGTTTGACGATCAATGCGCGTTGGTGGCGATGTCGGAGATGCCCTCGACTGGTGGTGCCTATCGACTGGACGAAAGCGGCGTCCATGCCAGCTCGGCTGACGCGAGCGCGGACTCCCTGCCGTACGATTCCAGGTGCTCGACGAGCATGCCGATATATGGCGAGGAGCGTCCCTGAGCGTCTAAACGGTACTTTCGGCGAGTTGCCCACAGGCACCACGTCGTCATGATGGGAGACCACTGATCCACCGATCTCCCCGAGAGTTGCCTTCATGTCCGCCCCCGATCCCCTGGTCGCCGTCATCATCCCCGCCCTGAATGAGGCTGGGAAGATCGGTCGCGTCCTCGACAAGCTGCCGAAGGACGGGCGATTCGAGGCGATCGTCGTCGATGACGGGTCCACCGACGGGACCGGCGACGAGGCTCGCGCACACGGTGCCGCGGTCGTCGTCACGCATGCCGTGCGTTCCGGTGTCGGAGCTGCGATCCGAGATGGATGGGCGGCTGGCCGGGCTCGGAACCGTCCGTATCTCGCGCTGCTCTCTGGCGACGATCAGCACGACCCGTCCGAGCTCGTGACTGCACTCGACGCCCTGCTGGCTACCGACGCGGACTACGTGCAGGGCTCTCGCTGGCTGCCGGGTGGCAAGGTCGTCGGGTCCACCGGCGGGCGCGGGCCGGGGACGCGTGTGTACTCGGTGGCCTTCAGCATCCTGGCTGGTCGTCGCATCACCGACGCCACGAACGGCTTCCGGATCTTCCGATCATCGCTGCTCGACGACCGGCGCATCGATCTCTACCAGACGTGGTTGACGAGTTACGACCTTGAGCCGTACGTCCTCTACAAGGCCATCCGCGGAGGCTACCGGGTGATCGAATTCCCGGTGACCGTCGTCTACCATGCGACCGAGGGCTACACGAAGATGCGCGGCATCAAGGACTGGTGGCGGCTCTTCCGACCCGCTCTCTTGCTGCGGACAGGAGTCAAGCGATGATGACGTCGCCCGAACGGTCATTCGGCAGCCGGCGCATCCTGGTGACCGGTGGAGCGGGCTTTGTCGGGTCGGCCGTCACGCGTCGACTGGTCGATGCTGGCGCACGAGTCACGGTCCTGGACGATCTGTTCACGGGCCAGGCAGACGCGATCCCGACCGGCGCTGAATTCGTCCATGGATCCGTGACGGATCAGAAGCTCGTCGAAGAGCTGGTGGGCGCCAACAGCCTCGTATTTCACATGGCGGCCCGCAACATCATCGCCTCGACCGCCAACCCACGCGACGACTTCGCCACCAATATCGGCGGGACGCTGAACGTCCTGCTGGCGGCGCGGGCTTCGCGCGTCGATCGAGTCGTCTACACGTCGTCCGCCTCGATCTACGGTAACCCGCGCTCCATCCCGATCAACGAGGACGATCAGATCGTCCCACTGTCGCCCTACGCGGTCAGCAAGCTCGCTGGCGAGAACTACACGCTCGCGTTCTACGAGAGCTACGGCCTGCCGACGGCGTGTGTGCGCTACTCGAATGTGTATGGACCGGGTCAACGCCCGGACAACCCCTATTGCGGGGTCGTCGCCAAATTCCTGGTCGAGATCCATGCCGGCCGGCCGGTCTCCGTGCACGGCGATGGAGAGCAGACCCGTGACTACACCTACATCGACGATGCCGTCGAAGCCACGCTCCTCGCGGCCATCCATCCGCGCGCCGAGGGCGACGTCTTCAATGTCGGGACGGGCATCGAGACCTCGGTCAATCGGCTGGCCCTTGCGATCGGCGAAGCGCTGGGCACGCCTGTGGACCTGCGCCACATCGACCGACGCGACATCGACAACATCCGACGCCGGGTCGTGAACATCGAGAAGGCGCGCCGTACGCTCCGTTGGGCGCCGCAGGTCACGCTCGAGCGAGGTCTGCTGCAGACGGCGGAGTGGTTCGTGAAGACCGGCTTCGCCGACGAGCGCACGCCGGCCTAGATACCGCCGACTCTCGGGCGCGCCTGACGCGCTCTGCCCGAAGGATGCGTACCATCCGGCCGATCCTCGGCTGACCACGTCGTTGCGAGGGTGCACCAGCAGCCACGATCGCCGCTAGGCTGCGACCGTCGCAAACCCTACTCTAGGGCTCCTCACCGTACTGGACTGACCAGCGAGGGCCCAAGCATCGACCGTGGTTCCCGATGAGATCCGAGTTCGATCCGAGGACTCGACGCCAAGGGCCGACGCCGCCCGCGACAACGGCATCACCGCGCTGCGGCTGTTCCTGGCGCTGTACATCCTGATCGTCCATGCGTGGCCGATCGGCGGATTCGGCCGGGATCCGATCGACGCGTTGACGGACGGCCGCCTCGGCGGCGGTGGCGTGATCGCGGTAGCGGCGTTCTTCGGCCTGTCGGGGTACCTCCTCGCGGCGAGTCGACGCCGCCAGAGCCCGTCGACGTTCGTGTTGCGCCGTGCCGCGCGGATCTTCCCCGCGTACGGGGTCCTCGTCGTCGCGACCGCGATGGTCGTCGGGCACACCTACCTCAGTGCGGCGTGGTTTCCGGTGCCGGGGGTGGGTGGGATCACCTCGCTCGCGCTACAGGGCCGTCCATCAGAGCTGGTCAATGCATCCCTGTGGACCCTGTGGCCCGAGCTGTGCTGTTACGCGCTGGTCGCCCTGACTCCGCCCGGACGCCTACCTCGAGCCCTGCCCATCGTGACCCTGATCCTGCTCCTCATGGCGCTCATCGCGCCCGAGTCGAGCCTGGCGTTGACGATCGTCTTCGGGCCGACCAGCGCGTTCCTGGTCGGCGTGGGGATCGCCGTCTGGCACGACCGCGTGCCCCAGACATGGACGCTCGGCCTCGCGTGCGTGATCGTCGCCTTCCTCAGCGCGGGATCCCTGTGGGGCTCGATCGCCGTCCACGTGGCGTTCGCATACGTGGCCGTTCTGGTCGGCCTACGGCTTCGTGTCCGGTGGCGGACGGATCTTTCCTATGGGACCTACCTCTTTGCCTTTCCGATCACGCAGGGGATCGTCGCGATCGGCGGGGCGAGTCTGGGTCCCATCCCGCTCGCCGCCTTGACGCTCGCGATCACCCTGCCCCTCGCGGCGGCGAGCTGGCACCTCGTCGAGGCCCCGGCCATGCGGGTCAGTCGGCGCGGGATGCCGGCATGGCTCTCGGGACGCCGAGCCTCCGAAGGGACCGCACAGGCCTAGGCGCCCAAGCTCTTCCGCCGCTCTGCCTGTAGCCTGTGCGGCGTGACCGCTCGGTTCGCTGCTTCGCCGACGTCCGCGCTGCGCTGGTTACCTGCGGGCTTGTTGCTTCTGGCGGTTCTTGTCCATCTCCCGACGCTCGGTGCGCCATTGCTGGACCGGCATCCCTTTCGGCAGACCCAGACGGCCCTCACGGCCCGGGTCTACCACGAGGAGGGGATCGACCTTCTCCACCCGAAGCTGCCGATCCTGGGTGAACCGTGGGAGGTCCCGTTCGAGTTCCCCCTCTTCCAGGCGGCGGCTGCCGTGGTCATGGACGTCGGCATCCCGGAAGACACGGCGCTCAGGCTGACCGGGCTGGCGTCCTTCATCCTCGCGGCCGGCCTGCTGTGGGTCCTCGTCCGAGGTCAGGCGGGCTGGCTTGGCGCCACCGTGGCCCTCACCGTCTTCCTGTTCTCGCCGCTCGGGATCTCCTGGGGTCGCGCGGCCCTGATCGAATACACCGCGCTCGCCGCATCGCTCGCATTCGCCGTCGCCGGCATTCGGTGGCGCACGGCTGGATCCGGCCCTTGGTTCGCCGCGGCGATCGTCTTCGGCTGTCTCGCCGCGATGGTCAAGATCACGACCGCCGCCTTCTGGCTCGCCCCATTCGCCCTGCTCGCCGCCGCTCGAGACGACGAGCCGCAGTCGCGTCGATCGTGGGCCGGCGCATGGGCGCTCTCGATCGTCCCGGTCATCGCGGGCCTCGCCTGGACACGCCACGCCGACGCCATCAAGGCAGCGTCGGACGCGACGGCCTGGCTGACGAGCGCCAACCTCGCCACCTGGAACTTCGGGACGGTCGCCCAGCGACTCGAACTTGATTCGTGGGACCCGATCTACACGAGCGTCATGGTCCTGGCCGGGGCCATCGCCCTGCCGTTCCTGGCGTACCCCGCGATCCGGTTCGCGCTGGCGAACCGCCAGCTCCGATTCTGGGCCTGGATCACCCTGACCGCGATCGGGCCGATCCTGGCGTTCTTCAACCTGTATGTGGTCCACGACTACTACGCGATCGCCGTGTCCGGGTCCGTCGCAGCGCTGGTCGGTCTCGGAGTCGCCGGGTTGCCGTTGGTCGGCCGGTGGCTGCGCGGACTCCTGCTGGCGGGGGCGACGCTCGCGTGGGTCGCCACGGTCGGGCTCCAGAACTCCTACTGGCTCCGGATCTACGACCCGACGGCTGACCCAGAAGGCGTCCTGCCGTTGGCGGCCCAGATCGAGCGCGAGACCCGCCCTGGCCAGCCGGTTGCCATCCTCGATCGTGACTGGACGCCCTCGATCCTCTACTACGCCCACCGGTGGGGCTGGATGATCAGCGGGCACGAGTCCACGCCGCCCGATCTTCAGGCCCTGGCTGCGCAAGGTTGGGCCGTCTACTCGTGCCCGTGGTACGCCTCGGACTGCGTGAGGCTCGATGCCGCGACCCGGCGAGTACCGGTCGAGGGCGCGACCTTCAGTCCAGTGCCCAGCGGCCCGAGACTGCTAGCATCGGGCACATGACCCACCCACCCATCGACCTGGACCTCGTCGTGCTCGGCGGGGGCGGCCATGTGGGTCTGCCGTTGAGTCTCGCGTTCGCGCAGGCCGGCCTTCGCGTCGGGATCTACGACACGAACCCGGCGACACTGGAACGGATCGCCGCCGGCGAGATGCCGTTCATGGAGAACGGCGCCGACGATCTGCTGCGCGAGATCCTGCCGACTGGCCGGCTGGCGTTCGGCAGCGACGGCGAGATGATCGCCCGGACGAACCAGTTGGTCGTCGTGATCGGGACGCCCGTCGACGAGTTCCTCGGGCCGTCGATGACGATCTTCGAGAAGGCCGTCGAGCAGATCGCACCACACCTGCGCGACGGCGCGCTCGTCGTGCTCCGCAGCACCGTGTACCCCGGGACCACGGCCTACGTCGCACAGCACCTGGCCTCGCGGGGCGCGCACGTCGATGTGGCCTTCTGCCCGGAGCGGATCGCCGAGGGCCACGCGCTCGAGGAGCTGCACTCCCTGCCGCAGATCATCGGGGCGGACACGGACGTCGCCGCCGAACGAGCGACGGCCCTGTTCGCGACCCTCGCCAGCAAGACCATCCGCACCACCACCAAGGAAGCGGAGCTTGCCAAGCTGTTCACGAACACGTGGCGCTACATGAAGTTCGCAGTCGCGAACCAATTCTTCATGATCGCCGACCACGCGGGCGTGGACTACACCAACGTGCTGCGCGCCATCCGGGAGGACTACCCGCGGGCCACCGACCTGCCCGGGCCCGGATTCGCTGCCGGCCCGTGCCTGTTCAAGGACACGATGCAACTGGCGTCGTTCACGGCGGACCACTTCCCGCTCGGGCAGGCGGCCATGCAGGTCAACGAGGGCCTGCCCGCCTACATCGTATCGGCGCTCGATCGCCGGTACGGCGGCCTGCAGGGCAAGACCGTCGGCATCCTCGGGATGGCATTCAAGTCCGAATCGGACGACCCGCGTGCGTCCCTCAGCTACAAGCTGCGCAAGCTCCTCACCTGGGCCGGCGCCCGCGTGCTCGCCACGGACCCGTACGTCCGTGACGATCGCCTGGTCGACCTGGACACCGTCGTCGCCGAGAGCGACATCCTCGTGCTGGGTGCGCCGCACAAGGCCTATCGAAGTCTGGCCGTGGGCGGCAAGGACGTCGTCGACGTCTGGGGCGCTCTCGGGGGAGGGATCAAGCTCTAGTGCGGATCCTCGTGACCGGCGCGGCCGGGTTCATCAACGGGTACCTGGTGCCCGAATTGCTCGAGGCCGGCCACGATGTCATCGGCGTGGACGACTTCTCGAAGTACGGTCCACTGACCAAGTCGTACGACGACCATCCGCGCTACCGATTCGTGGAGGGCGATGCCAAGGACGTGGCGTTGCTCACGGAGCTCGCCGCGGACTGCGACCAGGTCGTGGCTGCAGCCGCGATGATCGGCGGGATCAGCTATTTCCACGAGTTCGCGTACGACCTGCTCGCCGAGAACGAGCGCATCCTGGCGTCGACGTTCGATGCCGCGATCGCCGCCCACACGGCCGGTCACCTCGAGCGGATCATCGTCGTCAGCAGTTCGATGGTCTACGAGTCCGCGACGGTCTTCCCGACGCCCGAGGGCGCCCAGCTCACGTCACCGCCGCCCGTCTCCACCTACGGTTTTCAGAAGCTTGCGTCCGAGTACTTCGCGAAGGGCGCCTGGGAGCAGTTCCAGCTGCCGTACACGATCGTCCGGCCGTTCAACTGCGTCGGGATCGGCGAGCGGAGGGCGGTCCGCGACACGGACATCATGTCCGGCAACGTAAAGCTGGCCCTCTCGCATGTCGTGCCGGACCTGGTCCTCAAGATCCTGAAGGGCCAGGACCCGTTGCACATCCTCGGCGAGGGCAACCAGGTCCGCCATTACACGTACGGCGGCGACCTCGCCCACGGGATTCGCCTCGCGATGGAGTCCTCGGCCGCGGTCAACGACGACTTCAACCTCTCCACCGCCGCGTCCACGACGGTCCTCGAACTGGCCGAGGCGATCTGGCACAAGATCCACACGGACGGTCGGCCGTTCCGCT
>CAZOHT010000070.1:0-7830 GCA_964579825.1 uncultured Anaerolineaceae bacterium
GCACGACCACTGTGGCCGTGCCGTGACAGAGGGTGACCGTGGACCAGCGGATGCTCGTCGAGCAGGCACGGGAGGGCGATCATGACGCCTTCGCGGTGCTTGCCGGTGCGGCCATCGCGCGGCTGGACGCGGCGGCCCGACTGATCCTTCGGGACCCGGAGCTCGCGCGCGACGCGGTCCAGGATGGATTGGTCCGAGCCTGGCGGGATCTGCGGTCGCTCCGCGATCCGGACCGGTTCGATGCGTGGGTCTATCGACTCACGGTGCATGCCTGTCTTGACATCACGCGACGCCGGCGTCGGCGGGCGATCGAGGTGGAGATCACCCCGCTCGATGGCCCGGTCACGTCCGACATCGCGTCCCTCATCGCCGATCGCGACCAGTTGGACCGGGCGCTCAAGCGCCTGGAACCCGAATGGCGCGCGCTCGTCGTCGCGCACTACTACCTGGGGATGCCGCTGCCCGACGCCGCGGCCGCCCTGGGCATCCCGCTCGGGACCGCCAAGTCCCGACTCCACCGCTCACTTGCCGCCATGCGTGTCGCGATGGCGATCGATGAACCGACCGTCACGACCTCGGTCGTCGGAGGGCAGCTCGCATGACCACCGCCGACCGATTCGAGCGCGACCTCCCGATGGAGCTGGAGCAGCTGGCCAGGCCGAGCGTGCCCGACTACCTCGCCGACATCCTGGGCAGGACTGCGGCCACAAGCCAGCGGCCCGCCTGGACGTTCCCTGAAAGGTGGCTCCCCATGCCTGACGTCGCACGCCGTCCAGCGTTCGTGCCGCGCATGCCGATGCGCGCGATCGCCGCGGCCGTCCTGATCATCGCCCTTCTGGCCGCGGGTGCCGTGCTCATGGGCACGCGGCAAAGCCGACTCCCACCGCCGTTCGGTCCGGCCGAGAATGGCCTAGTCGCCTACTCGGCGAATGGCGACATCTTCGTGGCGGACCCGACTACCGGCGTCGTCACCCCGATCGTGTCTGGGCCGGAGATCGACTTCTATCCGAGCTTTTCCCCGGACGGGACCCGGATCGCATTCTTCCGACAGGTCTCGAGCGTCAGGAGAGACATCGTCGTCGTCCGAGCCGACGGGTCCGGCCTCAGGGTCATCACGACCGAACCCATCTGGTACGAGAACTCTGCCGAGTGGATGCCAGACAGCACCGCCGTCATCGTCGGAACGACGACTCGGCAGTTGTTCCGATACGACGCCGATCGCCCCGAGCCGCCCCGGCTGATTGCCGAGGGTGTGACTACGGACGCGGGGCTTGCGCTACGGCCACCCGACGGTGGGCAGATCCTCTACGACCAACCCGAGGAGATCCCGGGCGCTGGGATCTGGGTGATGAACGTGGACGGCTCGGACCCGCACCCGCTCTTCCAGATGGACGGAGCCGCGACCGAGGCGGTGATCGGGATGTACCGATGGTCGCCGGATGGGACGAAGGTGGCGTTCAACATGACTCCACCGGGAGCTCCGGGTGAGTCCCGGATCTACGTGATGAACGCGGATGGTAGCGACCTGCGAGCCCTCACGGATGCCGACGGCGTCTGGGTCGAGACGGACTTCGTGTGGTCGCCTGATGGGATGCGGATCGCGTTCAACCGGTGGCAGCGCGATCCCGTTTCCGATGAATGGGCCATTCGACCGATCGGGATCGCGACCCTCGCCGACGGACTTGTCCTGGACGCGGGGCCAGCCCCGGTCAGCGATGGCGCCGTCTTCGAGTTCTCGCCGGACGGGACCACGTTCCTGTCGTTACCGGGCCCTGTCGTTGGCGGGGATCCACTCATCACGCCGGTTCGCGCCACCGCGATCGACACGGTCACCGGAGAGGCCCATGAGGTCGAGTGGCAGATCGGGTCGGCGACCAGCCAGCAACGCCTCGCGATCGAGCCGTGATGCGCGAGGCACGACGCACATCGTCACGAGAACCAAGTCCCTGAACATGGCTGACGCCCGCGACGACGATCCCTGGTCGTCCGGGCGTCGCTCCATGCACTGAACCTTTCGGGCGTCGACGACGCCGTACTCTTCGAGCGCGACCACACGTGTCGTGCCGAAGACCGAGGCGACCGTGGACCAGCGGGACCGTGTCGAGCGAGCGAAACGGGGCGATCATGACGCCTTTGCCGAACTCGTCGACGCGCGTCTTGCGCGGCTGGACGCGGCGGCTCGACTCATCCTCCGAGACCCGGAACTCGCGCGTGACGCGGTCCAGGAGGGCCTGATCCGGGCCTGGCGCGACCTGCCGGGCCTCCGGGACCCCGATCGTTTCGATGGCTGGCTGCACCGGCTGACCGTCCATGCCTGCCTCGACCTGCTGCGCCGACGACGACGCCGGGTGATCGAGGTCGAACTCACGCCGATCGATCTGCCGGCGAGGGCCGATATGGCCGGCTCCGTTGCAGACCGCGACGTCGTGGACCAGGCGCTCGCGCGCCTCGAACCGGGACATCGCGCGGTCGTCGCGTTGCACTACCTGCTGGGGATGCCGCTTGCCGAGGTGGCGACGTCCCTGGGCATCCCGCTCGGGACGGCGAAGTCGCGCCTGCACTACTCCCTCGCAGCGATGCGGGAGAGCGCGAGCGACACGACGCCGCCACTCGGGACCACCGTGACCGGAGGGCAGGTCGCATGACGACCGATCGATTCGAACGCGCCCTCCCCGACGTCTTGCAGGACCTCTATCTCCAGCCGAGCGTCCCGTACCGAGATGACATCCTCAGCCGGACCGCGACGACATCCCAGCGGCCCGACTGGACCTTCCCAGAAAGGTGGCTCCCGATGGTCGACATCGCCCGCCAGCCTGTCGTCGCGCGGCGGATGCCGTGGCGGACGCTCGGGCTGCTCACCCTGCTCGTGATCGCGCTGACAGCCGGTGCGCTCCTGTTCGCCGGTTCGCAGCGTCAACTCCCGGAGCCGTTCGGCCCGGCCAGGAACGGCAACCTGGCCTACAGCGTCGCCGGCGACATCCATGTCATGGACCTCGAGACCGGCGAGACACGAGCCCTGATCACCGGCCCCGAGGACGACACCGACCCGTATTGGGCGCTCCAGGGCGACCGACTCGCCTTCCTGCGCCATGACGGCAACGGAGCCACGATCATGGTCGCCAACGCGGACGGATCTGGTATCGCGCGTGCGGCCGGTCCGTTCATCGACCTGACCTGGATGGTCTGGTCCCCGGATGGCCGGACGATGGCGGTCGCCTCGAGCATCCGCGGGATCCCATCGATCACGCTCGCCGATACGGACGGCTCCGGCTCACGCGTCCTCGACCTCGGCATGCCGGCCGAGCGCCCGGAATTCCGGCCGACCGATGGCTCGCAGCTGCTCTTCCGGGGACACGAAGGTGGAGCGGCGTACGGCGCGTGGACGCTCTTCCTGTACGACCTGGAGGCGTCGACGACCAAACGGCTCGAGTTCCAGGGCGTCCCTCGAAGTGGACGCGAATACGACTACCTGGCGGCCGTCTGGTCACCGACCGGCGACCGGATCGCGTATCACGCCGAGACCGAGAACGCGCAGGGCGAGTTCATCCTGCGCATCCACGTCGCGGACATCGCAGCCGACGGCACGATGACCGCCGACCACAAGCTCGAATTCGACCCCGACGCGTTCTGCGAGTGCTGGGTCGCCTGGTCGCCCGATGGCCAACGGCTCGCCTTCCAGCATGCGTTCGACGGCAAGGTCGAGGCAGCGGTCGGGTCGGCATCGGGTGATGGCGGCTTCGTCGCGATCGGGCAGCCGACCGCCGACAACGAGTACGGTGGGGTGGGGTTCGAATGGACCCCCGACGGAGCCTCGATCCTGCGCTACGACTGGCTGACGAACTCCATCCAGCGATTCGAGGCGTCCGGTGGGGCCGGCACGACCCTCGATGCGACCGGGACCGCCAACATGCAGCGTCGGTAGCGCGGGTCGACCGCGTCTGGATCGCCCGGACCGTAGCTGGCGATCCCCTAGCCCACCAGCGCCCCCGGCGCCAGCCCCAGTTCCACCTCGGCCGCGGCGGTCGTCCAGCCCTGGACGTCGTCGCGGCTGACGGTCGTCCCGTGCGCGACGACCTGCAGGGCCAGGCCATCCAGCAGCGACAGGATCCGCCACGCCGCCCCGGATGGATCGGCGCAACGGAACGCCCCAACGGTCACCCCTGCCTCGATGGCGTGCTGCAGCAGGCTCTGCCAGGCGAGGTTCAGCCGGCGTGACGTCGCCTGCAGGGCGGGCCGTCGCGCGGCCTCGGCCCAGGCGTCCAGCCAGACCTGGAACGACCAGTCCTTGTCGGCCGGGGTGTAGGTCCGCAGGAACTCGACGATCGCCTCGCGCGGCCCCGCTGCGCTCGCCATCGTGGTCTCGGTCAGGACCAGGTCCTGCGTCGCGACCCGCTCGAACGCGGCGGCCAGGACGTCGTCCATCGACTCGAAGTAGTGGTGGATCAGGCCGCTGGAGGTGCCCATGGTCGCCGCCACGTCACGGACGGTCGTGGACGCCAGGCCCTTCACCAGCGCCACCTCCAGGGCGGCATCCACGATGGCATCGCGCCGCTGCTCGGGCGTCATCCGGGTCATGTCCCGCAGGGTACGCCGCTATTGCGCGAGCGTCCAATAGTAGGTATCGTGGCGCGAACGCCTCGCCCCGACCCGCCTGCTGAGGACCGCATGATCCGGACATCGCCCTTCCACGAGCGCACGAGCGCGCTGAACGCCACGGGACTCTGGAGCCACTGGTCCGGTCATCTCGCGGCCCAGCGCTACCAGATCGCCGACAAGTTCGAGTACTTCGCCGTCCGCAACTCGGCCGGCATCTTCGACTCGTCGCCCCTCTTCAAGTACCGCATCCACGGCCCGGACGCGGAGTCGTTCCTGGCCGGGATGCTGGCCCGTGACATCCGGACCTGCACGCCCGGCCATGCCCAGTACACGGTCTGGCTGGACGACCGCGGCTTCGTCATCGAGGACGGCGTCGTCCTTCGCCCGGGCAAGGACGAGTTCCTGCTGACCTCGGCCGAGCCCAACCTGGCCTACTTCCAGGATCGGATCGGGCGGCGCGAGCGGGTCACCATCGAGGAGGTCAGTCACGATCTCGGCACCCTGGCGATCCAGGGTCCGCGGTCACGGGACCTGGTCTCGCGGCTCATCCCCGACGCGGCCACGATCCCCTACTTCGGCCTCGCCCACGGAGAGATCGCCGGCTCCCCGGTGACGGTGTCTCGGACGGGCTACAGCGGCGACCTGGGCTACGAGCTGTGGATCGACAGCGCCGATGCCCTGAAGGTGTGGGACACGCTCTGGGAGTCGGTCGAGGGCTACGGTGTCCTGCCGTTCGGCCTGGACGCCCTGTCCATGCTCCGGATCGAAGCCGGCCTCCTCCTGCTCGACGTGGACTTCTCCTCGAGCCGGTACGCGTGGACGGACGAAGATCGGTCCACCCCGATCGAGCTCGGCTTCGGCTGGATGTTCAAGGACCTTGCGACGGACGACCGGGCCTTCATCGGACGTCGAGCCATCGAACGCGAGATCGCCGACAAGACGTCGCGCTGGCGTCTGACCGGCATGCTCGTCGACTTCGACGACTACGAACGAACGTACAACGAGGCCGGGCTCATCGCCCGCAAGGACCACACGCCGATCGAGGAGGAGTTCTTCGTCTACGACGACGACATGAAGCAGGTGGGGTACGCCACGAGCTACATGTATTCCCCGGTCCTCCAGCGCCACATCGCCCTGGTCCGCGTGCGGCCGGAACTGGCCGCGCCCGGCACCGAGATCCGCCTGGAGGTGGACGTGAACCACAAGTACGAGTACGTGCGTGCCCGGACCGCGCGTAACCCGCTCTACCACCCGGCACGAAAGACGGCATGACGATGGCGACCAAGACGACCACCAAGGGCAGCAAGTCGGGCGGCAGTGCCAGGGCCGGCAAGGCGACGGCCAAGCCGGCCGCCGCGAAGGCGATGGACCGGACCTACGACGCGATCGTCGTCGGTGGCGGCCACAACGGCCTGGTCAACGGGGCGTACCTGGCCAGGGCCGGCCTCAAGACGCTGATCATCGAACGCCGCCACACCGTCGGCGGTGCGGCCATCACCGAGGAACTGCGACCCGGGTTCAAGTTCACGACGTTCTCGTACGCGCTGAGCCTCCTGCGCCCGGACATCATCCAGGACCTGGAGCTCACCAAGCACGGCTTCATGCCGCTCCTGATGTCGTCGACGTTCGCCCCGATGGAGAACGGCGACTACCTGTTCATGGGCCAGGACCACGGCCTGAACCAGAAGGAGATCGCCCGCCACAGCCAGCACGACGCGGACGCGTACGACCAGTACGCGCACGACATGGAGATGGTCCTCCAGGCATTCAAGCCGATCATGGACAACCCACCGCCGGACATCTTCAGCGACGACCCGGAGGAGCTGCTGGCCCTCGCCACGCTGGGCTCCCGCTTCCGCAAGATGGACAAGCGGACGCTGCACAATGCCGTCCGCCTGCTGACCGGGAGCGTCGCGGACTTCCTCGACGACTACTTCGAGTCGGACATCCTCAAGGGCTACCTCGCCTCGAGCGCGATCATCGGCACGAAGGTGGGACCGCGCTCGCAGGGGTCCGGCCTCGTCCTCCTCTACCACTCGCTGGGCGAACACGACGGCGAGTTCGGTGCGTGGTCGTTCCACAAGGGCGGCAACGGGGGCGTGACCCAGACCCTGGCTCGAGCTGCCAGGGCGTTCGGCGCGGAGATCATCCTGGAGTCGCCCGTCCAGGAGGTCATCACCAAGCACGGCCGGGCCGTCGGCGTGGCCCTCGAGGACGGGACGGAATACCACGCGAATACCGTCGTGAGCGCGCTGGATCCCCGCCGGACCTTCCTCGAGCTGGTCAGCCCGCGCGAGCTCCCGGACGACCTGGTCGAGTCCATCACGCGCTATCGGTTCCAGGGCACGTCGTCCAAGGTGAACTTCGCCCTGGACGGACTGCCGGAGTATCCCGCCCTGCCGGGTCGCGGCGACCAGTTCCGCGGCTTCACCAACATCGGACCGTCGATGGACTACCTGGAACGTGCCTTCGACGAGGCGAAGTACGGCTGGTACAGCCAGCGTCCGTACATCGACACGGCGATCCAGTCCACGATCGATCCGGACATGGCGCCCCCTGGCAAGCATGTGATGAGCTGCTTCATCCAGTACACGCCGTACAAGCTGCGCGAGAGCGACTGGGACACGGAGCGGCAGAACCTTGGCGACACCGTCCAGGCCACGCTCGAGTCGTTCTTCCCGGGCTTCGGCAACCTGGTCCTGCAGCGCGAGATCCAGACGCCGCTCGACATCGAGCGAACCGTGGGCCTCAGCGAGGGCAACATCTTCGCCGGCGAGTTCCTCGCCCCGCAGATGTACTTCTTCCGGCCTGCGCCGGGCTGGAGCCAGTATCGGACCCCGATCGACGGCTACTACCAGTGCGGCTCCGGCACGCATCCGGGCGGCTGCGTCGTGGGCGCGCCGGGCAAGTTGGCCGCGGAGCGGATCCTCAAGGACCGCGCCAGGGCCTGATCCGCGCTGGGATCCCGTTGACGCTCAGCCTGCCCTCGGATCCCGCCAGACGTGCATCGACGGACCGCTAGGCGGTCTGGAGACCGTCGCGACCCAGCGTTCGGCCATCGAACGTACCGCGTCACGAGGGAGGCGGGCGACTTCCGGCGCCGCGCCGACCCGATCCGGCCCGGCGACTCCGCCTGACAGTCCCCCGGTGAAGATCCGGCGGTCTTCTGGCGGTCCGCCCTGTCGCGCCTGGCCGGAGTCGACTCGCCGGCCGCCGGGGCGATCGAGTGCGGCC
>CAZOHT010000071.1:0-7103 GCA_964579825.1 uncultured Anaerolineaceae bacterium
GCCAAGCTCTTCGAGGATCTCGGCTACACCGTGGTCGACAACCTGCCCGGCGAGCTCCTGCCCGACCTCGCGGAACTCGTCTCGTCCGACCGAGGCCGATTCGCCCACGTCGCGATCGTGATGGACGTCCGCGCAGGCGACACGATGCTCGCCCTCGCCGCGATGCGTGGCGCCCTGGAGGGCCGCGGCATCCGGCCCCGGGTCGTCTTCCTCGAGGCGCGCGACGAGGTCCTGATCCGGCGCTTCAGCGAGACCCGCCACTCGCACCCGCTCGGCGGCAAACGCGGCATCGCGAGTTCGATCGCCGAGGAGCGCAGCCTGCTCGAGCCGATCCGTCTCGAGGCGGACATCGTCATCGATACCTCGGACCTGTCCCTGCGGGAGCTGCGCGAGCGCCTGTTCACCCAGTTGGGCACGCCCTCCGACCCGGACCAGCTGGCCATCCAGCTCATCAGCTTCGGCTTCAAGTACGGCCTGCCGCTCGAGGCGGACCTCGTGTTCGACGTGCGCTTCATGCAGAACCCGTACTACGTCGCCGAGCTGCGCCAGTCGTCCGGCCTGACGGACGCGGTCCGCTCGTACGTGCTCGGCCAGCCCGTGGCCGGGAAGTTCCTCGACTTCGTGCAGGCCTTCCTGGACTTCACGCTGCCGGCCTATGTCGACGAGGGCAAGAGTCGCCTGACGATCGCGATCGGCTGTACCGGCGGCTATCACCGCTCCATCGTCATCGCCGAGGAACTGGCGGCCTGGCTGCGCGAGCGCGATGAGGGTCCGGTCGCCGTCTTCCATCGCGAGCTGGATCGGTCATGAACCTGCGCCGCTGGCTGACGCCCGGCATCGGCGTCAAGCGCTGGCTCCTGGTGGTGTTCGTCGGCCTGCTGCTGGTCGCGCTCGCCTTCGCCCACCTGCTCCGGCAGGCGACACGCGATCTCGCCCCGGGCGGCGTGGCCGGGACCGTGCTGGACGCGCTCACGCTGCAGTTCCTGCCGTATCCGACGCGAGGCCTGATCGTCGCCGTGATCGGACTCCTGATCGTCGCCATCGGGGCGATCCGGCTCGGTCGGGCGCTGACCGATCCGTTCCGCACCGACGACGACCAGCAGCCGCTGGTCGAACTCATCTACCAGAAGCGTTTCCTCTCGCGCGGACCCCGGATCGTGGCCATCGGTGGCGGGACCGGCCTGTCGGCGCTCCTGCGGGGCCTCAAGGACCACACGAGCAACCTGACGGCCGTCGTGACCGTGGCGGACGACGGCGGTTCGTCCGGCGTGCTGCGGACCAGCCTCGGCATCCCGCCGGTCGGCGACATCCGCAACTGCATCGCGGCCCTGGCCGACGCCGAGCCGCTCATGAACGACCTGCTCCAGTACCGCTTCCCTGACGAGACCGAGGGCGAGGCCCACGGATTGGCCGGTCACGCCGTGGGCAACCTCCTCCTGGCCGCGATGACGGCCGTGGAGGGCGGCGACTTCGAAGAGGGCGTCCGGCGGATCAATCGCATCCTGGCCGTCCGGGGACAGGTCGTGCCGGTCACCGGCCAGCCACTGACGCTCCACGCCGAGCTCGAGGATGGGCGGGTCGTCGACGGCCAGTCGTCCATCATGACGACGACCGGCATCCGACGCGTCTGGCTGACACCGCGGGACGTCCGCGCGTCGGACGACGCCCTGGCGGCGATCGGGGAGGCGGATCTCATCGTCGTCGGGCCGGGCAGCCTGTACACGAGCCTGCTGCCGAGCCTCCTGCTCCCCGACATCCGGGACGCGCTCCTGGCCGCGCCGGCGCCGATCATCTACGTCTGCAATGTCGCGACCCAGGCTGGCGAGACGGCCGGCTTCGATCTCGCCGCCCACGTCGAGGCGCTCGTCGCCCACACGGCACCGCGGATCTTCGACGTCGTCCTGGCCAACAACCAGTTCGCGGCGAAGACGCCATCGGGCTGGCGGGCCGAGCATGTGAGCCTGCGCTGGCCGCCTGCCGTCCAGCCGGTCCCGCGCCTCGTCCTCGACGACGTGGTGGACCCGGCGAACGCGCATCACCACGACCCGGCCCGCCTGGCGGACGCGGTCCTGCGGACCTTCGAGCGCGAAGGCGGCGCTCGTCGACGAGCGGTCAGCCGCAGCGCGTGACATGAGCCGGGCCGAACGCGATCTCGTCGAGGCGCTCCGGGCCGAGCTGGCCGCCATCGATCCCGCCCGGCCCTGTGACCGCGCCGCCGAGACGGCCGGACTCGGCGTCGACGCCGTGGCCCGCGACGGGCCGGCCGCGCGCCTGGCGGTCCGCCTGCGCCGAACGACGACCGACGACCCGGCGATCGGCGGGTTCAGGTGGGACGGCGCCGCTGAGCATTGCCGCTCGGCGTGGTTACGGGGCCGCTTCCTGGCGCGCGGCTCCCTCAGCCTGGCGAGCGGTCGGACGCACCTCGAGTTCGTCGTGTCGCCCGACGAGGCCCCGGTCCTGGCCGCCCGCCTTGCCGAGCTCGATCTCCCCGCATCCTGGCGGATCCGGCGCGGTCGGGGGGTCGTGACCTGGAAGAGCGCCGAGTCCGTTGGGACGTTCCTGCGCCGGATCGGTGCGGGTGGGGCGCTGCTCGAGCTCGAGGCCCGTCAGGTGTCGCGGGCACTCCGCGGCGAACTGAACCGGGTCCTGAACGCAGAGTCGGCCAATCTCCAGCGAGCGGTGAGTGCCGCGGGTCGTCAGCTGGATGCGATCGCGACGCTCGAGAGCGACGGTCGTCTCGCCGAGCAGTCGCTGACCGTTCGGACCGTGGCAGCCGCCCGGCGCGCGACGCCCGAGGCCACGCTGTCCGAGTTGGCGGAGCGAACCGGGCTGCATCGGTCCGCCGTCCAGCGCTCCCTGGAGCGGATCGAGACGCTCGCCCTCCACGATGACGACGGTGTGGGCCGTGCGACGGGCTCGCCGACGCGTCGGCGGATCGGTCGTCGGCCGGCTCTGGCATGATTCGGGCGATGCGTGACGTGATCGTGGCCGCCAACTGGAAGATGCACACCACCCCGGCCGATGCCGGCGAGCTGGCCCGGACGATCGCCTCGCGGACGCGCGAACCTGGCGTCACCCGCGTCATCTGCCCGCCGTTCGTGTCGCTGGCTGCCGTCCGCGATGCGCTCGTGGACACCGACCCAGACGTCGGGATCGGCGCCCAGAACCTCCATCACGAGACCGCCGGGGCCTACACCGGCGAGGTCTCCGCGCCGATGCTCGCCGGGCTGGCCTCGTGGGTCATCGTCGGGCACTCGGAGCGACGGCGCGACTTCGGTGAGACGGACGAGCGGATCGGCCAGAAGCTGGGCCGGGCGACCGATGCTGGCCTGCGCGCGATCCTGTGCGTCGGCGAGCGAGCCGAGGAGCGAGATACCGGTCGGGCCGATGCCGTGGTCGAGACCCAGGTACGCGGCGCGCTCGTGAGCCACGAGCCCGCGTCACTGGCGGCAGCGGGTCTGGTCATCGCCTACGAGCCGGTCTGGGCGATCGGCACGGGGCGCACGGCGCTCGGCTCGGACGCGGCCGCCATGGCCGACACGATCCGCGCGACGCTGGTGGCGCTGGGCTGGGGCGACGCCGCCGGGGGCGTGCCCGTCCTGTACGGCGGCAGCGTGACCGCCGCGAGCATCGCCGAGTTCCTCGCCGAGCCGTCCATCGACGGAGCCCTGGTCGGGGGCGCCTCGCTCAAGCCCGATGAGATGGCCGGGATCGTGGCGCGCGCCGGGCTGACCGCACGAGCCAGACTCGCCGCCTCGTGACGCGGCCGCGCCCGATCGTCCTGGTCGTCCTCGACGGGTTCGGGATCGGCGGTGACCCCGCGACGGATGCGATCGCCGCTGCCCGGATGCCCGTGTGGCGCGGTCTCGTGGCTCGCTGGCCTCACGCGGTCCTGCGCGCGTCGGAGGACGCGGTGGGGTTGCCCGCCGGTCAGATGGGCAACTCGGAGGTGGGCCACTTGAACCTGGGCGCCGGCCGACCCGTGCTCCAGGACCTGCCGCGGATCGATGCGGCCATCGCCGATGGGAGCTTCGAGACGCGTCCCGCGCTGCTGGCCGCCTGCGCTCGAGCCCGGGAGACCGGCACGCTCCAGATCGTCAGCCTCGTCGGGCCCGGTGGTGTCCACGCGAACGACCGGCACCTGGTGGCCCTCGTCGCGCTGGCCGCGCAGGAACGGGTCGAGCACGTCCGCGTCCACGCCCTGCTGGACGGGCGCGATACGCCGCCGCGGTCCGCCCTCGGGTTCGTCGCGGACCTGGAGGCCCGGCTGGCGGCTCCGCACCCGGACGCGACGATCGCCACGGTCGGCGGCCGCTACTACGCGATGGATCGCGACCACCGCTGGGAACGCGTCGAGCGCGGCTATGACGCCATCGTGCACGGGGTGGGGGATCGAGCCGCGACCGCCACCGCGGCCATCGAGGCCGCCTATGCCCGTGGCGAGGACGACGAGTTCGTCGTGCCGACGGTCGTCGGCGGATATCCCGGCGTCGGGCCGCGGCATCCGGTCGTCCACGCCAACTTCCGGGCCGACCGGGCTCGACAGCTCACGCACGCCCTCGCCGACCCGACGTTCGATGGGTTCGACCGGCGGTCACCGGACGGACGCCCGGCCCCGGACGACCTCCTGGTCGTCACGATGACCTCGTACGAGTCGGACCTGCCCGTGGACGTGGCCTTCCCGCCGGAGGAGGCTCGCTCGCTCGCCCAGGCGTTCTCGGAGGCCGGCTGGCGGCAGTCGCACATCGCGGAGACCGAGAAGTACGCCCACGTCACGTACTTCTTCAACGGCGGTGTGGAGCCGCCCTATCCCGGGGAGGATCGGGTCCTCGTCCCGAGCCCCAAGGTCGCCACCTACGATCTCGCCCCCGCGATGAGCGCCGAGGGCGTCACCGACGCGCTGGTCGCCGCGATCACGTCGGGCGCGTACGACTTCATCGTCGCCAACTACGCGAATGCCGACATGGTCGGCCACACGGGGTCCTGGGAGGCCACCACCCAGGCCCTCGCCACGCTGGACGCCTGCCTGGCGCGGGTCAGCGAGGCCATCCTGGCGGTGGACCCTGACGGTCCCGGTGCGCTGGTGGCCATCACCGCCGATCACGGCAACGCCGACTGCCTGCGCGATGCCGACGGCCATCCGGTCACGGCCCACTCGCTCAACCCCGTCCCGCTCGTCCTGGTCGGTCGCGCCACGGACGGTCGGACGCTCGCGGATGGGGTGCTGGCGGACGTCGCGCCAACGCTCCTCGAGGTCGCCGGACTCGCGCCGTGGGCCGGGATGACCGGCCGGTCGCTCCTCCTGTGGTAGCATCCCGCCCGAACACATCGGAGGTCTGAGACTCGTGGATCCGATCCTGGCGTTCGGCCAGATCATCGTCAGCATCGCGCTCATCGTCGCCATCCTGCTCCAGGCACGGGGGACCGGCCTGTCCAGCACCTTCGGTGGAGACTCCGCGGTCTACCGCAGCCGCCGAGGCGTCGAACGACGGCTCTGGCAGTTCACGATCGTCCTGTTGACGCTGTTCATCGTCTTCTCGCTGGCCTCGTACATCTTCGCCTGACGCCACTCCCACCGCGGCGCCCACCGCGAGGAACCCTCCTTCCCGGAGTCCCATGACCCGTACCGACTCGATCGTCGTGGGGACCCTCGTCGTGCTGCTCGCGCTGGTCGCGGGTCTCGTGGGGCTCCCCGCCCTGGAGACCACCGCCGCTCGGGCGACGCCGACCCCGCTGGAACCGGCAGAGATCGCCCCGTACCGCGAGGGCGTGGTCGGCCACCCGGTGTCCATCAACCCGCTGACCGCGCGGTCGCAGGCGGATCGCGATCTCGTGGCCCTCATCTTCAGCGGCCTCGTCCGCAATGGCCCGGGTGGGACGCTCGTCCCGGACCTCGCAAGACGCTGGTCCGTGGACAGCGCCGGGAAGGTCTGGACCTTCGAGCTGCGCGACGACGCGTCGTGGCAGGACGGCGAACCGGTCACCGCCGAGGACGTCGCGTTCACCATCCGAACGCTCCAGGATCCGGCCTACGTCGGTCCGGCTGCCGGCTCGTGGACGGAGGTCCAGGTCCGGGCGATCAGCGATCGCATCGTCACGTTCACCCTGACCACGCCGCTCGGCGGGTTCCTCCAGGCGGCGACCCAACCGATCGCCCCGGCCCACATCCTGGCCGACGTCCCCATCGACATCCTCGCCGACCACCCGTTCGGGACACAGCCGGTGGGGTCCGGCCCGTTCGCACTGGCCGAGTTGACCGACACGACCGCCAGCCTCGTACCGGTGACGGAGACCACCTTCGAACCCGAGCCGGCCGCGTCCGGGACCGTCGATTCCCTGGAGACGGCGGGCCCGACGCTCCGGCCCGATCGACCCGCGCCGTACCTGCCGGGCATCGAATTCACGTTCTTCGACGACGATGCCTCCCTCGCCGCCGCGTATCGCGCGGGTGACCTCGACGCCGCCTCCGGCCTGACGCCGACCGATGCGGCCGAGCTCGCGGCCGGGCCGGACAGCCGCCTGCTGAAGTACCCGGGTGCCACGCTCACGGCGGCCCTGCTGAACCTTCGGCCGTCGCATCCGGAGTTCGCCGACCCGACCGTGCGAACCGCCCTGCTGGCCGGCATCGAGCGAAGCCGGATCGTCGACAACGTGTTCGCCGGGGCCGCCGCCGAGGCGACCGGCCCGATCCCGCCGAGCTCGCCGATGTTCGACGCGAAGGCGGACCCGCCGGTGGCGTACGACCGAGCCGCGACGCGCAAGGCGCTCCTGGCGGCCGGCTGGACGATCAAGGACGACGGCTGGTACCTGCCGAAGGCGACCAAGCCGCTGGCCATGGAGGTCCTGAGCCCGGACCAGAAGTCGAACCAGACCGCGTGGGCATCCGCCGCCCAGGTCGCCCAGGATTGGCGCCGGCTCGGCTTCGACGTGACCCACATCGGGATCCCGGCAGGGGAGTTCGTCGACCGGCTGGCCAAGGGCCTCTACCAGGTGGCCGTGACCGACGTGACGATCGGCCTGGACCCGGACCTGTACCCGTTGCTCGCCTCGACCCAGACGGTGACCGGGGCGTCGAACATCATCGGCGTCCAGGACCCGATCCT
>CAZOHT010000072.1:0-6497 GCA_964579825.1 uncultured Anaerolineaceae bacterium
CCGCCGGAACCCGACCGACTCGTGGAGGGCCAGCGACGCGGCGTTCTCGGCCATCACGCCCGCGAAGAGCGTCCAGTAGCCGGCCGCCTCTGAGTCCCGGATGAGGGCCTGCAGCAGTGCCCGTCCGACGCCGCTCCCGCGTGCCTCCTCGGCGACGTACACGCTTTCCCAGGCCACCCCGCTGTAGACCTTCCGCGCCGAGTAGTGGCCGAGCGCGGTCCAGCCGAGGACCGGCCCGCCGGCCTCGGCCCGCGCCACGAGTCGGCACTCGGCGGGGTGGGAATGGTCGAAGTGACTCCAGTCCGGCGCCTCACGTTCCAGGGTCGCGTCGCCCGTGGCGATCCCCTGGGTGTAGATGCGGCGGACCTCTGGCCAATCGGCGGCCGTCATCGGCTCGACGATCACGCCGGTCTCGCCACGATGGGGTTGCGGAGCTCCCCGAACCGCTCGATCGCGAGGGTGACGACGTCGCCGGGCTCGAGGTAGCGACCGAGCGTCGCGTCCTTCGATTGGAGCAGGCAGCCGGTGTCCACGGTGCCGCTACCGACGACCTCGCCGGGTCGCAGGTGGACGTCCGCGCTGGCGCGAGCCAGCATCTCGCCGAAGCTGAAGTGGGCGTCCGACCAGCGCGCGCGCCCGGTCTCGGTGCCGTTGACGTCGACCGTCATGGCCAGGTCGTATCCGGTCGCCTGGCGCACGTCGGCAAGTTCATCCGGTGTGACCAGGTACGGCCCGATCGAACTGGCGAAGTCCTTGCCCTTGGCCGGACCCAGGTGGAGCGCCATCTCCTCGCGCTGGAGATCTCGGGCAGACCAGTCGTCGAAGATCGTGAACCCGCCGATGACCTCCTCCGCCCGCTCGGCCGGCAGGTCGATGCCGGGCGTGTCGATGATCGCGGCCACCTCCAACTCGTAGTCGAGCTCGAGGCAGCCCCGCGGCGCGTGGACGGTATCGTCCGGCCCGCGGATCTCGGAGGCATTGGAGAAGTAGAAGACCGGGAGCGTGTACCAGCGCTCCGGGATGACGCCGCCACGTCGGGCCCACATCGCGGCGACGTGCCCTTCGAAGGCGTAGAAGTCGCGGACCGACGGCGGTCGAAGCACCGGTGGCCCGAAGGCGAGCTCGTCGACGGCCAGAACGGCATCGTCATCGTCGGCACGCGGCTCGAACCCGTCGACCAGCTCGCGGAGCGCCTCGACCCGCATGCCGCGCGCCAGGTGGTCGTCCAGGGTGGTCAAAGGCGCGCGGTACAGGGTGGCGTTATGGGCGAGCGCGCCGTCGTGCCGGACCGCCCGGGCGCGCGCCACCTCGAGATCCAGCCAACGCGCGGGCCGGTCGACGCGATCGAGGGCGGCCGCCAGCCGGAACGGTGTCCCGGCGGGCGCGTGCCGCTCGCGGACGTGGGCGATCCTCATCTGACGCCGGGTTCGGCGGTACGCCGCGTCGAGCCGATCAGGCCGGCGACGCGACGATGTCAGCTGAGCCGGTGAGCGTCAGATTCCCATCCGACCCCACGGACCAGCCCGTCGACTTGGGGAAGGCCGCCATGAAGGCCACCTCCTGGGCGCCGATCGGCCCCTCGCACAGCATGAGCGTGGACGCCAGCGGGCTGATCGTGATCGTGCCGCCGTCCAGCTTGTACGTGCCGTTGTACTGGTTGCAGCCGGTCGTCCCGCTGACAGTCCCGTCGGCTCCGAAGGCGATCGTCGGCTGCGATCCGCCGACCGTCGCGACACCACCGATGGACGAGACGCTCCAGGTGGTACCCGGGATGGCCGCCGGATCTGGCGCGGTCGAGGCGGACCCGGATCCGCACGCGGCGAGCGCGACCGTGGCGACGACGAGGCAGAAGCGGGCGAGCGTTCGGTGCATGTCAGGTCTCCGTCGATCGGGCGATCCGTCAGGACAAGGGTGTCAGAACGGCTTCATCTCCATGAGCCACACGAGCACGACGATCGCGACGATCCCGATCGCCGTCACGAGCTCCGGCTTGAGGCGAGCGCGCGCGGCCGCGAACTCCGCATCGGAGCCGGGCTGAGGTGGCTCGCCCTTCTTGTCGGCGCGGGTCGGCAGGCCGAGTGTCCGGCGCACGCCGCCCAACGGGTTCGCGGCCATAGGCGTCATGGCGATCCACACGATGACGACGACGGCGATCGACGCCCAGGGCCAGCCGCGCCCGAAGTAGCCGGCCATCGCGGCCGCGACGATCCCGAGGATGACGGCCAGCCCGAGGCCGATCCCCGCCCCCAGCAGCGCGGTCGTGGACAGGTCAAGGACAGCCGCCGCCCGGGTCCGATCCGTCTCCCCACGGATGCGGAACATCGTGTACGCCGAGACGCCGTGCGCCCCGAACGACAGGATGACGAAGACGACGTGGGCGACCACGACCCACGGATAGAGCTCCATGCGGCACCTCCCGAGCGTCCTGATGTGGCCGCAGGATACGCCGCGGCGAGGGCCCGATGGGACGCTCCTGAGCAGGCGTCGGCACCCGCAGTCGAACGACCTGGGGCACCGTGACGCTCGAGCGGATCAGGCCGGGCTCGGGATGTCGCGGAACCCGGAGCACACGAGGTTCAGGTAGCCGATCCGGTCGCCGGACAGGGTCGCGAAGGCGTGCTGCTCCACGAGGTACCAGACGCCCTGGTCCGTCCCGGTGACGCGATAGCCGACGTGAAGGCGGTCGCCGATCAGGTCGACCGTCGAGTCGATGAGCTCGTAGACCTCCCCGCCATCGAACCACCGTGCGATCTGGGCGCACGTGTCGACCGGCCCGACCAGGTCCCGGATGGGTTCCCCGTGGTCCGGGACGACGGCACGAAACTCGACATCCGGCCGGAAGCACGCCGACAGCCGCGCCCAATCCCGATCCCGGATCGAGGCGATTTACTCGTTCCCGAGCGACTCGGCGACGGCCACGTCGACGCCCGCGGTCATAGGTTGCCGCGCTTGGCCTGTTCGCGTTCGATGGCTTCGAAGAGGGCCTTGAAGTTGCCGACGCCGAATCCACGCGAACCATGGCGCTCGATGATCTCGAAGAAGAACGTGGGGCGATCCTGGACCGGGCGGGTGAAGATCTGGAGGAGGTAGCCCTCCTCGTCGCGGTCGGCCTCGATGCCGAGTTCCTCGAGCGTGTCGATCGGGACCCCGACGTCGCCGACGCGATCGGCGAGCGTCGCGTAGTACTCGTGCGGCAGCCCCAGGAACTCGATCCCGTTGTCGCGCAACCGCCGGACGGTCCCGACGATGTCCTCGGTCCGCAGCGCGATGTGCTGGCAGCCGGGCGAGCGATACCAGTCGAGGTACTCCTGGATCTGGCTCTTCTTCTTGCCCGGGGCCGGCTCGTTGATCGGGAACTTGACCCGGCCGTTGCCGTTGGTCATGACCTTGGACATCAGCGCCGAGTACTCGGTGTGGATGACCTTGTCGTCGTAGTGGATCAGCTGCGCGAAGCCCAGCACGTCGCGGTAGAAGTCCACGTACGTGTCCATCTCGCCGAGCTCGACGTTGCCGACGCAGTGGTCCACCTCGAGCAGGGACAGGCCGCCGGCCGCTGGCGCGGTCGCCTTCGACTTCCGATAGCCGGGCGCGAAGGTGCCGTGGTAGTCGCGCCGATCGACAAACGAGTGGAGCGTTTCCCCGTAGGTTCGGATCGACGCCTTGCGCAGGACCCCGTCGTCGCCGCCGTCGAGTTCGGACGGGATGAGCGCGGAGGCCGCTCCGCGGGCCGTCGTCTCGCGCCAGGCCGACTCGACATCGTCCACCGCGAAGGCGATGTCGTGGACGCCGTCGCCATGCTCCCGGACGTGCTCGGCGATCTCGCCGTCCGGCGTGAGTGGCGCCGTGAAGACGAAGCGGATGCCGTTCTGGACCATCACGTAGCTGGCCCGGTCGCGGACCTTCGTCTCGAGACCGCTGAACGCGACGGGCGTGAAGCCCCACAACGCCCGGTAATAGGCCGACGCCTGGCGGGCATTGCCCACCCAGAACTCCACGTGGTCGATGCCCTTGAGGGGCAGGAAATCCTCCGCCTTGCCGTACGCGTCCACGTCGATCCGGGCACCGGCCTGGTTGGCGGCACCGCGGGAGACCGTCTCGGTCATGTCTGCTCCCCGGCTGGTGGGTGGGGCGGGTGGCGGGCCACCCATGTCGTGGACACCCATGCTACGCCGCTCGTGCGACACTGCCCACCATGACGACCGACGATCTGCTCCTGCGCTCGCACGTCGCCGCCGCTCGCCTCGCCGCGACCAGACCCGCCGTCGTGGAAGGGTCCCCATGGCCGCTCGCCGAGCGCTTCGACGATGCGCCCGAGGCCGAGTGGGGCCCGGTCGAGGTCCTGGCCCACGTCGCCGAGATGATCCCGTTCTGGCAGGGCGAGATGGAGCGGATCATCGTGGGTGTCGCCGGCGGGGCCGCGGAACCCGTCCCGTTCGGCCGAGTGGCCACGGACACGGTCCGCCTGGCTGTCCTGGAGCGGGACCGGACCCTTCCGCCCTCGGAGCTGTACGACCGGATCGCCTGGTCCCTCGACCGCCTCGAACGACGCTGGTCGTCCCTCACCGATGTGGAGCGTGGCCGTGTCGGGCTTCACCCGCGCCTCGGCGAGATGACCATCGAGGCGATCGTGGTCCGCTTCATCGTCGCCCACGTGGAGGACCACGCTGTCCAGCTCGAGACCGCCTTGGGCCTCGGGCCGATGGAGTCCTGAGCGACCGGTGTTCATCCTGTACGCGATCCCGATCGGCATCCTCGCCGGCTACCTGCTGGGTGGGCGGCTCGGCCGCCTCGCGGACCTGCGCCTGCGCTGGATCCCGCTCGCACTCATCGGCCTGCTGATCCAGGTCGCCCTCTTCTCGGACTGGCTCGGCGTGGATCTCGGCGATGCCGCGCCGGTCGTGTACGTGGCCTCCAACGTGCTCGTGTTCGCGATGGTCCTGCGCAACGTCCGGGTCCCGGGCATGGCGCTCGCGGCCGTCGGGGCGGCGAGCAACCTGCTGGCCATCATCGCCAATGGCGGCTACATGCCGGCGGATCCCGAGGCGTTCGTCTCCCTCGGCCTGGGCGGGCCGGGCTACACGAACAGCACGCTCGTGACCGACCCGGCGCTGCCGTTCCTCACCGATATCTTCGCCATGCCGGCCTGGATGCCCGCGGCCAACGTGTTCAGCATCGGTGACGTCCTGCTCGGCCTCGGCGTGGCGCTCACCATCGCTCTCGCGATGCGCAGCCCGGAAGCGGCGACCTCGCCGGGACTGGGGCCCGACACGCAAGCCGCATGACCGCCGCAGCGAGGATGGGCCGATGCTGAGCGCCGACGCGCCATCGCCCAGCCTGCACGTGGCCGATAGCCACGGCCTGATCCGTGTCCAGGGGGCGCGGGTCAACAACCTCAAGGACGTCAGCCTGGAGATCCCGAAGCGCCGGCTGACGGTGTTCACCGGCGTCTCGGGCTCGGGCAAGAGCTCACTCGTGTTCGGCACGATCGCCGCCGAGTCGCAGCGGATGATCAACGAGACGTACAGCGCGTTCGTGCAGGGCTTCATGCCGACCCTGGCCCGCCCCGACGTCGACGTCCTCGAGGGCCTGACGACGGCGATCATCGTCGACCAGGAGCGGATGGGCGCCAACGCACGGTCCACCGTCGGCACCGCCACCGATGCGAATGCGCTGCTGCGCGTGCTGTTCAGCCGGCTCGGCGATCCCCACGTCGGCCCGCCGACGGCCTTCTCGTTCAACGTCCCGATGCGCAAGGCGAGCGGGGCGATGACCGTCGACAAGGGCAAGGGCGAGCGGATCGTCGTGCGCGACGCCATCTACTACGGCGGCATGTGCCCGCGCTGCGAGGGCATGGGCTCCATCAACGACATCGACCTGACCCAGCTGTACGACCCGGACAAGTCGCTGCTCGAAGGAGCGATCAGGGTGCCGGGCTACACCGCCGATGGCTGGTCGACGAAGCTGTTCGCGGAGTCGGGGTTCCTCGACCCGGACAAGCCGATCCGCGACTACTCCCCCACCGAGCTCCACGACTTCCTCTACAAGGAGCCGGTCAAGACCAGGATCAACGGCATCAACCTGACCTATGAAGGCCTCGTCCTTCGGGTCCAGAAGTCGATGCTGTCCAAGGACGTCGGCGCCCTGCAGCCGCACATCCGCGCGTTCGTCGAGCGCGCGGTGACCTTCGCGCCGTGTCCGGAGTGCGGCGGCACCCGCCTCAACGAGCCGGCCCGGTCGTCGCGCATCCGGGGCCTCAACATCGCCGAAGCCTGCGCGCTCCAGATCGACGATCTGGCCGACTGGCTGCGAGGACTGGACGAGCCGTCGGTCGCGCCGCTGCTCGCCGGACTGCAGCACACGTTCGACTCGTTCGTCGAGATCGGGCTCGGCTATCTCTCCCTCGACCGACCATACGGGACGCTGTCCGGGGGTGAGTCGCAGCGGATCCGGATGATCCGCCTTCTCGGGTCGTCGCTGACCGACGTCACGTACGTCTT
>CAZOHT010000073.1:0-5890 GCA_964579825.1 uncultured Anaerolineaceae bacterium
GTCAGGTTCCACAGGTCGATGGAGAACGTCAGGGTCGCATCGCGGCCATCGCGCTGGCTCCGTGCCACGAGGCTGCCCGTGGCCCCCGCCACCTCCGCCCCATCCGGGTCCAGCAGGACGAACCGGATCTCGTGCTCACGTTCGGTCTCGGGAGCCGTCACCTGCAACCCGATGACCAGGGCGAGATGTGGGTGGCGCAGCGGGAACCGACGGCCGCCGATGCGGGCGATCCCCCCACCGAGCACGTGGAACTTCTGACCTGGAACGGTCTCGGCCGCATCGGCGAGGAAGGCGAAGTCGATGTCCGGCATGGCGGGATGGTACGCCCCGGGCGACCGGTCAGCCGGCCCGCGCCGCCGCCGCTCGCTTGCGCGCGACGGGCGCGTTCGCGGCCTTGGTCCGGCCCGTGCCGTTGCCGTTCGACCGGGTCGCTCGTCCGGCTTCCTCGGCGAACGTGACGTCGGACAGGGGGACAAGCGGCTCGCCGCGCAGGACGCGGGCGAGGTACTCGCCGGTCGCCGAGCCCGTGGTGGCGGCGACCGTCTCCGGTGTGCCCTGCGCGATGATCCGGCCGCCGCGGTCGCCGCCTTCCGGGCCCAGGTCGACGAGCCAGTCCGCGGTCTTGATGACATCGAGGTTGTGCTCGATGACGAGGACCGTGTTGCCGCCGTCGACCAGCCGGTGCAGGACCTCGAGCAGCTTCTCGACGTCGGCGAAATGCAGCCCGGTCGTCGGCTCGTCGAGGACGTACAGCGTGCGCCCGGTCGCGCGCCGCGACAGCTCGGTCGAGAGCTTCACGCGCTGCGCCTCGCCGCCCGACAGCGTCGTCGCCGGCTGGCCCAGGTGGACGTAGCCGAGGCCCACGTCGTTGAGCGTCTGGAGCTTGGTCCGGATGTTCGGGACCGCCGAGAAGAACTCGAGCGCCTCGCCGATCGTCAGCTCCAGCACGTCCGCGATCGACTTGCCCTTGTAGTGGATCTCGAGCGCCTCGCGGTTGTAGCGCTTGCCCTTGCAGACCTCGCAGGGGACGTACACGTCCGGCAGGAACTGCATCTCGATCTTGAGGATCCCGTCGCCCTTGCAGTGCTCGCAGCGCCCGCCCTTGACGTTGAAGCTGAAGCGGCCGGGGCTGTAGCCGCGCAGCCGCGACTCCGGGACGCCCGCGAACAGTTCCCGGATCGGCGTGAACAGGCCGACGTAGGTGGCCGGATTGGAGCGCGGCGTGCGTCCGATGGGGCTCTGGTCGATCTCGATGATCTTGTCGATCGCGTCGGCACCCTCGAGCGCGTCGTGCGCGCCGACCGGTTCTCGGGACCCGTTTAGCTCTCGGGCCAGGGCCCGGTAGAGGACCTCGGTCACGAGCGTGCTCTTGCCGCTCCCCGACACGCCGGTCACCGCCACGAAGGTCCCGAGTGGCACCTGCAGGTCCACCGCCTGAAGGTTGTGTTCCCGGGCGCCCTTCACGACGAGTGACTTGCCGTTGCCGGCCCGCCGTTGCGACGGGATCGGCACGGCCCGTTCGCCGCGCAGGAACGCGCCGGTGATGGAGCGTGGCTCGTCCAGGACCGCTTCGAGGGGACCGTTGGCGATGATCTCGCCGCCGTGCTCCCCCGCCCCGGGGCCGATATCCACGACCCAGTCCGCGGTCCGGATCGTCTCCTCGTCGTGCTCGACGACCAGCACCGTGTTGCCGAGGTCGCGCAAGCGGGTCAGCGTCGCGATGAGCTTCGCGTTGTCGCGCTGGTGCAGGCCGATCGACGGCTCGTCGAGGATGTACAGGACACCCATGAGCGTCGTCCCGATCTGGGTCGCCAGCCGGATCCGCTGGGCCTCACCGCCCGACAGGGTCACGCTCGTGCGGTCCAGGGTCAGGTAGTCCAGTCCGACATCCACGAGGAAGCCGAGTCGGGCGACGATCTCCTTCAGGAGTTGGTAGGCGATCGTCCGTTCCCGCTCGTTCAGCCCGGCCCCGAGCGAGGTCGCCCAGCGCAGGGCCGCGGTGATCGACATCGTCGAGATGTCCCACACGTTGTGCGTCCCGATCGTGACGGCCAGGACCTCCGGCCGGAGCCGCTTGCCGCCGCAGTCCGGGCACGGTCGCGTGACCATGTACTTCTCGAGCTCCGCCTTGATGTAATCGGAATCGGTCTCGCGATACCGGCGTTCGAGGTTCGTGATGACGCCCTCGAACGTCGCGTTGTACGTGTTCTCGCCTCGCTCGTGCCGGTAGCGGACGACGACCTTCTCGGTCTTCTTCGCGTACAGGACGTAGTCGATGGCGTCCTGCGGCAGGTCCTTGACGGGCGCCTCGTACGCCCAGCCATGGGCGGCACAGATGGCCTCTAGGATCTTCAGCCGCCAGGACGCATCCGTGGGCATGCGGGCCCACGGCAGGAGTGCGCCGGTCGCCAGGCTCTTGGTCCGGTCCGGGATGACGAGACTCGGGTCGATCTCGAGCTTCGTGCCGAGTCCGGCGCACCCGGGGCATGCGCCGTGGGGTGAGTTGAACGAGAAGCTGCGCGGCTCCAGTTCGTCCGCCGTGTACCCGTCATACGGGCAGCTGTACTTCTCGCTGTACCGTCGCTCCTCGAAGGACGGCGCTTCGTCGTCGCGTGGCGCCGGGGCGATCAGGACGACGCCCTCGCCCAGGCGCAGGGCGGTCTCGACCGAGTCGGCCAGGCGACCGGCGTCCGGGTCCGCGATGACCTCGCCGGTCTCCGGGTCCAGTGGTCGTCCGTCCGGGGCTCTCGGCGCCCCGTCGGGTGCCTCGGCGTGACGGACGACGTAGCGGTCGACGACGACCTCGATCGAATGGCGCTTGTACTTGTCGAGCTTGGGGGCATCGGCGATGTCGACCATCTCGCCGTCCACGCGGACGCGGACGAAGCCCTGGCGCCGGGCGCCATCGAAGACGCGATCGCCCTCGGTCTTGCGGTCCTTGATGAGCGGCCCGAGGACGAGCAGACGCGTCCCCTCGGGGAGCGCGAGGACCTGGTCCACGATCTGCTGGGCGGTCTGCCGTTCGATGGCGTGGCCGTTGGGACAGTGCGGGATCCCGATCCGGGCGAAGAGCAGCCGCAGGTGGTCGTAGATCTCGGTGACGGTGCCGACCGTCGATCGCGGGTTGCGCGACGCGCCCTTCTGGTCGATCGAGATGGCCGGCGACAGGCCGTCGATCTGGTCGACGTCCGGCTTCTCCATCTGCCCGAGGAACTGCCGGGCGTACGCGCTCAGGCTCTCGACGTAGCGACGCTGGCCTTCGGCGTAGATCGTGTCGAAGGCGAGGCTGGACTTCCCACTCCCCGACAGGCCGGTGATGACCACGAGCCGGTCGCGGGGGAAGTCGACGGTGACGTTCTTCAGGTTGTGTTCGCGCGCACCGCGCACGATGAGTCGTTCCTGGGGCACGAGCCTAGTCTACCGGACTTCGCCGATTGGAACAGGCGTTCGGTGTCGGGTTCCCGAGGCCCGGGCCGGCCGGTCAGTGCAGGATGGTCGCCGCGTTCGTGATGCCGCCGATGAGGCCGGCGGTGATGGCCAGGGCGATGGGGAGCCCACCGGCGATCGCGCGGACGTAGCCACGCCGACGGGACCAGGCGGCGATGAAGAGCGCTCCGACGAGCACGATCAAGGCTGCCTTGGCCCCGACCACGGCCGCCATCCCGTACGACTCGAAGAGGTTCTGGACGAGCGGGTTCAGTTCCGCGTGCAGGCCGTGCTGGCCCACCATCCACCGGAAGGTCGCCAGGTCGAAGGTCTGGGCGAGGACCAACGTCGTCAGGGCCAGGAAGCGGACCGTGGTCGTTCGATCGACGATCAGCATGGGGTCGGCGGCACGCCCGTCCGGGGCTCGGCGGCCAGGCTGATCGAACGTCGCGGACACGCCTCGAATCTAGTCCGAACCGCACCTGACCGCACCGGACCGCACACGCTTTCTGTGGCGTCCGCGCACCACGTGCTGCGCCCCAGGCGAGCCCTAGCGACGGCGCCCCGGTCGCTGCCCTGTCCGTCGCCGGATGTTCGGCGTGACGGTCCGATCCCAGGTCGGTCGGTCCAGCCATCGGGCCTGCGTCCCGCCGTCGTCGTCGTGTTCGTCGCGGATGCCCGGCAGCCAGTCGGCGACCGTGTTCTCGTCGATGCCGGGCTCGCCATCGAGGATCGCGGCCGGTTCCTCGTCGGCCGGCAGGACCTGGATGCTGGTGACCTCCAGGGCAGGACCGGCGGCGGCCGCGGCGGCACCGCGTCGCCCGCGGGCGCTCGCTGCCGCGTTGTCCAGGCCACGTGCGGTCCCAGACCCGGATCGCCCGGCCCGTTCGGCGGCGCGCCCGACGATGATCGACGCGTCCTGCTCCAGGACCCGCAGCCGGATCTGCTGGACCTCGTCGCGCAGGGCGGCGGCCCGTTCGAACTCGAGCGACTTGGCGGCGGCCTTCATCTCCGCCTCCATCCGGGCGACCAGCGCCTCGACCTTGGCCCGGTCCGTGGACGTCAGTTCGCCGCCCTTCTCCGACGTGTAGACCGTCGTCGACTCGGCGACGACCCGCAGGCGCTCGTTGAGGTCGTGGATCTCCTTGATGATCGTGGTCGGCTGGATCCCCCGGGCCAGGTTGTCGGCTTCCTGGATCGCTCGCCGGCGATCCGTCTCGTCGATCGCGACCTGCATCGACTCGGTGACCCGATCGGCGTACATCACGACCGCCCCGCCGGTGTTGCGCGCGGCACGGCCGATCATCTGGATGAGCGACCAGGCCGACCGCAGGAAGCCCTCCTTGTCGGCATCGAGGATCGCGACGAGCGTGACCTCGGGCAGGTCGATGCCCTCGCGCAGGAGGTTGATCCCCACGAGGACATCGAAGACCCCGAGGCGCAGGTCGCGCAGGATGGCGACCCGTTCGAGGGTGTCCACCTCGCTGTGGAGGTACTGGACCTTGACCCCGAGTTCCTTGAGGTAGTCGGTCAGGTCCTCGGCCATCTTCTTGGTCAACGTCGTGACGAGGGCTCGCTCGCCCCGCTCCACCCGCCCGCGGATCTCCTCGAGCAGGTCGTCGATCTGGCCCTCGGTCGGCCGGACCTCGATGGGCGGATCGACGATCCCGGTCGGCCGGATGAGCTGCTGGACGACGCGCTGGCTGCGCTCGAGCTCGTACGGTCCGGGCGTGGCGCTCATGTAGATGGCCTGGTGGACGGTCTTCTCGAATTCCTCGAACGTCAGCGGGCGATTGTCCAGGGCGGACGGCAGCCGGAACCCGAAGTCGACCAGGATCTCCTTGCGGGTCCGGTCGTTCTTGTACATCCCGACGACCTGCGGCACCGTCATGTGCGACTCGTCCACGACCAGCAGCCAGTCCGGCGGAAAGTAGTCGAGGAGCGTCCAGGGTCGCGAGCCGGCCTCTCGTCGCGAGAGGTGACGCGAGTAGTTCTCGACGCCGGTGCAGTACCCCAGCTCACGCATCATCTCGAGGTCGAACGTCGTCCGCTGGCGAAGCCTGGCCGCCTCGAGCGCTCGACCTTCCGCTTCCAGCTGGCCGACCCGCTCCTCCATCTCGACCTCGATATCGACGATGGCGTCCTTCAGCTTCTCGTTCGGCGTCACGTAGTGCGTCGCCGGGTAGACGTTGACCTCCTTGCGCTCGGCGAGCAGCTCGCCGGTCAGCGGGTCCAGCTCGGTGATCCGCTCCACCTCGTCCCCGAAGAACTCGACCCGGATGAGGGTCTCCTCCGACGCCGGCTGCAGCTCCAGGGTGTCGCCGCGGACGCGGAACCGGGCACGCGAGAGAGCCTGGTCGTTGCGCTGGTACTGGAGGTCGACCAGGTGGCGAAGCACGGCGTCGCGGCGGTACTGGCCGCCGACCCGCAGGCGGAGCACGGTCGCCCCGTAGTCCACCGGGGC
>CAZOHT010000074.1:0-5230 GCA_964579825.1 uncultured Anaerolineaceae bacterium
CGGAGCCGGTGGGCCAGCGGAGTGTACCCGGATTCCGCGGAGTTGCCGACCCCGCACCGACCCCACAAGACGGCACCGGACCCGCACGGACCCCACCGGACCGGCCCGGACCGGACGGTACCAGCGAACCCGATCACCCGGACCTTCGCACCGCGGACCGGCACGGACCGCACGCCTACGGTTGGGACCACACCGGAACCCCAGCCGGCGAGTGGAGACCGCGCCCGCATGTCCCTGGCCAACCGACTCGGCACCCGACCCAGCGCCCTGTTCATCGCGGTCGCGTTCCTCGCGACGTCCGTCTTCACCCTGGCGACGCCAGCCGAGACACACGCCTGGTCCGAAGGCCAGTACTCGTCCGCGTCGGAGAAGCAGCTCGTCGCGCTCACGAACCAGAGTCGCGCCGCCGCCGGCCTCAAGGCCCTCAAGGTGGACTCGACACTCACCTCCGTCGCGCGCTGGCGCAGCAAGGACATGATCGAGCGCGACTATTTCAGCCACGACATCCCGGGCTTCGGCAAGGTCTTCAAGAAGCTCGACCAGAAGGGCTACTGCTACAAGGTCGCGGGCGAGAACATCGGCTGGAACAACTACCCGGACGACGAGGCGACCGCCCAGATCCACGAGATGTTCATGGGCTCGTCGGGTCACCGCGCCAACATCCTGGGCAAGACCTGGGACGTCATCGGCATCGGGGCGTACAAGGGCCCCGACGGCAAGAAGATGTGGACCGTCCTGTTCGCGGACAAGTGCGGCTCGACCGTGAAGGCCACCCCGAAGCCGACCGTGAAGCCGAAGCCCCAGGCGCAGGCCACCGCCAAGCCGCGGACCACGCCGAAGCCGACCCCGAAGCCGACCCCGAAGCCGACCCCGAAACCCACCCCGGTCCCGACCCCCGAACCGACGCCCGCCCCCACCCGGGACCCACTCGATCCGACCTTCGATCCGGCCGATCGCTCGTTCGCGCCGGCCACCGCGCCGCCGGTGATCGCGCGCTCGAACCACGGCCTTCGCATCGCGGACACCGCCCCGAGTCTGGGGCTCATCGAGACGATCGTCGGGAGCATCACCGGCGCGTTCTTCGGCGGGTGACGACTACACTGCCGGCCATGCCGCCCATCCTCGAGGCACGGGAGCTGGCCAAGTCCTACCCCCTCGGCGAGACCGTCGTGGACGCCCTGCGCGGCGTGTCGCTGACCGTCGACGAGGGTGAGTTCGTCGCCCTGATGGGACCGTCGGGCTCGGGCAAGTCGACGCTGCTCCAGATGCTCGGCGGGCTGGATCGGCCCACATCCGGCGTCGTCGTGCTCGAAGGCCAGGCGGTGAGCGACCTCTCGGACGACGAGGTGACGCGCCTGCGCCGCGACCGCACCGGGTTCGTCTTCCAGTCGTTCAACCTCATCCCGCTCCTAGACGTCACGGAGAACGTCGCCTTGCCGTTCACCATCGCCGGGCAGGATCCGTCGAAGGGCGAGATCGTGACCCGGATCCGAGAGGCGATCGCCCTCGTGGACCTGACCGCCAAGGCCCACCACAAACCGGACCAACTGTCGGTGGGGGAGCAGCAGCGCGTCGCGGTCGCCCGGGCCCTCGTGACCCGGCCGGCCCTCCTGTTCGCCGACGAGCCGACCGGCAACCTCGACTACACGTCCGGTACGGAGATCCTCGATGCGCTCTGGCGGTCGTGCGTGGAGCGCCAGCAGACGATCGTGCTCGTGACCCACGACTCGAAGGCCGCCGCCTACGCGGACCGGGTCCTCGTCATCGGGGACGGCCAGATCCGCGAGACCATCCACCTGGGCCGCCGCGAGTCCCACGACGCCACCCCGCTCATCGCGCGGCTCGCCCAGCTCGGGCTGTAGCCCATGGACCGGATCGCCTGGCGCAGCCTCCGCGCTCGTCCGGGCCGCACGTCGCTCACGATCATCGGCGTCGCGCTGGGGGTCGCGGTGCTCTTCGCCGGTCTCGCGACGAACGTCGCCATCGAAACGTCGGTGGACCGGACCGTCCGCGATCTCGTCGGCCGGGCGGACCTGCGCGTCTCGGCGTTCGGGGAGAGCGGGCTCGGTCGCGAGACGCTGGACGCCATCGATGCCACGGAGGGGGTCGGCCTGGCCGCCCCAGCGCTCGAGCGCCAGACGTACCTGCTCGCCGGCCCATCGGTCGGGCTGCCGGCCGCGGTCACCATCGTCGGGATCGACCCGGCGCGCGAGCCACAGGTCCACGAACTCACCCTCGCCGAGGGCTTCGGCCTGACCAGCGGCGACGAACCCAGCGCCCTCATCACCCGGCGTCTGGCCGAGGAGGACGGCCTGTCGATCGGCTCCGAGCTCACTGTCCAGGGGGCGGGCGCGACCGCGCACTACCGGGTCATCGGGATCCTGGCGGGGGAGGGCCCGGCGACCGGCACGTTCGGTCGGACCGTGGTCGTGCCGCTGCGGACGGCGCAGGCCGTGTTCGATCAGGCAGGGGTGACGAGGGTCGACATCCGCCTGGCGGATGGTGCCGCCGCCGCGACCGTGACCGCCGCACTGGAAGCCAACCTCCTGACCGAGCCCTACGTGCTGTCGTCTCCGGCCGACCTGGCGGCCTCACTCCGCTCGTCGACGGCGGACTTCCAGGCCACGACCGCGCTCATCGCCGCGATCGCGCTGTTCACCGGCGCCTTCCTGATCTTCAACACGTTGTCGATGACGCTCGTGGAACGGGCGCGCGAACTCGGCCTGCTCCGGGCGGCCGGTGCGACCCGCGGCCAGGTGACGGGGTACGTGCTCCGGCAGGCGTTCCTCCTCGGCGTGGTCGGATCCGTGGTCGGGCTGATCCTGGGATCCGTGCTGGCCGCCCTGGTCGTCGCCTACGTCCGGACGGTCGGCGAGGTCACGCTGGATGGCCCGGAACTCCGGGTGTCGGCATTCGTGGCGGCGTTCGTGGTCGGCATCGTCGTGACGCTGGCCGCGGCACTCGGACCGGCCAGACGGGCGGGTGGCATCTCCCCGATCGAGGCGCTCAAGGTCCGCAGCGAAGGCACATCCGCTCGTCGGGCGCGGCTCGGCTGGCTGGTCGTCGTGTTCGTGGCGGTCGCGGCGGCCGGCGTGCTGGTCTGGCCTCGCGGGATCGGAGGGGCCGGGGTCACGCGCGCGCTCGTCGTCTACGCGATCCTGCTCGTGGCCACCCTCGCGCTGCCGCTCGTGCTGCGGCCGCTGACGCGCCTGGCCGGGCGGCCGTTCGCCTTGTTCTTCCGCCTCGAAGAACGACTCGCCCGGGGTTCGCTGACCCGCGACCGGAGCCGCGCGATCCTCACCATCGGGCCGCTGGCCGTCGGGCTCGCGGCGGTCGTCGCGCTGGGCGCCGTCGGCCAGACCGCCCGGTCGTCGGCCAGCGCCTGGATCGCCGACGTGATCCCCGGCGACGTCGTCGCCACCTCCATCCGCCCGATCGCACCGGACGAGGACGTCGCGGCGGACCTGGCGCTCGTCCCCGGCGTCCAGCAGGTCACCGAGATCGCCACGTTCGACGTTGCGGTGGACGGCCGCCGGACCGATGGAGTCGCCGTTGACGGCGCCGACCTCGCCGCGGACGGGCGCCTGCGACTCACCGAGGGCGACCGCGCCACCGCGCTCGCCGCCCTGGACGAAGGTGGCGCCACCATCGTCCCGCTCGCCCTCGCCACGCGCCTCGGCTTGACCCTGGACCAGGTCGTCAAGGTCGCCGCGGTCGACGGCACGAACCTGGACCTGCGCATCGTCGGCATCGCCGAGCGGACCCTGCCCGGGCGAGGCGGCGAGGGGATGCTCGTCGGCTGGACGGATGCGATCGGCAGCCTGGGCGTGGCCGGTTCGGACGCGTTCGCTGTGCGCTTCGCGCCGGACGCCCCGGCGACCGCCCGCGCGGACCTGGAGACCGCCGCGAACCTCGTTGCGCTCGACGTCGTGACCCTCGGCCAGATCCAGGGGGCCATCGACAGCGAACTCGCGCGCATCTTCGGGCTGTTCGATGCCCTGGCCCTCATCGCCGTCCTCGTGGCGGCGCTCGGCATCGTCAACACGCTGACCATGAACGTCATCGAGCGCGTGCGCGAGATCGGTGTGTTGCGGGCCGCCGGCATGACGCGCGGCCAGGTCTGGCGTTCGGTCGTCGTCGAGGCCGGCATCGTCGGGCTGTCCGGGGCCGTCATGGGTGTCGCCGCGGGCATCCTGATCGGGTTCGTGATGGTCGCGCTGGCGGGTGGGCGGACGGACGTCGTCGGCCTGGTCCCGTGGGCCATCGTCGGCGTGTCGATCGTCCTCGGCGTGGCCGTCGCGATGCTGGCGGCGGCCTACCCGGCCCACGTCGCGAGTCGGATCTCGATCATCAGGGCCGTCCAGTACGAGTGATCCGGCCGGGCCTGCCGTCGTCCTGCATCCCGGAAACAGAACGCCTCACCGCCCAGCGCGGATGCTAGACTCCCGCCGATGACGATCGCCATCCCGAGACTCGACCGCAGCACGGCTGCCGATCGAGGGATCACCCTCGCCGACTTCCTCGTTCCCGTCGGGCTCGCCGAGCGGATGAACGCGCGCGCGCGCCACATCGTGCTGATCCTGGCCGGGACGCTGTTCATCATCCTCTCGACCCAGATCCACATCGCGATCACGCCGGTGCCGATCACCGGCCAGACCTTCGGCGTGCTGGTCGCGGGCTGCGCGCTCGGCTTCCGTCGCGGAGCGACCGCCGTGGCCCTGTACGCGCTCATCGGCGCGATCGGGCTTCCGGTGTTCGCCGAAGGCGCCTCGGGCACCTCGGTCATCTTCGGCGTCTCGGGCGGCTACATCATCGGGTTCATCGTCGCGGGCGCCCTCGTGGGTCGGCTCGCCGAGCTGGGTTGGGACCGCCACATCGGCGGCTCGTTCGGCGCGATGATCCTCGGCGAGATCGTCATCTTCGCGATCGGCCTGCCGTGGCTGAAGGTCGTCGGCGGTTTCTCGTGGGCGGACACGATCGCCTTCGGCCTGACCCCGTTCCTCGCCTGGGATGCCCTCAAGCTCAGCGCGGCGGCGCTGCTCTTCCCGACGGCCTGGTGGCTGATCGGCCGACGCCCCGAGGGCCGCTAACCCCTCGTCGGGTCTGCGCGGCTCGCCCGGATCGCGCGATCGAGCAGGTTCGGAGAAGCCATCGTGGCGCCGGGTCCCTCTTCCGGGCCGCGGGCAAGTTCAAGACGCGCTACGCGACCTTCGGCTTCAGCGACGATGCG
>CAZOHT010000075.1:0-4767 GCA_964579825.1 uncultured Anaerolineaceae bacterium
CCGGGGTCAGGAGGTGGCGGTCGCGTCCGGAAGCGGAGCGCTCGGGGCGTCCGTGACCATGGGCTCGACCCACGGTCCGGCGGGCTTCGCCGGGCTACCGGCGGCCACCGCCGCGTCGAGCAGGTCGAGCATCGGGACGGCCCCGAGCCGAACGTAGATCGCTCGGGCGGACTCGACCCACTCCGCGACCGATGGCGTCAGTGGGCCGAGTCGGGTCACCGCGCTCAGCGTGGTCAACGCCTCGTCCCATGGCAGTCCGAGGTCGCGCCACATGGTCATCGCGGCGCGATACGAACCGATCGCCGCCTCCGCGTCGCCCTCGATCGCGGCGATCCCGGCCCGGATGGCGTGGCGATCCGCATCCACGGCCCGGCCACGGGTCCCAAGGGTGTCGAGCTGCACGAGGGCCGTCCGTGCCGCGTCAGCATCGCCGGCGAGGACCGCGGCATTGCCCGCGCGTGGCAGGCAGTACGGACGATTGAGGTCGCTCAGGGCGGCGATCTGCATCCAGTGGTCGTAGGCCGATCGGTGGTCGCCGACGGTCAGATCGGCGAAGGCCTCGAGGTCGTGGCTGCCCGCCGACACGTCGATGTCGTCGAGTGCGCTCAGCTGCGTGACGAGCGACGTGAGCTCGTCGTCCGCCATCTGGCCCTTGAGGATCCTGAAGAAGGCGGCGACGCCGGCCAGGGTCAGGCGCGCGCCATCGTCGATGTCCAACTGGAGCGCCGCGTCGACCTCGGCGATGGCCCACCCCCACTCGCCCGTCCGTCGAGCGTCCTCGGCCGCATTGCCGAGGGACGTCATCTCCGAGTTGCGCCGACCAAGGCGACGAGCCAGGGCGATGCTCTCGCGCTCCACGGCGACCGAGGCGGCCGGGTCGTCCAGCGCGATCGTGCTGGCCAGCATCCCATTCGCGCGTAGGGCGGCGTCCGGTAGGTCGTTCTCGTCGGCGAGGACCCGCGCACCCTCAAGGATCGCGCGCGCCTCCCAATGGCGACCGGCGAACACGGCGATGCCACCCTTCGTCGCCAATGTCTGGGCCGCGATGTGCACGAGCCCGAGGCGTTCCGAGGCCGCCAGGGCCCGATCGGTGGCTGCGAGGCCGCGGTCGTCCATGTTGGCCAGGAACTGGTACCGGCCGAGATCCGCGATCAACTGGACGCCGATGGGATCTTCCGCCAGGTCGCCCAGGTCCGCGACGAGGGGGGCCAGCAACGCGATCGCCTGTTCACGTCGTCGCGCCGACGTGAGGGCCGCGGCTCGAAGGCCGATCGTTCGGGCGAGGGCCGCTCGATCGCCGAGTCGTTCGCGGATCGCCGTCGACTTGATCAGGAGGTCCTCGGCGAGGTCCGTGCGTGCGGCGTTCATGGCCGCTCGTCCGGCCTGGTCGAGCAGGTCGGCTCGCTCCGCGTCGTCCGCGGCCACCTCGAGTGCCTGTTCGAGGAAGACGACCGCCTGACGGGGCGAACCGAGGGCCTCCGCGCGATCGGCAGCCGCCCGAAGCGAGACCCGGGCCTGGGCGGCGAGCGCCTCGCCTTCCGGCCCGGTCGGGGCCACCCGGTACGCCGCGATGTAGTGCGCGGCCAGGGCGCCGGCCAGTTCCTCGTCGCCGAGGCTCTCGAAGTAGCGAGCGGCGGCCAGGTGCTTGATCCGTCGGTCGCGCATCGCCAGGGTCGAGTACGCGACCTCGCGGATGAGCGCCTGGACGAAGGAGTACATGCCCCGTTCCGGGGAGCGGGGATCGACCTCGAGCTGCACGATCTCGCGTCGGACGAGCGGCCGGAGCTGGGCTTCGACCGCCGCCCGATCGAGGCCGCTGATGGCCGCCAGGCCGTCCACGGTGAAGCTCTGGCCCAGGACGGCGGCATCCCCGATGAGCGTCCGGTCAGCGGCATCCAGACTGTCCAGCCGAGCGGCGATGAGCGCGTGCAGCGTATCCGGCACCGCCAGTTCACCGAGGTCGCCGACGGGGCGGAAGGTGCCATCGCCGACCTCCTGCAGTCGACCGTCCGCGGCCAGCATCCGGACCGTTTCCACGGCATAGAGCGGGATCCCGTCCGCGCGCGCGACGACCGATCTGACGGCGGCTTCCGGCAGGCCGGGCACGAGCCCTGCCAGCAGCTCGCGCATCGCCGCCTCGGGCAACGGCTCGACGTCGAGGGCCAGGAAGTTGCGCCGGCCGGCACCCCAGTCCGGACGTCCTTCCAGGAGTTCCGGGCGAGCCAGGGTGATGATCAGGATGGGGACACTCCGACTCCACTCGAGGACGTGGTCGATGAAGTCCAGCGTCCCCGAGTCGGCCCAGTGGAGGTCCTCGAAGACGAGCGCGACCACCTGCTTCGCGGCGAGTCGTTCGAAGAAGGTCCGCCAGGCGCTGAACAGGCCCTCCGCGCCGCCGGGTGGAGCGCTGCCCACGCCGAGCAGCGCCAGCAGGGCCGGTTCGATCCGCCGCCGTTCCTCCGCATCCGGCACATACGTGTCGAGCATCTCCCCGACGCGCAGCCGGGTCGTCTCGTCGTCGTCGGTCTCGACCAGCCGGGCCCGGCTGCGGACCATCTCGCCGAGCGCCCAGAACGTGACGCCTTCGCCATAGGACGGCGAGCGGCCCTCGTGCCACAGGACCGGCTCGACGACCCCGTCCACGTACTTCAGGAACTCCCAGGCGAGCCGGCTCTTGCCGATCCCGGCGACACCGGTGATCGACACCAGCCGGACACGGCCTTCGCGCGACGTTGCGTGGAACAGGTCCTTGAGGAGACGCAGCTCGGCGTCGCGGCCCACGAACGGAGCCTCCAGCCGGTCGCCTCGCCCGAGTCCGCGCCGCTGGGCGACGACGCGCTGGGCGACCCAGGCCGCGACGGGCGTCTCCTTGCCCTTGAGGTGCTGCTCCCCTGCCGGCTCGAAGGTGATGGCGCCAGAGGCGGCCCGTTGCGTCGCCTCGCCGACCAGCACGGTCCCCGGCTGGGCCGCGGACTGCAGGCGCGAGGCGGTGTTGACCAGATCGCCGGCCACGATGCCCTGGTCCTTCGCGCCGATGGTGACGGCGGCTTCGCCGGTCAGGACACCGGCCCGTGCCTGGAGCCCCGCATCGATCGCGCGCACGGCATCGACCAGCTCGAGCCCGGCGCGCACGCCGCGTTCGGCGTCATCCTCGTGGGCGACCGGTGCCCCCCACACGGCCATCACCGCGTCGCCGATGAACTTCTCGACGGTCCCGCCGTAGCGCTCGATGACGTCGCGGGCCACCTCGAAGTAGCGGGTCAGGAGCTCGCGGACCGCTTCGGCGTCGCGCCCTTCGGACAGGGCCGTGAAGCCGACCAGGTCGGCGAACAGGATCGTGACGACTCGCCGTTCGGCGACGGGGGCGGCCTGGCGCTCCCCAGGCATGGATGTCGGGGCGGTCGCGCTCGGCACACCGATCTGGGCCGCCGGGGCGCCCTCGAGACGGGCCCCGCAATCGCCGCAGAACCGGGCCGTCGGCGGGTTCTGGGCTCCGCACGAGGCGCAAGCCGTCGCCAGCCTGGTGCCGCACTCGGGGCAGAACTTGCGCGACGCCTCGTTCGGGGCGCCACAGCCCGGACAGTTCACCCCCGGAGCGTACTCCATGCTGCAAAGGCGGCGCGGACCGGTTCGAGGGCGGCTTCGTCGCAGAACGCGACGTCCAGGGCGTGCCGGTCGATCGCCCAGAGCTCGTCCATCGTCAGGCCGATCAGGGTCACGGCGTTCTCGTACTCCTGCGACAAGGTGATGTCGGAGACGGTGGTGTCGTCCGTCGACAGCGTCACCGGGACCCCCAGGCGGTGCAGCCTGGCCAGTGGATGGTCCGCGACCGACGGCACACTCCCGGCCTGCCAGTTCGAGGACGGGCACAGGTCCAGGGTCACGTCGCGATCGATGAGTTCGGCGCACAGGTCCGGGTCGTCGATCGTGCGCGGCCCATGGGCGATCCGCTCCGGCCCGACCGCGAGGGCGCGGCGGATCTGCCCGGCGCCGCCCCACTCGCCGGCATGGACGGTGATCCGCAGGCCGCCATCACGGGCGATCTCGAAGGCCCGTTCGTGGACCAGCGGGTCCGGGTACGCCTCCTCATCCCCGGCGAGGTCCCAGCCGGTGAGGCCCTGGTCCTGGAAGCCTGCGGCCGTCCTGGCGAGGGTCTCATTGGCCACCGGGTCATGCGAGCGAAGCGCGGTGCAGATCAGCCGGACGACCGTGCCGGTCCGCGCGGCGGCATCGGTCGCCCCGCGACACACGGCCGCGATCCCGTCCGCGAGCGACAACCCGCCGGCCACGTGGAGCAGGGGACCCCAGCGGACCTCGACGTAGCGAACGCCATCGGCGGCCTTCAGCTCGACCAACTCCGTCGTGACCCGCTCGAGTGCCTCGGCGTCCTGCATGAGCGCGATCGGCAGGTCGAACGCGCGCAGCAGTTCGGCCTGGCTCGTGCAGGGCATCGGCGCGACGAGGGCCGCCCGCATCCCGTCGAGGTCGCGCGGCGCATCGATCCCGCGCGAGGTCGCCAGCTCGAGGGCGGTGTCGATGCGTACCGAGCCGTCGAGATGGAGGTGGAGCTCCGCCTTGGGCATGGTCTCGATGAGATCGCGAAGGGGGGTCTGCATGGAGCGATGCTACGATTCCCCGAGGGTCCGGTGTGCGGAGGCATCCGCAGGCACGGCCCATTCGAACCGGGGTCGAGACCATCCACGTCGGATGGGCCCGAGCTCCGAAGGGATCCATCGACCATGTCCACCATCCTCGTCACCGGCGCCA
>CAZOHT010000076.1:0-4512 GCA_964579825.1 uncultured Anaerolineaceae bacterium
CCCGCGACGGCCGACCCGGTGGGAGCCAGCCGCCCGGACCCCCGAACCGGCCACCGCTCGGCCAGGCCGGCCCCAGCCAGGCCACGGCGCCCCAGCTGCGGCGGTTCATCAAGAGCCGCCCATACGTCCCGATGCACGAGCTCCGACGCCGGTTCGCGATCGAGGGTGGGGACGACGATGTGACCCCGGTCCATATCGACCGCCACTGGATCTTCGTGGGCCTCCCGGCTCGCGAAGGAGGCCTCCTGGGCGAGCTGTTGCGGGCTGGCGAGATCGGCTACGAACTGTCCCTGGACCCGCGCTCGCCGATCGTCGTCGGCGTCTACCCGATGCGGCCCGCCCCTCGCCCCTGAGCGCCGCTAGATCGCCGGCGCGCCGCCCCCCTCGATGGACGACGCCGGCTCGGACGTGCCCGTCTGGCGCGGCGTGCGGAGTTCGCGCAGTTCGGCCTGCGGGACACCGGCCAGGCGCGGCAGGTCGGCCGACTCGGTCCGGACCAGGCGAGCGGACAGGGTCGACAGGATGAGCTTCTGGATCTCCGGCACGACCATCGTCCCCCGCAGGGCATCGGCCGGGACCTCGATCAGGGTCGTGTCCTCATCGGCCACGACGTCCGCCGTGCGGGTGCTGCCGGTGAGGGCCCCGATCTCGCCGAAGAAGTCCCCGGCGCGCATCGTCGAGAGGCCACGGTACCCGCCCTCGTCCGGGATGCCGGCCGTCGTGGCCCCGTCGAGGATGAACCAGGCCGTCGTGGCGACGTCCCCATGCTCGACGATGCGCGTCCCTGGCTCGACCTCGCGCACGGTGGCCGCGCCCACGAAGGCGGCCCGCTGCTCGGGTGACAGCCGGGCGAACACGCCGAGATGGCCGACCAGGCGATCGAAGTCGGCGAGCGTCGCGGCGCGGACCGGACTGAGCGCGAGGCCCGGTGCGGCCTCGGCCCCCCGCAACCTGGCCGCCGCCGCGCCCCAGGTCGAGACGCCCAGGCCGGGCGCGACCAGGGTGAACGCCGCGGACACGAACAGGAGCGCCGACGCGAAGATGATCAGCAGCCGGATGTCCATGACATCGGCCAGGCCCGCGCCGGCCATGCCGAGCAGGAAGATGACGTCGCGCATCACGTAGAACGCCGAGAAGACCCGGCCGCGCATCTCGCGCGGGGTGTTGCGCTGGAGCAGGACCGAGCGCGACACGGACGATGGTGGCTGGAGCAGGCCGGACAGCGTGACCAGCAGGATCGCCACGGGGACCGACGTCGCGAGCGCGTAGAGGATCCCGGTGATGCCCATGCCCACGAGCGAGACCACGATCCAGGCCGGCTCGGGCAGCAGCCGGGCGTAGCGGGCCATGAGCAGCGAACCCACGACGAAGCCGACCGAGGTCAGGCCCTCCTGCAGCCCGTACTCGAACTCCGTCGCCCCGAGCGTGTTGATCGAGAACGGCAGCAGCAGGACGTTCCACAGCCCGAAGGCGACGAACATGAAGGCGCCGACGACGAACAGCGACCGGATGACCGGCGTCCCGAAGAGGGTCCCCATGCCGGCCTTGAGGTTCGCCACGATGACCGCCACGGATGCTTCGTCGTCCGGCTCGGGCATCGGGTACTTGCCCATCAGCGCGATCAGCCCGGCGCAGACCAGGAAGGAGATCGCATCGATGATGAACGCCCATTGCAGGCTGAACGCACTGGCGAGCAGGCCCGCGCCGGCGAATCCGATGGCCGTCGACCCGAACGACGCGATGGACAGGAACGCGTTCGCGGCATTCAGCTCCTCGTCGGTCGCCATCTCCGGGATCAGGCTGTCATAGGCCGGGTCGAAGAACTGCTTGATCCCGGCGTTGAGCAGGATGAGGACGTACAGCCCGATGATCGAGTCCACCTCGACCACGACCGCGAGCAGCCCGACGATGACCGATTGGATGAGGCAGGTGAGGATCATGATCCGCCGCCGGTCGTGGCGGTCCACGTAGACCCCGGCAAGCAGGCCGACGACGAGGCTCGGGACGGCGGTCGCCATGAGGGTCAGGCCCACCGCGAGGGCGGATCCGGTCTCGCGATACACCCAGATCCCGGCCGCCAGGTCGGTCAGCGACGAGCCCGCGGTCGAGATGAGCTGGGCCAGCCAGAGCAGGCGGAAGTCGCGCTTGCGGAAGACAGCGAACATGGACGGTGCGGGCGCGACCGCGACGGTCAATCCATCCTCCGAGTGCTCGAACCCAGGAGCCTCCCACGCCTGGCGCCGAGTCTAGCCGGGCGTCGTCCGGACCGTGACGCCCTCGCGCAGCAGGAGGGATCGCTTGATGGCCAGGCGCTCCTCGCGACCGCCCCATCCATCGCCCCCGTAGCCCCCGAGCGTGCCGTCGCCCGCGATGACCCGGTGGCACGGGATCAGCAACGTGATCGGGTTGCGTCCGACGGCCCCGCCGACCGCCCGAGCGGCACCGGGTCGGCCGATGCGCCGGGCGATCTCGCCGTAGCCGGCCGTGCGGCCGAGCGGGATCCGCTGGACCTCGGTCAGCACCAGCCGGTCCCACTCCGGGCGGTCGCGCAGGTCCACGGGGACGGGCTCCGGCTCCCGGCCGGCCAGCACGGCGGCGACCGCACCCGCGGCCTGCTCCATCAGGTCGCGCTGCGGGCCGTCGGGATCGTCCGCGAGCGGGACGACCGGCCCACGGAGGCGACGCGACAGCGATGCCGCGACCTCGTCCACGGTCGTCAGCCAGGCCACCGCGACCACGCCGTGCGCGGACACGGCAAGGTGGATCGGGCTCCACGGGCCGGGTACTTCGGATGTCCACGCGACGACGTCCTGCATCGAGCGATGGTACCTCGCGTGGTATACTCCCAGGGAGTATGATGCAGCCCGCCGCGACGACCCCTCCGGCATCGGCGACCCGGCCCACGGACCCGGTCGAAGTCGCCCTGCCGGTCGATGGCATGACCTGCGCGTCCTGCGTGAACCGGATCGAACGGTTCCTGACGAAGGCGCCGGGCGTCGAGTCGGCCACCGTGAACCTGGCCACCGAGGTCGCCACCATCCGCTATCGGCCCGACGTCACCGGACGAGCCGAGTTGGTGGGCGCGATCGAGGCCGCCGGCTACGACGTCCGGACCCGGCCCGCGACCGGCGGGGACGACCCGCCGGTGAGCCTCGTCGCCGAGCTGTCCGAGGAGGACGTGGCGAAGGCCCGGGCGACCCACTCCCTGCTGGTCCGCGCGACCGTCTCGATCGCGGTGGCGGTCGCGATCATGATCCTGATGTTCGCGCCGGGCATCCCGCTGACGATGGAGCAGCGCAACCTGCTCGTCATCGGGCCGGCCACCCTGGTCCAGTTCTGGGCGGGTGCACGCTTCTACCGCGCGGCCTGGCGGGCCATGCGCCATGGCACGACCAACATGGACACCCTGGTCGTCGCCGGCACGACGGCCGCCTGGGCGTACTCGGTCGTGCTCACGGTCTGGCCGATGATCGCGATGGAAGCCGGTCGGGAGCCCGAGACGTACTTCGACTCGTCCACGCTGATCATCGGGCTGGTGCTGCTGGGACGCTGGCTGGAGGCACGGGCCAAGGGCCAGGCGACCAGCGCGATCCGGCGGCTCATCGGCCTGCAGGCGACCTCCGCGCGGGTCGTCCGTGGCGACATCGAGACGGACGTGCCGCTCGAAGCCGTCCAGCCGGGGGACCTCCTGCGCGTCCGGTCGGGCGAGAAGGTGCCGGTCGACGGGATCATCGTCGAGGGAGCCTCTGCGCTCGACGAGTCGATGCTGACCGGTGAGCCCATCCCCGTCGAAAAGGGCGATGGCGCGACCGTCATCGGCTCCACCCTGAACACGAGCGGCACGTTCGTCATGCGCGCCACCAGGGTCGGCCGGGACACGGCACTCGCCCGGATCGTCGACCTGGTCCAGCGCGCGCAGGGGAGCAAGGCCCCCATCCAGCGGCTGGCCGACCAGGTCAGCTCGGTGTTCATCCCGATCGTGTTCGGGCTCGCCCTGCTCGCCTTCGCGGCCTGGTTCGCGTTCGGGCCGCCGCCGGAGCTCACGAACGCCCTCATCGCGTTCATCACCGTCGTCGTCATCGCGTGCCCCTGCGCGATGGGCCTCGCGACCCCGACCGCGATCATGGTCGGCACGGGGCGCGGCGCCGAGGCGGGCGTCCTCATCCGTGGCGGGGAGGCGCTCGAGCTGGCCCATCGGGTGACGGACGTCATCCTCGACAAGACCGGGACGCTGACCCTGGGCCGCCCGACGGTCAGTTCGGTCGCCCCGGCCGATGGCTTCGCTGTCGCCGACGTCCTTGATCTCGCCGGCGCGCTCGAGAAGGGCAGCGAGCATCCGCTCGGGGCCGCCATCCGGGCGCGGGCGCTGCGCGACGAACTCGGCTTCGGCCGGGTCGACGGGTTCGCGGCGATCGCGGGGGGCGGCGTCGAGGGTCGGGTCGAGACGCCGATGGGGGCGCGCACCGTCCTCGTCGGGAGCGCCCGCCTCGTGCGCGACCGTGGCGTGGACAT
>CAZOHT010000077.1:0-4159 GCA_964579825.1 uncultured Anaerolineaceae bacterium
AGATCGTGATGCTGATGGCGAACTCGACGAGGCCCTGCCCCCTCGCGCGGCGTCGCAGCCAGGTCATGGCGTCACCGTGACCGTCCGGGTCCGCGTCGCCGAGCCGCCGAGGCTCGATACGACGAGTGTGACCGTGTATGTGCCCTGGGCCTGGTACTGGTGGACCGGGTTCTGGAGCGTGGACGTCGAGGACGCGCCCGCGCCATCACCGAAGTTCCACGACCAGGTCAACGGGCAGTCGATCGTGGTGGTGGACAGGTCCGTGAACTGGAAGTCGGTCTTCTTCTTCTTGCCGCTCGACGGGCTGATGGAGAAGTCCGCGGTCGGCGTGAAGCACATCGGCGTCGGCGTCGGCGTCGGGGCCGGTGTGGGCGTCGGGGTCGGCGGCGCGCTCGGATCGGGAGTCGGCGTCGGCGTGGGGGTGGGTGTCGGGGTCGGACTGGGCGTCGGGGTCGGGGTCGGCGAGGATGCCGCCCCGATGTTCGGGCGGACCGAGATCTGGGCGGACGCCGAGGCGGACAGGATGAGGTCCTGGCCGCCGACCACGGCGGACAGCAGCGGCGTGATGAGTCCGAACTGGCTCGTGACGGTGATCGTCACTTCGTTGCCGAGTGCCTCGGAGCAGGGATCCGGGACGCAGGTGAGGACGACATCCGACGGCGTGACCGACAGGAATGATCCCTGCGACTCGCGCTGGACGGCGCACACGACACGGTTGGTGGCGACGTTGCAGGCCTGACCCGACTGGAAGGAGGTCGGGTTCGAGGCGGCCTCCAGCACGCCTGCCCGGGCGGCGGTCTCGATGGCGATGGACGCGTGGAACAGGCGGGCGAGATCGGCCGCGGCGACAAGCAGCAGCAGGAGGACGGGCAGGATCAGGACGAGCTCGACGGTCGCCTGACCTCGAGACCGACGGCCGGTCCGATTCGCGGGTCCCCTGCGCGGCATCACCCGATCACGCCTCCTACGGACTCGGCGACGGCGATGGGGACGGACTCGGGGACGGCGTGGGCGTCGGAGCCGCGGTCGGGGGCGGCCCGTTCCCGGCTGGGTACGACTCCGGGATCGGCAGCCCGTACTTCTCGATGATCCTGCTCGTGGTCTCGCCGAGCGCCGTCGCGTCGACCGCGCGCAGGTCCACGTCGGGGCGCAGCGCCATGCTGAACGTGGCCGATCCGACGGCCTGCAGGTGGGCGATCTCCTCCGCGACCGCGAGGCTGGCCCGGATGATGTAGAAGGCGTCCTCGCGGGCAAGGATGAGCACGTTCTGATAGGTGACCTTGGTGGACCGGTCGGTGATGTACTTGCCCTCGCTGGCGAGGTCGGCCGGGACGTTGACGACGGCGGTGACGAAGATGTCGACGGTCTGACCGGCCTCGAGCAGGCCACCCACGGCGAGATCGTCGGGGACGGTCATCGAGATCGCGCGCCACGCTTCTGACTCCGGGGTCACGGACTCATCCGGGCCGAGGATCGAGAACTGGCCGCCCTCGGACGAGGACGCGAGCATGTTCGTCGTGACGAGCTGCCCCTGGAGGATGGTCACCGCCGGGATCCGCCCGATGACCTGTTGCACGTCCGTGGTGATCCCGGTGGCGTTCGTGTCGTCGATGGGCACGTCACGAAGGGTGACGTCCTCGGGGACGATGGCCTGGCGAGCCGGGATCGCGCGGACGGCGACCACGACGGCGACCTTCTGGGTCGAGGACTGGGCAGCCTGCTGCTGGGCCTGCGTCATCAGGTAGAACGCGGCCGCGCCGGCGACCAGCGCGAGGATCACGCCCACGGCGATGATCACTCGCTGGCGGCGCTTGCCTTCACGGTATTCGGGGTCCATCCATCACCTTTCGTGACACGTCGTCCGGGCAGGTCGGGTCTGGCCCCTCCACCCCAGCCGCTGCGCACTTCGGAGTCTCGACGGCGCTGGCCGGCTGGGACATGACCCATACGTCCCAAGCGTGGTCGCCTCAGGTCATCCGGGCGACCCGCCCGCCTGTGAGCCGGAGATGGAACACCCGTTCGAAAGGCGCGAAATCGGGTACCATCGAGGCCATGCCCGACTTGAAGCTGGTCGCGCCGTTCGAGCCGACCGGCGACCAACCCGTCGCCATCGATCAGCTCGTCGACGGCCTGCGCCAGGGGCTCCATCACCAGGTCCTGCTCGGAGCGACCGGCACTGGCAAGAGCCTCGCGTCGGACGAGTCCGTGCTGATCGGCCGGGAAGACGACCGCGGGTCGGTGGACTGGACCGTGGAGGCCATCGGGCCGCTCGTCGACGCGTCGCTCGCTGAGCGGCGCTCGTTCGTTGATGACCACGGGACCGAGGTCGGCTTCGCCCAGCCGGATGCCCCTGGCTACTGGGTCATGACCGTCGATCCAGTGACCCACGCGACGGTGTCTCGGCCCGTGACGGCGTTCTCCAGGCACCAGACGCCTGACGTCATGTATCGGGTAGCCGCCAGCGACGGTCGGGCGGTCGTGGTGACGGGCGACCACAATTTCGTACGCCTCGGCGATGACGCCCGTCTGGAGGTGGTGGCGACGACGAGCCTTGGGTCGGGCGACTTCCTCCCGCTGCCGGCCGGCTGGTCGCTTGGCGGGCGGCGAACACGGATGGACATCGCGCCTCTCGTCGAAGCCTCGACCCGAGCCTACGTGCGTGGGCCCGGCGTCCTTGGGCGTGAGGTCGACGTCACTGCGAGGAAGTACCTCGAGGGCGGCCATCAGGCGCCGATGACGAAGGTCGGGCCTGGCGCCGTCGCGACGCTCGAGCGGTTCGGCCCGACGAAGATCTCGGCGATGCGGGGTCACTTCGCGTTCGACGCGAGTGAACCACTCACGGACGATTGGATGACGTTCCTTGGTGTGTTCATCGCAGAGGGTCACGTCAGCACGGCATACGCCACCGTGGCCCCCGGGGCCGAGCTCCTTGCGGACGTCAGGGCGCTGGCGACTTCGCTCGGTCTCCCGACCATGGATCGCGGCGTGCATGAGTTCGGCGTTCCTTCGCGGATCGTCGCAGAGATGCTCAGGACCACCTGTGGATCGGACGCCGGCCGGAAACACCTACCCCCGTTCTGGGCAGACCTGGACGAGCACCGTCTCGGTCGCTTGCTGGCCGGCTACTTCGAAGGCGACGGATGGGTCGAGACGAGCGGTGCGGCTGTGTGCGCCGCGACCAAGAGCCAGCGCCTGGCCAACGAGCTGGCATATGCGTTGCTGCGACTCGGGATCGTGGCCCGCCTGACGAAGGTTCGGAAGCGAGCGGTCGGGACATCGCATCTCGGCGGCGACTACTGGCATGTCGCGATCCGAGGACATGAGGATCTCACCGCATTCGCGCGTCGCGTCGGATTCGTGTGGCCGAGAAAGCGAAGACAGCTTGCTGGGATCCTGCTCAAGACGCGGGGCGGGAACGTGGACGTCCTGCCACCAGCTGGTCGGTGGGTCCGAGAGGCGCGCCTGGCCCTCGACCTCACCCAGAGCCAGCTGGCGGAGCTCGCAGGCATCTCCCGGTCGGCGGTCGGTTTGATCGAGACGGACAAGCGATCCCTCCGGCGCGGGACGGCCGTCCGCCTCCTACGAGCCCTCGAACGACGCGGCTACGGGCGCGCACACCGTCGAGCATCGATCGCTGGTCCGATCGATGCGCTCCGTCGATTGGTGGCCTGTCGGTGGACATCGGTGGCGTCCGTCGACACCGTGGCGCCGACCGGCCCGTTCGTCTACGACCTGTCGGTCGAGGGTTCGGAGACGTTCCTGGCCGGTTTCGGCGGGATGATCGTCCACAACACCTTCTCCATCGCCTCCGTCATCGCCCAGGTGAACCGGCCGACGCTGGTCCTCGCGCACAACAAGACGCTCGCTGCCCAGCTGTACGCCGAGTTCCGCGAGTTCTTCCCGGACAACGCCGTCGAGTACTTCGTCAGCTACTTCGACTACTACCAGCCGGAGGCGTACCTGCCCCGGTCCGATACGTACATCGAGAAGGACTCGAGCCGGAACGACGAGATCGACCGGCTGCGCCATGCCGCCACGCATGCCCTGTTCGAGCGCCGGGACGTGATCATCGTGGCGTCCGTCTCGTGCATCTACGGCCTGGGCGCCCCGGTGGACTACGGGGCGACCGTGCTCCGCCTGCGGGTCGGCGGCCAGTACC
>CAZOHT010000078.1:0-3976 GCA_964579825.1 uncultured Anaerolineaceae bacterium
CGGCGAGGGCGCCCGTCTGGCCGCTCGCACGCTGGGCGTGACGGACGGCAGCAGCCCGCTGGTCGACGGAGGGCAAGGAGGTCACGGTCGAACGAAGACCGCGCCGGTCATGCCGGCGGCAGCGTGACCCGGGAGGGAGCAGATGAACGTGTGAGTCCCGGGCTGATCGAACTGGAGCGTGATCGTTCGCGTTTCGCCGGGCTCGAGGATCGACTCGACGCCCTGGAGGCCGGGCATGTGGAGCGACGGGAAGTTCAGATCGTGACGCTCGGTCCCGCGGTTCGTAAGGCGCACCCTCAGCGGCACGCCTACTTTCGCGTCCAGTTGGCTTGGGGTGAAGCGGAGGTCTTCGAGGATGATTTCCGCAGAACGGTCACTCGCGCCCGCGCCGTTGCGTCCGACTCCCGCCGCGAGCGCCGCGACCAAGATGACGGCCACGACACCGACGATGGCCAGGCACCCGACCGCTTTCATGGTTCGAATCCCTCATGACGAGTGGCACCAGCCTTACCCTCGCGCGTGAGTCAGCGGTGAGTCGAGCCTGAGAGCCGGCTTAGAAGTCGTCGTCTGGCGTCTTGGGCTCCGGGTCACGCTCGACCGCCCGGACACCTGGCGGCATGTCGTGCTGCGGTCATCGAGCGACTCAGGCGGGGGAACGTCCCCGGAAGCGCTCCGCGCGCCAGACGAGCAGGCCGCCGGCGATGACGGCGAGGGCGACGAGCGCCAGGATCAGCCCGAGCTCGAGCGGTGTGCGATCGCGGGCCACGATGGTCTGGGTCACGTCGTTCGCGGCTGGTGAGGCCTCGGCGCCACCGGCGACCGCCGTGACCGCGAGCGGGGTGGTGATGGTCTCGTCGCCGATCGCGCGGAGCTCGTAGGCGCCGGACGGTAGATGGCTCGGTATCGTCAGTTCCTTCGAGAACATGCCCTCGGCATCGGTACGGACGCTCCCGAACTCGACCACGAGATCCTGACCGGCCAGGACCAGCACGCGGTCGTTGTCGGGTTCCAGGCCGCTCCCGGCGAGGACGACGGTATCGCCCGCGGTCACATTCGCTGGCTCAACGACGATCTCTTCCTCCCCGCTACCCTCGTGGGCCATCGCGGCTGCGACGCCGCCAAGGGCGAGCGCGACTCCGAGGACGATCGCTAGCACTGCGCGCTTATGCATGGGGTGTAGGGCCTTTCTCTCGCGCGCCGCCGAGCAGCGGGACCATGAAGCCGGCCGAGCCGGCCACGACCAATGGCAGGCCGACGAGAAGAGCGAGCGCCCAACCACCGATCGAACCTTCGCCAAGGGCGCTGCCAAGCCCGACCTCGACGGCGCCCATGCCGGCGGCGAGCAGTGTGATGCGGAGGACGATGGCGATCATCACATCGCCTCCTGGATGTGCGCCTCGGGGACGGTGACCATCGCGTAGACCACGAGGGCGATGGCGGCCACCGCCACGACGGCGCCGATGGCGATGAAGACACGACGGCGAGCGGGCGAGCGATACGGGCTGCGATCGACGAATGGCATGAGCGCCAGCACCGCGAACAGGATCGTCGGGACCCACAGGAGGGCGGGCAGGCCGAACCAGTCCTCGAACGGGTAGAACGGCAGGAACATCCAGGGTGGCTTCGTGGTCTCGGTGCCGGGAATGGGCCGGTCTCCGAGTCCAGCCGGCCAGATCAGGGTCAGGATCGTGGCCGCGGCAAGCATCAGGAGTCCGAAGCCGGCCATCCGAACGAGATGGGCTGCGAAGGATGAGCCACCCTTCGCCGGGACCGGTCCCCCGTCGACCGCCGCGTCAGCCTGGGCCGGCAGGGCGGAGATCCCGTGCCGCTTGACGAGCAGGAAGTGCGCGATCAGCAACAACACACCGATCCCGGGGAGGATCACGATGTGGGCCATGTATAGCCGACCGATGATCGGCAGGCTCGTCGTGAAATCGCCGGAGAACCAGAACCCGAACGCTCCGAGGAAGTCGCCGATCTCGACGTTGTGGCTGAGGGCCTCGTAGCCCTCCTGGTCCCACTTGAGGACGGTCCCCGTAAAGATCAGCCCGAGGGTGACCCCGAGCAGCCCAAGGCCGATGAGCCAGTTCGCCTCGCGCGGCCGCTTGTACGACCCCGTCACGAAGACTCGGCCCATGTGGAGGAGCACCGTCGCCATGACGATGTTGGCGACCCAGAAGTGGATCCCCCGGACGAGGTCGCCGAGCGGTGCCACGTTCATGATGTAGACGACGCTCTCGCGGGCGGTCGACTGCGTCGGGTGGTAGAACTGGGCCAGCCAGATCCCGGTCACGGCCAGGATCAGGAACCCGAAGAAGCTGATCCCGCCCAGGATGTAGCCGATGCCGTTGGCGTGGGAGGGAACGGGATAGGCGAAGCCGCTCAGGCCGAGACGCTCATCGATCGCCTCCCAGGCCCTGCGCCTGCGTCCTCCCTGGATCGCGGTCGCGCCGGCTGCCATGCCCGATCTCCTCCCTGCCTGCGATCCGGATCGACACCGCGTGCCGACGTTCGGTCACGTGCATTGGGCGCCTTCCGCCTGAGAGCCAGATGAGCCCAATCTTGGGATTAGCTGAGGACGTCCGATTCTCTCGTCGCCCCCGAATCGCCGGGCGCGGTGACGCCGTATCCTACGCCTCAGTAGTTGTGCGAATCCGGTCGGCTCGCGTTCGCGGGGAAGCAGAGGGAATGACGAGCCTCGACGGGATCCATCGCTTCCTCGCCTACGGCGCCGTCGCTATCACGGTGATCGGGATCGGCTGGTCGCTCCTGGTCTTGGCCGGGCGGGAGGGAGGGCCCGCCTTCGAGCGGTTCCAGGCTGCAGCCGTAAGCGTGCTCGTCGTCGGCGCCGCGAGCGGATTGGTCCTGCTCGCCATTGGCGCGCGACCGGCCGAGGGCCTCCACGTGCTCTACGCGATCGTGGCGATCGCGCTCATCCCGCTCGCCCGTTCGTTCATCGGTCGGGCGAACGCCCGCGTTGCAGGCGCGCTCCTACTCGCGGCTTTCGTCGTTCTCGGCGGGGTCGTATACCGGCTCTTCACGACTGGTTGAGGACAGACGCGCGATCGACAGCTGCGGTCGTCCGCCTCGGTCCGCGTTCTGGAACAGGAAGAACGACGGGGCCGGCTGAGCCGGCCCCGTCGTTCGTACCCGGCCGGGGGGAGGACCGGGGTCGAAGGGTAGGGCTGCGGCCGGTCGCCTGGGGGAGCGACCGGCCCGCCCGTGGGAGGAATGCGATGGAAGCGCTGGATCAAACCGCGGCTTCTGCGATTGGCGGGTGGTGGATGCCGACTGTCCTGCCCGCACCTGAGACGCCGCTGAATCGAAGCTAAGAGGAGTCGGGCGGACTGGATCTATTCGTTTTCAGGTTCAGTTCATCCCCGGCTCAGGTTCAACGGCCACAATCGATGCATCCGCCACGACGCTCCGACGACGTCCCTGAACCCATTTACGACATCGGTGTAGTGGCGCGACAATCATACGCATGCAGCAGAAACGGAGCACGCCGTGACCGGCAGGGTCTTTGAAGCAGGAGGTCTCCTGCGCGCCAGCAGCGCCGCGGGACTCGAGGACGTCCTACGCCGCCATCCGGGCATCGAGACGGTGGAGGCGAACCCCGTCTCGCAGACCGTCACCGTCCGCTATGACGAGGCGGCCGTGAGCGCGGACGACGTCCGGGCGCTGATCGAGCGCTTCGGCTGCAGCTGTGGCGGAGAGATCGTCCCGTGTCACCTCTGCCGCGACGAGCAGCCGGCGGTCATCGGCAGCACGGTACGGCAGCGGGCCGCCCACGCGCCCGCCGACGAGCACGCCGGCCACACGATGGCCGCCCCAGTCTCGGCACTGACGACGACTGCGCCCCACGACGAGCACGCTGACCACGCGATGGCGGCCCCGGCGACGGGCACGCCTGTGCAGGGTGAGATGGCCCAGATGGCCCACGGGATGGGCCACGGCGGCGGGATGACCATGGACG
>CAZOHT010000079.1:0-3833 GCA_964579825.1 uncultured Anaerolineaceae bacterium
ATCTTCGCCTGGTCGGGGGTGACGACGTCCATGATGACGCCGCCCTTGAGCATCTGGGCGAGGCCCTTCTTGGTCGCCCAGGTGGACGTTTCGACGGTCATGTGCTGGTGATCCTCAGGTCTGTCTCGCGCTCGGTTCGCCGGCCGGGTCTGGCCCCGGGGTCGTCGCCCGTTCGAGTCGGCCGAGCCCCTCGCGCGCTCGGATTATCGCACGAGGTCGGCCGACGTCCAGTCCCCTTGGTCCAGTCGGATGGTCCATCGTCGACCGACGCAGCGTCAGTCGTGGTCGAAGGTGAACCGGGTCATGTCCGTCGGAAAGACGGACCAGGCGAACGCCTTGACCGGGGTGAGCTCCCACAGGCCGCCCGCGGTCCAGTTCGACGCGCTCGCCTCGTATCCGGCGGCGGCCTGGTATTTCGCGTAGCCGGCCAGGATGGCGCTCGAGAGCGGCTCCGCTGGCGCGACGAGCTCGCGCGCGGTCCCCTCCACGATCACGACCTCGTCGCCGGACTCGACCTTGATCGCGAGCTGCGGATTCTCGCGCAGATTGCGCTGCCAGCGCGTCGGCCCACCCTCGACGTACCAGCGGCCACCCGTCCACGAGCCCCAGATCGGGATCAGGTGCGGGGCCGCGTCGGCGCCGGTCGTGGCCAGCCAGTAGATGGTGGCGCCCTCGAGTCGCTCCAGCGCCCACGACCAAGGGAGCGTGCCCGTGAGCGTGGTGGGGACGCCGTAGCCCGGGATGTACGGTCGGTCGATGTGCGGTTCGGTCATACCCGGATGCTACCGGGAGACGGTCCGGACGACCCCCGACATGAGCTTCGTCGCGCGTCGCGCGGCGGTCGGCGACAGGTTGGAGACGGCTTCGAAGAGCTCGATGACGTCGTCGTCCGGAAGCGCGCCCAGGAGATCGAACAGGCGCAGGACGGTCTCGTCGGGCAGGCGACCGAGCAGACCGAGGGCGCGTTCGAGCTCGCGCGGATCGAGCTGCGGCACGATGCCGATGGCCTGGTCGAACAGCTTCACGAAGCCGAGGAACTCGACGAGCCACCCGCGGAGCGCGACGAGTTCCTGGTCGTCCGGGTGCGCGGCGGAGGCCTCGGCCGCTTCGGCGACCTTGGCTTCGAGGACGGCGACGATCGGGTCGCCCTCGCGGATCTTGCGCTCGGCGATGACCCGACCGAACCACTGCCAGTGGTCCCCGATGGCGAGGTAGGCGGCACCCGCCGGCCCGCGACGGCCGACCCGACGAGGCTCGGCCACGCGCTCCACGATCCCCCACGATTCGGCCTCGGCGAGGGCCAGACTGGCCGCGCGGTGCGACAGGCCGAGCGCTTCGCGCACCTCGCGTTCCGTGAGTGGTTCCTGGCGGACCATGAGGTAGCCCTGGACGCGGGCGATCGCGGGCGTCACGCCCCAGGCGGCACCCATCTCGCCCCACGCCTCGGCGAGCTCCAGGCGGATCCGTTCCGCGGTCGCCGAGCCGTTCCGGGGCGCATCGTCACTGCCGTCGGACCGTCGCGCCGTGACAGGAGGGAGGGTGGCATCCATAACTTGCTATATGAGAGTAGCACGAGCAAGGGACGGTCGGACCGCCGGTGGCGGGAGTCCTGGCCATCGGGGCGATCAATGGGAGCACGTCGCTCCGTTCGGGCCACTCGGGCGCCTGGTCGATCGGTTCGTCCTCGAGCGGCACATGAGGGGACTGCCCGAGACGCGGGACCGGTGGCTGAAGGCCGAGGCGGAAGCCGTAGCCTGGCAGCCGGGTCCCCTACGAGTCCGAATCGAGCTCCTCGCGAAGGGAGCCCAGGATCTCGAGTTCGATCCGGTCCTTCGGCCGACCGGCCGCTCGCTTCATCGCGATCAGATCGTCCAACGACGCGACGAGGACGTCCTGCCCGGCGAACTCCACACGGATCGCATTCGAGCGCAGTCGCTCGTAGTCGAATCCTGGGTCTGGTATCGCCAGCAGGTCCAGGTCGCCAGCCGACGTCGACAGGGTGAAGACATCGCCCGCGCGGAGCGTCCGCGCGTCCAGTGGTGGCATCGGCGGGGCATCGGCGGGAAGGGCTCGACGGGTCGCGAGGAGTTCCCCAAGGACCACGGCGATGTTCTGCACGTTCTCGAGTTCGCGGTCGTAGCAGATGTCGACGTCGCGAGTCAGTGACGGCGAGCCGTGCACCTGGGCGGCGAGGCCCCCGACGATCACGAACCGCACGTTCCGTGCCAGCAGGTGCCCCAGGATGACGTCAGGTCGGAATCCGCGTGACTCACTCACTCCGCGACTCGCCTGATCGAGCGACGAAGTTCGACGAGGTGGGCGTCGTCGGCCATGGCCAGCGCCAGTCGCTCCGACGGAGTCAGCCTGAGGAGTTCGCGGATCTGGGACCGATCCACGCCGACGCCGAGTCGGGGTGACGACTCGAGTCCGAAACCGCAGCCTTCGAGCAGGCGATCCAAGGTCCCGACACGTGGATCGACGCGACCTCGTTCGATCCGAGCGATCGTCTCCTGCGGGATGCCGACCTTCGCGGAGAGTTCGCGCTGGGTCAGATTCGCGCCCCGTCGCGCGTTCCGGACCATTCGACCCGCCATGGACATCGGGAGCCTCCGTCTGATGACGTAAACATCATCAATCCCTCCCGTCGGCGCGTCAAGCGGTCGGGCTACGTCGTCGGCAGCGGGATGAACGGGCCGAGCGCCGTCGCGACCGCCACGAACAGCGGCGAGCCGTAGTCCACCTCGACCTCGCAGGTGGCGATCCGCTGGTTCCCGCCGGGCGCCCCGAATTCGAAGATGAACTCCTGGCCATCGAAGTTGGTCGGGCATTCGCCCGTGAACGGGTGGCTCTTGAGGACCGCGAAGTCGGTCAGCTTGATCGCCGACTCCAGCGCCGCGAGCTGCTCGGCCGGGATCGTGCCGAGGTCGTTCGGCGGCTTGTCGGCGGAGTGGACGGTGCCGTCGCGGTCGACGATGACCGTGGAGCCACATGGGGCCGCGAGACACTCGCCGCCACGCGACTCGACGGTCAGGAGCGGACCGGCGCCAACGAGGTTCGCCGCCGGGTCGCCCGGCTGGCACGCCGCAAGCGCGGACAGGAGCACGAGAAGGATCGGAACCAGGACGAGGGCACGGCGGTTCGTCTGCATGCGCCGTGGACGATGGAAGAGGCCCGCCGGTTCCCGCGACGGGCTATCCTCGGCCGATGGCCGTCCTGCGGAGCCGACTCGACCCGGGCGCCCCCGAGACACGGGCCAACCACGACGCGATGGCGACGCTCGTCGCGGAGCTCCGGGCCCGCCAGGCGGAGATCGCCGGGCGTGGCGCCGGCGGCGACGACCGATCCATCGAGCGGCACCGCGAGCGAGGCAAACTGCCGGTCCGTGAGCGGATCGACCGGCTGCTCGATCCCGGCACCGCGTTCCTGGAGTTGAGTCCGCTCGCCGCGACCGGCCTGTACGACGACGACGCGCCCGGGGCCGGCATCGTCACCGGCATCGGGCGGGTCGAGGGCACGACCTGCGTCGTCGTCGCGAACGACGCCACCGTCAAGGGCGGCACGTACTACCCGATGACGGTCAAGAAGCACCTCCGGGCGCAGGAGATCGCGCTCGAGAATCGGTTGCCGTGCCTGTACCTCGTCGACAGCGGCGGCGCCTTCCTGCCGCTCCAGGCCGACGTCTTCCCGGACCGCGATCACTTCGGGCGCATCTTCTACAACCAGGCCAGGATGTCGGCCGCGGGGATCCCGCAGGTGGCGCTGGTCATGGGCTCCTGCACGGCGGGCGGCGCGTACGTCCCCGCGATGAGCGACGAGACGGTCATCGTCCGCGG
>CAZOHT010000080.1:0-3803 GCA_964579825.1 uncultured Anaerolineaceae bacterium
CGCCGGCTACAGAGACGGCGGTGTTTGCGCGCGCGTACTGAGATCGCGAGGCTGACAAGCGGCCGCGGGTCTATCCATCGGCCGGCGGCAGCAGCCCGAGGCGGGAGGCCGAGGCGGCCGCGTCGTATCGACTCAAGGCTCCAAGCTTGTCCATCGCATGCGTCACGTGCACGGACGCGGTCTTCTCCGAGATGAACAGCCGGTCGCCGATCTCGCGGTTCGTGTGTCCCACTGCGACGAGCGCGCCGCCCGGTCGCGTACGCCAGGAAGACCTGATCCTCGAGCTGCCAGACCCGGTGTGGTCCGACGGTGGGGATCCGCCGTCGTCACCGGTCGCGACGCTGACTCAGGCGCGCAGGTCCCTCCGGGTGAATGCGAAGGTGCCGACGGCGATGCCGCCGAACGCCAGGACGATCGAGGCGGTGACCCCGGCCCAGTCCCAGACGCCGACGAAGGTCTGGCCGAAGTGCGTCGTCAGCGCCAGCTGCACCACGAACTCGGGCAGGCCCAGCAAGCCGCCCACGATCTGCACGAACCATGTGGCGAGCACGAAGATCACGACGAACGGCGCCGCGAACCGGGCGCCGAACACGCCACCCACCGCCAGCCCGATCCCGACGAGCGCCGCGGCGTAGACGCCCAGGATCAGCGAGCCGGTGACCGGGGTGATGAGGTCGCTCCCGGTGGTCGCGACTCCGAGCGCGATCCCGACCGCACTCAGGGCGACGAAGATCGCCACGTTGACGAGCATGCCGACGCCGCCGGCCAACGCCCAACGCACGCGCTCCAGGGGCGTGGCCAGCACCATCTCGAGCCGACCGGACGTCTCGTCCGACGCCCAGCCGCTCACGAACGTCGCCGCGGCGAGACCGGCGAAGATGACCCCGAGCTCGACGAAGAGCAGCTGCAGGAAGCCGCCGGCCGAGGCGTAGTCGATACCCGGGAAGACCGCCTCCAGGAGCTGGACGAACTGCGGTGAGTCGCCCAGCTGCTCCATGAACGGGCCGGCCGAGGCACCGAACACCAGACCGAACAGGCCGACTCCGAGGCCCCAGGCGACGGCCGACGTGAGGCTGAGCGAGGTCGCCCTCGCGACCGGTCCGGACAGACCGAGCAGCGATCGGGGCATGGACGGCGAGAACAGCGTGCTGGTACTGCCGATGTCCCGCCGCGCGAAGGCTTCCACGCCGATGGCCATCAGGATCAGCGTCACCACCGCAAGCAGGCCGATGGAGGGCCAGTCGTACGGCCCGGCCAGCGGGATGTGGTTCTGGGTCCAGCCCCACCACGTGAGGTTGGCGAATGGGGCCAGCTCCGGCACCGGCTGCTGGTAGCCGTTCAGGATGAACCCCGCGAAGGTCACGAACCCGCTGATGCCGGCCGCCGCACCGCGGCCGACGAACGGCGCCAGCGCGAATGCCAGACCGCCAGCGACGAGGGCCATCAGGCCCAGCCAGACGGCGTACCCGAACGCCTGCGCGACACTGATCTCGTCACCGGGAAGCACCGCATAGGCGGCACCGGCGTAGGCGATCGCGGCGAAGGCCACGAACGAGGCCAGGAACAGCATGACCACATGGCCCGACAGCTTCTCGATGGCGATGCGCCGGCGCGACCTGCCCGTGGCGACGACGAACTCCAGGCTGCCGCGCGACGCTTCCGACGCCAGGGTGCTCGAGAGGGCCAGGATCGACCACAGGCTCAGCACGATCGGGAAGAACGTGCCGTACTTGTACTGGAAGTAGCCGCCGAGCGTGTCGACGTTGACGACCTTGCCGGCCATGCCCTGCAGGATCGGTGGTACGGCCGCCACGAGGGCGGCGATCTCCGCGCGCGACTCGGGCGTATCGAACTGCGTGACGATCGCCCGGCCCAGGCCGATGAAGGCGAGGGCCAGCAGCGCGGCGGCGATGATCGTCGCCCGCCGCGAGTCGCGAACGGTCTTGGCGAAGACGCTGCCGAAGCCATAGAGGCGGCTCCACAGCGACGTCGTGGTGAGGGTCCGCTCGGCGGTGGTCATGACGGCTGTCCTTCGAGCGCCGTGCGCCCGTACTCGGCCAGGAACGTCTCCTCCAGGGACGGTTCACGACTGATGAAGTCCGCCAGCTCGTACCGAGCCGCGGCCCGCACGACCGGGGTGATGCTCCCGGCGACCCGCATCCTCAGGATGTGATCCTCGGCGACGACCTCCGAGACGCCCGGAAGTGCGCTGAACGCCTCGACCGGCACGTGATCGGTGAAGACGATCTCCACCTGGTGGTGGGCGAGGTCACGAAGCGCCTCGGTCTTGTCGACGCGGGCGAGCCGGCCCTCGCGGATGATCGCCACGCGGGCGCAGGTCTTCTCGACCTCGGACAGGATGTGCGACGACAGGAAGACGGTCCGGCCCTCCGCCTTGGCCTCCCGGATCACGCCGTAGAACTCCTGCTGGATGAGCGGATCCAGCCCGGACGTCGGCTCGTCGAGGAGCAGCAGGTCGGGCCGGTGCTGGAGGGCGATGATCAGGCCGATCTTCTGCTTATTGCCCTTGGAGTACTCCCGGAACTTGCGCGTCGGGTCGACGTCGAGGCGAGCGATCAGGTCCTGCTGGTACTGCTTGTCGACCCCGCCGCGGAGGTTGGCGAAATACTCGAGCGTCTGGCCGCCCGTGAGGTTGTTGTAGAGGACGAACTCACCCGGCAGGTAGCCGACGCGACGATGGATGGCGACCGGGTCGACCGTCGTGTCGATACCGAAGATCGTCGCCCGCCCACTCGTCGGCCGGATGTGATCGAGAAGGGTCCGGATCATCGTCGTCTTGCCGGCGCCGTTGGGGCCCAGGAAGCCGAACGCCTCGCCCTCGTCGACGTCGAGGTCGACCTCGACGATCCCACGGTACGAGCCGTAGGACTTGGTGAGCTTCTCGGTGTGGATGAGGACTGTCATCACGACTCCTTGCGATGGGCGATACGGCGGTCGGTCTTGCCGGCCGAGCCGGCCCGGTCAGCCGAACCAGGACTCGATGGTCGGCTCGTCGAGGAATCGCAGCGAGCCCGGGGGCACGCCGACCATCCGCTCGAACGCTTCCTGATAGGCGTCGAATGTCCGCTTCACGTCCTCCAGGGTGACCGTATCGTCCTGCCGCCCGACCCAGAGCTCCATGACCAGCTCGCCCATGCCCTGCATGAGGGCGACGAGCACGCGGGCGAGGTGCTCCGGGTAGGCGGTCGTGAAGGTGCCCTCGGCGACCCCCTGCCGGACGATCCGCTCGATCCAGGGCAGCTGACGCTCGGATGACAGACGTCTGAGCTTCACGCGGACGATCGCATTGCCCTCGGAGAGCCAGACCCGCATGACCCCGAGGGCGAGCTTCCGGCGCTCGGCCTTGAACTCGGCGAGGCCGCCGATCATCGCGACGAGCTTCCCGGATGCGGTCAGGGTCGGATCGGCGAGGATGGGTTCGATCCGGACGGTGGCCTGCTCGGCCATCCGTTCCACGACCGCATCGACGAGCGCGTCCCGCGAATCGAAGTAGTGGTAGAAGGCCCCCTTGGAGGCGCCGGTGGCATCGAGGACGTCCTGGATGCTGAATCGCTCGCCACCACGGGTCTGGATCAGGGCCTGGGCGGCGTCGATGAACACGTCCCGACGGACGGCATGGGCGACTGGGTTGAGGACCTTGGCCACGACCGCTTCTCCGGTGCGGCATCCCGCCGGACGAACCCGGCAGCCTGGCGCCGCGGCAGGCACGATCCGTCGGACGAAACCGTCAGACCGACCGTCGGTCTATCATACCCCAGGCGTCAACGACCCGCGTCGTCCGC
>CAZOHT010000081.1:0-3537 GCA_964579825.1 uncultured Anaerolineaceae bacterium
ACGTCGGCCGTGCTGGGCCTGTTCCGGACGCGCGACCGGACCCGCGCTGAGTTCTTCGCTCACCTCGAGCGGCGTCCGCCCGAAGCCTGACCTCCGCCGATGGCGCCGACGCGTGGCGAGCGGCCGCCACCCGGGTCTGGGACGCCTACAATCCGGCCATGACCGATCGACCGCTCAAGGTCCTCATCGCCAAGCCTGGACTCGATGGGCACGACCGGGGGGCCAAGGTCCTCGCGCGCGGCCTGCGCGACGAAGGCTTCGAGGTCGTCTACACCGGTTTGCGCCAGACGCCCGAGATGATCGCCACCGCCGCCCTCCAGGAGGATGTGGACGTCGTGGGCCTGTCGATCCTGTCCGGGGCGCACATGACCCTCGTGCCACGAGTGACCGCCCTGCTCAAGGAGCGCGGCATGGGCGACATCCTGGTCACGGTCGGCGGGATCATCCCGGACGACGACATCGAGGCGCTCAAGGCGGCCGGCGTCTCGGCCGTGTTCGGGCCCGGGACGACGATCGCGTCCGTCGCCGACTACCTGCGGGCCAACGCCCGGCCACGCGACTAGGGTGGGGGAGGCCCGGGAGGCGGTCGACCCCGCGGCGCGCGCCACGGACCTGGCCGACGCGGCCGTCGCCGGAGACCGGCGGGCGCTCGCGCGACTCCTGACGGCGGTCGAGAACCGGAGCGCGGTCGCGGAACACGCGATGCGACGGCTGTATCCCACGGCCGGGCGGGCGCATCTCGTGGGGATCACGGGACCGCCCGGTGCGGGCAAGTCCACGCTGGTCGCGGCCCTCATCGGGGAGGTGCGGCGGGCCGGGAGGTCGGTGGCCGTTGTGGCCGTGGATCCGTCGTCGCCGATCACCGGTGGCGCACTGCTTGGAGACCGTGTCCGGATGCAGTCCTACGCGGACGACGACGGCGTGTTCATCCGCTCGATGGCGTCGAGGGGACATGCTGGCGGGCTGGCGTCGACGTCGGCCGCCGCCGCGTCGCTGATGGACGCGGCCGGATTCGATCTCGTGCTCATCGAGACGGTCGGGACCGGCCAGAGCGAGGTGGAAGTGGCGGCGGCCGCCGACACGACCGTGGTCCTGGAGGCGCCCGAGATGGGTGACGAGGTCCAGGCGATCAAGGCGGGCCTCCTGGAGGTCGCGGACCTGGTCGTGGTCAACAAGGGCGACAAGCCCGGGGCGCAGCGGACCGCCGCCCAGTTGCGGGCGATGCTCGTGGCAACGGCGCCGAAGACGGGTCCCACCGACGGTTCGGGGGTGGCCGCCCGCCCCCGGCCCAAGCGGCCGGAGGTCCTCATCACGACGGCAGCGACCGGCGAAGGAGTCACGGAGCTGTTGGTGGCCCTGGACCGGCACCGAGCCGCCGGACGCGAGGCAGCGGACGGCTCGCCGGCCCGACTCGCGCGCGCCGAAACGCTCGTGTGGGCGATCCTCGCCGACCGGTTGCGCGCCGCGTTGCACGATCCGGACCGGCAGGCCGCGACGTCCGCGCTCCTGGCCGAGGTCGCCGACCACCGGCTCGACCCGTATGCTGCGGCGGACCGCCTGTCGGTCGTTCTGCAGGGAGAGCGCAAGACATGACGATCCAGCGCGTCTTCGTCGCCGGAGCGGGGCTGATGGGCCACGGGATCGCCCAGGTCCACGCCGCGATCGGGCTGGACGTGGCGCTCTATGAGCCGGACGCGGCCCGCGCCGACGCCGGTCGGGACCGCATCGCCGGCAACCTGGACCGCGCCGTGGCCAAGGGCAAGCTCACCCCCGACGAGCGAGACACGACGCTGTCCCGGATCACGGCGACCGGGGAGATCGCCGCCGCCGGCGACGCCGATCTCGTCATCGAAGCCGTCTTCGAGGACCTCGACGTGAAGTCCGCCCTCTGGCGCGAGCTCGACCGCCTGGCGCCGCCGCACGCGGTCTTCGCGTCGAACACCTCGTCGATCGCGATCCATCGCCTGGCCGAGGCCGTCGCGAAGGAGCGGCGCGCTCGGTTCGCCGGCATGCACTTCTTCAGCCCGGTCCCGGTCATGCCGCTCATCGAGCTGATCCGAGGCAAGGACACGTCCGACGAGACCGAGGCCGCCATCCGCGCGTTGTCGGTGCGTCTTGGCAAGCAGGTCATCGTGTCCGCCGACCGGCCCGGCTTCATCGTCAACCGGATCCTCATGCCGTTCCTCGCCGAGGCGATGCGGGCCTTCGAGGAGGGCCTCGGGACAGCCGAGGACATCGATACGGGGGCGCGCGTGGGGCTGAACCACCCGATGGGTCCCCTCGAACTGGCCGACTTCATCGGCCTGGACGTCTGCCTCGGGATCATGCGCGTGCTGGATGACGGCCTCGGCCAGGAGCACATGCGTCCGCCGCGGATCCTCCAGGATCTCGTGAACGCCGGGCATCTCGGCCAGAAGACCGGTCAGGGCTTCCACACCTACCCGCGCGAGCCCAAGTGAGCGGTCCGCTGACACCGGAAGAGGAGCTGCTCCAGGCGACGGCGCGCGAGTTCGCGACACGAGAGGTCGCGCCGGGTGCGGTCGAACGTGACGAGACCGAGATCTACGACCGCTCCCTGTTCGAAGAGATGGGGGCCCTGGGCCTGACGGCGGCGCCGTTCCCCGAGTCGATCGGCGGCGCGGGCTTCTCGTACCTCGGCTGGTCGCTCGTCATGGAGGAACTGGGTGCGGTCGACATGGCGATGGCCGTGTCGCTCTCGGTCCACATCCTGTCGCAGTACCCGGTCGTGACCTGGGGAACGCCCGAACAGCAGGCGCGCTGGCTGCCGCCCATGCTCGCCGGCGAGGCCCTCGGCGCATTCGCCCTGACCGAGCCGCACGCGGGCAGCGACGCGGCCGCCATCCGCACCCGCGCGGAACGCGTGGGTCCCGCCGACGCGCCCGAGGCGTACGCGCTGACCGGCACGAAGGTCTGGATCTCGAACGCGCCAGAGGCGGACCGCTACCTCGTGTTCGCCACGCTCGACCCGACCGCCGGTCCCGCGGCGATCACGGCATTCCTCGTGGAGAAGGGGACGCCCGGCTTCCGGTTCGGGGCGCATGAGCGGAAGATGGGGATCCGAGCGTGCCCGGCCGCGGAACTCCTGTTCGAGGGGGCAGTAGTCCCGGCGGCCAACCGGCTTGGCGCAGAGGGCGATGGCTACAGGATCGCCCTCTCGGCACTGGGCGAGGGCCGGATCTCGATCGCGGCCGGGTGCGTCGGTATCGCCCGGGCGGCCCTCGACGCCGCGACCCGCTACCTCGTCGAACGCCAGGCGTTCGGGGCGCCGCTCGCGGAACAGCAGGGGCTGCGGTTCATGCTCGCCGAGATGGCCCGCGACGTGGCGGCTGCCCGCGCGCTCACCCGTGATGCGGCACGGGCCAAGGACCGCGGGGAGTCGATCGCCGTCGCCTCGTCGCTCGCCAAGTGGACGGCGTCGGATACCGCGATGAAGGTCGCCACCGACGCGGTCCAGCTCCTCGGCGCCACCGGGTACTCCCGCGAGACCGGCCTCGAGCGCCTGATGCGCGACGCGAA
>CAZOHT010000082.1:0-3520 GCA_964579825.1 uncultured Anaerolineaceae bacterium
CTACACTGCCGCCTCGTGACCATCCCCCAGGACCGCCTCCGGAACTTCAGCATCATCGCCCACATCGATCACGGGAAGTCCACGCTCGCCGACCGGCTGCTGGAGATGACCCACACGATCGATGCGCGGCAGATGACCAGCCAGGTGCTGGATTCGATGGATCTCGAGCGCGAGAAGGGGATCACGATCAAGGCGCGCGCCGTCCGACTCGACTACGAGGCGAGTGACGGGAAGACGTACGGCCTGAACCTCATCGACACACCAGGGCACGTCGACTTCGCCTACGAGGTCAGTCACAGCCTGCAGGCGTGCGAGGGGGCGATCCTCGTCGTCGACGCGACCCAGGGGATCGAAGCGCAGACGCTCGCCAACGTCCATCTGGCCATGCGCGAGGGGTTGACCCTCATCCCGGTCCTGAACAAGATCGACCTGCCGTCGGCGGACCCCGAGACGATCATGGACGAGCTCGAGAACGTCCTGGCGATCCCGCGCGAAGAAGTCATCCTGGCGAGCGCCAAGGACGGCACGGGTGTCGCCGACATCCTCGAGGCGATCGTCGAGCGCATCCCGCCGCCCAAGGGCGACCCCGCCAAACCGGTCCAAGGGCTCATCTTCGACAGTCACTACGACGCCTACAAGGGCGTGGTGGTCTACGTCCGGCTGGCCCAGGGCACGCTCAAGTCGCGCGAGCCGATCCGCCTCATGGCCAGTGGCGCGGAGGCCGAGCCGCTGGAATTGGGCGTCTTCCGCCCACAGCTCGTGCCGGTCGCCCGGCTCGTGGCCGGCGAGGTGGGCTACATCGCGACCGGCCTCAAGAACGTCCGTGAGGCGCAGGTCGGCGACACCGTCACGACGGTCGCCCATCCCGCATCGGAGGCGCTGCCCGGCTACCAGGAGGCCAAGAGCCTCGTCTTCGCCGGCATCTACCCGGTCAGCGGGGAGGACTACCCGCTCATGCGCGAGGCGCTCGAGAAGCTACACCTCAACGACGCGAGCTTCACGTACGAGCCGGAGAGCTCGGTCGCCCTCGGGTTCGGGTTCCGGTGCGGGTTCCTGGGCCTGCTCCACATGGAGATCGTCCAGGAGCGGCTCGAGCGCGAGTTCGACCTGGACCTGATCGCGTCCGCGCCATCGGTCGAGTACCACGTGAACCTGATGCACGGCCGCGGTGTCGTCATCGTGGACAACCCGGCCCTGCTGCCCAACCCGTCGGACATCGAGTCGATCGAGGAGCCGTGGGTGAAGCTCAGCGTCGTCACGCCGAGCCAGTACATCGGACCGTTGATGGAGCTCTCCACGAATCGGCGCGGGACGTTCGTGACGATGGAGTACCTGGACCCGACCCGCGTCCTGCTCCACTTCGAGATCCCGCTGGCGGAGCTCATCGTCGACTACTTCGACCAGATGAAGAGCCGCAGCCAGGGCTACGCCTCGATGGACTACGAGGAGCTCGGGTACCGCGTGAGCAACCTCGCCAAGGTCGACATCCTCGTCAACGGCGAGCCGGTGGACGCCCTGTCGATCATCGTCCATCGCGACCGGGCCCAGTCGACCGGGCGGCTCCTCGCCGAACGACTGAAGGGCCTGATCCCACGGCAGATGTTCGAGATCCCGATCCAGGCGGCGATCGGATCCAACGTCATCGCGCGCGAAACGGTCCGCGCGATGCGCAAGAACGTGCTGGCCAAGTGCTACGGTGGTGACATCACCCGCAAGCGCAAGCTGCTCGAGAAGCAGAAGGAAGGCAAGCAGCGGATGAAACGCGTGGGCTCGGTGGAGATCCCGCAGGAGGCGTTCCTGGCGATGCTTCGGCTGGACGAGGGGTAGGACAGGCTCCGTGGACGACTTCTTCCTGCTCGCCCGCTCGCTCATCGCGCTCGGCCTCACGCTGCTCATGGTGATGCTCCGGCTGGACGCCGAGAAGTTCGGCACGGCCGAGTACTACGAGGCGACCCGTGACGGGGACCGCCCGCTCGTCCGTCGCCGCCTCGCCTGGTACGGCATGGGCGTCGTCGCCGCGATCGGCCTGCTGTACATCCATCCGTCTCCCCAGGACGATCTCCACCTGGGGTCGGGTGACCGCCTCGGTGCCGTCTTCCTCGGCCTTGCCTATGGCGGGCTGGGCATCGCGCAGGCGCTCGGGTACGCCTGGTACCGCTACCGACGGATCCGCTTCCCGGACTCGTGGTCGTATCCCGGGGCGTTGCTGAACTCGACGGCCACGGCGCTCATCGACGAGGTCACGTTCCGCGGCGCACTCCTGGGGCTGATGCTGGTCGTGGGCATCGATCCGCGGCTGGCGATCGTCATCCAGACCCTCGTCTATACGCTGACCACGCGACTCGGAGCGCCGAAGCGGGACCGCTACCTGCTCATCCTGACGCTCGGGATCGGGCTCATCGGCGGCTGGTTGACCGTGCTGACCGGCGGGATCGCGGCGGCGTTCCTCGGCCACGCCATCACCCGGTTCGCGGTCTTCCTGACGACCGGTCACATCGGCCAGCTCAAGCCACGCGGCCGGGAGGTCGAGGAGATCGACAAACGGCATCGACCGCCCGACGGGTGGCGGGTCATCGGCGGTCGCGACGCGGCGTCGCGCGAGCGGTGACCCCCTCGGCGGCCGGCACCCGCGCCGCGTCCGAGGGCCTCTACGTCCACATCCCGTTCTGCGTCTCCCTGTGTCCGTACTGCGACTTCGTCGTGTTCGCGGGGGCGGCGTCGCGGGGCCCCCGCAACCGGATCGACGCGTTCCTGGCGGCACTCCACGTCGAGCTCGACCTGCGCGCCGATGCGCTTGACGCGGTGTTCGGCGCGGACCGCGCGCCCCTCGAGACGCTGTACCTGGGCGGGGGGACGCCGTCGATGCTCCCGGCTGAGGCGCTCGCAGCGCTGATCGCCCATGTCCGGGAGCGGTTCGGGCTTTCGACCGATGCCGAGATCACCGTGGAGGCCAATCCGGGGCCAGACGAGCGGGGAGATGCCGTGGCGCTGGCGGCGGCCGGCGTCACCCGCCTGTCGCTCGGGGCGCAATCGATGGACGACGCGATGCTGTCGAAGCTCGGGCGTCGCCACAAGGCCGTTGACGTGGCGGACGCGGTCGAGGGCGCGCGCGACGCCGGCATCCCATCGGTCAGCCTGGACCTGCTGTACGACGTCCCGGGTGGCTCGCTGGATGCCTGGATGGGGACGCTCGAGGCGGCGTTGGACCTCGAGCCGGACCACCTGTCCCTGTACGCGCTGACGCTGGACGATCCGGACGCCGAAGGCTTGACGACCGAACGCGGTGACCACCTGCCCACGACGGTCGGCGCCCGGCGCTGGCGCGAAGCCGCCCGGAACCTGCAGGACGAAGACCGGGCGGCCGCGCAATACCACCACGCCGTCCACCGCCTGGCGGCGGACGACTGGCACGGCTATGAGATCAGCAACTGGGCGGTGCCGGGCCACGAGAGCCGCCATAACCTGGCGTACTGGGAGCGACGGCCGTACGAGGCGGTCGGGCCCGGCGCGCACGCGTTCG
>CAZOHT010000083.1:0-3177 GCA_964579825.1 uncultured Anaerolineaceae bacterium
GAGCCGACGGTCGAGGAGATCGCCGAGGCGATGTCCAAGGGCCAGGAGGTCCAGGTCACGCCCGAGAAGGTCCGCGAGATCATCAAGGTCTCGCAGGAACCGGTCTCGCTCGAGACCCCGATCGGTGAGGAGGAGGACTCCCACCTCGGGGACTTCATCGAGGACCGAGGGGCGCTCGCTCCGGCGGAGGCGGCCTCGCACCAGCTCCTCAAGGAGCAGGTGGAAGCGGTGCTGGACTCCCTGACCGGGCGCGAGCGGCGCGTGCTGCAGCTCCGGTTCGGCCTGGAGGACGGGCGAGCCCGGACCCTCGAGGAAGTGGGCAAGGAGTTCAACGTCACCCGCGAGCGCATCCGCCAGATCGAGGCCAAGGCCCTGCGCAAGCTTCGCCACCCGTCTCGCAGCCGCAAGCTGAAGGACTACCTGGAGTAGGCCACTGCCGGGTCCGTGGCCACTCCCCGTGGAGTGGCTCGGTCCGATGTCCTCGCTGCCCAAGCGACCGAGCCCGGCCCGACGGCCGGGCTCGGTCGTACCTGCGGGGGAACGCGGGTGTGCGGGGCCTGCGGGACTGACGCCCGCCCAGCCCGATCCTTGCATGCCACGCAATCCGACCGCTCGGACTTGTGTGCGGAGCAAGCACTGTCGCTCGACGAAGGAATAGGCGCTGGACTCATGCGCGAGATGCAAGAACCGCGCACTTAGACCAGCGATCGGGCATCCGTACCGTCATGTCGTGTGACTCACGCAATCCGTGCACAGGTTTGGGGCCTCATCACGGGCCGCAGCGACAGTGGTTGCGTTTGGTGCAAGCGGCGTCGATGCGCGACGCGCTACAGGAGGACGACCGAGCTCGCTCCAGGGTCGACACCCGCGCGCAGTAGCTCGAGAAGCCGTGGCCCTGGCAGGTTGAACCGCTCCCGTAGCGCCTCCTCGTTGGCACGAACGAAGTCGCGGTTGTATCTCGAGTCCAGCAGAAGGAGGACCAGGCTCGTGACGTCGCCGTCTCGGAGCTTCAGGGCGAGTCGGCGCTCGAGGGCCTGCAGGTCTCGAGGTCGCGTCTCGGCCTCGACGCCCGAACGCCAGCTCGGTGCCACGATCACGGCATCCCATGCACGACGATCGCTGGGGTCTGGGAACGGGACTTCCGTTCGAAGCCGCAACGACGGATGCAATCGTTGGCGAAATCGGCGAAGGAGGGCGGCATGGGCGGCGTCTCGGATCGGCTGTCCGCTCGGGTAGACACGCACCGAGAGGTCACAACCGATCACCGCCGCGATCACCGCCGCCTGTTGGATGGACACGGACCCGCTGAGTCCACGTTCGATCCGGCTGTACTGGGCTGGGGAGAGGCCGACCGCATGGGCCACGGATGCACCGCTTAGTCCGCGATCCATGCGGCCGGCTCGCAGATCCCTCAGGACGGTTGCCGTCAGTTCCCGAGCGCGAGCTGCCCCGATATCCGTCCGACGCTCTCGGGTTCCCATGGCGCGGCACGATGCTACGAGGCGCTCATCGGCGACTTACTCGCGCTTGGCGACGCGCGGTAGCATCCGGGGATGGACCTGAACGCGTTCTACGCGACGGTCAGCACGATCAGCTTCACGTTGCTGGGCTTGTGGTGGGTCGTCGTGCAGTCGCGGCCAGCCTTGTGGAGCGATCTCACCCATCGGCGGATGGCGTACGCGATCTCGTTCCACTTCCTGCTGCCCGGGATGATGGCGATCCTGTCGATGATCGCGCCCGAGTCGCCATTCCTGTGGCGAACCACGTTCACGCTGGCCGGGCTCATCGGGCTGGTCGGCGCCATCTACTACGTCCGGACCCTGCGCGACGCGCATGACTGCCCGCGGATCGTCCGCATCGTCGAGTGGGTGGTCATCCCGATCTACGCCGTCATCACGGCCGTCGCGCTCTTCCCGGACTTCGTCCGGAACCTGGGCTGGAACCTGACCCCGCTGCAGGTCGAGGGGATCATCCTGGCGATCCTGCTGTTCCTCGGTGTCCAGGCGGCCTGGGTGCTCATGCTCGAACCGCCGAAGATGCCCGAGGACCGATCGACCTAGGGACAGCCCACCGCCGAGCGCTTCGCCTGCTCGCCCGTCGGCAGCGCCTCGCGGCAGCCCCGGACCGGCCTCCTAGCGCCCCGGCACGTCCCCTGGCTCCGAGCCCGTCGCCACCGGGTACCCAGCCGTGCTCCAGTCGCTCCACGAACCGGGGTAGAGGAGCGGGGCCGGCAGGCCCGCGAGCCGCATCGCCAGCACGTCATGGCAGGCCGAGACACCGCTGCCGCACGAGGCGACCACCTCCACCGAACCTGCGGCGCCGAGGCGTTCGTACCGGATCCGCAGCGCTTCCACGGGGAGGAACGACCCGCCTGGTCCGAGGTTGCCGTCGGTCGGGGCGTTGATGGCGGTCGGGATGTGCCCGGCGATCGGGTCGATCGGTTCGACCTCCCCTCGATATCGCGGCGCTCCACGTGCGTCCAGGAGGACGACCTCGCCGAGTCGCGACCGCAACTGGTCCCGGTCGATGACCTTGGACCAATGATCCGCGAGCGTCAACGTGGCCGTCGGCCACGAAGGGACCGCCATGGTCGTCGGGAGGCCGGCGTCCACCCAGGCCGGGAACCCGCCATCGAGGACGGAGACCGCGCGATGCCCGAGATCGTCGAGCATCCACCAGAGCCGAGCGGCGACCCACCCGCCGACGTCGTCGTAGATCGCGACATCGTTGCCCGAGCCCAGGCCGAGCGCCCCAAGGCGCGCGGCGAGCACGGCCGGCTCGGGTAGGGGATGCCGACCGGGCCCCGACGGCGCGACGAGGTCGGTGTCCATGTCGACGTGGACGGCACCCGGCAGATGTCCGGCGTCGTAGGCCACGCGACCCTCGCCGGGTCGCCCCAGATACCAACGGGCATCGACGATCCGAAGCGCCGGATCGCCCAGGCGTGCCGCCAGCTCGCGGACCGTGGTGAGGCTCATGCCGGGAGTATCGCAGGCGCCTCGCCCCGCCGACCGACGGCCTGCTCCTCCGACCTCGTGCTATCCTTCGCGCGGTGCCGGACCCCGGCGCCCGACGTTCGAGGCTGCGGCCCCACGTCCCGTTCCGGCGTAGCTCAGTGGTAGAGCGGGCGACTGTTAATCGCTTGGTCGTAAGTTCGAATCTTACCGCCGGAGCCAT
>CAZOHT010000084.1:0-2684 GCA_964579825.1 uncultured Anaerolineaceae bacterium
CCGCCACCCAGATCGCCGCATCCGAGACGATCCCGCGGCCGATGCCGCGCCGATACGCCTCTCGCTGCGCGAGCCAGATGGCGACTCCGACAGCCAGAACGAGGACGAGCCCGTACCAGCGCACGGGGAGACCGAAGAGGGTGGATGCCACGGGATCGATGTCGATGACGAACGGCACGTAGATCTCCTTACGTCGACTCTGCCGAGCGACCGAACGCCCAAAGGCAGCCGGCCATCCAGGCGACCAGGGCCGCGCCTGCCGCGGCGATAGCGGCCGTGGCGTCGAAGGCAAGGAGGGCGATCAGAGCGATCAGCGGGAGCGAACAGATCCACAGGACGAGCGCGGTCCCAAGCGCAGTCTCGAGGCGAGGGGCCTCGTCACGTAATCGGGTGACGATCGACGGCGCGCGCTCCTGCACGAACCCGATGCGGCCCCGGTAGCGGCCCATCCCGCAGGTGAAGCGGATGTCACCGGGCGGCTGTGCCGGGAGATCGATCGTGGTCGTACCCGTCGCGGCGAGATGTCGGTCCAGCCTCGGTCCAGAGAAGACGACCCGCTCAGAGCAGATGTCGTCGTCGTCACGCCGGAACACGAGTCGGAGGGGCAGCCCGGAGCGGGCCACGATCGCGTCAGGGTGATACCCGGCATGAACGGTGACTTCGACGACCTGGTAGCCGTTGCGGTCGAGCCGCGCCCGGACGGGTTGCTCGAGCATGGCTAGCCCTGCCCGCCGAGGATCACAAAGAGTGCGACGACCAGCACGATGAGCGCCCCCGCCGCAAGCGGGTGCGCAACGGCGCCGGCCATCGCCGACATCCCGGTCATCGTCATCGCTCCGCCCGCGAGGAGCAGGTCGGCAACGAGCAGGATCGCCGCCACGAGGAGCAGGGTGAGGAGGAAGTCCGGCATGAGCTCAGTTCAGCGGTTGGACCTGAGCCCCCGATGAGGCCCCGCTAACGCCAGGCTGAGAACACGTGCCCGACCGGCTCACACCGTCAGCAGGATTGCGAATCCGAGCGCAAGCACGACGATCGCCAGCACGACCTTCGTCCCGCCCGCGTGCTCGAGGTGCCAGCGATTCACGACACGGATGAGGCCCGGCCGGCTGGCAAGGACGAGGAGCACGACGAGCGGCGTGATGTAGGCGAGGTTGTAGAGCGCGAGCCCGCCGAGCCCGGCGGCCACGGTGCCGCTCGCACCAAGGAGCGCGACGACGCCCAGGTAGACCGCCCCGCTACAGGGCACCGTGCAGAGCCCGATGAGCACCCCGCCGCCGAACAGGGCGATTGGCGAGCTCGTGCGCGCCCACGACCGCATCCGGCCGTGCAGGGCATGCGGGGCCTCGAGCTTCCAAGAGGCGTCGGGCAGGAGCACGTCCCGCACCATCCACAGGCCGAGGCCGATCGCGATGAGCGCGGCGATCCGGCTCGGCAGGTGGTTGCCGCCGAAGTTGGTGAGGCTGGCCACCGCGGTCATGAGGCCGAGCCCGAGGAGGAAGTACGTGACGAGGACCCCCATCACGAAGATCGCCCCGAGACCGAGTACCGTCCGGCTCGCCGCGCCCGTGTCGGGCTGCCCTCCCGAGCCGTCGGCGGAGAGCGATTGCTGCGCCGCGAGCCCGAGCGCGAACGTCGCGAACAGGATCAGGACCCCGAAGGCGCAGGGGTTGAAGCCGTCGAGGAAGCCAGCCGTGATGATCGCCGGAACGCTGAGGGCTGCGAGTCCCTGGTGATCCGCCATGGTCGCGGGGCGGGAAATGACGATGGCCGTGGCCGCCGCCGCGACGACGACGCCGACGATCAGGAGGAGCAGGCGCGGCCGGACGATGGCAGACGATCGGGTCGCCGCCCTCATCAGGCAGTCACCGTCAGCTTGCCCTGCATCGACGGGTTCTCCTTGCCGCCGCAGCAGATATCGCAGTAGAAGTCGTACGTACCGGCCGTCGCGGGGGCCGTGAACTCGAACACCTCGCTGCTCAGCGGTCCGACTTTCCAGTCGATGCCGAGGGCGTCGATCGCGAACTCGTGCCAGCCGCCGCCGTCGCTGTGCATCGAGGTATCCATGCTGCTCAACTCGATCTTGAGCGTTTGTCCCGCCTTTACCGTCAGAGCAGGCGGATCGAACCCGCCCATGCTCGCGTGGACCTGGATCGCCGCCGTGTCGGTGGCGCCCGGTCCCTGGAGCCGGCTCACGACGAGGCCGATCGCGATGCCCCCGATGGCCAGCGCGATCACGAGGAACGCGGCGAGCCGGAGCGGCCGGCTTGAAAGGCTCCGGGAGGACGAATGGTCGGCACCTCCAGCAGTCCGGCGACGAACCGGGACTGGCCGCCCCGCGAAGCGTGCGGTCCGGGATCGACGGGTCATCAGGTTGTCCCTTCCTCGTGTTGCGGAGCGGGCGTCGCCGCTGTCGGACGGCGCCGCCGCGTTCGTGGTGTGTTCCGACCGGGTGACGACCGTCCGAGGGCGGTCCGCAGCAGGCCATCGACGACGTCCCGGGCTTCCGGACTTGGCAGGCAGTTGCCGAGCTCGAGCTCGACGAGACGAACGAGCAACGAATCGAGCGAGCCCCTGGCGGCCAGGAGTTGCTGTGCGACTTCCGAGAACGGGTCGGCGTCGGCGATCATGCCGGCGAGGGCGCCCGTCTGGCCGCTCGCACGCTGGGCGTGACGGACGGCAGCAGC
>CAZOHT010000085.1:0-2521 GCA_964579825.1 uncultured Anaerolineaceae bacterium
ACCACGTGCGGCAACCGGGCCAAGGCCGCCCGCCACCGGGCCAAGAGCAAGTCCGTCGACGCCTCGACGATCCAGACGCCGATCGATCCGGCGCCTCCCTCCATGGCGCAGGCCTAGCCGACGCTGCCCGGCCGATCCACCTTCACTGGGGCGCCCGCTTCGATCTGAAGGATCCGCCGCTGGCCGGCGTCCTAGTCTGTGAGTGCGGCAGATGACCGCACCACATTCGAGGAGTCGGCGTTGACGTCCGAGCTCGTCGAGCGCGCACAGCGGGGCGACCACGAGGCCTTCGATGCCCTCGCGACCGCCGCATACCACCGCCTGTACGCCATCGCGAGGCGGATCCTCCGCGACGGGTATGCCGCGGAGGATGCCGTGCAGGACGCCCTCGTCAAGGCCTGGCGCGAGCTCCGTGGCCTGCGCAGCCCCGCTGCCTTCGACGCCTGGCTCAATCGCCTCCTCGTCAACGCCTGCAACGACCAGGTCCGACGTTCACGTCGGCGACCGATCGAGTTGCCGGCCCTCCCGATCGACCGGGAGGAGCCGCGCGACGACCTCGCCCTGCTCGTCGATCGCGACGAGCTGGAGCGAGCGTTCCTTGAGCTCTCTGTCGAGCACCGAGCCGTGCTCGTCCTGACCCACTATGTCGGCCTTCCGGCTTCGGAGGTGGCGCAGATCCTGCGCATCCCGCCGGGGACGGTCGCCTCTCGCCTCCATTACGGCGCGCGCGCCATGCGGGCGGCCCTTGGCCGCAGCCACGCCGCGCCGGCAACCATCCAGGAGCCCGGACGATGAACGAGTCGACTGATCGCGTGCTCGCCGACTGGCTGCACGAGGGACCCGATAGCGGTCCGCGTGACGGCCTCGAACGCGCGCTTTCGGCGACCCGTCGCGTCGGCCAGCGACCTGGGTGGACCATCCCTGAAAGGTGGATCCCGATGCAACGGACGACCGTCCGGACGCGCACACAGCTGCCGGTCATCTCGATGGTGCCGCTCGCGCTGCTGATCCTGGCGCTGGTCGCCGCCGTTCTCTACGTCGGATCCCAACAGCGCCAGACACCGACGCCGTTCCGCAACGGTGCCCTCGTGTGGGCAGCGGACGGCGACCTGTTCATCGCCGACAAGCTCGGCGATGCGCCACGAGCCCTTGTCGCAGGCCCCGAAAAGGACTCCGACCCGGTCTTCTCCGATCAGGGAGACCGGATAGCCTTCGTCCGTGTCGCACAAGAGGACTGGCGCAGGATCATGTCGGTCAACCACGACGGGACAGGCCTCATCGAGCTTGCGAACCTGAAGGGGGGCATCCAGAGCATCGACTGGTCGCCTGACGGTGCCGCCCTACTCGTCACGAGGGATGATCTGAGCGGGGAGCATCTCCAGACCGAGGTGGTCGACAGCCACGGTCTGGGATCCACCAGGCTCGACATCGGCGGGAATGTGTTCGAGGCCTCCTGGCGGCCGGGTGGCGGGCACATCGCGCTGCATGGGTATGACGGTGCCGACGAGAGCTGGATCGCCGATGCGGATGGGGCGGATATCCGAAGCTTGCCGATCGCCAGTGGCGTCCAGGACCTCATCTGGTCACCGGATGGAAAGCGCCTCGCGTTCCGGAGCCTGGGCCCGGGTGACAACCTCCAGATCAACATCGCGGACATCGATGAGGACGGCGCGGTGACCGATCAGCGTCGGCTGCCGATCGAGGACACCGAGTACGTCGACGGCCTTCAGTGGTCACCCGATGGGAAGCACCTCAGCGTGGTGAGCGTCGGCCCTGATGAGACCAGACAGATCAACATCGTCGAGCTCGATGCGGACGGAAGGATGACCGGTTTCGCTCGACTCGACCTCGACGTGGAGTTCGGGCCTCGCGCCTCCTACCCCACGTGGTCGCCGGACAGCCGCGGACTCGCCTTCGTGCTGAGGAAGGACGCCGCGCTTCGAGTGGGGATCGCGGATCCGGACGGATCCGGCTACCGCCTCGTCGGCCCGGAGGTGTACGACCAGAGGTCCGTCGATCTTACCTGGGCTCCTGATGGCCAGTCACTGGTCGTCTTCGAGCACCCGGTGGCCGTCCGGGATGTGCCGGTCGGCCCATATGCGAAGGCATGGGCGGTGGATGTCGCCAGCGGCGAGCAGACCGAGGTCCAGACGCCGGCCCAGACCTGGCAGCGACTGGAACCGTAGCCCCGGTCTCCGGGCCGCCAGGAGCCCGGGCATCCCCGGACTGCTGGATCACTCGCGCTCGAGGAACGGCCTGACCTCGGTCGCGAAGCGCGTCATCGATTCCTCGTCGTGGGGCCCCGGGAACCCCGCGATCAGGTGCCGATAGCCGATCCCGACGAACGGGGCGATCCGCTCGGCCACGTCTTCCGGCGTACCGACCGGCTGGTCCGTCCAGAGGTCAGCGTTGCCGTGCAGCGCGAAGATCTCGCGCTGGACGCGCTCGGCCTCGGCCCGCGAGTCCCGGATGATGACCGTGCCAAGGCCGGTCGTCCGCTCGATCTCGGCCGGGTCGCGCC
>CAZOHT010000086.1:0-2226 GCA_964579825.1 uncultured Anaerolineaceae bacterium
GGTGGCCGGTTCGGGGGTCCGGGCGGCTGGCTCCCACCGGGTCGGCCGTCGCGGGCCCAGTCCCGGGGCGGCTGGGACGGCCCGGCCGGCGAGTCGACCGCGGGGCGGTCGATCGCGACGGCCCCGGGCGCGGTGGCCTCGGTCGTCGGCCGGTTTGCCTGGCTCGCCGGCGGTTCGGACCCCGGTGCCCCGGTCGTCGCTCTCGCGGCCGGCCCGGGATCGCCGCCCGACCCGCTCGGGATCGCAGCGGCGTCATCCGGTCGAGTGTTCGCGCCCGACACCGTCCCAGGGGGTGTCGGAGCGGGCGACGCGGGCGCGCCAGGCGATGGCGCCAGGCCATCGACGTCGACCGCGCGAGCCTCGGTCGGTCCGCTCGCGGCCGGACCGCCCGACGGCGGGCGGTCGTGGCGGCGCGGACGACCGTGATGGCGTCGGCTCATGCGTCGTGGCCTCCGGCCGCGAGCGGCCGGGCTGGTGGGTCGGCGGGTGGGCGCCGCCGGTGGTCGGTGGTCATCTGGTCTCGGAAGATGGCGTCACGCACTCCGGCGTGGGTTCGGCCGATGATACCGGCCCGTGCCATCAGCCGTCGACGACCGCCAGTTCGCGGGGTGCCTCGTTCAGCGTGAGCGGGCCATCCGGGCCGCAGACGACGATGTCCTCGATGCGAGCGCCGTATCGGCCGACGAGGTAGATCCCGGGCTCGACGCTGAAGGCCATGCCGGGCCGGAGGGCTTCGGTGTTGCCGGCGATGACGTAGGGATCCTCGTGTGCCTCGAGCCCGATGCCGTGCCCGGTCCGGTGGAAGAAGGCTTCGCCGTAGCCTTCCGCATCGATGATCCGACGCGCGGCGGCATCGACCGCCTCGCACGACACGCCCGGCGCGACCGCCTGGGTGGCCGCGGCCTGGGCGGCGAAGAGGACGGAGAACAGGTGCCGGAACTCGTCGTCCGGACCCTTGGTCGCGTCGCCCCCGGTCACCCACAACGTGCGCGTGATGTCCGAGCCGTAGCCCGACAGCGTGCCCCCGATGTCGAGGACGATCGGTTCGCCGGCCACGATGACCCGATCGGACGCCTCGTGATGGGGCGACGCGGAGTTCGGCCCCGATCCGACGATCGCGAAGGAGGCCCCTTCGTGGCCTTCCGCCAGCAGTCGCGCGCGGACCTCGGCGGCGACGTCCGCCTCGGTCCGACCGACCAGCGGTCCCGCAGCGATCTGCGCGACGACGCGGTCGGCCGCGTGCGCGGCGAGTCGCAGGAGCTCGATCTCATCGGGGTCCTTGACCATGCGCAGCTCGCGCAGCACGGTGGAGGCGACGCGGAGGTCCGTCGAGGTGAAGCGGGGATCGCCCGCCAATGTCGCCTGGATCGCCAGCAGGTGGCTGGCCCACAGGGTGTCGGAGACGCCGATCGTCGCGACGCCGGCGTGGCCGTCGTCCGCGCGAGCAACCACGAGCGCGTACGGATCGGCGCCCTCGTCGAACGTGACGATCTCGACGTCGCCCAGCAGTCCGGCCTCGGCGGCGGCGCGCTCGAGCCGCGGGACGATGATCGCCGCCCCGCGGGACGAGAGGACCAGCATGGTCAGGCGCTCGAGGGGCATCGCCTCGTACCCCGTCAGGTAGCGAAGGTCCGGGCCGACGCCCACGAGGAGGGCGTCGAGGCCGTGGGCTCGAGTCGCGGCGAGTGCCCGCTCCAGGCGCTCCGCGTATCGACCGGCCGCGATGACCGGGCGGGGATCGGTAGTCACGTCGGCGTCTCCTTGGCGATCCAGGCGGCGAGGGTGGCCGGGCCGTCCTCGAACAGCTTGCGATAGGCGTAGACCCGGTCGGCGCCGGCCGAGCGCGCACGGGTGCGCAACTCCTGGTCGTCGTGCTGGCCGACGGCGAGCACCGGCCGGCCGGCCGCGTGGGCGGCTTCGATGGCGGCCACACCGTCATAGGCGCGCGCGGTGAGGTCGACGATGACGAGATCGACGTCCGGCAGGAGCGCCTCGAGACCGGCTGCCGTGCGCGCCGGGGACGCCGTCGCCCCCGATGCCGTCACGCCGTCGGCGAGTCGGGTCGCCCAGATGAGGTCATCGGCCAGGACGGCGACGCGTGGAGGGCTCAGTCGAAGCCCTCGGCGAGGTGGTGGAAGACGTCGCGCGCGGAGACCACGCCGGTCGGACGGCCGTCCTGGAGGATGGGGATGTGGCGGAACCCGCCGATGGCCATCTTGTGGATGG
>CAZOHT010000087.1:0-2193 GCA_964579825.1 uncultured Anaerolineaceae bacterium
GTTGTGTCGCCATGGCTGGTCGCACAATCATCAGCTATTCGAGCGTTGTGCGTCAACCGGAATCGGTGAAATCGCCAGTTATCAGCTGTAACTGAGCGTGAAACCTGGGCCGACATAGCTCAGCGGTAGAGCAGCTGTTTCGTAAACAGCAGGTCCTCGGTTCAAGTCCGAGTGTCGGCTCCACTCTCCGTTGCGCTGCGAGCCGGTCCCGCCTGGCCATCTTGCGTCACAGGCCGTACGTCGGATCGACCGGGGTGGTCGGATCCGTCCCGGCCGGCCTCCGCCACCAGGGCCGCCAGATCGATCGCGTCAATCCGGGAGCCGCCACGAGCACGATGGCGATGGCGACGATCACGACCAGCAGCGCGAGCGGGATGCCGGTCACGATGACCATGCTCTTCGCGCCGGTCGTCAGGGCGCCGTACAGGACCGCCGCGACGACGACGCCGAGTGGTCGACGGCCGGCGAGCAAGGCCAGGGCGATCGCGATATAGCCGAAGTCATACGTCGGCGCGCCGCCCAGACCCAGCGCCGGCCCCAGGCCGAAGAACGCGCTGCCCATGCCGATCAGGGCACCCGACAGCGTCATCGCGACGACCATCGTGCGTCCGGTCCGGACGCCTGCCACACGGGCCGCCCCGCGGCTGAAGCCGGTCACCCGAAGCTCGAAGCCGAGGGTCGTGCGGAACAGGACGAACGCCACGACGACCGCCATCGCGACGGCGACGACGAACCCGTAGTCGACCCGGATCGTCGGCAGGTCGAAGATCGGCGGCACGCCGGTGAACGACGGCGGCAGCCCCGAGAGCCCGATCATCCCGACGATCAGGTACGCGAGGTTCGGGGCGATCCCGTTGAGCATCAGGGTCGTGATCACCTCGTGCGCGCCGGTCTGGGCCTTGAGGAACCCCGCGATGAAGGCATACCCGCCGCCGGCCGCGATCCCGCCCGCCACGCCGACCGCGAGGGCGAGCAGCGGGGGCAGGATCCCGGCCACGAGCGATGCCGCGATCACGGCGCCCAGGCCGCCGATGAGGAACTGCCCGTCCACACCGAGGTTGAAGAGACCGGCGTGGAACGACACCGCGAGGCCCAGGCCGGCGAAGATGAACGGCGTCGCGCTGATCAGGGTCTCGGAGAACGGTCGGATGGCCGCCGCGATGTCCTCGGCGTTCCCGCTCTGGATCGCGGCCAGGATCCGACCTGGGTCGCCGATCGCCCCGAAGAACATCGCCGGGTAGCCCTCGAGCACGCCACTGAAGGCGCCGCCGATCGCCCCGAGCGGATCCGTGCCGATCAGGCGCAGGTGCTCGAAGTCGGTCAGCACGATGAGGATCGCGCCCAGCAGGAAGGCCGTGACCAGGGCGAGGGCCGGGAGACGCGCGCGACGGAGCTCATCGCGGATTCGCTGCATGCCGCTCAGTGTCGCCGCCGCGCCTCCTCCGCGTCGGCCCTCTCGAGGGTCCGCCCCACGCTCGACGGCCGTCTACAATGGAGATCGGCTTGGACGGCGTCGTGAGGCCCTCGGTGGCGTTCGACGAACGGAGCGTCGAACCCGATGGAACGGACGCTCGATCCGAGCCCTGACGACGAGCGGATCGCTCGGTCCGCGGGACCTGTGCGGGATCCGCCCAAGCAGCCGAGACCTATTCGAGATCGGACCCCAGGAAGGAATGCCGAGCATGAGTGCCCCGACCGGTCCCGCCAGCGGATCCGCTCCACCCGCGTCCGATGTGGCGTGGTTCGCCCTGACGCCGGAGGAAGCGGCCGCCAGGCTCAAGGTGGATCCCGCGGTCGGCCTCACGACGGCCGAGGCGGACGCGCGCCGCGCGACGTACGGCGCCAACACGTTCGCCGAGGCGAAGAAGGCCTCCAGGCTGCAACTGTTCACGCGCCAGTACGCGGACCCGATGCAGCTCGTCCTGCTCGTCGCGGGCACCATCTGCCTGTTCCTGCCCGGTCAGTTCTACACCGGCGTGTTCCTCCTCCTGCTCACGGTGTTCAACGCCTGGATGGCGATGAACCAGGAGGGCAAGGCGGAGGCGAGCGCGTCGGCACTGGCATCGATGATGGTCGTCAAGGCCAAGGTGCGGCGCGACGGCGACCTGGCCGAGATCCCGATGGACCAGCTGGTGCCCGGCGACATCGTCAACATCGAAGCCGGCGACCTCGTCCCGGCCGACGCGCGCATCC
>CAZOHT010000088.1:0-2054 GCA_964579825.1 uncultured Anaerolineaceae bacterium
GGGCTCGACCGGCTTCGGCGTGACCGAGGGCTTCGTCCTCCTCGTCGCCTTGGCGGGCGTCGTCGGTTCGGTCTCGGTCGTGCCAGATGTCGCCCTGGCCCGCCTGGTGGCCTTGGGCGGTCCCGTCGACCCGTCGGCTGCGGCGGGTCCCGGCGCGGTATCGGTCCCAGCCTCGGGCTCGGGCGGTGGTTCGACCGCGGGGGCCGGCGATCCGGTCTGGATGTTGCGCGCGGCCGGGCGCGAGGCCGCGCCATCCGGATCGCGCTGGGCGGCGACCTCGAACAGGAGCACGGAACCGGCGACAGCGGCATTGAGCGATCCGATCGCACCGCGCAGCGGGATGCGGACGAACAGGTCGCACCGCTTGCGGACGGCCGGCCCGAGGCCCTGACCCTCGCTGCCGACGACGAGGGCGATGGGGCCGCGCAGGTCGGTCTGGCGAGCGGTCAGCGGGGCGTCGCCATCGGCGCCGGCGACCCAGACGCCATGGCCATGGAGGTCGACCAGGGCCGACGCCAGGTCATCGACCGGGACCATGAGCAGGTGCTCCACGGCGCCGGCCGAGGCCTTGATCGCGGACGGCGTGAGCGGCGCCTGGCGCCGGACCGGGAACAGGACGCCGTGCACGCCGGCCCCTTCGGCACTGCGCAACAGGGAGCCTACGTTGTGGGGATCCTCGAGCGAGTCGAGCACGAGGATCAGCGGCGGTTCGCCGCGTTCGGCGGCGCGGGCGAGCACATCGTCGATCGTCGCGAACCGGCGCGGCTCCACGACGAGGGCGACGCCCTGGTGACCGTCGAACCCGGCAAGCGCGGTCAGCGACCCACCTTCCACCTCGACGATCGGGATCCGCAGGCTCGTGGCGTGCAGGACGATCCGCTCGAGGGCCTGACGGCGCTGTGGCACGACCAGCAGTCGGCGGGCCGGGCGCCGCGCGACGAAGGCTTCCTCCACCGGTCGTCGGCCGGCGACGAGTTCCTCATCGGGCCCGAGCGCGTCGGGCGGCGGCAGGCCCGGTCGACCCGGACGGGGCGAGCCGCCATATGGGACGTTCGGGGCGGGTCGGAAGGGCGGTCGGGGGCCACGGTCAGGCGCCGGGCGTCGATCCGGGCCGGATCGGTACGGCGGTCGGGACTCGCGTCCGCCTCGTGGATCGAACCCGCCGCGCGGGTCGTACCCGCCCCTGGGTCCATCTGGAGATCGCGCGTCACGGGGCGGGCGCGAGTCCCACGGAGCATCCGGTGGGCGGGGACCGGGCCGGGGCGGCCGGGACGGATCGCCAGCGGGCGGGCGGTCGTCGCGGTACGGGGGGCGAGCGTCGCGGTAGGTCGGGCGGGCGTCGGGGCGGCCGGGCGGTGCGTCCCAGGCGCGCCCCGGTGCCGAGTACGGTCGGTCGCCCGGCGCACCGCGCGAGCCACCGGGACCGGAGGGCCGTGGCCGACCGGGTCCGGATCGATGCTGTGGTGGTCGGCCGCCATGGCCACGGTCGGGACCGGGCGCGTCCGGGGGTCGGCGCGGGCCGTCCGGTCCGGACCACGGCCCTTCGGGAGGCCGGCCGCCGGGCGGACGTCCGGGCGGACGATGACCCGGCCCGTGGCTCGGTCCGTGCCTGGAACGGTCGCGATCCCGGTCGCGTGGGGGGCGATCAGCCACGGTCCACCTCGGCCGTCCGACGCCAGCGTTGGCCGTCACGTGTGTCCTCGACCAGGATGCCGAGAGCCATCAGCTCGTCGCGGAGCCGGTCCGCGGCGGCCCAGTCGCGTGTCGCTCGCGCCTCGGCGCGGGCATCGAAGAGCGTCTGCGCGTCCGTCGGCAGGACGGCCTCCTCGTCCGAGAGGATGCCGAGGACCCGATCCAGGTCGCGCAACGCTCCCAGCGCCGTGGCCGCGTCGGCCGTCGACATCGTTCGGCCCTCGATGCGTCGATTGAGTTCACGCACAAGGTCGAAGACGGCGGCCAGGCCGGCTGACACGTTCAGGTCGTCGTCGAGGGCGGCCCCGAACGCGTCTCGGGCCGCCGCGAGGGCTTCGGGCAGGGTCGCATCGTCGGCGCGG
>CAZOHT010000089.1:0-1762 GCA_964579825.1 uncultured Anaerolineaceae bacterium
CTGCGCCGGGTCGATCTCGAGGTCAACTACCGCTGCCCCGCGCCCGTGGTCGAGCGGGCCGTCCGACTGGTCGAGCGCAACGAGGAGCGGTTCGCGAAGCGGATCCGGGCAGCACCGACCGCGCCGGGGCGGCTGGTGCTGGCGCCCGACCCGGCGGACGACGCCGACGCCCTCGCCCGGGTCATCGCCACCTGGCCGGCGGACGAATCGACGCGAGCGATCCTGGCGCGGACCAACCGCGAGCTCCTCCCCGCGGTCGCCGTGGCGATCCAGCTGGAGCTGCCGTTCCGCGCCCCCCGCCTGGAGCTGCCCCTGGGCTCCGACGGCGTCGACCGCCTGCTGGACCTCGCGGCCGAGGCCGACCGCGCCGACGGGCCCTCGCCGCTGCTCGCGCTCGGACGCGTGCGGGCGACCCTCACCGACCCCGCCGACGACGCCCTCGTATCGGCGCTCCTGGGGTGGGCGGTCGGCCTGCCGACCATCGAGGCCCTCCGTGCGGCGGTCATGCTCGCCCGTGAACGCCTCGCCCGGCTTCGCCGCGATGACGCCGCCCTGACCCTCGCCACGGCGCACGCGACGAAGGGCCTCGAGTTCGACCACGTCGTCGTCATCGGGATGGTGGCCGGACGGTTCCCCAGCGCGCGGGCGGTGACGCAGGCGGACGATCCGCGGCGCGCGTACGAGGAGGAACGCCGCCTGGCGTACGTCGCATGGACGCGGGCCCGGCGCTCGCTGACGCTGTCGTACGACCCGACCGTGCCGTCACCCTTCCTCCTCGAGGCGTTCGAGACGGTCGAGCTCGGGCTGGAGACTACGATGGCCACATGAGCCGGCTGCCGAGCCTCGGGTCGCGCGGTGAGGGATGGGTGGCGATCCAGGTCGTCCTCCTCGTCGCGACCGTCGCGGCGGGTGTCCTCGGTCCCGCCTGGGGCGACCCCTTCCGGATCGCGACCTCGATCGTCGGCGTGGCACTCGTCATCGGTGGGCTGGTGCTGTCGATCCGCGGGGCCAACGACCTCAGCGATGCGCTGACGCCGCTCCCCTACCCGCGCGACGATGCCGAGCTGGTGGAGTCCGGGATCTATGCCCACGTCCGCCACCCGATCTACGGCGGCCTCATCCTCGGAGCGTTCGGCTGGGGCTTCCTGACCGCGTCGCTCCCCGCGCTCGGCCTCGCGTTCGTCCTGTGGGGCTTCTTCCAGCTCAAGTCCCGGCGCGAGGAAGCGTGGCTGGAGACCAGATTCCCCGGCTACCCCGCCTACCGCGAGCGGACGCGGCGACTCATCCCCTGGATCGGTTGAGCTCGCGGTCCAATTCGCGCCGGAGCCGATCGATCGAATCGAGGAACGGCTCCGTGACGCTCGCCGGCAGCGCGTCGCGGACCGAGTCCTTCACGCCGTAGGCGGCGCGGCAGCGCGTGGCCGCCGCGCGGAGGGCCGTCGGCTCGTCATCCCGCAGGCGGTCCGGCATGTCGTCGAAGTACGCCGCCCAGCGCGTGATCCCCAGCTCCCGGGCCACGGCGAGGAGCTTGTCGGCATCCCGGGCGGCCACGAGCCCGGCTTCGTCGATGGTCGGAAGCTGGTGGCGGGCCGATCGCCCCGGCGAGCGTTCCGCGCGGGCGTCAGTCATCCGATGGGCGGGTCCCCGTCATGACGCCCTCGCCGTCGCCACCGACCGGCGGACGCAGGAGCAGCAACGGCAGTCGCTTGCGTTCCGAGCCGTTGACCAGCAGGCGGAACGAGTAGTCGCCCGGCGTCGGGAA
>CAZOHT010000090.1:0-1599 GCA_964579825.1 uncultured Anaerolineaceae bacterium
AGCGCCTATCGTGGCGCTCATGCTCCTCGTCTATGGCCCGCGTTCGACCGACTACGACTTCGGGCCGGATCATCCGCTGACGCCACGCCGCTTCGGACCGTCGATGGACCTGCTTGCCTCGGTGGGCGCCTTGCCCGGCCTGGCGCCCGAACCAGCGCCCGATGACGAGCTGCGTTGGTGCCACACCCCGGCGTACATCGAGACCGTCCGCCGCTTCTCGGTCGATCCGTACGGGCCGGGCGCGGCCGGCATCGGCACGGGCGACGACCCACCCTTCGCCGGCATGCACGAGGCCGGGGCGATGGTGGCCGGTGGGTCCCTTCGCGCGGTCGAGGCGATCGTCCGCGGCGACGAGGAGCATGCCTTCCACCCCGGCGGCGGCCTGCACCACGCGATGCCGGACCGCGCATCCGGGTTCTGCCTCTACGACGATCCGGCGCTCGCCATCGCCCGAGCCCGGCGCGACGGCCTACGCGTGCTGTACGTGGATCTCGACGTCCACCACGGCGACGGGGTCCAGGCCATCCACTGGGACGATCCCGGCGTCCTGACGATCTCGATCCACGAGACCGGTCGGTACCTGTTCCCGGGCACCGGCGACGCCAGCGAGATCGGGGAGGGGACCGCCGCCGGGACCGCGGTGAACGTGCCGCTCGAGCCATACACGGGCGCAGATCCGTGGCTGCACGCCGTCCGGACGCTGCTCCCCGAACTGGCCGCCGCGTTCGGGCCGGACCTGATCGTGTCCCAGCACGGCGCCGACTCGCATGCCTGGGATCCGCTCGCCCATCTGCGCATGACGACGACGGCCATGAGCGCGGCGGCGCAGGTCGTGGACGGCGTCGCCCATCGCTACGCGGGCGGCCGCTGGCTCGCGACCGGCGGCGGTGGCTACGACGCCTACCGGGTCGTGCCTCGGATGTGGAGCCTCGTCTGGCTGGCCGGGGCCCATCGTGACGTCCCGGACCACACGCCCGTGGCGTGGCGCGAGCGCTGGGGTGCCGAGGCCGCACGGTATCGCCAGGCGCCACTCCCGGAGACGTTCCTCGACGCCACGAATGCCGGCCTGGCGGTCGACGGCAACCAGACGATGGCGGAGGCGATGTCGCGCGAGCTGGTCGACACGGTCCGTCGCGTGCTGGTTCCGAGACTCCTGCGCGAGGCCCGAGACCGCGGTTGGTGGGATCCGCTGGCGGACCTGAGAGCAGCCGGAACGTCGGGCGCGGCCGCCTCGACGTCGTGGACCGGCCCGACAGGCTCTGCACCGACCCTCATCGCCTCGGTCGACGCGGCCACATGGTCCCGGCTCACGCTGTCGGACCGCGTGCTCGCGCCGTTCGACCCGGGCGAGGCGCACGGCCTGGTCGCGACCGCCCTCGCCGCGGGAGCCCGCGTGTCAGCGGCCGTCGCCGGATCGGTCGTCGTGGGCGCGGCGATCGTGACCGACGACGGCGCCCTGCTGGCCCTCGGCGTGGCACCGGATCACCGCAGGGCTGGGCTTGGCACCGCGCTCGCTCGGGCATCGGCTGCGACCACCGCCGAGATCACCGTGGCGGAGCGCGACGCGGTCGAGCCTGCGCCGCACCGGGAGCGGATGGA
>CAZOHT010000091.1:0-1595 GCA_964579825.1 uncultured Anaerolineaceae bacterium
GGCGGCGACCAGCACCCTAGCCATGCCCGGCACCGAGCCGTTCCTTCTCGGCGAGCGCGTCCCAGCCGTCCTTGGTCGTCAGTGGTCCGCGCCTGGCCGGATCCTGCGGCGTTCGCGGGGCGGTCCCGGCGAGGATGCCGTCGAGGTGCTTGCGCAAGAGGGCGATGTCCGCCTGCGCCAGCCGCTCGTAGGTCTGGGCGACGGTGTATCCGACCGGCACGGAGACCGAGTCGATGATGTCGCCCGTGTCCACGCCCTCGTCGAGGTAGAACAGGGTCGTCGTGGCCTCGGCGTCGCCCCGGAAGAGCGTCCACGGCACCGGGGCGCGTCCGGGGTACTCAGGCAGCTTGGCGCTGTGGAAGCCGACGAAGGTGGCCTTTGACAAGGCCCACGGCTTGATGAGTCGCCGCCACCCACAGACGACCACCAGGTCCGGCTCGATATCATCCAGCAGGTATCCGAGCATCGTCGGGCGCGGTCCGTAGAAGGCTAGGTCGCCCGGTCGGGCACAGGCCGCGATGACCGTCCGACCCTCGTCGGTCTCGGTCAGCCAGAGGACTACCCTAGCGGTTCTTCTTGAGGAACTCCGGTCCTCGGTGCTCGAACATGTGGCAGGCGTGACAGAGAATGGCGATGTTCTCTGGGCGGTTGTCGGCTGGGTCGCGGTTGATGTGGTGTCGTTCAGACTCCAGTGACCCGCACTTGGAACACGGCCCGATGTCTCGATAGAGACGGGACGCCCTAGCTCGAGCGGATCGCGGGAGGACGTCGTCGCCCTTCCACGCGTGATGCTCAGGCCCCGAGCGGATGCGTTTAGCGATGTGCTCCGGTGACTGGTGATAGCCCGACCGATGCGGGATAGGTTCGACGACCTCGCCTCGCTTGCGGGCGAGGTAACGGAGTTTCTTTTGGTAGTTGGTGAGTGCCATGGGTAACAGTTTACCACGTCGCAGCCCACCTTCCCGCATAGTTCGGGTGCTGCGCTTTGATGTCGTCGATGTGGCTCCATGCCGTGACGAGACAGCCCGGAGGAGAGACAGCGTCGAACTCTGCCGGACTGACGATCGGGGTTCCAGTACCGGGGACGAACCGGCCGGCCCGGAGAGGCGAGCCGTCCACGATCGCCTCGACTGGCGGACGCACTTGGTTCAGGTACACGGTGGCGCGAGCCGCCGCGCCATAGGCCCACGATCCGGCGGGCAGGTCCGGGGCGGCTCGCTCATCGTAGGCTCGCTGCAATCCCGTGAAGTCGGGACGGTAGGACGGCGGGACTCGCGGGCCAGATGCAGACCGAACGAACCGCGCCCGAAGCAATCCGCCGTGCAGGGGCAGCCGCACGAGGTCCGCAAGGGTGAACCCGTAGGGCTCGATGCACGCGACGAGCGACTGGGATGACCACTCGCACTTATGTTCTGTGTATACCGTATCGAACTGCCCTGTGCGCAGCGTCGCGTCCAGGTCGTGGACCTCGACCCAGAACTCGCCGCCGAACCGTAGCACTTGTGCTACACCTTCGACCGCCCCGGCGATGTCCGAGAAGTGGGCGAAGGCGTTGCTGCTGGTGACGACGTCGAAGGTGCCGAGCGGCAGGTCCG
>CAZOHT010000092.1:0-1580 GCA_964579825.1 uncultured Anaerolineaceae bacterium
GCGTACTGGGAGCGACGGCCGTACGAGGCGGTCGGGCCCGGCGCGCACGCGTTCGACGGGGTGACGCGGCGCTGGAATGCGGCACGACTGGATGGGTACCTTGGCGCGCTGACGCCGGCGGATGGCTCGGCGCCAGCCCTGCCGCCGGGCGGTTCCGAGGAGCTTGACGACGCGACCCAGACCGCGGAGCGGGTCATCCTGGGATTGCGGACGGACCACGGTGTGCCGGTCTCCGCGGCCCACGAGCCGCCCCTGGAGGATTCGTTCGGCTGGGCCCTCACGGCCGAGTTGGTGGACGTGACGGAGGACGACCGGATCGTCCTCACCACGCGGGGCCGCCTGCTCTCGAACGAGTTGTTCTCCCGCCTGGTGGGCTGAGGTCGGTCCGCCGAAGGGCGGGCGTTGTGCTACCATGTGCTACATGAGCGAGACCGGGCGGCCACGAGCGCGCGTCGGCGTTCGAGAGTTGCGGCAGAACCTGAGCGTCTACCTGGACCGCGTGAAGGACGGCGAGACGCTGGATGTCACCGAGCACGGCGTCCCGGTCGCGGAACTCCGGCCGCGGGCCGAGGACCCGATGTCCGCCATCGACCGGCTGATCGCCGAGGGCCGGATCACGCCGGCCAAGTACTCCCACAAGGACCTGCCGCCGCCTCCGAAGATGCCAGGGCGTCCGTTGTCCGAGATCCTGCAAGAGATGCGTGACGAGGACGACCGGTGACATCGATCGCCTACCTCGATGCCTCGGCGATCGTGAAGCTCGTCCTGGATGAGCCCGACTCCCCAAGCATGCTTCGCTGGTACCACGAGAGCGAGCGAGTCGCGACGAGCCGGGTCGGTGTGGTCGAAACCCGGCGAGCCGCGAGTCGACGTGATGGCGATCCGGCCCAGCTGTCCGCGGTGATCGAGCGTCTCGAAGTCTTCGAGCTCGACTCGGAGATCGACCAGCGAGCGGGAACGATCGGCCCGACCTCGCTGCGGACGCTGGATGCGATCCACCTGGCCACGGCGCTGTCGATCCCGGGTCTCGGCTCGTTCGTGACCTACGACGACCGCCTGGCCGAGGCCGCCCGCAATGTCGGGTTGCCCGTCGTCCGACCAGCCTGAACCGATGGTCCTGCGTTGACACTCGGTCGCGCTGACTGCTACGATGCCCGCACACCGTTGGCACTCTCACCCGTAGAGTGCTAACCCATGCAGGAGAGCACCGTTGGCTCGTCGCACCCGCGACTCCGGCGGCCCTCTGGACCTCCGCTCCCAGGCGATCCTTCGGGCCGTCATCGAGGAATACGTCACCACCGCCACGCCGGTCGGCAGCCTGGCGCTCGTCGAGCGCTATCACCTCGGTGTGTCCAGCGCGACCGTGCGGAGCATCCTCGCCGAACTCGAGGCTGCCGGACTCCTGACCCACCCGCACACCTCCGCAGGCCGCGTCCCCACCGACGAGGGCTACCGCTTCTACGTCGAGTCGATCGCCGACACGATCCCCTTGCCCGCCGTCGAGCAGCTGATGATCCGCCACCAATTCGGGCAGGTGGAGTTCGCCAGCGAGCACTGGTTCCGGCTCGCCGCGACCACCC
>CAZOHT010000093.1:0-1530 GCA_964579825.1 uncultured Anaerolineaceae bacterium
GCCGTCGGCTCGGGCGATGGGCGCGGCGGCAGGGTCGGGATCGTCGGCAGCGACGGGACCGGCAGCGACGGGATCGCCGGAAGCGATGGGATCGCCGGCAGCGATGGGAATGCCGAGGAGAGGGGACCACCGCAACCCAGGAGGACGATCGTCACCAGGACGAGGGCTACAGCGCCAGCCACGGACCTCGGGCGACGGGATGCCGGAGGGTGCGGTTTCGTGCCTGCATCGTGACTCGGTCGCGCGGTATCCATGCCCGCCGACCATACCATCGACCCTCCGGATCGGCAGCGCAGGCGCCCGGGACCTGCCGCGTCATCCGGGCTCGCCGCGGGCGTCGGCCCTGAGTTCGGCGGTGGTCGGCAGGATGGACCGGCCACGTCGAGTGACCTTGAGGAGGATCCAGGCCAGGGGGATCGGCAGGAACCAGGAGTACAGGCGGTACAGGAAGACGCCGGCCGTGATGGCGGATTCGTAGCTGGCGCCGGCGATGGACGACAGGCCCGCGATGAACAGCAGTTCCGGTACGCCGGCCCCGCCAGGCGAGAGTGGGATGATCGTGATGACGCTCACCAGGGCGAAGACCGCGAAGACGGCGGCCGGGGTGAGCACGCGCTCGGGAACACCGCAGACGCGGAGCGCGACGATGAGCATGAGGCACCCGACGATCTGACCGAGGACCGAGACCAGCATGGCCAGGGCGCCGCGCCGACGGATGACCGCACCGAGCTGATCCCGGAAGCGATGGATCGCTCCGGACACGTCCGGCGAGCCCGCACGGCCGAGTCGGGCCATCACCCACGACCCGATCCGCTGGCCCGTGCGGCCCAGCCAGTCCGCGATGCGGTCCGAGCGAACGATGGCGACGATCAGGGCGACCGCCACGATCAGGACGACGATGCTGATGAGGGCGATGGTGGTCGCGGTGCCGCCGTTGCCGGCGAGCTCACCGGTCGCCGCCAGCAACACCATGGCGATGAGCGGCAGCGCGAGCCGCCCCAACTGGTTGACGACGCCATACAGGGCGATCCCCGACGTGGCCGGGTGGTTCGCGACCCCCCAACCGCGCACGACCACCCACACGACCCCCATGTTCCACGGACCGAAGGGGACGCTGGAGCCGATCCCGGACAGGATCAGGTACGCGGTCATCCCACGCAGTGCCGACAGGCCCGGGATGAGCGCGACGAACAGGAGCCCGCTGACGAACCAGCTGATCAGGCCCAGCACGGTCATCAAGACGATCTGGGGCGGGGTCAGGTCCTGGAACGCCTCGAGGACTTCCTGGTAGTCCACGTAGCGCGGCAGGATGATCCCGAAGACGACGAACAGGACGGCCACGATGAAGCCGGTCCGGAGGAGGGCCGAGCGGCGACTCGGTGGGGCCGCGGCGGACGCCGGGTCGGTCGCACCTGGGGCACGGTCATCACCCGGGGTCATGGGGTGGTCGGCGCCGATCGGCCGGCTCGACTCGGACTCGCTCATCGCCGGGGACATCCTCCGATGGGTGTCGTCAGGGTAGCGAGGTCA